>OZ246420.1:0-1107293 GCA_965231145.1 uncultured Candidatus Peribacteria bacterium
AGTAACCAAAAAGGTCTAGCCGATTTTAGTGCATACGGACTGACTTGTTATTCATGTATTGACTACGAAAGAATCTCACCTGCGCACTTCGCGACTCCGGTTCGATCCTCTTCAATTGATTATTCACTCACTCTCAACGAGAGGAGGCGCGGAAAAATCGGCGAGTGTATATAAAATATATTCACATTCTTAGTTTTTTTTCAAAAAGAAAAAGGCTAGTGATATACACTACGCCTCCGAGTGGAGGTAGCGTTATAGCATCAGTGTCCTAAGACACGATATAGATGAAGCGTTGACCGCATATATATCGTGTTTTATGGATGCTTTTGCTACCTCCAATTTCATATCAGTCCTTTTTGGTAAAAGGCGCTGATGGTAGTTCGACGCATACGCCGAAGCTATTTTTGTTTTATAGTTCTTTTTGTTTGTTTTTGGTTTTGTTGTATCTTTAGTATATGGGGTTTATAGTAATTTGCAATACACTGGGGGCAAAATCCGCTAATAGTCCGTTAGCACAATTTCTCACAAATATTGTATAATATAAAAAGCAATTAGACATTAGCAGTTAGATTATAGCATGAGAATATGCTAACATCTAAAATCTATCATCTAATTGCTACTACGTAAGTATGTGTTATTGGGTTGATATGCCTCCTGAAACGTCAGTAGAGCTACCAGCATATGAACATCCTGCTATCTGCGCGAGAGCGTCAAATGTTTGTTCTCCTTCGTATTTTTGTCCCTGATAAATCCATGTTGGATATCCTTTTACACCTGCTATGTTACACTTTACAGCGTCGGTTGTACATTCGATATAGTCTATCTTAGAAAATGATGTACCAAACATTTCTTTCTGCGCCTTACAGTGAGGACACCGACTTGCTCCATACATCTTTACTCCCTTGTCTGTCAGACACTGGGCAAGAGCATCGACCTGAGCAGGACTTACTGCTGGAGCAGCCTCCTTTGAATTGGCTTTTACGATCCAGATAAGAGCGCCTATGAAGAGGGCAGCAAGAACAACAATGAGTATGATATTGTTGTTTTTCTTTTTATGAGAGTGTCTCAACATCACTGGGGATGAGAAAAAATAAATGGAGTCTTACTATATCCAAAACCTTATCAAAAACAAATATAAAAAATCGACCTTCTGGATTGCTCCAGCAAAGGTCGAATCGCTCTCTGGCGATATAGTTTAGAAAAGATTGAGCACCACCCTCACCAGAAGATAAGAGAAGATAGCAATAACGATACCGATGATAGCAGAGACAATAGTTCCTGTTGCTTTTTTCATGATGGATTCGTCTCCGCGACCTGAAATAAGCTTAATTCCGGCTATCACAATCACCACCATACACACAAGACCTACTGCAATCCAGAGATACGTATTAATAGTTTGCAAGAGAAACACCAACTCAAATGGATCGCTCGATACCTCAGACTGTCCTTGCATAGCATTATTAAGATCTTGATATCACTGGCTTTCCGGCAGAGTAACGTTTAAATTGACAGCAGAAGAAAAGCCAAACAAGATAAGAGAAGTAACTCCAAGAAGTAGATATTTTTTCATACAGATATATAAGATTAGATAGTAGACCTGGTAATAGATTGGATAAGATTGACGATGGCTATGGCTCAAAGAGCAAGAACAATACCCACTGCGATCTTGATTAAATTGTCTGTTGCTTTCTTTTCCTTTGCTTGATCGCCTTGCGAGAGGATAAACTGTATACCAACATAGATACCCATACTCACACCAAGAATCGCCGCCATCCTTAAAAGCCATTTAATAGTGCTCACGAGGAGAGAGCCTGACGATCAGATACCAATACCAACGCCAAGTCCTCCACCACCATCGATAAGTTTGCCTCATACATCTTCCTTACTGCTTCCCACGTCTACGACGGTTTCATTGTCTTTTGATTGCTGAAACGTTTGCTCTAAGAAGTCTTCTCCAAAGCTAAATGATCTGATGCTAAAAACGAAAAACAAAAAATAGAAAATAAAAAATCATATTTTGCGATAATTATATTTTCTATTTTTTATCATCTATGGTCTCTGTTGTATCAATTAAATCTGATCTAAGAGCGCTTCTGCTGCCTGGTCTTCCGCAGCATCACTTTGAGCTTCCTGTTGCTTAATGTTTTCTACCTGCTTCACATAACCCATTTCCTGCCACTTCATGAGATACTTTTTCTTTATTTCAACTTTCTTTTCTTCATATTTCTTTTCTATCTCTTCGAGTTTCTGTTTTTCTCTCGTGAGAATATCTTCCAATTTTGCTATCTGCTCATCATTCATGAGCGGCAAAAGATTGAACCAGCTTTGCTTTTCCTCAGCTTTCTCTATCGATCTCGACTGGAGGAGCATGGTGATAAGCTGTGGTTTCTTTTCAACAAACTGATCGGGAATGATATATTGTGCTGCAAGATCCCGAACAGCCTGTGGAAGGCTTTTTTGTATCAATTGGATGTTTGTTGTAGCCATGCTTTAAGACATTTTTTGGATAAAGTTTTCTAAGTCGCGATCTGCCGCAAGAGAGGAAGATTTTTTTTCATTATCTGACTTTTGCTGGATCGTAGCGATCTTTTTATATGATTGCAATGCTTTCTTTTTCATTTCTCTTATCTTTTTAAGAGATGTGTGCCCACTTCCTGTGGGTGCGCTAAAGATTTCTGTCATTATTTTTGTGATGGGTCACCCATGATAAATCCTAGAGCGCTTGGATCAACAATTCCCTTGTCGATAAGTCTCTGTGCATATTGCTTCATAGAGATCATACCATGTGTATTGTTTGTTTCGATAATATTATCGATCTGAGAGATAGCGCGCTTCGCAATGTTATTTTTTGTTGCAAGCGTGTTAATCATAAGTTCATAGACTCCAACTCTCGACTTCCCGTCTGCACTTTTCACAAGAAATTGAGAAAGAACGCAATTGAGAGCATCTGAAAGTCTACTTGCGATACTGTCCTGAATCTCAGGAGAAAAGAATGAGATGAATCTGTTCACCGTAAGCGATGCAGATGAGGTATGTAGTGTAGAGAATACTAAGTGTCCGGTTTCAGCAAGAGCGATAGCCGCTTCTGCTGTTTCCTTATCACGAATTTCTCCGACGAAGATCACGTTTGGATCTTCACGCATCGTTGCCCTGAGGGCGTTCAGGAATGACCACGTATCATGACCAACCTCTCTTTGAGAAATAATAGACTTCTGAGGCTTAAAGACAAATTCAATTGGGTCTTCGATGGTGATGATATTTTCCGATCTTGTTACGTTGATGTGCTCTATCATTGAAATGATCGATGTTGATTTACCAGACCCTGTCGGACCTGTAACGAGGATAAGTCCGGTCTTCTTTGAAAGGATTTTCTGCTTAATTGTATCTGCCATATCAGCAAACATGAGATCACTTACCTGTTTTGCAACAGAGTTGATCTTTCTCATGACGATACCGATTTTTCCAAGCTTGAAGTATGCATTGACTCTGTAAGGAGTTCCATCCATAGAAATATATGAAAAGTCTGCTTCTTTATCACCTACAAATTTTTCATACGCTTTCTGGTTTCACTTCATGAGATGCTTCACCATGATCTCTACATACTCTTCAGCGATCTTATTTGTCTTGTCGTACTTCTGGATCTCTCCATTGACACGAAAAGCAATATACTCGTCAGATCAGATGTGAATATCAGAAACCGCTTCATTCGAAGAAATTTGCGAAAGAATTGCCTCGATATTCACTTCTTTTTCGAAATTTACCATCGACGTACTTTAGAGAATAAACATACTTTAGTATATCTTTTTCTCAAAAATATGTCAAAAAAGTTCTATAGCATCTATTTACTCCAAATTTTTGCTATTCACAGAGTTAGAAAAGTAAGTATAGTATGTGTAAGTGTTTGGATACGAGCTATCTTGTGTAGCATTTTAGCGTTTTGGTCGAGTCTTTTCTTCTTTTCTCCAGAAAATATCTCTTTTTGGAGGAGTTTTTCTATGTATTTCATGTTTTCCTGGAGTTTTGGAAACTGCTCATGGTAGCTTTTTGTTGGTTTTGTGAAAATAGCTTTCTTGTCATGATAGAGCAATGAAAGCGTATTTTTATAGTCATAGATACGCTCTTTTTCTGTGAGAATGGTTTTTGCCATCTGATAAAAAATGCTGTCTACATCATATGTAAAAGCCTTTTCTACCTTTCTTTTGTCCGCTGAGATTGTCGAGAGGATCAACATCAAAACAATAATAACAATAACGTAGATACTAATTAAGATAATTCACCACATGGTGCTTACTTTAGCGCAAATAAAACATCGGAACAACATCTTTTACTACATCAATAATCTTTCATTCTTTCTCAATAACCGGCACGAATTCTCTCCAAAAAATAGGAATCTTTTCGTTGAGCATCCGCTTCTTTACCCTTTTTCCCTTATAGATATCTCCTGACTTACTATAGCGAATTACTCATCCCTTCCACAGGGGATTGTTTTTTATTTTCATACTATCAAAATAAAGGTATTTCTCTTTTCATGTTATCTTCAGGATCTCATCATTTTTATACTCCCGGAAATCTTTTTTCCCATTGATTGCGTAGAGCTTACCATGCGAATGAAAGAAGAAAACTCCTGCGAGAAACTTATATCCATCGTTACTGGTATTACTAAAGCGTGTCCATTCTGCAAGAGTTTTTTGTGATACATGTTTGTATATACCAAGCTGCTGAAAGAGAAATATCCAATCTGTTTCTGTATACTCATTTACTCTTCGTGGAGATCTTTGTGTTATTTGATAGCTGAATGATGCTCCTCGATTGGGATGCGTGGGCCTTTGGACTATAGCTAAGTGATCATTATTTCTTTCAATGTCCATGCGCTCGATTTGCCTATAGATAAGCGCCCAGCTTTCGTACCATTTATTTTGGGGAGAAAGCACACTCATTTGAGGAAAGATATCATTTCTCAATGCGTTTCTTATCGTAAGAGAAGAATTTTTATTGGTTGGATCGAGAAAATATGGCATGTTGTGTACATCGCAAAGCTCTTGAATATATCGCTTCTGTAAGCTGATAAGCGGACGTAAGCGAAACAAACCATCTGAATAATCACGAAAGGTCATGTTACCTAAGCCATGAAGGCTTGTTCCGCGAAGAATATTCATAAAAGATGTTTCTATGCGATCGTCAAGATGGTGTCCTGTTACGATATAGATACTTTTTTCTTTTTTCGCAACTTCTTTGAAAAATCTCATTCTCAGATCACGCAAGATAGTCTCTTTATGTCACTGACGAGGCTTATTGGTATTATAATAGATATGATAGTTTTCATATAACTTAAATATTTTCTGTAGCTCCTTATCTGACTCTTTTCTTTGTCCATGATGAAAATGAGCAATGATAAGAAGCTGCTGATCCCAACCTTTTTGACGATAAAAATCCTGGAGAACAGCAAAAGCAAGGCTACTATCGGGTCCACCCGACAGACCTATGATAAGCTTAGTTGGACTTATAAGCAGCTTATCAAGTTCTGAAAATATTTTGTCTTTTTCAGGAAAATGCATACTATTACACAGTAGAAGGTTTATAAAATAGAAAGTTTATACACATTTGAATAGTTTATTGCTATTGTAATATTTAGTTATTGAAAACAAACCAATGAGAGATTATGGATGGAAGATTAAGATATGAGACTTGTTAAGATCTCCTGGAAAGGAGGATGAAATTGTGTTTGAAAAAAAATTTATACCAGATATGAAAGAGCTGACAGAGGATGGTATTTCTGGAAGAATCATAGTAAAAGCTCTTGATCGTTATTCTATCCTACTGACGATAGAAAATATTCGTGCGGCGGTAGAAGATGTTTCAGATATCTCAGCAACTCCTTATATTCGTCAGATTGAAAATCCTCTTTATGAAGCGCTTTTTATTGTTCCTCATGAGGAAAGAAAGAAAACAAAAGGAGACGATGAAAGCATCGAGCATTTTATCATCAATGAAAAAGATGAGTCTATAGACATTACTGAATCTATATATAATGCATTGGTTGCTATGGAACCTTTAGTGAAAAAAACTGATGATGAGAAAATGTCAGATAGTGAAGAGAATGTGGAAAACGAATACGATCAGTATGTCTAATTTCACATTTCAACATTTTTTCACAGTAAACAATATTATAGTATTATAGCTTGGTAAGCTATTTTGACACTTTTAGACATTTCATGAAAGTTTTTCCTTTATTGTTATTATTAATTTTTAATATTTATCTAATATATAACTATTAAGAGGTGATGTTGATGAAAGTTTTTCTCAACACATACGACAGTACTGTGCATCAGTTTCATGAGGAGAGGATTGACATCTATCACAAATAGCGTCTCACATTTTTTCTTTGTTTATCAACTTTACAACATCGAGAAAAGTAACGATAGAGACAGATGATATGATTGCTAAGAATATTGGTCCAAGAATAATAACAAGACCTCAGACTATTTTCCCTAAGAGAGTCATCGGAAAGATGTCTCCATAACCAACTGTCGACATAGTCACCAGCGCCCACCACATACTACTTGGTATGTCGGTGAATCACGGATTGGTTGCTCATTCGATAGCATACATAAGAAAAGAACCGACTAACCAGCAAAGTAGAAAGAATATACCAGCAATCTTGTACTTATAGGTGTTCTTTTTGAGTGCTTTCCAGAAGTTTGTAAGGAAAGTGAAGTACTTACCGAGCCTAAATATCCTACAAATTCTGGTAATTCTTAAAACCTTAAGATATCCTACTGCGAGGTATCCATGAAACCCAAACGCGATAATGAAAGGAACAGATGCTATTATATCGAAGATATTGAACACATTAGAAAAAAAAGATCTCTTCCATCCTGAAAGATGTGCACGAATAAGAAGATCGATCAAAAAAATAAACGAAAGGATAAGTTCAACGATCAATATGGTCTCCGAGAAAGAGTATTCAATGCTCTTTATGGATCCTATGATCATGAAAATAATAGCTAAAATAGTCATACTTCGCATGAAAGTATTAGCTACATAACCTCGTTTTTCGTCTCTCGGATAATCAATAAAGAGTTTTTCTTTCTGCATGCGGTATGATAGAATATAGACTATACTGAGTATAGCGTTATCCGCAGAGAAGCGCAAAAATACACATTGACTTAAATATTTTGCGATATATAATAAATCTATTGAAAGTTGGTATAACTATTCTTACTATTCTAACTAATTATACTACACCGCCATGAAAATGATTTTTTCATTTTCTGGATGAAGTAGTTTATATAAAGTCACTTGAGAAACAGATATTTCAATGTTAATGAGAAATATATGTTTTCGAAAGCGACGTGGTGAATACTTTAGTTTGTAAAAAACCAAAAAATGAATCATCCTCATGACGTAAAAATGTGTGGTACGGTGACAGTATGACCAAAATGACAGGTAGTTATACCGAAAGAAGTGAGAGACATATTAGATATTAAACCAGGCGATAGCCTTGTCGTAATAATAAAAGCTGACAAAGCAGTATGAATGATAAAATCGGAAGATATACCAGCTATGATAGATTATATTCAGTCAGAAATGGAGAAATGCTAAAAGAAAATCTTTCCCGCTCATACTAAGTGAGCGTACCTCCTTTACAAAGGAGGCTTCTACAGATAATTAGTAATTTAGTTTTTGATACACGAAAAGATGAAAAAAAGAAATAAGATAATATATGGTTCTTTGCTCGTTATCCTTATAGGGATGGGTATTGCTCTGAGTCAAAAGAAAGTTGACAATACCGCGGAAACAGAGAAGCAGAAGTTTTTTATCGTGACACAGGCGATCGGAAAAGAAGCACAATGATCTATTAAAAAAACTGCGACAGTGCAGGCTGCGAGTGATATCACTATCACTGCTCAGATTGCAGGCCGCGTCAATAGTACCAATGTTGCGATCGGGCAAAAAGTAAATCAAAAACAACTTCTTATCTCCTTGGTAGATAGCGCAGGAACATATACGCTCAACGCACAGAGAGCAAGCCTTTCAGTGCAGTCTGCGGCAAATGCATTTACTGTCAATCAGCAGAACCTTGAGAAACAAATTCAAGATGCGACACTTTCTTATCAGAAAACAACAGTATCGAGCGATAATAGTATTTTAGCAAATAGCAATAGCAGCGCTCAGTTACAGGTAAAACAGCTTGAGCAAAATCTTGCAAAAGCTCGTATAGATTATGATATTAAAATCAAAAATGACGAACAAACACTTCAAAATTATCTCACTACGGCTAAAAATGTTTATAGTGATGTGACAAATCTCATGCTTGATGTGATAGACCAAGCAGACAAATTTCTCGGATATAGTCTTATCAATAGTCATCTCAATAATGGCTTTGAAATATATATTGGAGTCAAAGACGACAATACAAAATATCTCGCAGAACAAAAACTTGCAGAACTCATGAGGCAGAAAGACACACTCCAAGCTCTAGGCAACAATATCACATTGCAGAATATTACTGACTATCTTTCACAATATAAAAAGATCGTCGATACGATCAATGAAATGACAACTGCTATGAAAAATGTACTTAATGCAACAATTGTATGAGGAACACTTTCACAAGCAGGTCTGGATGGTTATATCTCAAGTTTCTGAGCACTTCAGTCAAAGGCGAGTGGTATATCTTCATCGATTACTACACAGGTAAATAGCATCAATTCATTTGTTACAACCTATAAGGACAACCAAAATTCTTTGAAAAAACAGATTGAACTTCTTGAAACCCAGGTGGACGTGACTACGAAACAGATCGAAGAGTGAAGTAAAAACGCTTCATATAATCTCGAACAAAGTAAAAATAATCTTAATTTTCTCTCTAACACGAGAGATACTAATCTCAATAGTTTGCGTAACTCTCTCAGTCAGGCTCAGGTTGCTTATCAAGAGGCTCAATTGGCTCTTAGTAAGTTGTCTATCGTCGCTCCTATCCCAGGCATTATCGGTGAAGTGCTTGTAGACAAAGGACAAGATGTTTCTCCAGGTACGCCACTTATAAAAATGGTATCAGAAGGAAAAGAAATTATGATAAGGGCTACAGCAAATGAAAAAGAGTATGTTATGCTTGGACAAGATGTAGAGATTGTAGCAGAATGAAAGAGTTTTTCATGAACAGTTACAGAAATAGGGTCAGTTACTGATGACACAGGAAATTATGTTATAAAAGTAAGAATAAGTGATGATGCTGATATTGATATAGGAAGCTTTGTCGATGTGATGATACCTCTTCAACAATGAAACAGCGTCATTCCACTGAAGTCGGTAAATATCGTAGACAATAACAGATGACAAATATTTTTATGGAACGGAGCGTCTATCGAAATGAAAACGATTTCACTAGGAAGTGTATATGGTGATGGTATCGAAGTGACAGAAGAGCTTCCGGAAGATTCAGAACTTATCATTTCTGATATTAGTAATTATGATCCAGAAAAAATGATACTTGAAAAAAAATAATGTTTACCTTTTAGAAACTGGTTATGAGAGAAACAGTAAAACAGCATATTGAGAAAATAGAAAATACATGGTTTTGATGGTGGGTGAAAAATTATAAAGTATCATTTCTTCTGATAGCACTACTTATCGGTTATGGTACTTTTTCGCTTATACGTATTCCAAAGGAGTCGACACCAGACATTCCTTTTGGTATTGTTCAAATAACGACTATCTATCCTGGAGCAAATCCTGTAGATATAGACAGCATTATTACGCAAAAAATCGAAGACGAGATAGAAAATATGCAGGAAATAGATGCCATGGATTCGAGGTCGTCTCTTGGTGTATCAAATATTACACTGACACTTAAAAGTAGTGTTGACACGAAAGCATTCATTAGCGATATAAAAACGAAGATAGATAACATCCCTTTTGTGGATGATATAAAAGATCCGGTCGTCTCAGAGATATCAAGTGACAATACCGTTCTCTTTCAGATGATTGCATATGCCCCGAAAAAAGATTTTACGCTCAATCAAGTAAGATCTCTGGGTATGAATCTGAAAAAAGAAATCAAAGGGAAGGAGTGAATAGTAGACGTTACTATCGGTGGTGTAGCAGATGATTCTGATTATGATCTTTCTGTGCTTCTTAATGATCAAGCGTTGGAAAATTATAATCTTAGTATCGCCCAAGTAGTAAACGCGATAAGAGGATACAACCAAAACCTGCCACTCGGAAATCATGAGCTTGGAGAGTTCTCGTATGATTATAGGATAGATAATGAAATCTCATCACTAGACGAACTAAGTAATATTCCTATCGCTATAAACGGAGGAAACGACTATATAAGTCTTTCTGATATCACAACCATACGCAGGGACTATAAGAGTTCTGCGGTTGTGTGGTGAGGTGTTTATAACTCATCAGATAACTATGCAGTATCGGTAACGATTTTTAAAGAAAAAAATACGAATGTTTTTAGTAGTGCAAAAAAAGCGAAAGCTTTCATAGAAAAAACACTGAAGAAGCCAATCTATACATGACTTTCATTTGAATACACAATGGATTTGTCAGATGTAATTATCGATGACTATAAATCGCTTGGGTCAAATGCTGTCAGCTCAGTACTTCTTGTTTTGGCTATTACGGCGCTTTTCATTGGACTAAGGCAGTCACTCATCGCAACGCTTGGTATGATCATTGCATTCTTCATCACATTTATCGTGCTGGATCTGATGGGAATGACACTGAATTTTTTGACAAACTTTAGTCTTATCTTGGCGTTCTGATCCGGCATCGACACGGTTATCGTCTTCATTGAAGCTGCGCGTGAAAACATGAAAAGAGGATATAATCCTAAAAGCGCAATACTCCTTGCGGTCAACACATATAAAACACCGAACATCAATACATCTCTGATCAACCTCGTAGTGTTTATACCAATGCTTGTACTTCCAGGAGTAACAGGAAAATTTCTTTCATATATTCCTATCACCATCTTTACGACTCTCTTGGGAAGTCTTTTCTTGGCGTTGACGGTAAATAATGCGATGTTTACAAAGCTCAATAAGAAGCGGAACTATTACTATGAAGAAGATGAAACATCGGAGATGATCATTAGCGACGTAGAAAGAGAACTGCTTGAAGAAGAGAGAAAGTGAAAAGAAGTAAGAAAGAGAACAACAGAACCGTGGTTTGAAAAGATGCTCGACAAGTATCTTACAGCGCCATATATTCATATATTGAAAAAGACGATCGATCGTAAGAGTTGGAGAAAAATATCTATCTGGGCTCCGATTGCTATCCTTATCGCCACATTCATTTTTCTTTCGCCAAATATTGGATTTAAGCTTTTCCCTTCGGGAGATAATCCATTTATCACCTATGCTATTGAAGGAAAACAGTGACAAACAACCGAATCTATGGCTATGGCTGTTTCATGAATAGATAGAGCGATTGCTTCGATCCCAGAACTAAAGAGTTATGAGATTACGATTAACAAACATGTTGTAGATCTGTCGATTATCCTCACGAAAAAAGATGAGAGAAAGAGAGATAGCTTTGCGGTCGAAGAAGACATTAAGAAGAGACTTGTATATCTAAAAGAGGAAGGATATAAGGTGGAAGGTAAAGTACAAGCGGGAGGTCCTCCAGTCGGTAAAGCAGTTGGTATAAAACTTGTTGCAGAAAATACCGATCAGCTTACAACACTGAAACAAGTGAGTCAGGACTTTGAAACATATCTTCGTTCATTAACTGGAACGATAAATGTAGGAAACTCAAGTACTAATACTCCATGACAATTCTCGGTAAAATTTGATAAGGCAAAACTTGCGCAGCTTGGACTGACTCCACAAGACTTTCAGTCAGAGCTCTATGCGGCGCTCAATGGAACAAAAGCCGGAACGATACAGATAGAAAATATCGAAAGAGATATCGTCGTAAAAGTGGCTTCCTTTGATCAAAGTTTTTCTCCAGAGCATATGAGAAACTTTGTGGTGCAGACCAGGAAGGGAGAGATGGCCTTGTCGGCTGTTGGAGAGGTAAGTATAGATCCGTCACTTGCTTCTATTAGCAGGGTGGATGGAGATGTTACTATTACGGTTGACTCAGATCTTGAGTCAGGACTTGCGCCTACAGCCTTTCAGCCAAAACTTATTGAATACGCAGAAAAGTATGAGTTTCCTCAGTGAATATCTTATAAGGAAAGTGGAGAAAACCAGGAAAATGCTGAGCTTATCCAGGCTACCATCATGGCGTTCTTCGTTGCTCTATTCTTGGCATTTGCTATCTTGGTGTATCAGTTTAACTCATTTAGTAAGCCGATGATAGTGCTCTATAGTATTATCACAGCGTTACTCTGAGCAAACATCGGACTCTATGTGACAGGTAATCCATACAGTATGTCATTTGGTATCGGATTTATCTCGCTTATCGGAGTGATCGTCAATACTGCGATCTTCTTAGTAGACAGGATCAATGAAAATCTGAAGAACGGCGTATCGATCGAAAGAGCAATTGTTGAAGCTGGAACGGTCAGATTTAAACCGATCGTTATTAGTACTGTTACGACAATCCTTGGTATCGGTTCAGTAGTGACGCAGGATGAGTTCTACGCAGGACTTGGATGGACCGTTATCTTTGGACTTTTGTTCTCATCGGTTATTACGCTTATCGCTATCCCAAATCTTTTCTATGCAGTCTATAAAAGAAAAGAGGCTCGCGCGCAAAGAGAAGCGCTGAGCGAATAATGATTATTATTCAATAAAAAACGCCGCATAGTCGGCGTTTTTCTTTTACTGTTTTGCGTACATTGCTTTCGCCCTTTTGCTTCGCTCATAGTGGTCAACGATAGGCTTCGCATATCAGAGGTCATTTTCGAGAGGATTGTGAATTTTCTTTGGATCAATGTTGCGAAGCTCAGGTATTCGCTTTTTGATATACTCACACTGTGGATCAAATCTTTCCGACTGCAATAGAGGAGAAAATATTCTTAATGGCTTTGGATCCGCTCCTACGCTCGCTGCTCGCTGTCGATTTCCTATATTTACATTTTCATCGTAATCTAAGAGATAATTTGCAAAGTGTTCTTCTCCCCGACGCCAGTCTATCATAAGATCTTTCGTGAGGAATGATGCAACAACCATACGCACACGATTGTGCATCCAGTTTTCTGCCTTCAATTGTCTCATGCCGGCGTCAACCAGAGGATATCACGTTTTTCACTCTTTTCGGGCGTCAAAATGTTTTTTGTTATTGTCCCAAGCTAGTTTTCTGCGCTTTTCTAAGAACTCAATTGCTCTGGTTTCGGGAAAATAAAACATGATATGGTTCCAAAATTCACGCCACGCGAGTTCACTAATAAATACGCTTTCTTGTCCTGCGGTATTTTTCACTGCTTTATACACTTCTCTGATGCTGAGGAGTCCAAATCTAATATAAGGCGAGAGCCTTGACGATCAGTCTATCGCAGGAAAATTTCTGGTTTCGTGGTAGCGAGAAAAATCGAATTCATGAAGCCTTTCGTGCGCAGTAGTAACATCTCGAATAGTATTTTTTTTATAGGAAAGTTTTTTGAAGATGGAGTCGAGAGGAACCATTTCTACCTTAGGAGAGCTGATCTGAGAAGGCGCCTTATGTATAACAATCTCTTTTGTGGCAAGTTGTTTTTGCCACAGCTTGAAAAAAGGTGTGAATACTTTTCTTTGCGGAACCTTTTCTAGCGGTACCAGAAAAAAGTCATCGTGAGACGAATGATAGATCTGATTTTTTTTACATCGATCTTGTATGAATGCATCTCTCATGAGAGATCATGAACCATAGCTTTTGTTGTAGTAGAGAGCTTCTGCTTTGTGCTCAGTGATAAGCTCAGGGATAATCTTTTTAGGATCTCCATAGCAGACCATAAGGTACGATCATCTTTCGCGAAGCTCCTTATCAAGTTCTGTTACCGCATCTACAAGAAATCACACTCTGCTATCATTTTCAGGAAAATGAGAAAGTATGGTTTCATCGAAAATAAATACCGGAATTATTTCTTTTGAGTATTTCAATGCCTCAAGCAAACCTGAGTTGTCTGTAAGTCTGAGGTCCTGACGAAACACAAACAATGAGCGAGCGTACGTCATATTTATTTTACGAAATGAGGTAATGTAATGACTTTCTGGTTTTTTCCTGCTCGCCATTTTTCTGTTGGCTCCTGCATAAACGGAGAAGGAACAAGATATGTGGTGTTATGATGACGGAAAAGAAATTTGATAACACGAAGAAGAAATCGTTTGCAGATGAGCAATATAATTTTAAGAGGATTTTTTGTCTTTCCAACTTGAAGCCAGTAAGATAGAGCCATAGATCCTGCAACTTTCCAGATGTTATATAAGACAGAAGGATATGGAACGTAATATCCCATGTCATGAAACATCATTCGAATCTTTGTATCATGAGGTATAGCAGTGAGTGGAAGCCATCCGATGTTTCTGATAACGCTATGGCACCATACTATATCTGGCTTGAAATCTTTTATTTTCTTGCGGAGTTTTCGCCATGTAGCTATATTGAAAAATGTTTTTATGAGACCCGCATACGATAGTTTTTTTGCGCTTCAAAATTTCTCAACCACAAAACCATGCTGCTCTAAGAGCTTTGTTGCTTCATCGATAAACACTTCAACTCATCAGATTCTTATAGAAAAATCACTCACCATGAGGATGCGTTTTGCGTGTCCCGCAAGGCTTTTCACCTGTGAAATCCAAGCGTCTGTACTATATGCAGCGAGTCCTAGTTGCTCAGGTCCAATAGGAAATTCATGTTTCGCCTTGTTGTTTTTGATGATGGTTGATACCAAAGAAAATAATTTTTCTTCGTGAGTTTCTCCAGAGGCTTTTGTTGCGTCGAGCTCATCTATGACAAAAGGTGCGATACCTCACTTCTTAAATCCGATGACCGGAACTCATGAGCGAAGAGCTTCGAGCGCGCTTAAACCAAATGTCTCTATGACACGAGAAGGCATGAGACAATAGTCTGCATCAATTAGTTTTTCTTTAATCAACTTGTTATCTGTTCGTCAGTGAAAAAACACATTATTTGGCAAAAGCTCTGAAAGGGCCTCTACTGTATTGCTATAGCCTCCTGCGCCATACACATCGAGTGTCCAGTTAGTTATTCACTTTGCATACAAACTAGGAAAAACATCGAGGATGAGGTCGATGCCTTTTTCGTATTCGAGTCTACCGAAGAAGATAAATTTTGTCATTGAAAGATACTATATATAAAGCCTATTATCTTACAATTACAATTACAAATATATATTTTTTGCTAAAATTTAATATTTCATTACAATAGAAGAATGAGCTTTACTTGTTTTGGGTTGCCATGAAAAATACTGCTGGTAGAAAAATAATAACTGCCGCTCCTTATTCAACATCGACCATTCAGCAATATTTGAAAGATAGGGCTGCTTTTGAGGCATGGCAAACTTTGAATGATCAAGGGAAAAAGAAGTCAGAAAATGACTGATTTCAGAAGGAAAACAACAAAGAAGCATCAATAAATACACTAAAAGACGGAGATATAGATATTATCATCAGCGGATGTCCACAAGGGCATCAGGTATTTTCTCTTATAGAAAATGAAGCGACAGAATATAGTCATTTCTTACAAAACTACGACCACACTTTATATCCAGAGCAGGGGCAGAAATATATTCATCACAATAAATATCATGGTTGAGACGAAATATTTATTGCTATGCAGTCGCTAGAAAAAGGAGATAGAAAGTGATGATACGCATGAATAACCTTAAGACTACACAACTGATATAAACTTAAACTAGCTTATGAAAAGGCTTTCATGGAAGCTGTGTTTGATCAGTTGGTTGGTGGTGAGAAAGATACGAGTAAATTCTTTGGGAAAACAGAAAATGGTCTTATACAGCGAAGAACCGATGATAAAACACATATTCTAAGCATATTAAAAGCTTTTAAGAAGCGGCTTCTTGCGGAAATTAATACAGGAGAATATTCTTCTTATTTCGAGAAAATATAATAGTTACTTCCACAGTCAAATAACAAATTCTCATTTGATGATGAGCTCTTTTTTCGTAATTTTTTCTTTCATCTCTTGTATGGTTCACATCAGCTTTTGGTCGAACATCTTGCTTATCTCGCGAGCGACAAATATTTTTCCGTCGTATCCGAGCTCTTCGAGCTCATCAAATAATTTTTCTACTCTATGTACTGACTCATAGAAGAAACATGGTGTATTTGAAACTGTTTCGATCATCATTTTTAATATGGTTTGTCTTCCCTTTTTCGTTGGGATGAAGCCAAAGTATGCAAAAGTACTTGTGTCGGTATAGGCGCTTACTATGGCAGGAATAAGCGCTGTTGCTCATGGAAGAACTTCAAAGGGCAGGTTGTTTTCCCGCGCCATCTTAATGAGATTTTTTCCTGGATCAGATAAGCCTGGCGTGCCTGCTTCGCTGGTAACAACCGCATCGTTTTCCTTGAGAAGATTTACATAGTGATTGAGTTTTCACTGATCAGTAAAACTTGTGAGAGGAAAAAATTGCTTTCACGTCAGAGAGATCTCATACATGTTCATGAGTTTTTTTGTTGTCGCTGTGTCTTCACAGAAAAAAATATTCACTTCTTTAAGAAGTCTGAGACCACGAACAGTTATATCTTCTTTGTTTCCTATGGGAGTAGGAACGAAATAGAGCATACTAACTTATTTAATTCTAAATTTTAATTCGAATTGAGCGAGTTATTTCTAAATCCTGCGTCCCAAGTATTGCTGGGACACCTCCTTTGCAAAAGGATGCTTCCATTGCGAATTGTTTGTAAGTATAGTTTTTCTCGTTGTTTTCACAAGCGGTATACGTATACGTGAATGTTATTATTTCTTATTCATGTAGACAAAATGATACAGCAGATAGTTGATTGGCTTTTATGGCTTGTGCGTGAAGTGGGATATCCAGGTGTTGCTCTCTCTATGTTCATAGAAAGTTTCTTTGCGCCGATTCCTTCAGAGGCAATCATGCCTCTTGCAGGATGGCTTGCTGCAGAAGGAAGTATGCAAATATGGGCGCTGGCTCTTATAGGAGGGGTCGCAAGTTATCTTGGAACATTGCCATTCTATTTTCTTGGGTACTGGGGAAATAGACAGAAGATTAACCGTTGGGTCGGAAAATACGGTAAGTGGTTCTTCATTAAGCCGGAAGAAATCGATACAGCATTTGATTGGTTTCAGAAATATGGAAAAGGATTTGTCTTTCTCGGACGCCTAGTGCCTATTGTTCGTACTGTTATCTCGTTTCCCGCAGGAGCGATAAAGATGAAGTTTCTTCCGTTTACGCTTCTTACATTAGCTGGTTCTATTCTCTGGAGCTGACTCCTTGCAACAGCAGGATACTATCTTGGAGCAAACTGGGATCAGGTAGGAGCGTTTATGGGTAAGTATGAACATGTTGTCTTAGCTATTGTTTCCGTATGTATCGTTGCGTACATTGTCTATCTATTCTGGAACAGAGGAAATAAGAAAAAAAAGGCCGGATAAACCAGCCTTTTTTATTTTGTGCATATACAATAAGTAATATCGTGAAAGATATGACCGTTTCTTTTCTCATGAGACTGCTTTGTTATGATGTAGCCTATATGAGCAGATTTGTTTACTTTTTTTGCAAACCCTTCTAGGTTCTGCATTATCACATAGTGTATTGCATAACCCAGGTCGTGGGTGGAAGGAACGGTGATGGTTTCTTTTGAGTCGCTAATTTTCCATCCCTCGGTGTTTTCTACCCATCCTTCTATGATTGCTTTAGGCTCTTTTACAAAAAGCTTGCCTATGAGAGCGGTGAATGTTTGGTATAGTTGTGAGTCTTTCATATTGAGTGTTGTTGGTTGGAACAATGGTATGGAAGTGTCTATAAAGAGTCAATCACAAAGAATCCCTTGTTATTTACTGGGTTTTCGGTATACTACGGGTGATTGATGAACCAAAACAGCTGAAAAGCTATACTACAAAAGCGAAATAGTCGCTATCGTGATCATCTAGTGGGCAAACATAGATTTGCCATATAACTACCAAGTCTTCGGTCACTCTCTCTACTATTTTCTCTTAGAAGGAGCTTGGTTTATCGGTCATATTACGTGTTGAAATGAGAAGGCGCGAAAATGAGAAAATGTCATAGGTACATTTTTGTATTTTCTTTCTTTTTTTGCTCATTTCCACTTTTTATCGTTTGATTATTTTTGTATGACACTATTTAAAGATTTTGGCCTGAAACCAGGCATTATGAAAGCAATTGAAAAAGCTGGCTATACTGAGCCAACACAAATCCAAGCAGAGGTGTGGGAGGCCGCAAAAAGCGGCCAAAACATTGTTGGGCAGTCACAAACAGGGACAGGAAAAACAACAGCATTTCTTCTTCCTCTTCTTGAAAAGGCTGACCCAAGAAAGCGTCATCCACAAGTGCTTATCGTAGCTCCTACTCGTGAACTTGTAGAGCAAATTCGCGCAGACATTATGAAGCTTACTGAATTCTACACTATGAGATCTCTCGTGCTTATGGGAGGAAAGAAGCGCGAATGGCAAAAGGAAGATCTTGCTCGTGGACCTCAGTTCATCGTAGCAACCCCAGGAAGACTTATAGAGTTTATGGAGGAAGGATTTCTCGATCCTACACAAATAGAATATTTTGTTCTCGACGAAGTCGATAGAATGCTTGATATGGGATTTATCGATGATGTGGATCGGATCTGGGATCAGTTAACAAACCTGAAGCAGACGATGACATTTTCTGCAACTATTAACAATGAAATTAAAGACGTGATCACAAAGCATTGTACAGATTTTATTAATATTAAAATCTCTGCAACTGTTACGGTAGACGCCATCGACCATACATATATTGATCTTCCTCTTGCTGATAAGTTTCCAACACTTATGCATCTTCTTGATGAACATAAGTGACAGAAGACTATCATTTTCGCACAGACAAAGAGAAATACAGAGGTGATTACCAATGAGCTTAAGAAGCACGGATATACATCTGCATATCTCAATGGAGATCTCGATCAGCGCCAGCGTACAAGAGCGCTTGATGCGTTTAAAAAAGGCATCTGTAAAGTGCTCGTAACAACTGACGTTGCAGCTCGCGGACTCAATATGGATAATGTTGAGCTTGTAGTAAATTTCGAGGTTCCTCGTGAGCCGGAAAGTTACATCCACCGTATTGGTCGTACAGGTCGTGCAGGGGCAACCGGTAAAGCACTCATGCTTGTTGCACCAGATGAGAAACATCTTATTTACGAAATAGAAAAAACACAAAAAATAAAGCTTGAAAAGTCTTCAGCTCATGGAGCAAAAGAAGATACAGAAGGAAAGTTTTCTCGTGTACAGCTTGATAAACCACTTCCGCCATCAGACAAGAAAAGAAGAATGATGGAAAGAAGAGAAAGAAATGCGGCTGGAGGAAGAAATTGGGGAAATAAATTTGGTGCTTCAAGGTCTGAAAACAGAGGTGGATACGGTGACCGCGGAGGTAGATCGTTCGGTTCAAGAGATGGCGCAGCTCCAAGAAGCAATGAAGATCGTCCAGCAAGAACATATGCTCCGAGAGACGCATCAGCACCAAGAACATTCAATAGAGCGCCATCTACAGGAGAGAGAGCAGAGAGCAGAGAACAGAGTTATTCTGCGCCAAGGGCGCCAAGATCATTTGGTTCAAGAGATGGTGCGGCTCCAAGAAGAGAGCGTCCAAGGCGTGATGAGGCGTGGACTTCAAGAAATTTTGGCAATACAGTAGGCGGATACGATGTAGACGCTACTCGCGAGCAAAGATATTTTGGAGAGTCAAAGTTTCTCGGAAGAAAGGCTGCTGACAGAGCAGGGAGAGAGTTTGATCCACATAAAGGACGTCCAGCGAGACCACAAAGACCTGGTGATAACTTCATCGGTGCTGATCGCGGACCAAGAGCTCCAAGAACGTCAGCTCCAAGAGGAGCTGGTTCAAGATCTACTGCTCCAAGGCCAAGAGCTCCAAGAAGAGAAGCTTAATCCATTATTGATGAATAATTACTCATTAATAACAAACTCTGTCGTAAGGCAGAGTTTTTTCGAATACAAAAAATCTGCTGGAGAAGGCAGATTTCTTATTATTATACAATGTGTTCATTTCGTGTTAAGGCACCAGTGGGATTCGAACCCACGATCGAAGGCTTTGCAGGCCCCGCCATTAGACCGCTCTGGCATAGTGCCACATATTCAATTGGTAATTATCAATTTTAATTACGAATTATAATGTGTGTCCTAGAGGATACGGATTTGGTTTGTGTTATCAATGTTTTGTCTTGTTTGTTTAAAAATCCCCCGACAGATGATTTGACCGAGGGATTAGATTGTTTATTGTTGTCTTCTGACGATGACGATCGGTGTCATCTCGTCGTTTTGGCCCATAGGATTGTCGAGGAGGACGAGGCGTACTGTCGCTTTGTCGACGGGCATAGATTTTGACATTCATAGAACCTCGACATTTATGTTGTTGCCATCGATAATGGCTGCAGGAATTCAATATTTATCTTCGATGTGCTGACAGAACTGGTCAGGCTTTCCTGGTCAAATCATAGCAAACTCGTCAAATGGTGCCATGGCATCCGGATTAAATCCGTCTATTTCTGAGATCCTATGTCCAGCAATGCGATAAAAATCTCCGCGTCTTCAGAATAGTCTTGTAAATCCTCCGATGATCATCGCAAAAAATACCCTGAGCCATCCGGCCTGCATGATCGCTACCTGCATCTTGCGCGGATGAGAATAGCCGATGTCGCCTTTGTGTTTTGTTACTCATTTTACCACGAGCTTTGCGAGCCACCCTGGCTGTATAACTGATTCGTGCACAACTCTTCCTTGCGAGATTGTCACCACTTTTTCGGAAATTGCAATCCGGTCTCCAGCCTTGATGAGAGGAAGGACATACTTTTCTATGAGCGGATCAAACTCTTCTTTGATGTGAATCATGTGTGTTTTCACGCAGATTCTTTCGTATTTTGTGTTATGTATTTCTTTTAAAGACATATCGAATGAAATGTTAAATTCTAAATCTTGAATTTTAAATATAATATTGTATTTATCATTCAGCATTTAGTGTTTCGGATGGAGAGCCATTAGATCTTCCGCTGTTTCTTATCTTCCTTTAGCTTATATGCTTTGTACAAAAATTTATTTCCGATGATATCATAGCTTCCGGTAAGCTCGTATTTTACACCTCACATGGACTCCTTAAAATGACTTACCGTCACTAATTCGTGTTTTGGATAGCCTGTTGGAGCTCCACCCATAAGGTCAAATATCTGATAGCCCTCTTGTTTTGCCCGTTTAATAACCTCCCACTTGAGAAAGTTATTTGCTCCTATGTTTCCTGCTTTTCTGTCGGTTGCTCCGTACAGATAGATGATTGCGTGAGCGCTCTTATCAAGAAGGTAGATGCTTCCGCTGACGATCTCTCCGCTCGGAGTTTTTACTAGCATGAGTGTCCCAGCCTTTTGTTTGATGCAGTAGTCTCTGAGAGCATGATACATTGGCTTTGTCAGTACAAAAAAGCTTTTCTTTGAGGCTGTGCCAGTCCAGATTTTATAGAACTCATCCCATTCTTCGAGCGTGGCGGTTGTCATCTGGAGGTGGTGTCTCTGAGCCTTCTTTATGGCTTGTTTACAGTTTGAAGTCACGTCATTCCAGAGCTCATCCTCCTTTTTTCTGAGGTCTATCATGATGGTGCTGTTTGGTAAATTTTCTTTGAACCCTACCTCCAAATTGAAAAGCTCACGCATCTCCTGCTGAGTAATATTGCGCTTCAGTCTGATGGCTTTTAACACTGTTTCATTTTTATTAATCTTGCATGGAAACCCATCAAATGGATCGATAATCCCAAGCTGGAAGAAAAGATCTTCTTTGTTTTTCAGAAATTGCTCTTTAATGTTTTCGATGTCTTTCTTGAGTTGCTCGTGTTTGTCCTGTATTTCAACTCCTAGTACCTGATACCACTTAAATTTCCATGGCCCTACCTTCTTGTCTCTGATAACGCCAAAATGGCGCTTCCCAAGTAGCTCTACTTCAAATGTCGGCTTTCTGTACACATCTTTCGTAAGGTCGTATCGAAGCTGTGATTGATAGAAGTTATACATTGCGCGTTGCGCCTGTTGCAAGTTAAAAGTTTATAAATTCAAAAACCGATTATAGATTTTCGATAATTGATATTCGAACATCGAATAGCTTTGGGTATATGATAGTCATTACTGATTGTATTTCAACGCCGGATCTGTACAATTTCAGCATTTATTATTTACCGTTTTTCTATGTCAGACAAGAAACACCTTGAGATATCTGGAGAGCTGTACGACGCTATCCAGCAACTGAAAGAGATATTCGCTCAGATGAGCGGAAAACCAATCGAAAGCGATGAAGATGTGCTTTCTATCCTCGTATCTGGATTTATCGATAGCGTGATGCACGAGCAGCAAGGAGGAGATGAAGAGGCAGAAGCAGCTCACGATCATAAGCACGGAGGACATCATCATGGGCATCATCACCATGGAAAAGATGAGTGTTGTGGGGGAAAGGGTGAAGACTGTGCTTGCAAGTGCTAAACATTCATTACTCAATAGAAGAACTCTCAGCCATGAGAGTTTTTTTGTATCAAAAAACTCGGCAGAGTGCCAACTATTAACTTATAAGCTTATCAATATACAACACGCCATCGAGGTGATCGATCTCATGTTGGATGATCGTTGCATTATAGTCAGAAAATTTATCAGTATGTTTCTTGCCATTGAGATCTAGCCAAGTAACCTTGATCGACTGATGTCTGAGGACGTCTCCCGAGAGCTTTGGAAGCGAAAGACATGCCTCTTCTGAGACTATCATTTTATCAGATTTGCTAATTATTTCTGGATTTATCATAACAGTATCGCCGACTCTTTTCAGTCTTTTTCCGTCGTCTTTCCAGAAACTTACAGCAATCATCCTTGTATTTTCGCCTATCTGAGGGGCGGCGAGCCCGGCTCCTTCGTACTCGTACATGAGTTCTAAGAGGGCTTTCCCAAACTCCTTTGTCTCCTTTGTAATCTTGCTTACTGGAGCGTTTTTTGCTCTGAGAATAGGATTGTTTGCTCCTGTCTCAAGAGGGTATTTTTTGCTCAGCGTACTCATGGGTAAAATATGCGAAATAATAAATGAAAATGGCTTTCTTTCTTTGAATCTCGGTGATTTATGGTGTAAACCCCGCATTTCCTGCCTAAAGCAAGCATACAGATTTGTTCTTGAATATCAAACCTGAAATCCTATACTTTGAAACTGTCGCTCGTTACAGAGCGGCTGAAAAACATTCAACCCAAGTTGAGTGGAGAGATGGCAGAGCGGTTGAATGCGACTGTCTTGAAAACAGTTGTCCTTTTGCGAGGACCGTGGGTTCGAATCCCTCTCTCTCCGCCATTTATACTCTTATCGTTTCTATGCCCATATATCCCTCCAAAAAGGTAAACAGAGCATGAAAAACAACAAAGAATATTGGAAAATTCCTTATTACATTGGTAAATCTTGTAGTATTCAATTATCTGATCATTTACGCGGATAAGTTCCAACTTGCGGTACAGACATCTCCAGTGAAAGCTTCTTTCACGAATGTCATGCCTACGGCAAGCGCGGATATAAACGCGCAGTCTATCATTTTTGATAACAATGATCTTGGTGGCAACCTTACCTATATCGTAAGATCGGGTGACACTATCGAATCTATTGCTGCAGATCTGAATACGACAGTAGACAATATTAAGAAAGTAAATAATCTGAAGGGTAACGATCTACGTGCCGGACAAAAATTGACTATCAGTCAATTGCCAGGTATCATTGTTACCATGCAGGAAGATATAGCGCTCGGAGATTTCATTAGCGCATACGATCTCAGTGAGGTCGATATTAAAACGCTCAACAACATCGCGGACTCAAGAAAGATTATCCATAAAGGATGAGAGCTCTTCATTCCTATTAGCGAAAAAGATGCTCAGGACAAAGGTCTCATAGAGAAGCCTGAACCGATTGTTGCACAGCAAAAACCAGACGTACCAACAACAAAGCCAGATACAAAGCCAACATCAACAACTACCAATACTCCTGTAACAGCAGCAACCGTTGCCCCATCTCCTAAAAAGGTAGTAGCAACAGTAAGTCAGATTGTCGCGTCAGAATGAACAAGTACCATTACCTATAAGAAAGGAACAATCCTTGCAACATGGTACCAAAAAACGACAACAGAAGACGGATTTGCGGCAGGTTATTGTACAGCCTATGCTGCTCAGAGAAGACCAGATATCTTCAAGAGTGATGTGACATTCCGTGGAAATGCTAAGGAGCGGAAAGCAAATGCAAAAAGAGCTGGATATACTGTAACTAATACACCATCGAAAGGAGCTATTGTTGTCTACCAACCCGGCCAAGGATGAGCATCTTCATATGGTCACGTAGCTATCGTAGAAAATGTAGACGAAGAAAAGGGTCTTATGACTATTTCAGATATGAATGGTCCTGCTGGAAGAGGCGTGGTAACAACTCGTATTGTTCCATATGGCGAATGAGAAAGTTATATTCCATAATCGGTAGTCGTTTTTACAGGAAACGATTGTAAACATATGCTAAATGCATACAATGAACTCGACAGCGGTGTCGGGTTTTTTTGACCCCAAATCTTTGACACATTTTAGATTTCTTTTCGTATTAGATAGTATGCTTATGAGATGAAGAAAATCTTCAAGTAAATATAGAATTCAAAAGATGCACTTTAGTAACAACATTTTCGGAGGCAAAATGTCCTGGCTCAAGCAATTTTGGACATGGCTCACAACCGGTATCGTTCGAAAGACTATTCTTTTTGGCTTTTTGGCCGTGGTTCTTATCGGAGCTCTCTGGTTTTATGTCGCGGTGATTAGTACGCTTCCAGATCTCAATGATATTAGTAAATGATTTTCACAGACAACAATTATTACCGATAGAAATGGAGAGACTCTTTATAAGCTCTATGACGAAAATAGGGTATATGTAGGGTATGATCAAATGTCTCCCCATGTTATTAATGCGATCGTTGCTGCGGAAGACCAGGACTTTTGGACCAACCAGGGATTTGACTATAACGGACTTTTGAGAGCAGTCTGGGCAACTATCAAAAATGGGACGCTCAGTGGGCCTGGAGGTTCAACAATTACGCAGCAGCTCATCAAGCTTTTGCTTCTTTCAAACGAAAAAACGCTCACAAGAAAAGCGAAAGAGATTATCCTCGCAACAAAACTTGATGATTACTTTCAGGCAGAGATCAGTAAAGAAAAACCAGACCTCTCTTCATCAGAGCGCAAAAAAGAAGTTAAGAAGCACATCGTGGAGATGTATCTCAACTATATCTTTCTTGGAAACAACTCTAATGGTGTAGAGGCGGCATCGAAAACATACTTTGGGAAGTCGGCTAAAGATATAGATATCCTGGAGTCTGCGATTCTTGCATCTATGGCACAGCGTCCTTCTACCGTAAATCCATATAGAAATGTTGGTCAGCTTATGGGGCGCTTTACAGTAACACTTGATGGTGATGCTGTTGATGCCACAACCGGAGTTATCATGCAAAAAGTAGTGGAAAGGATGATCAGCAATATCAATGACTCATCAAAATCTGTAAGCAAGTCAGCAGGAGGGTTTATGAGTTACGTAGAAAAAATAGGAGATTTTAGTCTAGAGATAGAAGGACAAGACTATGATGTTATCTTCACGCCGGGAAGAAAAGATTACACCCTTTCAAGAATGTATGAAGATGGGTACATCGATGCACAGCAAGCAAAAGATGCGTTTATCGAGGGTCTTACTTATCAGTTTAAAAGCGCAAGGATAGATATCAAAGCTCCTCACTTTGTCTTCTGGATTATCGAATGGCTCAAGAGTGAGGGTTATACAGAGGAGCAACTAACAAAAGGAGGTCTGACCATCAAAACAACGCTTGATCTCAAGGCTCAGGATATAGCAGAGAAAAGTATTTCTGATAATATAAGCACTATCAATGGATATGGAGCGAATAATAGCTCTATGCTTTATCTCGATAGTCTCAATGGTGATGTGCTTGCTTACGTGGGTTCAGCAGACTATAACAATGAAGAGATCGCAGGAAAGGTCGATATGGTGCAACAACTCAGACAACCCGGTTCTTCTATCAAACCGCTTGTCTACGCATACGGATTTATGAATCTTCCGCTCACTATAGATACTCCGATCTACGATATTCCATTTAAGATTGGTAATGATGCTCCAAACAATAATGATGGACTTGTAGAGGGTGTGTTGCCCCTCAGAAAGGCGCTTGGACACTCAAGAAATATCCCGGCAATCAAGATGTACTTCGCTGCAGGAGGACAAGATAAGCTTATACCCTTTTTCAATAAGCTTGGTATTGATTCTTATGATTCAAAGAAAGATTATGGATATCCGCTCTCTATCGGAGCAGGAGAGCTCAAGATGATGGAACTCGCACACGCATATACACAACTAAGTTCTATCAATGGAGCTCCAGCAAAGATTAATCCCATCTTGGAGATCAAAGGGCAAGGAGGAAATATTCTCTACCAGAAATCACAGGAACAGGAAAAACTTCAGGAGAAGCTTATTCCGGGGGGAGTAGGTTATCTCATGTGGAAAATGCTGACAACGGAAGAAAATCTTCCTGCAGCTTGGGTCGCAAATTTTAGGGTGTCATGACTGCTCTATGCTAACAAGTCGGGTACGACAGATATGAAAGATCCAAAAACAGGAAAAAAATTACCAAGAGATGGTTGGCTCGTAGGATATACTCCATCGAAGGTGGCCGTGTTTTGGGCTGGAAATACCCAGGGAAATCCTATGAATGTGAATGCATATGGAGGATGGGTAAATGGAAAAACATTTAGGCAGTTCTTTACACAGCTTCGCAGAGATGATCTTATCCAGTCAGAAAATGTATCACCCATAGAAGTCAAAGATGTGACGATCTCAAAGATCTCAGGGAAGCTTGCTAGTGATAGTACACCAGAGGAACAAAAAATTGTGACGCAGGCATATCTTTCAACAACACCTACCGATGTTGATACGACTACAACCGCTATTCAAATTGATAAGGCATGTATGGGTAAAATCTCGGACGTCACTCCAAGAGAAGATATTGTTAAAGGATATCTGATCAAACCAACAAGTTTCATGCCAAATAATATGGATGTCGATGATATTACGAACTGGTGGAAAGAGAAAATGACGCAGCCTGTGAGTGGAGAAGTTCAAGAAACGCTGACGAATATATTTCTCGAAGAGCCGACAGAAGTGTGTGCCAATAGACCGTCCCTTGGTGTGCAGGATGACAGTGTTGTAATTACCCTCAAACAACCCCATGGCGATGGAAAGGCGGCGCAGACGTTTAGTGTCTGGTATGATATCACGACAGCGGCTCCACTTTCAAAAGTAAGGATCATGCTTGATAATCAGGATGTCGGTGATTTCGCTTATGCCAGCGCATGAACAAGAGTAAATGATATCAAGAAAGTAACAGCCTCTGTTCCTCTCAGCGCAGAAACACATACGCTTACTGTTATAGCAACAGACAACACGTGAAGATATAATAAGAAGAGTATCACTATCCGTGGCGTGAGTGAAGATATTGTAGCTCCATATCTCTTTGCGGATACGATGACAGTAAGACCAAGGGCTGATGGACAATACGACGTCGTTATGCTCTTTGTCGATGATCTCTCGGCTATCAAGTCAGGAAAGATATTTATGACTGACGGTACGCTCATCCATAGCTTCAATGGCAACATCGCTACCTATAAGGTGAAAATACCGCAAGTACTACGTTATGAAGTAAGCGATGTCTATGGCAATATAGTGAAGAATGAAATTGATCTCACGAAATATATAGTAGAGTAATAAAAAAGAGGGCTCTCGCATCAGCGGTTCCTCTTTTTTATTTTATGATTCTTATAAGAGAGATGAGAAATATTCGTCTTTAGACTGATATTTGAGTGCTGCATTTACTGATCTTTTGAGGAGAGAGCTTAGAGCATCTTCAATCGCTTTGAGGTTTTCTGGCTTTTGTAAAATGCTCAGTTGTATCTTTTGTAGTACGACAAAGTAAATTGTGTCGTGTTCTTGGCGATCGATGAGACAAAATGATTTAATGAGACCCCTCAAAGACACCTTGTCGATGCTATTGGCTAATGCACTAAGAAGCTGATCGTTGCTGTAGTCAACGATCTCGCTATTGGCTGCTAGCTGCGGGCTACTAGTCTCAGATTTTGAGTCTTCAGTCAATGTTTTTTCTTTATCTACATCTGTGTTTTGTGTTTTGGATTCTGCATCCGTTGGAAGCTCTGACTTTTGAGTTTTGAATTCAGAGTTAGTTAGTGATTTTTTTTTTACCTGCTGAGAAGCAGTGTCGAATGTGCGTGGATGAAAATACTTGTAGAGCTCTGATTTGATGATGATGTAAGGCTGCGGAAACGCTTTTAAACTGATGTTGATGTTCTTTAAAATGTCAGCGAGAGAGAGCATCGTAGGCGCGTCTTCGTTCATGTGTTCCTCGATATAGAGGAGAAGCTGTTTGATGAAGTTTTGTACATCAGTTCCACCTTCCTGCAGATCGTCCACTATCTTAAACAACGTTTCTTCATCTTCTTTTTGCATCGCTTCGACGAAGTTTTTGATCAATGTTTCTGGTGCAACTCCAAGAAATTGTGAGACATGTTCTTCGGTGATATCACCAAGGATCGATACCTGATCAAGATATTTGATAGCATCGCGAGCGCATCCTTCTGCCATCTTTGCAATGGTAAGAAGCGCGTCTTTGTGAAACGAAAGTTCTTCCAGTTTGCATATATGTTCGAGGTGAGTCTTTAGTTCCTGGGTTGGTATTTTCTTAAAGTTGAAAATCTGGCAGCGAGAGATAATGGTCTCAGGCACCTTGTGTATTTCTGTCGTCGCTAAGATAAACACAAGATATACTGGTGGCTCTTCCATGATCTTGAGGAGCGCATTGAAGGCGCCTTTTGAGAGCATATGTACTTCGTCTATAATATAGACTTTCTTACGCAGATGCGCTGGTGGATAAGGCGCCTTGTCTATGACCTCTTCTCTGATGTTATCAACGCCAGTATGCGATGCCGCATCGATTTCCACGAAATCGATAGACTTATTTTGGTTGATAACAACGCAGTTTTCGCACTCATTACAAGGGTTTCCCTCTTTGAGATTTAAGCAGTTCAGCGCCTTTGCAAAAATACGCGCTACAGAAGTCTTCCCGGTCCCGCGCGGCCCATAAAAAAGATAGTTATTGTTGCTCATACTTTCCTGTTGGATCTTCGCCTGCAGAATATCAACGATATGAGTCTGGTTTACTATCTGTCCGAAGGTTTGTGGACGGTATTTTAAATATAATGACATATATTGATCATGAACTGATAAAGTGAGGATTCCATTTCCTATATACTATGAGAATAGGGAAAAAGCAGCGAAAGGGAAGCATAATTATTTCTTATCTTGCAAGCTTGAACTCCTTCCGTATCATATAAACTCATTTATCATCCACCCATCATATGCATATTTTTGTCCGTATCATTCGTCTTATTCTTAAAATAGTTTTTTTCACGTTGTCGTTTGGACTGATAGCGATAGCGATCTTTTATCCATCCCTTCTCAAAGAGTTTATTCAATGGTTACAGGGGGTGGTCCATCTTATCGGACGATGGAATTATCCACTGTCGTTTGGGCTTGGGTTCATCGAATCGGTACCGCTCCTTGGGATGACGGTGCCAGGGCAGAATGCCCTTTTCGTGATCGGAGGATTTGTTGCGCAACAGCACTGGGGCGTGTTGATATGTATCGTAGCGACGGCGATTATTTTGGGAGATGTTGTCGGTTATGTTTTAGGAAAATATCAGTGAGTTTGATTTATCGAAAGATATGGAAAATACTTTGGTATGGGGAAAACAGAGCTTCACTATATTTGAAGAGCGCTTGATAAGTATGGCGCGTGGGCGATCGTGCTCAGTAAATGGAATGGTTATGCACGCGGTATTATCCCATTTATTGCAGGGACAAGCAAGATGGGGTGGGGAAGATTTATGTTATTCAATTTCATAGGCTCTGCCGTTTATGCTATCATACTTATTACGCTTGCAAAGATATTTGTAGGATATTATGAGATCATTATCCCGTATATTCGCTGGATTATGCTGGGAATCTTGCTAATTGCAGGTTTATATATGTGGTTTTTCAAAAGAGACTCTCTCAAAAGATATATTCGCGCGAAAGAAAAGGAGCTTGAAGAAGCGGAAAATGTGTTAACAGAAGTGGAACATAAGCTTTAAATCCTCCGTCCACATTGTGGTGTGGACACCTCCTTTGCAAAAGGAGGCTTCTATAGTGTTTTAGCAGTTAGCAATTAGCATATAGCAGGTAGCAAATAAAATGCTATTTGCCATCCGCTATAATCTATCTGCTTTTAATTATAATAAGATGATAGTAAGACTTGATAAGTATTTAGCAATGCTCGGATTGGTTTCTCGTCGCGATGCTGCAAAGGCAGTGAAGAGCGGGAGTATTTTGGTCGATGGCGAGATTGCGACGAAAAGTGATATGAAGATCGGTGAATGACAAACTATTTCTTTTTATGGTCAACAGATAGAGGTCAAAGAGCATGTGTATGTATTGCTGCACAAGCCAGCATGATATGTATGTTCAGAGCTTGATGAGGGCGGGCATCATTCGTATAAGATGTTGCTGCAAGATTGTCCTTATGCGCCCATGCTTCACGTCGCTGGGAGATTAGACCGAGATACAGAGTGATTGGTTTTCTGCACAAACGATGGTAATTTTACGCATGAAATTATTTCGCCAAAAAAGAAAGAAGAAAAAGAATATTATGTCGAACTTGCGTTGCCGATATCGGACGAAGATATTGCAAAGTTTGAAACATGAATACATATCAATGATGCGGAGGGTGAATTTACTTGTATGCCTGCAAAAGTAAAAAGAGTGTCTGAAAATAGTATTCTTTTGACCATTCATGAAGGTAAGTATCATCAGGTGAAACGTATGGCGCAGGCTGTGAATAATGAGGTAATATATTTGAGGCGCGAGAGAATTGGGTCGTGGATGTTAGAGGGATTGGAGAAGTGAGAGTGGAAATATATTCAAATTCAAAAATCAGAGAGCAAAGAGCAGAATGTATAAGGAATAATCATTGATCTATGTAAAATAAAAAAGACGCCCCTCAGCGTCTTTTTCTGTAGTCATGTTAATGTGTAAATCCACATAGCTGTCGGTATTGGCGAGCAACTGAGTGGTTGACTGCGCATGTTTCAAGCATTTGTTGTGCTGCTTGTACAGACGGGAAGTCTTTGTTGATGATCGTCCCGTTGCTACGATTGATCTTTACATAGTTGTTGTATCTTCGTATACCGTAACGCTTGCCGTTTGGCGCAACAAATACGAGGCGGTTTTGATAGTCGAGGTAGTTGAGTATTCACTGCAATGTGCGGGCGTGTCTTTCTGAGACAACATTGGTACTGTTTCCTCTGCTAAATGAGAAGATCTGATTGTTTTGCCGGATGGTATACAGCCTTCCATTGAGCGTATAGTAGGTGTCGAGATAGGTGAAGCTGTTGCTTGTCCACTGAGTTGTGTTGTTTGTTCCCTTAAATACTCTTATGACTTCCTGAGTAAGGAAGTAGAGATATGCGAACTTAGTCCTTTCTGTCGTGCTCAGTGAGCTATCACGATATCTCTGCCACATGTCTGATGAGACGTTTTGGAGTGAAGCCCTTAGTTTTACCTTTGTATTTGCTCCTTCATCGAACCACAGATGGTAAATGAGACCGGTGAAACTTCTATTGAACTCAGCTCTTTGCTGACGACTTGGGATAAAAATGTTTCCCCAATTGTTTCTTTGTTCGTCTAAAAATCTACTGTAAAAATTGTCATATACGATAACAGAGCTGATATCGCTAATAGATTCGGGGATAGTACATGTATAACTATCGATAAATCTCTGTTCCCGGCTTGCATATGGGGAGACGCTACATGCAAAAGAGACTCAGAAAGAGCTTATGATAGCCGCGAAAGAGAGAAAACCTCGCTTGAGGATTTGACGATTCATGGGGTATTTGACAAAATTGTAAATGTGTGTATTGTAATGCTTTTTCCTAGTAATGCAATGGATGTTTCGTATTATATACACGAATTACTTATTAATAACAAGTGTGCGTATGATGAAACAGAAAAGCTCAGTGCTAGCTATAGACTGGGGAAAAAAATATATAGGTGCGGCCTATGCTCTTCAGGGATCAACGGTGGTTTTTCCTATCGGCTATTTGACAAATGATAAAAGCGTTTTTGCGGCTCTCGGCGAGCTTATAGTTCGCTATAGAGTAAAAACGATTGTGGTTGGACTTCCTCGCGACTCATGGGCGAGAGATCAGATCGAAAGATTTGTTCATTCCTTTGTGGGGACGCTTTCTGATGATATTGCTGTGGAGCTTTTCGATGAAGACTATACAAGCGTGCAAGCGGGAGAGAAGATTGGAAATTTTCAAAAAAACATTGCAGAAGACACGCTTGCTGCAATGCTTATTTTAGAGCGCCGACTTAACCAACCCACTTCTACTAGTAATTAGATGTTGGATATTAGATATTGGCAAGGTGCTACAATCTAATATCTATAATCTAACTGCTGTATGCCGCGGTGTGTTATTGTGGTGTAGTTGGTGGAGGCGGTGTTGTAGTCGTAGTTGTCGGAACTGAAGGTGGTGGAGTAGCAGCAGTATTGTTTGCTGGTACCATAGGTACGCTTCCTGCGTTTGCATTGTCTTCTTCTTTTTTCTGCATCCTTGCCTTAAGCGCAAAGATGATAACGAGGATAACAAAGCCACCTCAGAGAATTCCAACGATCCATATGATGATAGTAAGAACCGTTCCCCATCCGCTTGATTCTGTCGCTGTTGCTACTGGTTCGGGTGTCGTCGTATCTTCTGATGCACATGTTGTACCGTCTATGCTATAGTAGTTTATGATGCGACATCTTTCTTGTTGTATCTGTGAGAAATCTTCCGCATCGATCTCGTTGTTATCAAAGGCTGCTTGTGCCTCACTCATGATTTTATCGAGATCGTCTCTTATCACGCCCTTATCTCCATCCGCAGATTCGATACCAATGAAAACATTTTCCACATTGAGTCTTCTTGTTCCCGGGAGAAGGTAGAGAATACCTTGTTTCGCATTTTGATATTCGGTTCCACCGAGGGCAGATTGCCCGCTTTCGTTGGTGAGTAATACAATCGTCTGGATAATGCGTGTTCTGAGATCGCCTGTTATTTGATCGGGATTTGTATCAAGATAGTCATGTATTTGTATGATGATAGACTGCGCAGATGCCGGGTCTATAAGATTGTTTCTGAGATTGAGGAGAAGAGTTTTGAGGAATGCCGCACTTTCTGGAGCCGCATCGATAAGCTGGTTAAGTTCATTGTATGTATTCTTCAAACTCTCCGGGAGAGTATTGTCGAAGTCTATGAATTCGATGCTTACGTCTCTTGTAAGGAGTACCCCATCTTTCTCGTAATATGCTCTTGCGATAGATGAGTCGTACTGAGGAGTATATTTGATCATCGTCTCCTGGTTACATGCAATGTCTCTGTCCTGATCTGGAGTCCCGTCTTTATTGCTGTCACTCGTAATGTCCTTGTCGACATAACAGTCTCCTTTTCCGTCATATGCAACGTAGAAGAGCACGGTATTATCGAGTCCCTTACCGATCTGCACTGTTGCGTTGCCACCTGTTGTTACATCCGGTGCAGGAAGCGTCACGATGAGAGCATCGGTTGCAGGAGTTGGTCCAACAATATCTAACAGACCTCTCTGTCTTGAACTATTTCCAAATCTATCTGCAACATCATACTGGATAGCATACCTTCACGCTACCGGGTAGACTACAGTAAAGTAACTTCTGTTTTCAATGAGGAGATTACTGTTTGTCTTACAGGTCTTGATGTCGAGACAAAATGTTTTTGCTGTGATGTCTCCAAGACTGATATCTCTGATAATCACTCTGTCGCCTATGGTTGCATAGAGGAATTGGGCTTTCGTTCACTTCTCTACATTTACTGACTGTCATTTTGCGATACCGCTACGGCCTCTGTAGATGACTTTTGCTCTTGGGGTAAAGATACCATCTTTCTCGTAAATATATGTTACTTTAGTGTCTCTTGTGGAAAGATCGTCTGTTCCGTCTCCATCAAAGTCGTATCTGATAACTCTGTTTGCTGCAAAGTCATCCATATTGGTAAGGACGCTCGACTTTACTTCGAGGTTCACTGTTTCTCCAACTTTTGCTGTTGGTCTATCAACAATAAGCGTCACGATAGGGATGTCTGGATTTTTGCTGTCTGGTGGAAATACCACGATTGGTCCATTTCCTATAATGTCTTCGCTTCTTATACCTGTTGCGTCATCATTGTCGTACATTTCCACACCAAATCTATATTCTCCTGCAATTCTCGGAATAGAGAAGAATACGTACGGCGTATTTCCTGGTGTGACTTTCACTTCCAGTATTCTTTCTGGATCCTGCGTGTTATAGTAGTACCATCTGTATTTGCTTACTCACTGTACGCCTCCGTCTATATCTCTTGGATTGACTGCGTCAATTCTCACGATAAGCGGATCATAGTTGAGTGTAAAAATATCTTGCTGAGCGCTTTGTCCAAATCCAATACCCTGAGTATTTCCATACTGAGGAAATGAGATTCTTAAATTATCCAGCGTTGGTTTGCTGTTTTGTACATTGATCCAGATCTTTGCGCTTGATGTTTTTCCTGACTGAGTGTCTTCTACCGTAAAATCTACTACATGACATCCGAGCTGATCGAAGCTGTGTCTCATCTGCTGGTTTTGTGTCACGTCGTCGTTTGCTGGCTTGAAGTAGTATCTAAGATTGTTTCTTTGGCCATTGATGTTGATAGACTCACTGCCGTCTATGGTTACATCTTCATATCTATCTATATTATATGCTGGTACACTTCCAAGATTTGGCTGATTACATACGCCTTCCGGCATCACCACAGTTCCCTGTCTATTGAAGATCCTATATGATGGGATAGGGGCGTCTCTGTCTCCAATGAACGCCATAGCTTGTACTTCGTTTTCTTCTCCCGATGGAGAGGTCGCAATAAGCTTCACTCTATATGCTCCGCTTTGTTTGTAGGTGTGAGACGTCTTGTCTGTTTGTACAATGTTTTTTTGCTGATCTCCGAAATCCCACTGGTAACTCACAAGTGTTTTATTTGACTTCACGAGGAAGTTGGTTGTGTTTCCAAGAGTCGTTGCGATTGGTGTCACGAAAATATATGGTCTCAAAGAAGACGCGATATCGAGCTTCTTTTCGATGCTGGCAATCTTTCCAAACTTATCTTTTACGGTAAGTCTAATATTGTATGTTCCTTTTTCTTCAAATGAAACGAGAACTCTTTTTCCATCATCAAATGATTGCTCTACTTTTGCACTTTCACCGTTGGAGAAATTCCATTCGTATGAGAGAGCGTCGCTACCATTGGTTACATCGTAGTCGCTACTTGCTGAAGCGTTGAAAATATACTCTGAGGCATATTTCCGCTGTTGTGTTGGAAGCATAGTAAACTGAGGAACTGGTGCAGTTGAATCAACAAATACTTTTACCATATCCTGATTTTCTTGTCACTGTTCGTCGGTGATCTTGAGAACCACTGTATAGTTTCCTGGCTTTGGAAACTGTTTTTGAATAGTTTTTTGGTTTTGCAACGCTTCTAGTATGTTTCCATTTTCATCATAGATCGTCCAAGAGAAGGTCTTAAGATTGGAAATTACCGAATACGATGTGCTTGCATCAAATGAGTATGTCGTTGTTGTGTTTCCCCCATTGGCAGGCGATTGTTTGATTGTCGCTACCGGATCAGAGATAACTAGCTGATATGTTTTGCTTACAGTATTGCCTTCGTTGTCTCTTACCGAAAGCTTTACGGCGTAGAGCCCATTGTTTGGCAATGAAAGCTGTAGTACGTTTGGCGATGTATTTGCAGATGAAACTTGAGAAAATCTATTGTCTCCTTGTATCTGCCATTCGTGCCAGAGGATCTGTCTTCCTCCAAGTGGGGTTGTAGCAGAGCCATCAAACCTGATTCCCTTTTGAGCTTCCTGTGTTCCAAGTTTTGTTGGAATCTGGTCGTTCATCTTCTTGCCATTTGCGAAGATAGCAATGTTTGCTGCTTGAGGAGCGACATTGATGTCTATGACCTGTTCGCCATCGAATATGCCGGCATCAGAATTGTTCACACTTCTTACCGTAAGGCGAACCTTGTAGTTGCCTGCCTTTGTAAATGTGTATTTTACGACGCTTCCATTTCCAATGATCTTTTCTTCTCCGTCCACGTCTCTGTAGTACCAGTAAAAGTGGTCGGTAGGGATCGTAGTGTTTGATGGATCCTGACTGAGCCTTGCATCAAATGTTACCGTAAGCGGCGCTGAGTTAGATGTAGTATCATAAAGCGCTTCTGCTTTAGGAGTAACGGTATAGTTGGTGTTGATTTCTTTGATGATAGACTGAAGAGGGCCAAAGCAGTTGTTGTTGAACAAAGAAAAATTGTTGTAATCAAACCCACGAGAAAGAGTCTGCGTTGTGATGAGACATTGTTCATAGACTGTTCTGAACTCTGGTTTTTTAGGAAAATGATCGAAAACATATGAAAAATTTTCATAGAGTTTTGTGAAAATAAGTGTGTCGATAGAGCTTCCCACCTGCTTACCTGCCTGTATCTTGACGAGAAGATCCTGGATATCGTTCCACTGAGAGCTGATCTTGTAGTTTGGGGTATACTCGACAGGAATTGCTGCTTCGAGGGGATCAGCATGCATGAAAATCTGCGTAAGGGTCAAGACCATCCACGATGCAGTGAGAATATGCTTTAGTCGCGATTTCATAAATCGATGCGATAATAAAATAAACTTTTTTCTATTATAGATACATAAGGTCTATTTACCAAAAACAGAGTGTGTTTATGCACTTCTTCATCATAATTTAAAAAACTGTCAACAATGCTGACAGTTTTTTAACGGACTTTTAGGGAAAACGTCTATTATCGTTTTTGCATGGATTCCAGATCGGGTCCGGAATAATGCTCATTATTTTGCTCCTCTAAATTTGTAAACGACGTAGATAAGCATCATGAGGAAGGTGCTCATCAGGATAATATTGAGACCAGGACCTGTTTGTGGTGTTCCTTTTCCAGGCACGTCACTGATAGTATCAACTTTAACATTGAGGATTCTCTCACTACCAACTGTGTTGCCATTTGCATCCATACCAACGATCTTTACGTTGTATGAACCAGCCTTACTGACAACAAATGAAAACTGTTGATCAGTAGATTTGGCGTTTCCTACTGACTTGTAGTCAGTGTCGTTGATGTTTTTGAGAGAGAATTGATAGTTACTTACTGCTGCGCTAGCATTCCATTTGAGCATAACATTACTTCCAGAGACTACGTAGGTGAAATTTACATTTGCATCTGTCGGTGCGCCAACAGATGTGTCTACGGGTGCATCTGGAATGTTGTCTGGAGTGCTACCGAGAGTAGTGAATGAACCTTCTGTAGAAAAGTCTCCTGAAATTCCATCTTTGTTTGTTGGCTTGATGATGAAGTAGTAGAGGGTTCCTACCTTCAATCCAGTCACCTGAAGTTGGACTGTTCCCTGGCTTACTGCCGCAGCATCAAGAGTGAACTTTTGTTCGAAAAGATCTTGTGGCTCTGCAACGCTGATACTTTTACCAACGCTGTAGACCACTGAATACTGGAGGATGTTCTCTCCATTTGCTTTTACGACAGGAGCTTGGATGATAGCTCCCGTTGTTGTCATACCAGTTGCAGTGATAACATCTGAAGGAGTGAATCCCCAAGAGATTGTGCTACCGAAAATAGAATCTATCGAAGAATCCGCCGCTAAAGATACAGATGTGATAACTGCAAGTCCTGCTGTTGCTGCAAGTGTATAGCCCAAAACTTTTTTTGACCACGTTTGCATGGAAACAATTTGTATAGAATATAAAAACATAATACCACTGTTTGATACCAATACTTCAACAAAAATCAAGACTCTTTGTGTAAAGATTGTCTAATCAATGATGAAAAAATGTGGATATTCCTCTTGTAAGGCAGCAAACACCTTCCTTTAAGCTCATTTTATCAAAAAGAAAAAAATAATTTACAAAAGTGGTAATTGATGTGTGATACATGTTGAGTCGTTGCAATTGAAGCCTCTTTCTGTACACTCATATCGTTTTATCTTTACACATATTTCTTACAACTATGCTTACGTCGTCGTACAAGTCACATATGGAAAAAGTAATGCAGCATCTCCAACAGGAATTTTCTACACTTCAGATCGGAAGAGCATCAACAGGACTGGTGGATAACATAGATGTGTTTATCCCAGCATATGGGATGACGCAAAAACTCCCACAATTGGGAAATGTGTCGCTTATGGATAGTCAAACCATCAGGATCGAAGCGTGGGATAAGAGCGTCTATTCGTCCATAGAAAAGGCGATTTATGACTCAAATCTTTGACTTACCCCACAAAACCAAGGTGAGTATATCATGATCAAAATACCACCTCTCACAACAGAGAGAAGAAAAGATCTTACAAAGCTCGTTTCGAAGATGGGTGAAGATGCGAAAGTAAAACTCAGAAATGTTCGTCATGATGCTATTGATGAGATCAAAAAAGAGTTTAATGAGAAACTTATTTCTGAAGATCAGAAGAAGGCTTACGAAGGCGAGATGGACGACATGACAAAAGATTTTGCTTCAAAAATTGATGCTGCAGTAAAAGCAAAATCAGAAGACATTATGAAGGTCTAATTTTTCTTATAATTTTAAATGTTGAATTCTAAATTTTAAATATACCAAGGGCGTTTATCTTTGTATTCCCAATACAATAAGGTCATATGCCACTTTCACTCTATCTATTCACTTAGAGAAATCTCCGTAAAACCGGAGATTTTTTTATATGTTCCATTATTTGCATTTTTTCGTTAAAACCTATACAATATAAGGGAGTTTATTTTTAAGCATGAGAGATGCCAAAAAATCCGCAAACAGAAGGGCCACAGAACAAATCGCAAGCCGCTGCTCCTCAGCATCAGCGTTTGTCGAATCATACAATAACCGCTCTCAAGAAAAGCCTTGCGACGTTTTTGGATAAAGAAAAGAAAAGCTATAAAGATCTCAATAATGACCTTATACAAGCTTTTCTTGCTCGGAATGCGACCCATGAAAAAGATGGCCTATTGCAAACTTTAACACAAGATATTGCGAGAATAACTATAGCTGCAGATGAAATAGGATGACCTTCTCGTCCAGCATTGAACCTTGCAACACAGCAGGCGTTGGTAGAAACGTCTATCGGTAAAATAAAGAGAGCTTTGCAGTGAGCAAAGGTAGAGAAAACTGTGCAAGATGCGTTTGATGTCTTATTTGCAGCCGATGCTTTCCAGGATATAGAACTTCTGCAGACAGCACTGACTAATTTTGCTGCATGACAACCGACACTTACTGCTGAGCAGAAAAAGGCTCTTGAGGCTGCGAGTCAGATTTCTCTCGTCGATATGCTTCGTACGCTTGCTGCGAAAAAACAAATTACTGCGGAAGATGTTACGAACTTTGAACAAAATGGTTTTGTGGGAGCAAGAGCAGAAATTCAAGAGATCGTTCGCGACTTGTTTGGCAAGGTTGTTATTCCACAGGAGATCTCGTCTATCGCAAAAGAGATCGATGATCAAGATGCTATTTCTATAAAAACATTTTCACGTATTCCAGGGCTTTCGTCGCTCTTGAAACAGTATGATCTGTCAGCCGACACACTTCGTAACGCAGACCCTGCATATGCGACCGTCGTGTCAAATGTGGCAGCGACGTCGCATGAAAAAATCCAAGCTGCAGTTAAGGCTATGGTGAAAGCTATCGAAACTAAAGATCAGAAGCTGGCTTCATTTCTCAACTCTCTCGTGACGCATAATTTTGTTCTTTCTCAGTGTTCACCAGAAGAACAACAATACTATCTCAATTCTGTGAAGCAAGGGTGGCTCGATTCGAAAGAGGGAAAGCAAATTTTTGCGCTCTTTGCTTGACTCAATGTGTCTGATGAGCGAAAGAAAAATGTGCTCGATCAACTTTTTGATCTGAGCAAAGATTCGTTGGAACTGACGAATGACAAGGGACAGACCATGCATATTCCTTTGCGTAAACATATTACACTTAACGGCTGGAAGGGTGATACGCTTTCTGAACAACTTGATTTTCCACTGCCATTGGTGTTTGAGATAGATGGAAATATTTTTGAGGGTGACAATGAGTACATCCGCGAAAAGATTGTACGTATGCTGGGGTCTCATAAGGAAGTAGATGCCTTTGAGTGGAATGGTGTTCGCGTTGTGCCAGGAAATACTGTTCGTATTACTAATAAGCTCAATTCATCAGGTAAGATAAGCGACAAAGATAATCTGAGCGATTACAAGTATGCAAGAAAAGGTCCCGATGGAAATATTCTCCTTTCAAAAAAGCCATGAGCGACAAACTACTTGTCTATTCCTCAGGAAGATATTGCAAACTATACTGTTGAGATAGAAAAACCAACCTATCATATTTCGGGAACGTCGTTCCCATCAGTCGTTGCACTTCTGATGCAGATGAAGCATGCAAGTGAATTGTCTGCTGCAAAAGCGCAAGAAGGAATTAATGAATGGAATAAGGATATTATCGAAGAGTCTGCGAAGGCAGAATTTGGTAAGGATGCTGAAAAAGAAGAAGCAAAGGAACAAGCAGAAAAAGTAGAACAACTAATAGATGCTCCTTTCGATGAAAAGATTCTCGAATGACTTACTCTACAAGAGCTCAAATATGCTGCAGACTCACTTGCACAAAAGCAAGCTGGGCTTTCTCAGGAAAGAAAAAATATTGAGAAGAATATCCAGCAAACAGCAAAATCAATTAACTCGCTGGAAAATCAGATACAATCTTTGGAGCAACAGCAGCCGACTAATGCAAGAAAGCTTCAGCAGATGCAACAGCAACTGCAACAAAAGAAGCTTGCTGCTGCTCAGTTACAAGAAAAACTACATGATGTTGCAGAGCAACAAGCTAAAATAGCTTCCCTCCAAAGCAAAGTGCAAGAACAGCTTGTGAAAAAAATAAACTCGCCGGAAGGCGAGGCGGAAGCTGCTCGTGAAGGAAAAGCGGAGCAGGAACTTGAAGCTGCGCGTAAGGATTTTGGAGAAAGATGGAAATGATTATATGGAGATGAGTCTCTTACAAGACCTGAAGTAGGACAGGTTATGCTTTGTCAGTTGCCCGATGCAATTTCGCCATTTCCGGGAGCAACCGCAACATGGGTAACCGCAGAGATCGTATGAATTGATAAGGACGGTATCGATATAAAATGGTCTGGTATCGAATGAAAACTTGCAGGCGCTGAAGGTAGGGTTACAAGAATACATGTGTCATCAAATAGTGTTGAGTCAGCAAGTGGTATGGAAGATTTTATTAAGACTTTTGGTAAGGTCTATAAGCTTCCGAAAAATACAGATATGGTTTCATGGGGGATGAAACTGAAAGACCCAAACTCGAAGTGGAAGCTTGATTCGAAATATGCTGACTGGATAAAGATGATGCAACAGAAGGTCGATTTCAGTAGTATGGTAAAGCAAGACACCAAAGCAAAAGTCCAATATTTTGGGGCTACCGTTGGAGATGAAAGGCTTTGGTATAAGGTGGATTTTTCGGGGAAACTCGCGACTATTGTTGGTAAAGATAGAACTAATAAGATGGTGAAACAAACCATGGATATGAATGGATTTATGATCTTTGCTGCAGAAAAAGGACTTCATCCGTACTCTCAGGAGGAGGTTGATAAGGCAAATGGTGGAGATCAGGATAGCTCTATGAAAGGGCTGGATCGTATCCTTACAGGAAAGGAGGCGCTAGAACACAATAAATTTATGCAACCCGAAGAAAGAAAGTGAACATGGTGGCAGAGAAATATGGTGTCTATAGCGTCGATTGCATCTATCTGGAAAGATACTAAGGCAAGTGTGAAAACCTACTTTGAAGAAAAACAGAAAAAAGGTATAGCGAGAACGAAAAATAGATTTCTCAAGTCGGGATGATATAAATTATTGCAGAAAATTCCGTTTGGCGTCGGCGCTGCCATCGGTGAAATGGGCGCGGGTATTGATGCAAAACTCAACACAGAAAAGACAAAAAAAATTAATGAATATAAGGAAGAGATTGATAAGAATAAGTCAGATGGTGGAAATGGCGGTACAGACTATATTATCAATACTCTTTTTAAAGACAATGATGAGATGCTTAAGAATCCGCTGAGAGCAGCAGGATATTTTCTGTGGGCGTTGGAGCAGGGTGATCCTTACATCAGATCTCTTGGGCCGTATGAAAAAGATGCCATGTGGGTGAAAGCGATTCTCTGAGAGGATGCAGTTTCAGAATATCGAAGATATATGGAGCGTATGAAAGCAGAGGCTCTTACAAGTACTGATGCTGCATTGGCTGTAAAAAAAGCAGAACTTTGATTTATGCAGTATTATTTTCAGGCGACAGATAAAGAGAGAAAGACAGATCTTATTGGCGTGTTTGGTGAAAAGTACTTTGGGGGTACTCTCTGAGCTGCCACATATAATTTATGGTATAATAGATCAAAAGTACAGGAAGAATATAAAGCAGAAGCGAGTAAAGGAGCGTTTTCTGATATTGCAATCGATGCTGTATACAATGATCGTGGTGGAGACTATTACAGCTACGTTGTTCAAGGCAGAATGCGTAATCACTTAGGTGCTCTGCAGGCCATGGCTGAAAAAGTTGGCCCAAGCAATGAGAATTATAAAAAATGGATGTCAGCGATGATCTATCCTTACATTGCAGGTAAGATGGAAACAAAGATGGCGGACCCTTTTGCTGATGAGTATAGGAGCCTTGGAAGAAAGACGGCTTTCCCTTTCACGCAGTATGTGAATGATCCAAGGGCTCAGCAAAAAATTACAATACTGTTGGATGTTTTCTCGAAGAATTTTGTGAACATTAATTGATCTTCAGGTAAGTTATCAGATAATGTAAAGGAAAAGGATCCTAAAGAGCTAGCGAAAGCATTTTATAAGTGGTGGGAACAACACGCTGATGAGCTTCTTAAAATTCTCAATGATCCAGGTGCTCTGATCCGTATAAGAGAGTCGTATAGACCGAAGCCGGGTGAGCGCGATCAGGTAAAGATGAATACTTTTGCATTGCTCAATGAGTTTATTGAAGAAAAGATGCAAGATACTGACGCAAGTAGATTTAACGATGATTTTTCTGGAGATTCGAAGATCTTTGAAAGCCATATCTACAACGCTACTGCAGGGTTGATTTCGTCTCAGATGACAGATAGCTCAAATGGGAACTTCAAGGGAGCTGCTGCGAAAAACGGACAGAAACTCTGGGAGGCTATGAACAACAAGATGAGAAATGTAAATCGTGAAGTAGAAAATCTGAAGGCAGCGGGAGACCATGAAGCGGCTGCTCGTATTTATGCGTACACCATGAAGAATTTCTTCAGGCAATTTTCTGGACAGCTCTGAGGTGATGAGGCAAAGAGAAAGATACTTGTGTCGCTTAGATATTACGAGCGTATTAAGGGTGAAACAGACATCGACCCGCTACAGATGTTCATCAGAGGAAAATATGATACCAAGATGAATGGTGAAAGCCTTCCGGATGTGATGAATCAGGGATTGAAGATCTATGAAAGCTTTCTGCTGAAGCACAAAGACTTGATTGACTATGCGTATCAGAATATGGACCGGAATCTTCTCGAAGTTGCAGTAGGAAAAGATATGAATGGAAAGAAAGTATACTACCAGAGCAGTATTAAAGAGTTGTCAGAACAGATTTCGAGTCGTAAAGAGATGATGAAGCAGATCAAAATGCTCCAGGCTGCCGGCATGAGTCCAGGAATGTATAACCCTAATCTTATGGCTGCGTCTGTTGACGATGAGGAAGAGGACGATGAAGATGAAGACGAACGATTTGCCCGTAGAGCATAAATAATTTTTTGTCACAAAGTAATGACTTATTCGTATCCCTCAGTAGAAAAAGAGTAGAATTGTTGCTGACAAGAGCCGAAAAGGTAGAAGAATAAGCCATTTATGCTATAATTTTGTGTATTTACTTTATGAATCTCCGCGACTACTTTGAGCAGAAGAAGACGTTGTCTCTAGATCCGACTCGTAAGATGGAGCTCTATGAGAAGATTGTTCACCAGACGCATGTGCCGGTGAGTATTTTCGCGAGATTTAGTTTTTATACAAAAGTGGCGCTCTATACGTTTGTCGGACTTATTTTCCTAGCATCGCTTTACATACCATACTTTTCATCGCTTTTCCAGCAGACAGACGGTATCATCACCACCTCTTTAGGAGGAGCAACGGTACAGGCTGATTATATCGCGCAGATTATCGAAACGAAGTGAGATATAGCTATTTATAACAATGGAGAGAAGGTGGAAAGTTCACTCTTCCGCGCAGGAGATAGGCTTGTCTTGCCAGCAGGAGGTGAAATACTTTTCCATGTCACTACTATCGCTCAGGCAAAAGTAGTATGACCAGCAGAATTTATTGTGGAGAAAAATGATCATGGATATAGTATCCATTTGATCAGTGGAAAATACGCAGAGATACAATCTTTAAGCGGAAGCGCAGATAGTGGAGAGGCTCTTGGATTTAAGTCTGCCCGCATCTCTATCAGACCAAAGAAAGCAGAAAAAGTCCACTTCACCTATACAGAACAAGGAGAGGGTGCTATCATAGATAATCAATGAGACACGGAGCTTGTTGTCGCTCAGACAAATGATGTTGCCCAAGAAGAAGTGCTTGGAACTCATACGATGGCATCGGTTGCTTCAGCAGAAAGTGGCGCTCTTGTACTCGATACTATCAGAGCAACAGGAGATAATATCCTTACTCCGGTACAGGTTGCAAAAGCTCTCTCGGATGCGCCTCATCAAAATGCTGATGAAAAACGCATGATCTCAGGCGCGGAACACGAAAATATCAAAGCGATCCTTGCTGCCGAGTTTCTTGCAACAGATCTTCAGAAATTCACGACATCATATCTTAAATCAACACAGCGTGACTACGATATAGCATATACTAATCTCTACAATAAAATTAATCAAATCTATATCATCATGAACATCCCAGTGCCGCAATACATTGTCGATGCGCGCGTGACATGATCAGTCAAGGTTCTCATTGCGATGATAGAAAATCTCCTCACAGAGATGGATCAAAATTTCTATATTGCGCAGTCTCATCCAACAAGACTTAAGAAAGTGCTGGGTTGGCTGTATGCATTGGGTGATAAGAACTTTGGAAGCATGAGCGGATCAAAGCTTTCAGGAACAGACCTCCTAGAAACGTTGGATCTGAGCGAGTATAAGGAGCTTACAAACTAATTTACTACATAAACATAGATATTGGGTAGAGATATAGGTCGATCCTCTGTCTATATTTAGAGTCTGTATCTTCAAAAAACAACTTCTGCAAGTTGTTTTTTTGTTATGTCAATTATTTTGTGTAGTAATCGTAAAAGTGCATAGTCTTTGCTGTCTTTTCGACGCTGAGTCGGGGGCTTTTTTGACAAAAGCGAATGGGGGAAATACAATAAGATATACACGTTTATCCCTCATAAACACAAAGCAAAACAGATGCACTATGTGACGCTTGAACAGATAGATCAATACATTGCCAGAAAAGCCTACGCTAAGAAGCATTTTTTCATGTGGCGTATAGCAAAAGAGTCTTTTCAGTTTGGTGTGATCTTCGTGGGAGTATTTCTTTTCAGTACAATTGCCGTCAATGCAAACTTGTTTTATCATACGATGAAAAACATGATATCTCCTGTCAGTGCACAGGATGTGGGAAGTACGATCAGTGCTCTTCAGATGTCTGCAGAAGAGCAGATGACAAATGAAGCGGTAGATGATCAGGCGCTCTTTTTGCAACAACAGGTAAAAGCATCGTTGGAAACAAGTAGTGTCTTGCCTGATCATACAGAGACCATGAGTTCATATCTTTCAGCAAAGATGAAAGCTGCAGCTTTTCAGTTCAATACGCTTCCTCCGGAAAACAGACTTATCATCCCTGCGATCGGAATCAACGCTCCTATCGTCGATGTGTCTGTAACGACAGAACATAAGATAAGACAAGGAGACTTTGATGACGAGCTCTATAGTGGGGTGGTGAAGTATCCTTCAACACCGGAGCCAGGAGCTATGGGAAATGCACTCATTTTCGGTCATACGAGTTACTACTGGCGAAAGAAGAATCCATTTGCAGAGGTGTTTGCCAAGTTACCAGCACTGCACACAGGAGACATCATCCAGACACTCTGGCATGGACAACTGAGTGAGTTTGAGGTTGTTGCTAAGATCGTGGTCAATCCAAACAAGGTTGATGACACTTATATGAAATACACGGATGGAAGCTATATCACACTCATGTGATGTTATCCGATCTGATCAGATGCAAGAAGAATGCTCATCATAGCAAAGAAAAAAACGACAACATCTACACCTACTTTAGCACGTCCATAGTATCGATCGATGAAAAAGATTTTATGAATAGCAAGTCTTATAGCATTTTGTACGATAGTGGTGCTTCAGCCATCTTTTGCTGAACAGTGAGATCTTCAGACCCGTATCCAAGATACGATTTCCCGTTATGAAAAGATAAAGGCTGATAGCGTGTATTTTGATATAAGCCTGGGAACAGGCTTTGATACTAAGCAGGCTATCGAGACGGTAAACTCTCTTGGGAAGGATGTCTCTACCGTGATTGATGAGATAGACGCGGTCCAGAAAAAGAAAAAAAATAATGATAGTAATTATAATGCAGTCCTTGAGCAGGTGAGAAAAGTCGTTATTGATATCACCGAAACGAAGAAAGTGGTAACTGATGCTGTGACGAAGATACAAATTGCTAATAAGGATATCGTGACTACGGTAGGAGATTTGCAAGATGCAAGAAAATATATCGCCGCATCAAAGAGTTCACTGAGTCAGCTTGTACAGCTTTTGTATCTGATACAAAACGATTATTATGGCGGCGGAAATATAGATGACATCAAACTTCTTTTAAAGTCAGACAATATTAGCGATACGCTTTCGGCGGATGATATCATGAATACGCTGACGCTTCAGTTCGATGCGCTAATTGATGATCTGACGATCCAGCAGGAGAACTATCAGAAGCAATTTGCGAGACTGACGGAGCTCAGAGATGAGTATAAACATACGGTGATCGCCTATGAAGATAAGATGAAGACGCTTCAGGAACAGAAGGCATATCTGCTGGATTTCTTAAAGCTCTATAAAGCAAACAGGATCGAAATTACTGCAGAGATGAAAAACCTTTTCCAGACCAGAGCACAGCTCAAAGCGAAGCTTGCGACACTCGTGAGCGGACTTCGTGATTTTAAACACAACCAAGCGTTGATGTCTCATCCTGGTTATCAGGAGTTTCTCAAGCTGACGGATGACAGAGAGAAAAGAAAAAATTTTTTCTTGTGGCCAGTGTTGCCGGTGAAGGTAATAGATCAATATTTTTCTACAGGTGTTGATAGTGAAGAAGGGTTTGTAGGAATCAGAATACATGCAAACCAGTACGATGCGATCTATGCGCCAGCAAATGGTATGGTCTACAAGGTGTCTGACCAGGATGGTATGGCGATTAACTGGATTATACTTGTACATAATGACGGATATATGAGTGTGTTTACCAACATTAATCAGGCATTGGTTAAAGAATGAGAGGTAGTAAAACGTTGAGAGATGATCGCGCTTGTTGGTGGACAACAAGGAACAAGAGGAGCGTGATTCCAATCACAAGGAGAAGGACTTTACCTCCAGCTCTATAAAAATGGGACACCAATAGATCCTCTTTCAGAGATGGACTTGAGTGTTATCCCTGAGGAAACAACATTGCCTACGGTCTATACCGTCAAGCGTAATCTTGATAAGCAGATGAGAGATACGCCAATCAAGATGTCTGATGTGCCATTTGTTGATGGAGATACACCAGAACAAAGAACAAGAGACTTCCTGAAGAGATATGCGGCAGGACCATATGCTATGTATGCGCTCTGGGTAGCAGCAGCAAAAGATACAAATGTGGATGTAGATCTTGGTATCTGTATCGGTCTTGCAGAGACATCGCTTGGAAGATATTTTGCATCAGCAAATAATATCGGTAATGTAGGAAATAATGACCGTGGAGATAGAGTGGATCAGGACTCACCACTTGTCGGAGCAAGATCGATTTACTATACGCTTAACAATAGCTTCTTGGGTGGTTATCATACGATCTACGAGCTTTCGGGCTACGGAAATAAGAATGGCGCAATTTATGCGTCGTCACCATATAACCGGCAGAAAAATGTAACGAGATGTCTTTCAAGTATCAAAGGATATATTGTTCCGGAGGACTATCCGTTTAGGACATATAAGGTGAACAACTAAAACCTCACACCTTAAAACTTGAATCTCAATTAATGGAGCTCAGCATCGTGCTGAGTTTTTTTCTTGTAAAAACATATGTTCAGGCTATACTGTAGTCAAATTTTATCATTATTTTTGATAATCATGCATGCATTTTGTGGAAATATAGAACAGCTCTCATTGGACAATAGGTATTTCAGAAAGGTAGTTCATACCAGTCATCATTCGCAGCTTGTGGTTATGTGTCTGCAGCCTGGAGAAGATATTGGTGAGGAGACACATGATAAAGAAGACCAGTTTATCAGAGTAGAAAGAGGAACAGGAACCGCTTTGATCGCTGGAGAAAGTTTCTCGCTTTCAGACGGTGTGGCGGTTGTCGTGCCAGCAGGAACAAGGCATAATATCATCAATACATCTTCATCTTCAACATTGCATTTATACACGATCTACTCGCCAGCGCATCATCCAGAAGGAACAATCCATCAGACAAAACAGGATGCTATGGATGCAGAAAATCATCATAACTAAAGAAAAAAGCCCCGCATGACGGGGCTTTTCATACATAGCAATGTGAAGTGTTGGTTGAGTCGCTGTATCATGTCGTGTGTCCAATATTGTGCTTCTATAACCTATCGTCCTACCTTTCCTTCATCGGAGCATGAAAGTTGTTTGTTTCCAATGTTGATTTTTGGCAGTAGTTTGCTACAATTCTTTAGCCGATATGCCGCAATAGCTCAGACGGTAGAGCGCACCCATGGTAAGGGTGAGGTCACGGGTTCGATTCCCGTTTGTGGCTAATAAACTTATAATTCTACATGTTGAATTCAAAATTCTAAATATAATAAGGAGGTGTCGATGAGTCGATACTTTTCTTTTTCATTGACAAATGGGTTTGTTGGGCTATAATAGAGCCGCTAAAACACACAATTGTATGAAAAAATTTATTGGGATAGTGGCTGTAGTTTTCTTAGTCGCCTCTCTTTGTTGTGCCGCAGCAAACGATAAGTATGAGGTTAGTAGACTGAAGTCAATATGCTCTTTATGGAGCAGCCCATCGGACGAGGAATTATCCTCGCTGGACACAGTATCTCGACCTATATACCTTCAAGCTGATAATATACAGCGCTACGATTCAAGTATGTGTCGCAGATATTCATGGGGAACCTGCTGGGGAGACCATGGGTATTGATGGTATGAGTTTGAGGGAAGATTACTTCCCTCTTTTTTTTAATCCCATATTGCAATATATGAGGGAAATAGCTACAAATACGGCGTATTTAGTGATTTTTGATGCACATGATAATAGATCAGTATAAGAAAAAATTTGGTGAGGTGCTTGCGAGTAAGACAGGGATGGCAGTAGAAGACATTGTACTGCTTATCGAAACGCCACCACAGAGTGATATGGGAGATCTTGCATTTCCTTGTTTTTCACTGGCGAAAGCTTTGAAGAAAGCTCCGCCTGCTATTGCCGCTGAATTGACTCAAGGGATGAGGGATGAGGGACAAGGCATGGAGATTAAAGCAATGGGACCCTATATTAATGCATTCATAGAGAAATCTGATTTCATAAGCAAAATCCTCCGTCCTCAATGAAGCGAGGACGCCTCCTTTACAAAGAAGGCGTCTACAGACAAGGTACTGTTAGAGTACATGAGTTGAAATCCAAATAAGCCGCTTCACGTAGGACATGCAAGAAATGTGTGTCTGGGAGACACACTGCGCCGTATTTTTGTGGCGCAATGATACGACATCACCTGCTCGCACTACGGTGATGATAGTGGAGTAAATGTCGGGTATAATCTCGTTGGTCACTTGTATTATAATATACCATTGGGAACAGAGAAGAAATTTGATCACTACTGTGGTGAAGTCTATCTGCAGATGCGTCAGCGTGATGAAGATACTGAATTTAAGCAGCACTTGAGCGAAACATTGCTTGCAGTAGAGAAAGGAACTGATCCAAAGATCAATGAGCTTCATAAAGAGTATGTGAAGAAGTGTACGATTGAACAGCTTCGTACTTGCTGGAGACTTGGTGCATCATTTGATATGATCAACTGGGAAACAGACATCCTGCACCTCAATCTTTTTGAAGAGGCAATGGAGATGCTTAAGAAAAACGGGCATGTAAAATATATGGAAGATGGAGATGCAAAAGGATGTCGGGTGATAGATCTTTCTTCGCTTCCGGAATATGCGAAAGAAGAAAAACAGTATCAGATATTGGTCAAATCGGACGGTGTAGCGACATATGTGGCGAAGGATATTGCTTTTGCGATGTGGAAGCTTGGCTTTCTGAGTAAACAATTTCACTTCTATACGTTTACCCAGGATCCAACAGGAAAGACGGTCTACTCAACGACGTCTGATGCGAGCAAAGATGAACATAAGGATCTGGGCAATACGAATCTTGCAATCACGATCATCGACTATCGCCAGATCCCACCACAAACCGTAGTAAGATCATCGCTGCAACTTATGGGCTTGCTGCGCGCGGACAAAGAGTACCAACCGCTTGGATATGGAGTGCTTTATCTGACGCCTGCGACATTGCTCCAAGGTGGATTTACGCTGACTGACGAAGAGAAACAGGAGGCTCGTTTGCCGTTTGCATCTCGTAAAGGGTGGACGGTAACGGTAGACCAGATGCTTGATCTGCTCCACGAAAGAGCCCTTGAGGAAACAAAGAAACGCAATGAAGACAAAGACGATGCGTGGTTGCATATGACTGCAGAGAAGATTGCTATCTCTGCGCTCAGATTTTTCCTCACAAAGACTGATCTTATGAAGGACATCACATTTGACATAGATGAGGTGCTTGATATGGAGGGAGAAACGGGAGCTTATGTGTTGTATACGTATGCGAGGCTTAGTAGCGTAATTACCCAAAATCCTCACCCTCATATAGCTGAGGGAGCTCCTTTACCAAAGGAGCCTGCTTATGATCTATTAAGTGATGAGCTTGAGCGGGAAATAGTGAAAGAGATTGATAAGCTTGAAAGTGTGATGAGCGAGGCGAGAGAGCAGCTCGCTCCACATCTGATGTGTCGCTATGTCTTGTCTCTTGCTGCTTTGTTCAATAGTTACTATAGCAAAGTGAATATTAAACTCAGTGAAGAGCCGGTGAAAGCTATGAGATTGCAACTACTTGCTCAACTTCAGAACACACTTCGTACAGCGATGAATATTGTTGGACTGCAGGAGGTAGAGAGAATGTAGTGCACTACACGCAATTCTAAATGTTAAATTTTAAACAACATAAGGAGTGTTAATAAATATATTTACCCATTCCTATCAGCATGTCTTGGAGCGGGGATATAGTTCGTTTGAGAAATAAAAAAGAGCCGTAAGGCTCTTTTTCTTTATTGGTTTTTTTCCATATTATCGAGCCAGTATTGTTGAAAGTTTTTGTGCTCTGAATGGTAGGTAAACATGGCTTGTAGAAGTTCGAGAGATCTTTCAGTAAATGTCTCGTCCTTTAGATCCATGTCATCAGTGTATATTCTGCCGTTATCAAATTTTACAGACAATACACGATTTGAAAGTTCTCACTCTTCGTCGGGTTTCTGAAAAATAAGCTCATATCTATTGTAGTTAGTTTCCCATTTGATAGTAGAAAAAACATATTTTTTGTCTGTATCGGGAAACTGAATATATGTATCGTGGAACATCTTATTGAATCTTTTTTCAAATGTCGCTTTAGCATTGTTATTGAGCTCTTGTTCTTCGCGTCCGGCTTGTTCATGGCTCATAAATTGTTTCATGGGAAAACTTTCTGTTTGCCACAAAAGGAGAGCTTCCTTCATGAGTTTTTTGTCTACCCGCTTTTCGAAAGGATTTGTTCTCTCTGGAATTTTCTCGATCTTTTCTTTCGATGAGCGTCATGTAAGTGACAACAATGTGTTTAGTCCCATGGTGTTTTTCATATATGATGAATAGTATAATTATACGGATTTGAGCAATTTGTGTCAAATATGTCACAAAGTCTTGCAATGAGCGTTATTAAGGGTATAAGGCGGTCGATTTAGTTCATAACCCCTCTAAACAATGACGAAAAAGATATTAGTGAGCGCGTTTTTAGCGCTGTTTGGTCTGGCTATGACCAATATTACGTTAGCAAATCATGAGGATGTGATGTGTACTCAACAATATGCTCCAGTATGTGGCGAAGTACAAGTGCAGTGTATCAAAGCACCATGTTATCCAGTAAAGCAAACGTTTGGTAATGCATGTATGGCGGGAGCTGCTCATGCGACAAATATTAAGGAAGGAGAATGTGACGGAACTCCATATAATCGTTTGGCAAATACAGCATGGAAACTCCAGTCGTTCGATGGGGATGTGGTAACAGCAAAAGCAACGCTTTCGTTTGACTCAGACAAGCTTTCAGCAAGTGTTTGTAATAGCAAATCAGCATCATATGAGGTTTCAGGAAGCACACTTCTTGTTGGACCAATGATGAGTACGCTTATGTTTTGCGAAGGTCCTTTAGGAACATATGAAACAGCGTTTGATCTTTCAGGTGCGAACTATGAGTTCTCAACTGAAGGTGGAAATCATCTTATGATAACGACAGATGCAGGACATCAGTTCCAGTGGATGAAAGTTGGTGCAGATACTCCTAAGCCAAGCACAGCATCGCAAGACAGAAGATATGGATTTATTTTTTGGCAGATACATCAGATAGAGAAGTTGAAAGGGTATGATACTGTAGAAGAGAAACAAGCATTTATTATGTCTCTTATAGAAAAGATTAACGATATCATGATCAGAAGCTCTATGACTCCATCTCAAAATGCGGCTATGATGTTTCTCAAGAATGCATTTCAGTACTACTATGATTACAAAATATCGTAATCTTTAATTTTAAATGCTAAATTTTGAATTTTAAATTGAATAAGGAGTAATCATTGATTGTGTTTTGTGAATATAAGAAAATCGCCCCTACAGGGGCGATTTTTGTATTATCTAAATTCTCACCCTCGCATTAGATGAGGGAGCTCCTTTACAAAGGAGACTTCTATAGTTTTCTAGTCGTCCGAGAGAGAAATGAGGCCTCCAGCAATAGCACCTCCGAGAAGAGTTGCGAGAAGATAGATCCAGAGATAAGAGAGAGAAAGACCTCCATTGAAGATATCTACGAGTATGGGTCCTGTAGCAACAGCAGGATTGAACACGCCGCCAGTTACCCTTCCGACACACATGATACCTACAAAGACAGTCAAACCGATCGCAAGTCCCCAGTAGCTGTTACCTGCAGTTTTCTTTGAAACAGCAACGAGATAGACAAGCATGGCAAGGAGAAATGTGAAGATGAACTCTCCACTGAGGATTGCCCAGATAGAAACTCCGTCACTTGGGAGGATGAGCATCGTAGAACCTTTGATAGCCCAATAGATGAGCGCTCCAACTACCGCTCAGATGATCTGCCATACCCAGTATTTTACCGCTTCACCCCACGTTACCTTCTTTGCAACAGCGAGTGAGAGTGTTACTGCTGGATTGAGATGCCCGCCAGAGATAGCTCCTGTCGCGTAGACAAGGATCATAAGCGCAACTCCTACTGTAAGTGCATCACCACCGCTAAGACCGATGATAAGCACGAAGAAGAGTGTACCAAGCATTTCTGCCATATATCTTTTCATGAGAAAGGAATAAATGATAAAAGGATAAAAATGTGATAGCGTTCTTGGTGTGGGTTGCAATACCAAATGAAATCAGTACAACAATAACAACTTAAAACTTAAACCATAAAACTAAAACTGGTTTTGAGTTTTCAGTCTTTAGTTTTTAGTTAATGAGTATGAAAGACGGACTTAAGAGAACGCTCTCAGTTATCCTAGGAGCGATCGGTATAGCATATATTGTGTGGATGATGGCGCAACAACAAACATTTGTTATAGACTCGCTTATCCCATATCAGATGATCGTAGGCGTAGGATTTATCGTTTTCTTTGCAATATTTATCTTTGCTCTTGGACTCAAGCCAGTTGCAGTCAAAAGGCTTAAGTGGTGGGTGGTTCTCTATGCGATTGTGCTTATATTCCTTGGAAATTATATGCTTATCGATAACGCAGCACAGGGAGTATTTGCAGGAGATCTTATCGTACTTCTCGGTGTTATTATTTTCTTTCTTGGTCTCGCTGGAGTGCTTCTCACGAAGAAGGTAAAACAGGAGGTTGAAAAGGCAATGCAGGAGATCATCGAAGTCTAATCGACTTCGATAATTCTACATTTTGAATGCTAAATTCTAAATATAATAAGGAAGTATTTATTCTTGTTCTGGCAAGTAAAATGTATATACTTGCTAGTACATGCGGAATTAGCTCAATTGGCTAGAGCGCGTCCTTGCCAAGGACGAGGTTGCGAGTTCGACCCTCGTATTCCGCTCCAAGAAACAACGCTTACGGGTGTTGTTTTTTTGTTATAAAAAAACTCCTTCTGGGATCAGAAGAAGTACGTGTAGGCCATACACAGGATGTAAATGGCGCTCATGAAGACGCCGTAGCCGGGAATGATGAGATTCTCTTTGCTCTTTTTTTCTTTGTTGATCTGCCTTATGAGTAAGGCGTAAGAGATGAGATTTACCAGCCAAAAGGTCATGTGAGAAACGTTGAAGTCGCCAGGATGCGATATGATGGCGGTAATGTACATATAGGCACCAATGCAGTAAGCTGCTATTTGTCCCCATAAGCCAAATGTTCGGTTCTTGACTATCTTGCGTGAGATGATGAATGCCCCAGCAGAAATAGCAATCATGGCAACATACGCGCTCTTTAGTTCTCCCATATTGTGAAAGAACTTTGCCGAAAGGAACACGTACGTGACCACTTTGGTGGTCCATAGCGCTACGCCTACCTTGTCTTTAGTAAGTAGTATTTCTGTGAGAATAATGCCTGCAGTGATGTTGAACGTCAGGAATCCCCAGAATGAGCCATGGCCGCCAGTAGCGAAGAATAGTATGAGAAACGCCAGCGCATTGAGCGCTATCTGAATGGCGTCTCGCTGTGAAATATTTCGTAGTATTTTCATATTGGTTGTGTTTGAATTGATATTCTACTTAGCAGAAATTATAAGTCAATAGCTGCTAAGCGAGCTCTTGCAAAACATTTTTACTCCTTTATATATGAAACTACTTTATCTTTTTTTTCTTTTCTCATGACAGAAAAAAATGGTGGCGGTAATCTTACGGTAGCAATTATTATTGCGCTTATCGTCGGTATCGTGGTATACTTTCTTATAGATGCAAAGCCAGTAGGCGAAGTGCATGCGCCAACAACGATGAGCAGTGGCATGGTAACTACTGGTAGTGTTACTGGTTCATAATTTGTAATATAGATTTGCAAATGAGAGACGCATGATAATGTCTCTTTACAATTTATTATTCATTACAGTCGATGTACGACCAACACTCACATCATTACGAACATCATCACCAGCGTGCTCATTACACACATCCATGGGCTTTTCTTAAGCAACTGGAAAACATGGGTGATGAGTATCTTGTTAGAAAAGCGCCATGGATCCTTCCTCATAATCGGAAGGCGGCTATCGCTAAAGTGCTTCCTGTGCTTGCGCTTATCATAGCAATTGTTTCCATACCACATATTATCTCGTCTGCGCTTTACTTGCTGGGTCTAGGAGGGTGGTTCGTTGGAGGTTATGATAGATCATACATCATGACGCTAATCCAAACACTCATTGCTGTGCTTGTTGCAGCGTTCTATTTCAGAGCTTTTGATCGTCTCAGAAAAAGGCAATATTCGTGATGGGTGTATACATTTTATGCCATTTTACTTTCGCTTATAGGTAATGTGCTCGATGGAGGTGTCTTCCGGGCGATCGTCAGCTTCCTCTTAACTATGTATCTCTTATTTCAGGCGAAGGAAATCTATCGCTAATTAACTAAAAACTTAAAACCTAAAGCTGAAAACTTAAATATTGAAAAAATCATCCGTAAAGGGATGATTTTTCATAGTAATTTATTGTGTTTCATCTTCTGTTCTCCCAATGAGAGAGAGGACGAATATGGTGATGATGATTCATGTGCATAATAAGCAGAGTGGGCAAAATGCTTTTATGACAATAGCTTCTGTCATGATAAAGTAGCTATTGAATAATATGCCGGCCATAGAAAGATAGGTAAGAATGTTTGCGGCATGACTATATTTTTTACGACGAATGCCCCAGAGCGCAATAAGAAAAATGATAGGATAGACTGCGATCGCAACAGCAGGAAATGGAATTGGGCCGAGCCATGCTTCCTGAGCAGCCAATACATTTGAGCATGACAAGTTATTGGTTAGATCACAAAATCCTTCTGCGGATGATCATCCTTTAATTTCAAAAGCTCTTCGGGTGAGATAACTTGCATTGGTGAGCGCTATAAGAGAAAGGATACATATGGTTAATAATTTTTTCATGTGCGTAAAAAGAAGAGATAAAGATGTTAGTTTTGTCTTTCATTTTTGCGCTTAGGGTGTTCTTTTATGACATCCCACATAATATAAGTAAGATAGATGGTTTTATAGTGCATATGCTATATGAAAAAGGATATAATGAATTATTGTATGAGCATAAAATATTTCATTACCATAATGACGCCGGTGATAAAGATGAAACCTAATACAAACTGGCGAAATCTTTGTTGTGAAATGCGTCCAATAATCACCTTACCAAGGTATGAGCCGATAAATGCAACTCAAATAAGACCCATAACGTATAGTAGATTGATATTATCCATATAGCCCTGGAAAAAATATACGACCGAGCGGCTAGCATCTACTCAAAAGTCGATTCATGCCGATGTTGCTATATAGATACTTTTTTCCAGATTGAGTGTGGTGAGGGCCATCCCGCGAATGACGCCTCCTGTACCAATAATTCCGGCAAGCCAACCAGCAAATGATCAGCTTGCTATCATGTTGCGAGAGGTTGCTTTGATGACAAACTTTGAAACAACCAAGAAGAAAAGACTAAATGCGATACAAAAAATTCATAGTACTAAGCTTGCAATATCGCCTTTAATGTACTGGCTCATGTAAGCTCCGATGATAACAAAGATGACACTGGGAATGCCTATAAGTAAAAGCAGTTTCCAGCGAATGTGTTTGTAAAAAAACACAAGCTTTGCGATATTGCTAAATACATGAAACAGTGCTGTCACTCCAAGCACTTCATGAAAAGGCAGGAAAAATCCCGCTAGCGGTACAAACAAAATAGATGATCAAAATCCTCATACAGTTCCTACTACCTCTGCAATAAGAGCGAGAAGAAAAAAGAGTGCATATGTCATGTATCCAAAGCGAGAAGTGAAATACTACCATACTCTATTTTTATACTCTTCGACCTTTTCTGCGATGAACTGGTCGGCTGAGAGTGTCATTTGTTCTTTCGTCTTATAGACGCGGACAGAAACAGTTTTTGCTGTGACTTCTTCTTCACCGATGATGACAATGTATGGGATCTTGTCGAGTTCTGCATTGCGGATTTTCTTGCTGAAACTGTCGTCGCTTGTGTCGACTTTCGCTCTGAGATTTTGTTTTGCACAAGCCGTTTTGAGTTCATGACAATAGTCGACAAACTTTTCTGCAACCGGAACGAACATGATTTGTGTTGGCGCGAGCCAGAGCGGGAACGCTCCTGCAAAGTGTTCTATCATGACGCCGATGAAACGCTCAAATGATCCCATGATCGCACGATGGATAACCACTGGTCTTTCTTTTTCTCCCTGTTCGTTGACGTATGAAAGATCGAATCTTTCTGGTTGATTGAAGTCGAGCTGACATGTCGCAAGTTGCCATTCACGACCGATGGCGTCTTTGAACATGAAGTCGAGTTTTGGTCAGTAGAAAGCTGCTTCTCCTTTTCATTCTTTATAAGGAAGATTCTCTGCTTTGCACACTGCTGTCAATGCGTTTTCTGCAATAGTCCATACTTCGTCTGAACCGAGATAATTTTCTTTGACGTCGTCTCTGAGAGAGAGTCTTACCCAGTAACCTTCCATCATACCCATAGTCGTATAGAACTGTTTGATGATCTGTACGACAGTCGACACTTCTTCGTGGATTTGACTCACGCGACAGAAGAGATGTCCATCGTCTTGTGTAATAGATCTCACGCGAGCAAGACCAGAGAGTTGTCATGTCTTCTCGTCACGATAGACAGTTGCTGGTTCGAAATATCTGATAGGCATGTCACGATATGAGAACTGATTGTCGGCGAAGAGCTGCATATGATGAGGACAGTTCATTGGCTTAACGTAGAAGTCCTCGTTTGATGTTCCGCCATGGACACTGAACATGTCTGACAAGTAATGTCCTGCATGTCATGACATCTTATAGAGTTCTTCCTTCGCGAGATGAGGAGTCCATACTCTGTTGTATCCTCTGTCTTTGTGTAGCGACCACAGATACTCTTCGAGTTCTTTACGAATGATTGCTCCATTTGGTTGGAAGAGCGGAAGTCCAGAACCAACGAGTTCTGAGATCGTAAAGAGTTTCAATCTTGCTCCAAGTATTCTATGATCGCGCTTCTTTGCTTCTTCCATCATAGTCTGATATTCTTTGAGCTTATCTTTTGACTCAAACGCGAGTCCATAGATTCTTGTCATCTGAGGGTTTGTCTCTTTTGCTTGCCAGTATGCACCAGCGATCTTTTCTAAGACAAACGAACCCGGATCGATTTCCTTTGTTGTCTCCACGTGAGGACCTTCACAGAGGTCGAGGAATGTTACGAATTGCTCCGATGCTATCGCTCCTGTGCCATGAAAGTATTCAGAAATGTTTTTGTAGATAGATTTATAGTCGTCTTTTGCGTATCCGAGGATTTTCTCTACAGCTGCTGCTGGGATAGTATTGAGATAGAAAGTATATTCGTTGATCCCTTTTTCAGCGAACTTTTCGATAAGTTCTTTCTTGAAGCGAGCAGCGTCACCGAAAAATGACATAATCTTTTCTGCCTCCGCTTTATCTTTTGCTGTATAGAAGACGAAAGCCTGATTTTGCTTCACAATTCCTTGTATCACTTTTGTGAGTTCTTTCAGATTTTCTTCTTTAAACTCTATTCATTCGTTGAACAGAACGTCATAATAGAAGCCATCTTCGACTGCAGGACCAGTTCCCAATGCTACATGAGCATCTACAGTTTGCTGGATGGCTTGCGCTAAGAGATGGGCTAATGAATGTCTGGGTTTCAAGATTTCTAATTCCATGGGTCGTGATCTTATCATAATAAAGAAAAACTCCTCAGTCGTAGGACGTGAAGAGCTTTATGAGACATAAACGAAACTCTACCGTCCTATTAAGGGGTTGTACCAGTGGTAGTTGTTGTCGTAAGCTGTCTTGCCTGTTTCATAGCTCCATGATAGCTTTACTTTATACAAATACAAGAGGAAACGCTTTTGATTTTTGCAGCTAGCAACTAGCAATTGGCAACTAGTATGCTACAATTTATCTACTATCTGCTGCCTGCGTTCTGTTGCAATGATAAGTACTTTTGCTATAGTGAGAGTATTTATTGTTTGCAGAAAACTATGGTGCAAAAAGTGTATGCTGAAGAGGCCGCGGGTATTGATTGTGGGACAAATGCGGAAAAACTGGCCAACGGCCAGTGTACGTTCAATATCTATAAAACCGTGGGAATAAGAGAGCAAAATCAGGAACCAGACGCGAAGGCGTTTATAGAAGATATTTTTTTGTCTGCGACGTTTTTTATTGGTACTGTAGTGGGTGTGGGGCTGATTTATTCAGGTCTTATGTATATCCTTGCAAAAGATGACGGTGCAGCCGGTAAGGCGAAAAACGGTATTAAATGGTCTCTTATCGGACTTGCGCTCGTGATGTTCAGTTACACGATTATTAGGCTCGTGCAGTATATTGCTCAAGGCTAAACGCAGTTCAAGGTTCTTAAAGTTCATAAAGTAGAAACAAATAAGATTTTATGAACTTTTAACTTTATAAACTTTATAAACTGTACTATGTTGTACACAAATATTTCTGCGGATAAGATACAGTTTATTGTCGATGGAAAAGAGACGATTATTGAAAATGGGGAGCTAGAGAAAACGATTTCTCATTTTCTCAATTCACAAATCACAGGTCACAGTCCACAATTACAAAAGGTGTGTATTATTAATGGACCTGGGTCGTTTACCAATATACGCATTGTGACGCTCGCGTTGAACATGTATAACTTTTTGCATAATAACGAGCTCGATTTCTATTCGATCGATAAGATAACGCTCTATAAAAAACTGTATCAAAAAAATATTGTTCCTCGCGTGTGTTACATGTTCATTGGACAGAGAAAGAACTGGTGGCGTGTTGATCTTGAGGATGGTTCTCATGAGCAGATTCGTATAGAAGAGGTGCTGACGAGAGATGGATTTATAGATTATGTGTTTGATACAGATCATTTTCCTGGTCTTGTAGCGGGAGCTGCGCTTTCAGAGGGACACTTGCTTATTGAAAATATTCTCGATGATCTCTGAGTGACGAACTCACAATGAGGCATGATAAAGCTTTCATGGAAAGCGGAGCAGCTGGAAGTTACGTATGATAATAAGACAACATATATTTCTCTGGATGATCTTGCTGTCAGCCCGGTAAAGAGCGTAGAAGCGAATTATATGATGGAAGCGAATGTGACACTTATCCCTCATAAAAAATAATACATAAAAGATAAAAAATATTTATTTAGCGATATGAAGTAGAAATGAGCGTAAGAAAAATTCCCGCTGATGCGAAGAAAGTGTTTGAAAATCAGTTGTTTGTAGCATATGAGAAAGAAACAGAGTTGTTTGATGGGACGACGAAGACATTTGAGTGGGTAAGAGCATATGATGTGGTAAAGGCAATCTGTGTAGTGGATGGGAAAATTCTTGTGCTCGCAAGTGAGCAGCCATGAACAAGTACATATTATACGATCCCAGGCGGTATGATTGACAGTGGTGAAGAGCCAGATGCTGCTATAGTGAGAGAAGTGGCAGAAGAGACGGGAATCACATTTAACGAGTTTTTTCCGCTTACGTCTGTGTCGAGTAATGTAGGGTTGGTTGAATCATATAAGCACTATTATCTGGCTCGTGGTCCGCTCTCATTTGGAGAACAACAGCTTGATGGGGGTGAGCTTATTTCGGTAGAATATATTTCTTTTGAAGATTTTATAGAACACGTGAAGCGTGGAGACCTATTCTACGATCTCGGTAATTGGTTTTTGAGAGAGTATGTTGTGCCTGGAAAGATAGATGAGTTGAAAGAGCTTTTGTTCTCATAGTAAATGGTTATATTTGCTATTATGAAAATCCTCACCCTGATATAGCTCAGGGAGCTCCTTTACAAAAGGAGCCTTCTATAGAATATTTAGAATATAAAGTTGTGTAACTATGTCATTAGAACTTGCGAACTTATTGTTTCCTCATGTAACGGAGACGATTGAGGATCTGAAAAAGCGCTATCCAGCGCGTCCAGAAGGACAGCATGTGACGCGTTTTGCGCCAAGTCCAACAGGCTTTTTGCATATCGGCGGTGTTTCAACATCGTTTATTGCAGAGAGATTTGTGCATCAAAATAACGCGAAAGGCGTTATGTTTCTTCGTATAGAAGATACCGATCAGGAAAGAGGAATTGAGTGAGGAATACAGATGATTATTGATGGCTTGAAAGAGTTTCATATTCAAATAGATGAAGGACCAATTGGGAAAAACCAGGAAGATGTTGGTAACTATGGACCGTATATCCAGTCGCAGCGTAAAGATTTATACCATGCAGTAGCGAAATATTTTGTCGAGCAAGGACTCGCGTATCCATGTTGGATGAGTCCGGAAGAACTGGATGCCGTAAGAAAACAGCAACAGGATAATAAGCTTATACCTGGTATCTATGGCTCGTACTCAAAGTGGCGCGATGCTTCATTTGATGAGCAGAAAAAAATGATAGAGCAAGGTAGCCCTTTTGTTATTCGCTTGCGTTCGCACGGAGATACAAAGAAAAGAGTAACAGTGAAAGATCTTATTAAGGGAGATGTAGAGACGCAAGATAATTTTCTCGACGTGGTGCTTATCAAAGCGAAAGACGGCTTGCCGACCTATCATTTTGCGCATCTAGTTGATGATCATTTTATGGGAACGACGCATGTCATCCGTAGTGATGAGTGGTTCGCAAGCTTGCCGCTTCATCTGCAATTGTTTTCATTTCTCGGTGTAACGCCACCTCACTTCGCACACGTTTCGCCGCTTCTCAAGCTCGAAAATGGCAATAAGAGAAAGCTTTCTAAGCGTAAAGATAAAGAAGCAGACATTCGTTGGTTCTTTGCAGAAGGTTATCCGGTCGATGCGATTATGGAGTTTCTCATGAACATTATCGATCCTTCTTTTGAAGAGCGACAGAAAAATAATCCGGAAAAAACGTATCTCGATTTCGTGTTTAATATCTCTCATATGAATGAGTCATGAGCTCTCTTCGATCTCGTGAAACTCGACTTTGTGTCGAAAGAGTGGCTCGCGAAGCTTGATAAGCAAACATTTGCTGATATGTGTGTAGAGCGAGCAAAAACATATTACGAGTTACGAGTTACGAGTTACGAGTCAGGGGATAAGGGCAAGGGGATAAGGGATAACCCATGACCTATGACCTATAACCTCTATGAGTTAATGGTGAAGCATCCTGAGTACACATTTAACGCGCTCAACATTGAACGTTGTACAGAGCTTGATCCAAAAAGATATCATAAGTTGTCTGATATCGCTGGACAATTGCCCATGTTCTATGATGAAAATTACGATGCGAACTATAGCGAAAAGCCGGCGTATCCTGAGAATATGACGCCGGACATCGTCCGTGCGTTTGTAGAAAAATATTGCGCAGAGATGAATCTTGAGCAGGATAAAACGAGTTGGTTTGAACAATTGAAAGAGATAGGAAAAAATATGCCTGAAGGGATGAGATTTGCGACAGGTAACGCAGAGTTTAAAGAAGGATGATATGTCGGAAAGACAGGAGATCTTGCTATGTTCTTGCGTATTCAACTCTTGCTTTCGAAGACAACACCAGATCTGTGTGAGACGATGAAGGTGATGGGGAAAGAGAGGGTTATTAATAGACTTAAAAGAGCAATTACGAATTAATAATTACGAGTTACGAATGAAATAGTGAGTATTGTAAATAAGAAAAAGCGGACCGGAAACGGCCGCTTTTTAGATATTGTCATTATTGCGAATGCTTTGACGATTAAGTCAATTGCTGTTGTGCTATAAATAAGCCTATATTTTTGCAAAAAATGGCTTTTGGCAGTATAATCTAAGAGTATTATTTCCTTCTTGAAACCATGAAAAAGATATTATTCCCTATTCTCGGACTTTTGCTCGGACTTTCTACCAGCGCTCATGCGATCGTATTTTTTGATAACACTTCGTCGGTTTACACCAGAAACGAGCAGGATGCTGTAACAACAAACGATATCTGACCTGGTAATCCGCTCAGAGGAGGTATGGACAATCCCGGAAGAAATATAAGGGGACTCTACTACAATGGGCCTATTAACACCGTCTATCAGGCGCAAAATCAGACGCTTGGCTACGTACATAATATGCTCAACTGGGTGCTTACTTTGCTTGGCTTAATTGCTTTAGCGTATCTTCTCTACTATGGATTTATGATCATTACCGCAGCAGGAGATGACGCAGCGGTGAAGAAGGGACGAGGCGGCATGAGAACATCTGCGATTGCGATTATTGGTATTGCAGTGAGCTGGCTTATCGTGAGTTTCATTATCTATCTGATTGATACATTTATTCTTCTCTAATACAAAAGTACCATGAAAAACACACTCAAAACAAAAGGTATTATCGGATGGATCATCGTCGCGCTTTTGTCGGTGAAGAATATGATCCTCCGCGCGAGCGCCCTCGACATCAGCGTAGGATGGGGAGGCATCAACATAGATCTTGGATGAGGAGGCGGATGAGGTGGATATACAAGCGAACCTTTTTACAATGAAATGAGAGGTGCTGGCGCGCCAACATCAGACGCCGGTATTCTTCTCTCTCAGACAAATCAGCGCGCAAGTCTTCTTGAAAGACTACTTGATGTGTTTGGCATAAATTACGCTGGTGATGGCAAGGCACTTAGTTATATACAAATTATTATTAACTATGTCTTATCGTTCACTGCGTTTATCGCGCTCATCGTGATCATCTATGGTTTTTACATGATGTTCTTCCGTGAGCAGGATAAGGGCTTTGGACAAGCAAAGAAAACAGTGACAGGAGCGGCTATCGCACTTTTTGTCATCGGTATCTCATGGCTGTTTGTAAACTTCGCGTTCTACGTGTTTAATCAAGGGTTCTAAAAATAGCAGTTAGATTATAGATGTTAGATGTTGGCAAAATAAGGTTGCTATAATCTAAAATCTAACATCTAAGTGCTGCATATGTGCTTTATACTTTAGCTTTACAGAACTATGGCTTTTAAGCTGTTCAACTTCGAGAAGGGAAAGATACAGAAGGGAGTGCATGACCAGGTGTTTAACACTGAGACGATGCTTCCTATTTCTGAGATCAGAGGTGATACGATCGTCCTAAAAGATGGATGACTCAGAGGTGTCATCAGGGTATCAGGTCTCAATCTTGATCTGAAAAATGCAGATGAGCAGGATGTGGTTATCCAGCAATATAAAAGATTTCTCAATGGTCTGGATTTTCCTATTCAAATACTTGTTCGTAGTACCTATCTCGACCTGACGCATTATCTTGGATATATGAATGACAATGTGAATATCATTGAAAATGATGTGCTGAAACAGCACGGTCAGCAGTATGTAGATTTTCTTGATAAAATAAATCTGGCGCAGGGTTTGATCTATGTGAAGGAGTTTTACATAGTTGTTCCGTATTATGCAGATGCGGTATCGGAAGATGAAGCGAATATGAAAAAGCCCTGGTGGAAAAAGTTTCTTGATGTACTTGAAAGTAAAGATAGCGCAGAAAAGATCGTGGAAAGATATCGTGGATTTGTGAAAAATAGAAAGTTTCTCGATACAAGATGTTCGCTTATCAAGGAGGGGTTGAGGGGAATGAATATAGATACTGATAGACTCGAACTTACTGATATCGTAGCGCTGCTGTTTAAGTTTTATAATCCAACTATGCATAACGATCAGGCGGAACTAACGAACAAATAAACTTAAAGATCAGAGATCAGAGAGCAAAAAATTAATAAGGTACGTTATTTCATTCTGCTCTTTGCTCTTTCACCTTTTAGTTTGCCAAGAAAACATTATACATGATAGGTATAATGTTTTTTTTTATTGTGCGCGAGAACTAATGCTGTGAGTTGCAAGCTTAATGATAGGTCTAACCACGCAATATACGTACTTGTCACCTATTGTTGGTGATGGTTCGTCGTATGTATATGCGCAGCAGCTCGACATCACGAGTGATGATAGTATCACGAGATATGTTGCGCCAAATGCGCCTCTCAATTTTCTTCGTTACAAGCCAAATGATCTTGTTTCATTGGTCGAATCTCCATTTATCCGGGTGCAGTGAGGAGTGTGATTTCTCAGGCGCGAAGCGTTTGATCAACTTTCTGATATGGCTTATCACTTCCATGCGATCTTTAACAAACGTCTTGTTGTCGTAAGTTCGTATAGAAGCTTTTGACTGCAAAATACATTATTCGCAGGCTATATGGAGACACATGGTCTTGCTGCTGCAGGGTTTTCTGCGCTTCCGGGACATAGCGAACATCAGCTCTGACTTGCTGCAGATTTGTTCACCGCTAACAGCGCTGATGTGAAAGGATACAATGGTTACTATGACTGGCTTCAAAGAAATGCACATAGACGATGATGGATCCAATCCTATCAGAAATGAAGAGAGGTTGATGGATATGTAGTAGAGCCATGGCACTGGCGTTATGTGGGAAGAGAGCTTGCTACCTTGCTTTATCTGAAACAGATGACTTTTGCAGAGTGGGTAACGAAATATAAGAAGATAGTGATTATTACGAAGAAGTTATAGAGACTCATATGAAAAGATGTCAGCATGATCAAAGAAACATTGCCAAGTGGCAATGTTTTTGTTATGTAAAATACTGACGTGAACGGCGCGACGACGGACGACGCATTAACGATGAGTCCCTATAATGAGGAGATGAAATTTACCTCCGGTTCGATCTCTATTCATAGTTTTTCATAACATTCTTGCTGTATCTTTTCTGCAAATTGCACAACTTCTGGTCATGTTGCATTGGCGTAATTAACAAGACAGAGCGCTTGCTCTGGCCGACAGCCGACGTCTCATTCGCGATGTCCGCGATATCAGAGTAGCTGATCGATGATCCGACCAGCAGGGATCTTATATTCATTTGGCGATACTTCATAACTGACAGGCGAGAGATCTGGATGACGACGTGCGACTCTTTGTATGAAAGCATCATATTGCTCTTTATTCAAATAGACGTTCTTAAAAAAGCTGCCGGCTGTTCACACATTTTTAGGATCAGGGAGCTTGCTTGCTCTTATGGCAGCGACGACATTTGCCATGTCTTGGGGTGTGGGAGAGCTTATTCACTGCTTGGCTAATTCCTGCTTGATAGCTCCATACTCAACAAGCGGCTTATAACTTTCGCTCGCGTAGCGCTGCAGGCGAAACGTCACGTCAGTGACGAAAAAAATATCTTTAAATTCATGTTTGAAAATACTGTCGCGATAGCAGAAGGCGCATTGTTCGTTGGTTAATGAGAGAGACGTGCCGCGGCCCATCTCTACAGATGATATCGCAATTCATCCAACGTTTGCTATAACATCTTTTGCTTCTACGCCATATGCGCCGATGTTTTGTATAGGTGCAGCTCCGACGCTTCCGGGGATACTGATGAGGTTTTCTAATCAACATAATCATTTATTTATCGTCCACTGGACGAACTCATTTCGGCTTTCGCCAGCTCAGACCTTCACGTATACGCCATCTTCCGCTTCGCGAATCTCTTTTCAGAGAATATTGTTGCGTATTACTAATCCATGAAATGCTGGCTCAGTCAAAAGAATATTCGAGCCTCCGCCGAGGAAAAGCTTTTTGCGAGCTGTCGTCCATTCTGGAGTCGTAAGAAGATCAAGAAAATCTTGAGATGTATGCACGTCTGCAAAGTGATCTGTTATGCAATCAATATGAAACGTATTGTATGGTAAGAGTGATATATTGGCTTGGATCTGCATGAAAAAGAGAGATTTATATAAGATATATGAGTACTATATGTAAATAGCCGATAGAAAAAAGTCCTTCTCTTTTGTTTAAAAAGGTGGACTAATATATGAGTAGAACGTTCGTTCTATTAGTAAGATGTTTGACATTATCGTAAGTAAGTTTCTCGTAGACGTTAATGGGGTTGTTTTCGTAAAAAAAGTGACTATGACTACGAACGTTTTATTATTAATTCTTTTGAAGATGGCAAGTAAGAACCAGGTATTGGATGAAGCAAGAAAGAACATTGAGAAGAAATTTGGAAAGGGAGCGATTATTCGTATGGGTGACAGTAGTAATGTATGACTCGTGACGACATTTCATTCGGGATCGTACGTATTAGATCTTATCTTAGGAGGAGGATATCCTGAAGGTCGTGCGATCGAGATCTATGGACCAGAATCATCAGGTAAAACTACTATAGCGCTTAATGCTATTGCGCAAATGCAAAAGCGTGGTGAAACATGTGCGTTCATCGATGCGGAGCATGCATTGGATCCAGGATATGCGCGTGTGCTTGGTGTAGATACAGAAAACTTATTGCTTTCTCAGCCCGACTATGGTGAGCAAGCACTCGATATTGCAGAAGAGCTTGCGAAGACAGGAGCCGTAAAACTTATCGTTATCGACTCAGTAGCTGCGCTTGTACCAAGAGCCGAAGTGGAAGGAGACATGGGAGACAGTCATATGGGTCTTCAGGCTCGTATGATGTCACAATGACTCAGAAAACTCACATCTATCATGGCGAAGACAGGAACGACGATCATCTTTATTAACCAGATTCGTATGAAGATCGGTGTGATGTTTGGTAATCCTGAGACAACAACAGGTGGTAACGCATTGAAATTCTACGCATCACAAAGACTTGAGATCAGACGTGGTGAAAAGATTGAAGAAAATAAGGAACTTATCGGATATGCAACAAAGGTAAAGGTAGTAAAAAACAAGATTGCAGCTCCGTTTAGAGCAGCTGAGATACCTATCAGATTTAAATCAGGTATCGATAAGGGACTTGATGTGATCGAAGCAGCAAGCATCTTAGGACTTATACAGAAGTCAGGAGCATTTTATACTGTTCCAGGCAAGAAGGAGAAAATCCAAGGTAAAGACAGACTTCTCGAAATGTTTAAGTCTGATGAAAAGCTCTTTAACTCACTCAATACTGATATTCAGAACAAGATCAAAGAAGTTCGTCTTGGAAAAAATATCATCCCAGAGAAAGCTCTTGAGGAGATAGAAGAGATGGAAGATATGGAAGACGAAGAATAACATAAAAAACCAGCGTAAAGGCTGGTTTTTTTAATTCTTTCTGGTAAAGCCAAATTCTGCTATAAGGTTATCCATAAAGAGTATATTAATGGCTTCCGAGATTTGTTTTCTCTGTTGCTCAGTGCGAGATGCGACCTTGTCTCGTAATGCTGCTTCCTCTTCGTCAAACTCTTTCTCCAATTGAGTGCGTTCTTCATCGCTAAGTGGATGACATCTTCTGAAAAATTCAAGATCGAGCTCTGTCATGTGTGATGAGAATTATAGTATAAAATCGGGGGATCTTATACCATATTTTTTGGAACCTCCAGTAAGATATAGAAAGTAGTGTCTGATTTCAACGGATTAGTTTCTTATGAGATAGTCTAAGTTTCCTGCGGTGAACACTGTTACTAGTTCGCTTTCTTTGGCGTTATTCATAATTTCTTTTACTTCGTTAATGTCTTTGAGGTATTTTGCTCATGTTTGGATAGCTATCTCAAGGCTTACGTCTTCAGCGTTTGTTGCTTGTGTGGTGATCTTATCTTCAAACTCCTTGAGCAGAACTGCGATGTCTTCTCTGGCTGCGTAGATTGGATAAATGTAGAGCGTATCAAACTGTTTCAACACATGCACCCATTCATCCCAAAATTCTAATACGCGACGCATCTGATGTGGTTGGACAATCGCCACTATTTTTTTGTCTGCATATTTGTCTCTCATTGCGTGATAGACTGCATTGATTTCTGTTGGATGATGACCGTAGTCAGTATAGATCAGAGCGCCGTTATCGTTTGTTCTGAGATATTCCATCCTTCTTCGAAGACCGGTGAAACTATTGAGTGCGGCTATAATTGATTCGTTTGCGCCCAGTTCAAAGTCGGTATAGCCTAAAAGATGTGCAGTAAGTGCATAGACGAGCGATGCGTTTTTCTGATTGTGTTTTCCAAAAATATGCTGCAGTGAAAGTGGATATGTTTCTATGAGTTCTAGTTTCTTATTGTTCCCTAAATCATAGGTCATGGGTTGCAATTCAGCTCATGGATGATAGACGTTTGGAGCCGATGCAGAGTCGTCAACAATGAGCAGCTTCCCATCTGTGTGGATCAATGGCTCAGCAAAGCGATCTATGCCTTTTTCTCCAGCGATAGCTCGGATGTTCTTTTTTGCTTTGTTTCCGAACTGGTGAAAAGCTTCGAAGTAGATGGCATCGTTTGCGTAGATATCACTGTGGTCCAGTTCGGCATTTAATACAAGCGCGTAGTCGACATCGAGATAGAGGAAGTGACGATTGAACTCGTCGGCCTCGATCACGAAGCGATATTTGTTACGGAGGGACTCATCCCATTCACTTTGTTTTCCATCGAGGATATAGTCAAAAATCTTTTTGATATCATCTGTTGCTTTGCGATTGAGCCAGTAGTTTTTATTGTCTAACTGTGGAACAAGCGCACCAAGAATTCCTAGTCCAAGCTTGCTATCAAGTTGGCTGAGAGTGTAGGTAGCAAGCGCTGTTGTCGTAGACTTTCAGTGAGTTCCTGCAATAGCAATAGTCTCAAAGTATTTGCTGATTTCTCCCAGAAACTGAAAATAACTCATCGGATAGCGAGCTTTTCTGGTCGATTCTTCGGCCATTTTTTTTGCATGAGCGAGCTCCGGGCTTTTGAGTAGTGCATCAGAGTAAATCACAAAATCTGTGCTCTTGATCTCATATTTTCCTTCACCAATAATCACATCATATCATATCTTGGCGAGTTCATCAGTAATCTGACTCTGCGCGCCATCAATACAAATAACATTGTCTATTCCAAGATCCTTAAAAAGAAATCCCAGTGAAGAGAGTCCTGTTCATCCAGCTCATAATAGTACTATGTTCATGTCTCAGTTCGTAAAGTATAAAGTTCTCAAAGTTTATAAAGGTTATGGAGGTGTTTTGCAAAGAGAAAAGCCATAAAAGCCGGATTGACAACCAGATCAAGATTTGTAAAATAGTAATCACACAAATAACAAACTCTATGGAAAAGATATATGAATACCTCCTAACATACTTTGGGATAGCATATGTGCTTCTCTTTGTGTGGCGGTGCCAACAGGTGTACCGTTATTTACAATCATTTCCTTCGTATCTACAGAGAGATTTCACCATTGAAGAATTCATTGGGAGAAAAAGGGAGGACGTTTTTTATTGGTGCTTGCCTATCTTACCAGTGGTAGGAAGCGCTATGCTTGGCTTAATAATAGTCTTCATCTGGATATTCCTAGTCTATGTTTTTGCAAAACTATTCTGGGATTTCATATCCGGAAAATGGACTTATGGGTCCAAAACAAATTGAAAAAATAGTGAGTTGATGGATGAGGAGTGGGGCCCCGATTGCGGGGCTCTTTTTTTGTATAAAAAAAGACGCATATGAGCGCGTCCTCTTTTATAGCTTGCCAACAATAATGTTGTCCCTATAGTATGGAATTATTTTTTCTTTTGTACGTGTCTGATGATCATGTATGAGAACGGCGCTGCGATGAAAATAGATGAGAGTGTTCCCGCGATGATACCCATACCGATGAGGAATGAAAATGATTGCATGATACCAGTACCGAAGACGAACATACAGATGATCACGAGGAATGTTGAAAGAGATGTTCCAAGCGTTCTTCTCATCGTTTGCCAGATACTATCATCAAAAAGCTTTTCATATGTGAGCTTTCCAGAAGAGATCTGCTGAGCATGGTCTTTGATGTTCTCTCTGATACGGTCAAAGATGATGATCGTGTCGTTGATACTATAACCCATGATAGTCAGGATACCAAGTACGAAGATAGTATCTACCTGAAGCGTTGGATTTGCTGCCATGAGAAGTCCATAAGCACCTACTGTGACGGCAACGTCGAAGACGAGAGTACTCAACGTAAGGAATCCAAGTACTACAGGAGAGATGAAATCTCTTACTCCCATAAATGCAAATGCGATGTAGATGGCGATGAAGAGAAATCAAAGTGCAAGAGCCCAAATTGTACTATTCTTTACATAGTCACCGATGCTAGCTCCGATGATAGACTGTTCAAGGATGTCATTTGCATCTTTGATATAACCTCTGCTGATAAGATAAGCCTGGATGTCTTTCCCAAGCTGTGTTACTTTTTCCTGGTTATCTACATTGATCTGGAGAAGAATGTTATCGTATCCATCTTTCTCACCAACACTTACGAGAGGATCTTCATAACCTTCTTTCCCAAGAAGATCTTTCACTTCTTCTGTTACTTGTTCCTGAGGAAGAGAGCCGTCTACCTTGATTTCCATACCTCCAGTAAACTGGATGGAAAGTTTCTGGTATCTAAAGAAGATTCCTGCTCCGATGATCGTTATAAGTGCAGAGATAGTGAGCCACATAATACTGTTTTTTACAATCGGGAAACGCTTCATGTTTGCTAAGATTAAATAATGCTAAAGTGAATTGTTTATTAGATGCAAACAACGCAAAGGTTATAAATCAAAGAGCAGAATGAAATAATATATATGTTAATCTTGCCCTCTGATCTCTGCTCTTTCGGTTGTTTGTGTTAAATGCTGGTAAGCAAGCTTAGCGGCTTCGTCCTGCGCCTTCTTCTTGTTGGCGCCGTAGCCGACGGCTATTTCTTTGCCATCGATAATCACGCGTGACAGATAAGTGGTGACATTGTTTTTACTATCCTGTTCGTGTGGTTCATCAATATAGATCGGAATATTTTTATGAATTTTTTGTACTTCTTCCTGAAGCAGGGTTTTATTGCTTTTGACTTGGCCTTTCTGTATCTGTTCAACCTTTATATAGATACAGTTTTTGATCACGTTTTCAACGGCATTTGCGCCAAGATCAAGGTAAATATAGCCCAAAATCGCTTCCATGCAATCGCACAGGATCGTCTCTTTATTTCTTCCATCATTTTTTAATTCACCGTTACCGAGGATGATTACCTGGTCCAGGCCGATTTCTCTGGCCACATCTGCGAGGGTTTCCGCCCTTACCAGGGCGATTTTATAGAGGGTCAGGGTGGATTCTGGCTCAGAAGGAAAGTTCTTGTAGAGCTGGGTGTTGATAACCGCTCCGAGGATTCCGTCGCCCAAAAACTCTAGTCTTTCATTGTGTCCGATGGGTTCACGAAAATCTGCTGCATATGATTTATGGACAAAAGCTGTTAAGAGCATCTGTTCGTCTTTGATTTGACTGATATCTAGCCCGAGCGAAGCCAAGAATGTCTTACATTCTTCCAGCTTACCCGTTACAAAAGGGGGAAAACTCATTGGTTATAGTACTAATATGCTAAATGCATCATTCAGCAACTAGATGTTAGCAGCTAGCAAGTAGCACTATCTGTGCTATCTGCCAATTGCTAAAATCTATCTGCTTGTAGACATTTTTACTGAAAAGGGAGATTTTTGCAAAAGAAACGAATATTGACAAAGATCTTATTATGTATATAATCAAAATCTAAAACGCAAATACAATGAAACTTATTACAAAGATTGTGAAAGCTGCGAAGCAGCATCTTCCAGTGTTTCTGGAAAAACATAAAGATGTGCTTCCTTCCGATAAAAGCGGGGTCTATCTTTATGGTATGATAGTACACATATCAGGCACCCAGTTCTATCAGGAGGAGGCTGAAGGTGCTCTCATAGGGTTGTTGCCACAGGATAAGGTCGCTGAAAAGATGACCTATGCTGCTGAGAAGGCAATGCGGTTGCTTATAAGGCGCGTAATGGGCTATACGGAAAGGACAAGCCTGTTTACACAAAGCTATGCTGCTAAACAGTACGGTGGCGCAATATGTGTATTACTGAAAGAAAATGTGTACTGCATTCTCTCGTGCTCTAACTTTCCACCGTTCTATGATACTGTCTTTGCTGTAGAAGTGCTGCAACTGGCTGAAGTTATCGACGAGAAGATGGTCGAACTTGTCATGGATGAGGCTCTTGCAAATGAAAATAACGGCAAGCTCTAAAAACCTATTTCTTATACGTAAAAGCGCCCTGTATCAGGCGCTTTTTTTGATATAAACAATACGCAATAATACCTCCCTATAATTCCAACATATAAAAAACGGACGCAATATATTGCGTCCCTACAAGACGGAAAATATTATTTATTATTTTTCACTTTCTTTGCAGGTTTGTCGGTAGTCGCGGCAGGTGGGTTTTCTGCATCAAGATCGGCAATGATCTTATGAAGGATTCCATTTACCAGTTTCGGAGTTCCTTCGTCGCCGTACTTCTTTGCGAGCTCAACCATCTCATTCATGATGATTTCCTTTGGTGTCTTGAGCGTTCTGTATTCCGCATAACCGAGTAGGAAAATTACTCTATCGATCAGATCCATATCTTCGTACTTGAAACTTGTTGCGAACTTATTGACGCCGATGGCAATTGCTTCCTTGTATTCATTGTAACTCTTTCCTACGGCATTGATGTACTCAAAGTCGATTCCTGTTTCTAAGTGCTTCTCAAAGCTGTTTTTTACAATGTACGTAATGTCTTCATCGAAATCGCTATTGGAAAATTGCGCATGAAGATCGGCTTTGATCTGAGGTCTTGCGTCTTCTTCCTTTTGTGAAAGAACAGAAGCAGGGAGCTTGATATTATTGATCTCGTCGAGCATATGATCGTTATTGACCAGGTAGTCTGCGATCATTTTCTCATAGAAATAGGTGAGGACTATCTTTCTGGCAACGATACGAGCGGCTATATTCATCTTATCAATTCGAAGTGTTAAATGTTAAATGCTCAATAATATTGAGAATTGAGCCTTTTGCATTGAGAATATACCATATTATTATAAGAAAAGAGTGGTGAAAAGCAAAAAGTAAATCATATTGATAAAAAGGCAAGAGAGTTATATAATCCCATTCTAAAAACAAAAAACGTATGAGTTCATCTATGTTAAAAATTACGACTGGATTTTTATACAAAATACACAGGATCATTATTTACCTTGTATTTGTTTGCCTCTTTGTGTGGCTTTTAGGGTGTAACTACGGTGCGCATTCTGAAATCCAAGTATTGGTTGCTGCTCCTATTGTGGCGGCAACGCTATGCTCATTTCTGTCGATTTCCGCCACCAAGTGGAAGGCAGATTTGCTTACTGCCATAGCGATTCTAAGTGTTATTATTGCTGCGGGTTTTTTGATTATGTTTCACGATTTTTTGTGGGCTGGTTCTATGAGCCTGCTAAGTGTAGTCAGTTACATTATGACTTATCTTGGAGTTTTTTCTTCTAGGTAAATAGCGAGAGGAGTATCCCTCGCTTTTTTTGTTGACAAAACATAGCGTAATCCTACAATCGAGACTTAAACCAAACGCTTATGACAAAACGTTACAAAAGTTATCTGAAGCATGCTGCCGTTTGGGTAGCGCTCGTACTATTGGCTGGTTGGATATTTGCTCTTCCTTTGCAGCTTGTCGGCAGCCTTGTTGTTCAGGTAGCCATTATCATGGCTATATGGAAAATAGATGAACTTGTTGTCACTACTATGCACAATAAGTACAAACAAGAAATTGTGGCTTTTTTCCTTTTAGGAGTAGGAGTCACTATTTTATTGGGAACTATCGGACTACTCATCTATTTCCGTCCTAAAGTATGGGGAGGTATGATGACCTTAACGGTGCTTACTCCACTTGTCATTCTTGTTGTAGAATATATTATTGCTATCAAAACGAGTGCTTGGGATGATGGACAATTTGGCCTTGAATAAGACATGATAATGCGCGCTGTACCAGCGCGTTTTTTTTAATTGAAAATTATGTGGTCAGCAGTATAATGATGGTCTAAACAAGTGTGTATGAAACAAAAACTATATTACTTCGGTTATGTCATCGGAGCTCAGTGTTTATGTGCAATGCCAGTGTATTGGCTGACTAACCCAGGGACGATGGTCGGCTTTTCGATCGTGATGGCGTATATTGCAGCGTGTTTACTGGGCGATATGTATGTCCTTGAGGGCTTCATGAGAAATAAACTGCTGCGGACTTTATTGTTGGTAGCGGCCGTAATAGTCTTTTTGCCGGGTTGTATACTCATGCTGCTAGGAACTTTTATTGTTGCAGTAAGCGAAGGGCTCTATTTTGCTTTATTGGTATTGCTGTGTAGTGTGTTTTATTTTGTCTGGGCGGCAATAATGCTTCCCAAAAAGATTGGGAACACTATGGAACAAAGTGGAGTGTTTGCGTAAAATATCTATAACATCAGGACTTTACTATTGGCCGTATGAATTTATGCGATGTTGAACGGGAGATTTCTTCCGTTTTTTTTGATTGACAACTACATGTCCAGCAATATAATCGAATCTTAAACAAATAATACATGAAACAAAAACTATTTTTCTTCATTGCTGTTATCGTTGCACAGAGTATATGGGGCTTACCATTTTTTCTTACTAAATCACGTGAAGTTGAATGGCTTGCTTCAATGACGTGCTATGTCCTAGTATGTTTAGGTGGGCATCTCTATGTTATCATAGGACTTGTGCGAAATAAGATAGTAGAGACAGTATTGTCGGTGATATTAGTCGTTTCCTTTCTAGTATCTGGCCTTATACTACTGGCTATGATGCTTTTGATGGCAAGCAGGTTAGAGTTTTTTATCTTTCCGATTGTATTGCTTTGTGCTCTGTATTTGATTAATGCAGGACGGACAATACCAAAAGAGCTCGATGCATTTATGGTAAAAAGGCAATGGCTCAAAAACAGCTTATGGTTTAATAGCTGAAGTTATGTACTTAAATACGGCGATGTTCTATCGCCGTTTTTTTTCATAAAAAAATGGTTGCCGGTAAGCCGGAAACCATTGCCCTGTTTGCTATCTTATTAATTTTGCGCTCCAATAGTACTTACGAGCAGGGTGTCGTCTTCTTGTACTTGTACTATGGTTGTTGGGGCTTTAAACTGTAAAACCGTAAGGAATACTCCAGGTTTTTTAAGTGTTTGCCATATTTCATTTGTTAACGCATCGGGGTGAATGTGAGTGGTTGCACTCCGAAGTTCTTGTACTTGAGGCGGTACAGAAATCACAGATAATTCATCTCCCAGTGTGCCATTAGATGCAAAGTGTGCAACATGCCCGAAAGGCAGTACAGAGGGATCTATTTGTAGTGTGAAAATGATCCCATGATTTTTAAACAACTCGTGTGCTTTTGTGTAGTTCATAATTTGCTGTTTTATGTTTTAGCAATGGTAGTTGTTGGGAGCCATAATGCAATATAAAATAATTTTTTATAACAAAAAACGAGCTCAGAGCCCGCTTTTTACCATAAGAAAATAAGAGAGGAGACTATGCGTCGATAGTCTTGCTCTTGTCCTTTGACTTGATCGTGATGATCTGCTTTCCAGCGTAGAAACCACATGAAGGACATACTCTATGAGTGAGCTTGTACTTCCCGCAGTTTGTACACTTTACCTGCGGATATCTTTCAGTCAATCTTACGAGATTGAGTCTGAGCCATGCAGAGTGTCTTACGTGCTTCTTATGTATGGAATTCTTTTTCCTAGGTACTGCCATTGTCTATAAACATGGAAACTAAAACGTTTACAATTTGGTGATTACGATTGTTTTACTTCAACTACTGTTTTGAGGTATGTTCTACCGTCAAATCTCTTGAAGTTTTTCTTCTTGAAAGAAACGATACCATCTTGAAGAGCGTGGATAGAGAAGTCTCTTCCCTTGTAAACACCTTCTCCGCATTCGTACTCATCACCTTTTTGTCTGATGATGATGTTTCCTGCTACAGCAGGCTGACCACCGAAGATTTTTACTCATCTATACTTTGGCTTCGAGTCTCTGAGGTTTTTGGCCGACCCCGCGGCCTTCTTGTGTGCCATTTTAGGAGTTCTTAAAGTTAAAAACGTATAAAGTCCATAAACAATATGAATAGTAGATACCTGCAATTTGAGTTGCTTAGATGTCTACTATCTAATTGCTTATAGGCTTTTCCGAATGAAATGCTAAGAAAGGCTTCTCTCTAAGCCAACTTTCGTTGAAACTTTTGAGAAAAGCCTTTTTAGGACTGTTATGTAGTATAGCAATCTTATTACTCATTTCAAGTGATTTCTTCCTGACTTTTTCCTTCGAGTTCTTCAAGTTTTTGTCTGTAGATCTCACCAACTGGGAGGAGACGTCCGATAATCACATTTGACTTGAGGTCATTGAGATAGTCGATGCTTCCCTTGAGTGAGTTGTCCACCATCACACGGATTGTTTCCTGAAATGATGCCGCAGACAACCAGCTGTCAGTCTCTTTTGCAATGTGTGTCAGACCAAGCGCAAGACGCTTTCCTTTCGCACATTGTTTCTTTTGAGCAGCAAGCTCTTCGTTCACTGTTACATATTCTTCGTATTTGATCATCGTACCTGGGATGAAACTACTGTCTCCCGCATCTTCAATGAATACCTTAGAGAAGAGCTGTTTCACAATAACTTCCATGTACTTGTCATTTACGTCCTGACCTTGAGATGTATATACTTTCTTCACTTCTCTTACGATATACTTCTGCGCTTCAAGGTCTCCTACGATAGCTTTGTACTCATCTACGTCGAGTGCGCCAGTAGAGATAACCTGTCCTTTGAGAACAGAAGCTCCTGATTTCACCTTGAGGATTGTACCTCCAGAAAGAGATTTCTTGTACTTTTGGATCACACCAACAGTAAGATAGTCTTTGTGTACTTCGAGTACCACACCGTCTTCTTTGAGCTTCAATTTGCTCTTTCCAAGACTTGCATAGTCATCTCCTTTCTTTACTTCTTGTCCAACCTTCACAGTCGCCTTATATCCTTCTTTAATAACATATGGCTTTGGTTCTGGATCTCCGATGATTTCCACATCAACCTGTTTTCCTGTTTCAGTTGTGATCACTTTTCCATCGAAAGGAGCAACAATAGCGGCTTTCTTCGGCTTTCTTACTTCAAATAATTCTTCTACTCTTCTAATACCTTGCGACATGTCGGTTCCTTCGCCTCCGGCTACGTTTTCCGCATGGAATGTACGCATCGTGAGCTGAGTACCTGGCTCACCAATAGATTGTGATGAGATAATACCAACAGGCATACCAATCTCGACAGGCTTTCTTGTAGAAAGATCCATACCGAAACATTTCTGACATACACCACTGATGACTTTACATGTCATAGGAGATCTTACTTTCACCATAGATACATCTGCATCAATAATGAGTTTCACATTTCTCTTGTCGAGGATCTCGCCTTGTTTGATGATTACGTTTCCGTTTGCATCTGTCGCATCGTGACTCAAAACTCTACCGAAGATGAGATCTTTGTATGGCTCATTTCTGAGTTCTGATTCTTCCTTCGTAAATGCGATATACTCCTGTGTTCCACAGTCAACTTTTCTCACGATAACTTCTTGTGATGAGTCACAGAGTCTTCTTGTAAGATAACCTGATTCTGCAGTTCTGAGGGCCGTATCCGCTTTACCTTTACGTGCACCGTGGGCAGCAATAAAGTATTCGATAGGCGAGAATCCTTCTACGAGCGAAGCTTGAATAGGGAGCTCAATAATTTCTCCTGATGGAGACTGTACGAGACCTTTCATACCTGACAACTGTGTCATCTGACCCCACGTACCACGCGCTCCAGAGTCAACAAGAGTGTAGGCATTGTTACCTGGCTTATATGTTTCTTTTACAAGTTTTTCGATCTTTTTTACTACATCTGACCACGTTCTAATGATTAATCTATGTTTTTCATCTTCAGAGACGAATCCCTTAAACGCAAAGTTGTAGATTTCATTTACCTTCACATGACCTTCCTTGAGAAGTTCTTCTTTCTCTTTCGGAACCATCATGTCAAACATGTTTACTGTCGTCGCAGAGATGGTTGCGTATTTAAATCACCGATCTTTGAGCTTGTCTGCTACCTGTACTACAACATCCATTTCGTAGTTGTCATAGATTTCATCAAGGATCTTTTTAATTCCTTTCTTTGTAATAGTCTCGTTTTTAAATCTAATCTTTTCAGGGAGAAGATCATTGAAGAGAACTCTACCAACAGTTGTATCGATATACTGACCATCATGAAGGAATTTAATTTGATGACGGAGATGTACATCTCCGGCGTAGTAACGGCTCTTGACTGCCTCATAGTTCGTGAAGATGCCTGCGTATGTAGGTGTTTTTGTATAATTGTCTGTGACATAATAGATACCGAGCGTCATATCCTGATGGTGAGTAATAGTTGGCTCACCAGATGATGGTTTCAAGATGTTTTTGTCTGCTGCGATAAGTTCTTTTGCTTCTTTTTGTGCTTCTTCTGAAAGAGGAAGATGTACTGCCATCTGGTCTCCGTCGAAGTCGGCGTTGAACGATGCACACACGAGTGGGTGTAGTCTGATAGTCTTTCCAGGCATAAGTTTGATCTTGAACGCTTCGATAGAAAGTCTATGAAGTGTTGGTGCACGGTTGAGGAGCACATATTTATCTTTGATCACTTCTTCAAGAATCTTAAGTGAAATTGGGTTTTCTTCCTTGATAAGTTTTTCTGCCTGTTTTGGAGTATAGACGATCTTTCTTTCGATAAGTTTTCCGATGATGAAAGGTGTGAACATCTTTACCGCGATGTAGAGAGGGAGTCCACATTCATCGAGTTTGAGCTGAGGTCAAACAGTAATTACCGATCTACCTGAGTAGTCCACACGTTTACCAAGTAAGTTCTTTCTGAATATACCTTCCTTACCAGAAAGCATGTCCGTCAGAGATTTAAATACTTTCACTCCTGAACCTCCCTTAGCAGCACCAGCTTTTTCCCCGACGATAAGATTGTTGATAGATTCCTGGAGGAGTCTGATTTCGTTTTTCTTTACGACATCGGGCATGCCAACCTGGATCATTTTCTTCAAACGGATATTACGCATGAGTACGCGTCTATAGAACAGATTCACGTCAGATGATGCAAATCTACCTCCATCGAGCTGTACAACTGGTCTAAGGTCTGGTGGGATAACTGGAAGGTTTTTAATCACCATCCACTCAGGTTTTACGCCAGAAATATAGAGGTTGATGAGAAGTTTCATAAGCTTAAGAGCTTTGTTTTTCGCTTCACCCTTAAATCCACCAAAGTCTTTGATAAGATCTTTGATTTCTTTCTCTACATTTACATTTGAAAGGAGTTTATAGATAGCTTCAGAACCAGATTTGAAACTAAGAATATCATCAAATCTCCAGAAAATATTTCTGTAATCACTTTCGAGGATAGTTGCGCTTGTCTTAAGGTTTGCTACCACAGACTTGATTCTGTTGAACTCTTTTTCAATATTATTCTTGTTGTCTGCGTAAAGCTTTTCTACATCGTTTTTCTTTGTAGAGTTCACAGCTTCCTCTTTGTAGAGCGCCTCGATCTCTTCAAGCTTTGTCTTGTAGTCCGCCTCAAGTCTTTTGAAAATTTCTTTCTTGTCAGCCTCTGATACGTCGTTGATAAGAACATACTTCACGAAGTAGAGAATCTTTTCGATCTCGTTTACTGAGAGATTGAGAAGAAGACCAATCCTTGAAGGAGTAGCTTTGATATACCATACGTGGATAACTGGGGCGGCGAGTTCTACATGTCCCATCCTTTCTCTTCTTACTCTCGATGTTGTTACTTCAACACCACAGCGCTCACATACAATTCCCTTATATCTCACACCTTTATATTTTCCACATCCACATTCATAGTTCTTCATAGGTCCGAAAATGGCTTCACAAAAAAGCCCTCTGGGTTTTGGCTTCCCAGTTCTATAGTTGATAGTATCAGGACTATCTACTGAACCGAACGACCATTTTGCGATGTTCTCTGGTGAAGCAAGCGTCACCATCAGTCCATCAAAATGAGATTTTTCCATATGCAATACACACTAATAAACTAAATAGTTAGAGTAGCAGATGGCAACTAGCAGAGGCGCTCATAGAGCGCCTTCGGTCTACTAATCACTAAACATAGTTCATAAAGTAGAAGGTTTATAAAGTAGAAACATTAAAGTAGTTTTAACTTCATAAACGTTACAAACTTTATACTGTTGTGTTATTCCATTTCTCCAAAGTCTTCGAGTTCTGTGATAACGTTTTCTATCATCTCTTTCTTGTCTTCAAGTTTCTGCTCTTCTCCTTCTTCGCTGAGCGCATCTTCAATACCTACTGGTGATGTAATACCTCTGAGGCCTAGTTTCAATATCTTATCAATACGTTCTTTATGTACCGCTTCGATACTATCCTCACTAAGAGGTTCGATGTTTTGTCCAAGTCCCTTGAACAGATACATCACGAGATTGAATGATTCTGGAAGACCATTGATCCTGAGTTTTCCTCCCTTGATCACGTTTTCATATGTCTTATTTCTTCCTGTCACGTCGTCAGATTTGATAGTAAGCATTTCCTGGAGTGTGTAGACTGCAGAGTATCCTTCAAGTGCCCACACTTCCATTTCTCCAAATCTCTGACCTCCGTCTCTTGCTTTACCTCCGAGGGGTTGCTGAGTAATAAGAGAGTAAGGACCAACCGATCTTGCATGTATCTTGTCTTCAACCATATGTGAAAGTTTCAGGATGTGCATATAACCGACTGTTACTTGATTTTCATATGGTATACCATTTCTTCCGTCGTAGAGGGTCATTCTACCATCTTTTGGAAGGTTATATTTGAGAAGCAATTCTTGCAGATCGTCTACCGTAAATCCAGAGAAGAGTGGTACTGCAAACTTTGTTCCAAGAGCTTTTGCTACGAGACCAAGCTGTGTTTCCAGAACCTGTCCCATGTTCATACGAGAGATAACACCGAGCGGATTGAGGATTACTTCGATAGATTGTCCGTCTGCTGTATATGGCATATCTTCTTCTGGAACCACATGAGCAATAATACCCTTATTACCATGTCTACCAGCGAGTTTGTCACCAACTTCGATCTTTCTCGTCATCGCGATATATACCTTGATCTTCTTTCTGATACCAGCCATAAGGTTATCTCCTTTCTTCGCATCGAGTACGAGAATGTTGATAACCTTACCTTCACTTCCTGATGGGAGATAAAGTGATGTATCTTTGAGGCTCTTTGATTTATCGCCGAAGATAGCTTGGATAAGCTTCTCTTCAGGAGAGAGTTCTCCCTCTGACTTAGGTGTAATCTTACCAACAAGCAAGTCTCCACCTTTCACTGTAGCACCAATTCTCACGATACCTTCTTCGTCAAGGTTTTTGAGCTTAGCGAGCGAAACACCAGGAATATCGTTTGTCGTTTCTTCAGGTCAAAGCTTTGTATCTGCTACCTCTATCTCATGTTCTTCGATATGGATAGATGTAAGCTTATCATCTTTCACGAGCTTTTGCGAGATAACGATCGAGTCCTCGTAGTTGAATCCCTCCCATGGCATAAATGCAACTCTGAGATTTTTTCCAAGCGCGATTTCTCCGTCTTCTATTGACGGACCTTCTGCGATGATAGTTCCCTTCGTTACTTTGTCTCCTACAGATACTTTTACTCTCTGGTTGATAACTGTTTTCTGATTTGATCTCTTGAAAATGATAAGAGAGTACTCCTTGATGCCCTTCTTGTATTTGATCTTCACTCTTTTTCCATCAACATAAATAACTTCTCCATCTTCTTCTGCTTGTACTACTGCGTATGTCATGGCTGCAATGTCCGCCTCGAGACCTGTACCCACGAGTGGGGCATCATTTCTCATAAGAGGTACAGCCTGACGCTGCATGTTTGTCGCCATACCCGCACGTACCGCTTCATCGTGATCAACAAATGGAACAAGCGAAGTATTTGGTGAGAAAAGCTGTGAAGAATTAACGTCTACATGGGTAATGTCATTGACATAGAACATCTCCATATCCATGAGATGTCTTGCAGCAAGACGTTTTTCGAGCAAATTTTTCTTCTCGTCAAGACGAGTAGAAATGTCGGCTACGATATATTTTTCATCGTATTCTGGAGAAATATATTCTACTTCTTCTGTAAGAAATGGTCTTACTCTGACTTTTGTTCACTTGTCGAGAGTGTTTTTGATAAGCTCAGCAGTTTTTGCATCTATGTATTCATCATCTTTTGCAAGAACTTTACCTTTCTTGTCTGTTACATCTCCTTCTGCGATTCTTCCGATCAGGTCTTTTGACTCTGCATTTACTTCTTTCTGTACTTTGATGGCAGGAGTTTCAAGAAATCCTTCGTCATTTACCCTTGAATAAAGTGCTTGATAGACAACGAGACCGATGTTCTGTCCTTCTGGCGTTTCAATAGGACAGATACGTCCGTAGTGCGATGGATGAACGTCACGCACTTCGAATTTCGCAGTTTCACGCTTGAGACCACCGGGTCAAAGAGATGTTAATCTACGCTTATGTTCAATTTCTGCGAGCGGGTTGATCTGATCGAGGAACTGAGACAATTGTGACGTAGCAAAAAATGATTTGATCGAGTTGTCGATAATCTTGAAGTTAACCAAGTCTGTAAGCTTGATTTGTTCTTCCGTATTTAAGATAGAAAGTTTTCCTTTGATAGACTTCGTGAACTTTCTCATCACCGGCGCAAGGTGTGAGTAGAGGATTTCTCCCATAGATCTGATACGTCTGTTTGAAAGGTGATCAATGTCATCAGCGTAAAAACCTCTCTTATCATTTGCGATATTCATGAGATATCTGAGTGATGCTACGAGGTCGTCCGCATCATAGATATTTGCACTTGCATCATTGATAGACTTAGCGAGACCAAGCTTAGCGTTGATCTTGCGTCTAGCAACCTTACCGACGAAAATCCTTTCTACTGTAAGGAACTGTGACTTGATGTAGTCGATAGCAGAGTCTGGATCGATAATTTCACCTGGTCTGATCTTGCCGTATATGTGAAGAGCGGCTGATTCAATGTCGTGAGTTGTATCTTTCTTAAGCGCATATTCAATATAGTCAAAATCATTTTCTTCCGGATCAAAACAATCTTTGAAAAGCTCTCTGATACTATCATCAGTCTCGTAACCGAAAACTCTCAGGAGTGATACGATAGAAAATTTTCTCGATTTGTTCACTCTTGCAACGATGTTTCCAGACTTTTCAATGATAACCTGAAGCCATGGTCCTTTTTCAGGAATAAGCTTAAATGAGTATGTGAACTCTTTCTTGTCAAAAGAGAAAAAGATACCATATGATCTCACAAGCTGAGAAATAACAACTCTTTCAACACCGTTGATAATATACGATCCTCGGCTTGTCATAAGCGGGAGGATACCGATATTTGCACGTTTGTTGAAAAGCACTTTCCCTCCATTGTTGTCAGAAAGTTTAATTCTTCCACTAATAATACCTCCATAGGTCATCTCTTTTTTCTTGCATGTATCAATATCCTCGATAGGATCTCCTACCTTGATATCGTCGATCAGGAGCACGAGCTTATCACCTCCAATGTCGTGAATAGGATTGATTTCATCAAAAAGTTTCGTGAGATAATAATCTACGAAATCCTGAAACCCTTTTTGCTGCATTCCAAGAAGCTCAGGAAATTCAGCGAATTTCTTTGATTCCTTAAGAAAGACTCTCCCATTTTTAATCATACTTTTATCGAACTCTTTATCGATGACGTATGCTGATGGAGCATTTTTTTTCATAGATTGTTTTGCCATGAAGAGGAGATGAATAAATTAAAATAATATGCAAAAAATCCCCAAAGGGAGACCCTGTGGATTAGTTTTGCCAGCTGCTTGCTAAAATCATGCGCGCGTTATGTAGCATAGAGCAGGAATATAGTGATATGGAGGGTAAAAATTACGACTTTTGTTGTACTGTGAGAGCATGTCTTCCTTTTGCTCTTCTTCTTGAGAGAACGGCTCTTCCGGTTCTTGTAAGCATTCTAGCTCTGAAACCATGTGTTCTCATTCTTTTGAGCCACTGGAGCTTTCTCACTCTATTTAACTTACTTGGCATGTGCGAGAGTTTATAAAGTTAAAGGTTTATAAAGTTTATAAAGTGAAAGATTGTTTATGAACTTTCTACTTTATGAACTTTTGACTAATGTGTATAAGCTAATACCCCAAGTTCTCTTGCTCTGATGATAGCACGTCTTACCTTCTTTTGATGCTTTACTCTGTTTCCCATGAACGCTCTTGGTTTGATATTTCCAAATCTTGTTGTATAGTGTTTCAATAGATTTACAGCTTTCCAATTGATGTTAGAGATCGTAGCATCATCTTCGAAAAATCCTTTTTTCACTGTAATATTTTTTCCTTTTGCGTCTTTTTCCTGTTCCCATGTTTTGTTGATCTCAGCATATGAGATAAACTGTTCGCTAGGAGCCATAAGGAAAAACGCAAACCTAATCAAACCTTTCATGATACCAAAAGCCGCCTTAAGAGACTGTACCTTGTCGCCAGAAAGTTCAAGGTGATATGAAATGAAGTAAGCCTGCTTAAGCTTAAGCTTTGTAATATCGTGAGTAAGAGTAGTCATACCCATGTCGTCAGTAGCAATGATCTTTCCTCCGCTGTTCGCGAGGAGCTTCTGAATGTCATTTACGAGTTTTTCATGATCATCCTTGCTGAGCTGAGGCTGTAAAAGGATAACGAGTTCATAATTTTTCATAATACTTACATAAGAAGAATATAAAGGGTGATAGGTCAAATGCCGTAGGCACCATACAACCTTGTTAACAAACAGACATAGATTTCTAGATATAGATAGAGGCCCTATGTCTCTATCTCCTGCCTCTGTCTATTTTTAGTATGTTAGATAGCAAATCTCTTATAGTCAGTGATTTCGAGGTGTCCAGTTACGAACTCCTTTACTTTCTTGCTGTCATCCCAGATAGCAGACTGTTCAAGAAGAACATAGTCAGCAAACTCCTTATCGAGTCTTCCTGCTACAATCTTTTCGATAATATCTGCTGGCTTTCCAGAACTTGCAAGCTCTGCTGTTATTGCCTCCTTTACTTGAGCGATCTTATCTGCTGGTACATTTGCCATAGAAAGATATTCAGGATTCATAGCTGCAATCTGTAACGATACATTTTTTGCGATAGCTTCTGCATCAGCGGCAAGACCATTGTAGTAGAGGACTGCAGCGATCTTGTCTCCAGGATGAGAGTAGACGAAAGCGTTTGCTGTATGAATGAACGCATCAGCAAGCTTTACATTTTCACCGATCTTACCGACAAATTCATGTACGAGAGCATTCCAAGATGCCTTAACACCTTCATCTACCTGATCGAGAGATGTAAAGTCTTTTCCGTAAGATTTTACCTCATCAAGAAGCTTGTTAGTGAGCTCTACGAAAAGATCATTTTTTGCAACAAAGTCTGTTTCACATGCAATCTTGATACCAACAACTCTTTCTCCATCCTTAACAACCTTTACAACACCTTCGTGCGTCTCTCTGTCCGCTTTTTTTGCAGCAGCAGCGGCCCCCTTTTTCTTGAGCCACTCCATCGCAGCATCGAAGTCTCCGTTCGCTTCCACGAGCGCATCTTTACAGTCCTTAAGAGGAGCAAAACTTGTATCTCTGAGTTTCTTCAGAAGATTCATATCTATGTTACTCATATGTCTATCAGCGATAGTAACTAAAAATTTATAATATCTTAGTGTCGTTAGGGCTTGGCGTATCGTTGCTATGCACAGACGTCTCAATGAGTTCTATGCGCAGTGAGAATATATCTACCACCCATCCACCTAGTCATTCGAACAATGGGAGAAAAACCTTATCTGACTTGAACGAGGTAAATCTTCCATCCCACGCCTGCTGAGCGAATATAACCCACACAATCAAAAGGACAAAATAGAAAATGAATGGCAACACTTTTACATACGGAAGTAGTATCAGTATGATAGAAGGTATAAGGAGAAGGAAGAAAATTACCCATCGTCCCATCGCTTGTTTACAATGGAAAAACTCGTATTTTGTCATCTTTCCTTGCGTCAATGAGATGAGAATGCCCCACAAAACATACATCAGGATGCTCTTTTTTCTTTCAAGAGCTCCTGGTACGTAGTTTTGTGCTATCAATTGATCAATCTCATTTTGCTCTGCAGCCATACACTATTTGTTTAGGATATATGAGAGTCCAAAATCAAGACTCTGGTAACTATCAACGTTTGCAACAACGAGACTGTCCTTATTCCACCGAGTATCAAAATTTGTTGATGCGATAACGATGTTGTCGAGACCAATCTTTTCGAGCTCTTTTACGAACTTCATCATAGATTTTCCATCTACAACCACGACGAGATCAGGTCTCTTCTTAAGGTTCTTAACTCCCTTATATATCATTTCTACTTTCTTGAGTTTTCTTTGTTGAGTAAGCTGTTCTTTCTTAGTGAGCTTATGAAAATCCTCACTTTCGATGAAAGATCTAAGCTCGTTCATCCCTCTAATTCTTGTAATAAGCGTATCAAAGTTTGTGAGAAATCCAGCAGGAACTTTGTAGTTGAGGTAGTGAAACCCCTCCTTCGTACCCATCTGAGCTATTTCATCAGCATAGAGACTCTTTTCGCAAATAACGAGAATTTCTTTTCCAGCTTTCTTTGCTTCTTGGAATTTCACCTTTGCTTGTTCCAGTTGTGTTGCAATCTTATCTGGATCTATGATAACAAGACCATTTTTGATATCAAGCCAAAATGATCTTGTTTTCGTGCTAGCAAGCTTCTTGATGTTTCCAATATGCATGTGTGCTTTAAGCACGTCTTGCTTGGTAACAGCCATACTAAATATACTAAATAAACTAAAAGGTATGTTATCTTAAGACGTAAAACTGAAAACCTAAAAAAGTTTTGAGTTTAGTCTTGAGCTTTTAGTTCAATAAGTTCAGCAAGGAGCAGAACTCCATTTACGCCGTTCTTACGAACATATTCTATACTTAATCAGTGCAATTAGATTATAGATATGAGATTGTAGCACCTTGCTAACATCTAATATCCAACATCTAACCGCTCGTTAAAATTATTTAAGGTTAACAGTAGCTCCAGCTTCCTGAAGTTTGTTTTGCATAGTTTCACCTTCTTCCTGTTTTGCGTTTTCCTTGATAACAACAGGAGCTTTTTCTACGAGGTCTTTAGCAGCCTTAAGGTCGATGTTAAGAAGTTCCTTAACCACCTTGATAACCGCGATCTTCTGCTGACCAGCGTCAGTAAGCTCTACATTTACGCTGTCTTTAGCAGCTCCACCTTCGTCACCTCCAGCTGAAGCACCACCAGCTACTACCATAGCAGCAGCAGTTACGCCAAATTCTTCTTCGAGTGCAGTTACGAGAGCAGCGAGTTCAACTGCTGTAAGTTCTTTTACGAGATCAAAGATCTTCTGTGCTTTATCAGTAAGTGTCATTGTTGATTACAAATAATAAGAATAAAAAGGGTTCAAATCTTAAAACCTAAAACTTAAATCAGTTTTGAGGTTTTAGTTTTAGGTTAGTTTGTTAGTTCGTTTCTTTCTTCGCAATAGCGTCGAGAGTTCCAACGAGTTTCTGTACTGGATGCTTGAGAAGGAAAAGGAGTTTTCCAACAAGCTCTTCTTTTGAAGGAAGAGTAGCAAGTGCGCTTACATAAGCAGCATCTTTCCACTGTTTGTCGAACCATCCACCTACGTATTCAAATCCGTACTTCTTTTCAGCCTTTTTAAGAGATTTGATGTACTTTTGTACTTCCTTGAGAGGAGCGAACTCATCTGTCGTCGAATAGAGTACCACTATAGCACCATCGAGGTCCTTGTGTTCCACCATTTCATACCCTGCATCTGCAAGAGATCTAAGGAAGAGTCTCTTTCTTACGATGTTGAGCTTGCCTCCGACATTGTCGAGAGAGATTCTCAATCCGTTAGACTCATTTACTGGGATCCCAGACTGTTTGAGGATAATGACGTTTGTGGCAGATGAGAGATCTGTTCCATATCCCTTGATGAGGCTTTTCTTTTGGTCTTTTGAAATTGCCATCGTGTGCCCGTCATAATATAAAATAAAAAAATGTCCCTGAGGAGAGGAACAAGGCATACAAAAAACATTGCAGTGCAATCTTATCTGTAGCCAATTACCTCGGTAGGAGATTGCTCATTAAATCAGCTAGAACGCTGATACCTACTGTCTTTGTATAATTGGTAACGATTCGTATTGCTCGAATCACAGATACTATACTAATTCACTATCTAAATACAAGAGAAAAAAGACACAAACACTAGACAGAGATATAGGTCTTGCCTTGGTCTCTATCTAGAATCTCTGTTTATTAGCCGGGCTTTTTGGTTTGTAAAAATGGGGTGGTTGTGAGTATGTCGCTCGTTTTTAACTGCTTTGCGACGAACTCGTTTACTATGGTTGGAGAGATCGACGTTCATTTTTGTACATCGCTATTTACCGCATATGCCATAAATTTACGCATTTTTGAGCCAATATCGTTGGTCGCTCAGAGTAGGTTGTTCTTGTTGGCATCAAATTCCTCTTGGGAAATACCAGTTCCTGCAAGTACGAACTCTTTGAATTCTTTGCTTTGATTCACGATTGTGCTAAATGAGTCTCTAAAATTCTTACTTTGGGCTGAGATGTTTTTCTGCGAGACTATTTCTCTTATGGTCTGCAGTATCTGATTTACTCAGCCAGTCGAAGACTGTAGTAGTTTACTTTGTTCCGTGCGAGAGATGTCATTGTTTGATTCTTCCGATATGTTAAAGAGGTTTTTTGTGCTCTTCCCAATATCGGTCTTGTAAAAAGATGTTGTTAATCTATTTGTTTGTTCGTCTATTTTGCTATTTGCATATGCTCCGCTGCTGAGAGAACTGACAGCATCATTTTTCGTTTTAGTGAGTGATGCAAGCGATGTCAACCCTGTGCCCATAGGTATAATGTTTGAGTTTGCAACGAGTTTCTCAGAAAAAGCGAAGACGCTCGTCGCTGCGCTTTTCGTAAATGTCGAGAATGATGCTCCTATCTTGAGGAGCGACCATATGAGTACGACACTGAACCCTGTCACGATAAGATATCCAATCATACCACCGACAAAGTTACCCATCTCCTTAAACAGGTTTCCATCTATTGTTATCTCTGTTCCTGTTGCCTTATCTTTCAGTGTGGATGTCTTATCTTTTGAGCTTATTTCAATTTGTTCGATCTGTTTGTTGAATTCGCTTCCTGACTTCTGATCTCCTGGATCTCCGCCGAGTACATAGTAGATACCGATACTTAATATCATGGCGAGAGAGACAGCGCCTATCATGGCGACTGGCTGAAAAATAAGCGCTAACACATCGCTGAATTTTCAAAATCATATGCTCGTCTTTGCATCGCCAAGTTTTTTAATAAATCCAGGTGTCATTTTATCATCAAACGATCGAGCAATCGCCGCAAGCGGCGCGAATGCTATCCGCATTCGTAATCTGAACATCCTGATGAAGTTAATAACGATGAGTGCGAACATGGGTACGGTGAACGCGATCAATAGAAACAATTTGATGAAGAGGCCGATGGTGAAGTTTTTCCAGTTTGATATATCCTGGTTCATGATATCGTAGTCCTGAAACCTGAAAATAGCAGCTCCCATAAAGAGCAGTGGTCCGCTCATGTCATTGAATTTCCCAAACATTTCTTCGATAGTCTGGCTTCATTCGTGGGTGCTAAAGAGTGGTGCATTTTCTTTGAAACTGACATCTATTCTGACAGGGACAGTGACAGCGAGCTGCATCATTTTACTTTTGCTCATGTCTTCCGTCGAGCCTTGGATGAACTGCGTAGGGAAAGCGCCGACTGCTGCAGTAGCGACATTTGAGAGGTCGATGAGTGCTCCCATGAGAAACCAACTCATCTGGATCAGCACGCCTGCGAGAAGGTATCTTGGAAGTATCTTTTGTATTTCAAAGGCATCTTTGGTGAAAAATGATTTGAGAATGCCGAAGAGAAACAAAAATCCAAGCACGAAGTTTGCGATGTTTTTCATATAGTTCCAGAGCTTGAAGAGGGCGCTATCGAGGTGGAGAAACGTACCATATACAAAATCATTGGACATAAGTTTTCCTGCGAGAAAAGCAAGTAGCATCCATCCCCATGAGAGGAATTTGAGTATCGCATTGAATAATTGTGTCATCCATGACGATCCTGCTACTGAGCTTGCCACTCCTGTAGCAGCAGAAGCTGCGTCTGCCGCAAAAGTAGGATGTATCCAGAGGACACATGCCACTATTGCTATCATGACTCAAAGCTTCACGCACTTACTCATACTGCTGTTTTACATTTTGAATTTTAAATTTTATACTCATTACGGTGTTGGTGGTGTAGCATTAGCTGGTGGAGTGTTTGCTGTTGTGTTAGTTCCTGATCAGCCGTTAGGCACCGGCGGAGCCGGTTGTGCTGGTGGTGTCGCTGTTCCCGGGGTTGGAGCAGGTGTTGGAGTGGGATTATTTGTTGTAGGAATTGGTTGATTGGTATTAGTGTTTGTATTGTTCGTCCCTGGATTAGTAGTCGTAGTTGTCGGAGCTGCTGGCGCTGGCTGTGGAGCCGGTTGTGCCGGTGGTGTTGGTGTCGCTCCTGGGTTTGTCGCTCCTGTCGCACTACCAGTTGGATTTACCGGAGGATTGTTAGTTGGGGGTGTCGGAGTTGGGTTAGTATTATTTGTATTTGTATTGGTAGCTGGAGGTTGTTGTGTTGGCTGTGTAGCAGGCGTGTTGCCAGTTTTTTGATTGAGCCGTTTTTCAAACTCGTTCGTAAATTTCGTTGAAGGACTATCTTTTTCAAACTTTTTTTTCATTTTTTCTATATCTTCTTTGCTGATCTTTATGTCGTCCCAATTTGATTCCTTCGTAAGAGTTGTCGTTTTCTTTCCGTCTTTAGATTTTTTCGAGAAACCGTTGCCGGTGAGTGTATATGTTGAGCCTTCGGTATCTGTATATGTTGTGTGATCATCAGACAAAGCTCATCCAGAAGTCGTTGTGTCGAGAGCATCAATAGCGCTTAGTATTTGTTGTTGAGTTCAGCCATTTGCTCACTCTCTTCCTGTATAAAGAGAACGAATCTCTTCTTTGTTGAGTCCAAGTCACTTGTTGAGATATTCAAGGAATTTTTTGTCACTAAATGCATCGTCCACGCTCTTGTATGCTGCACCTAAACCGCCAACTGTTGCAAGCTTGTTGACAAGATTGAGTCCAGAATCTCCATACTGTGCAAGGTCAAGGTTGTTTCACTTTGCATTGAACATATTTCAGTCTGAAGGTGCGTTATAGAGTGCGCCGGTTGGTCACACCAGTTGTTGTACGGCTTGTGTCGCGCTGTTTTTGTCTTTGATGGTTGGTAGGAGAGCATTCATTTGTTCTTTCCCTTTTGATTTTTGATTTGTAAGAGTTCATTGGAAGAGGTTTTGTATTGCAGGAGAAACAACTGTACGAGCATTTTCTGATACAGAGTCGTTGATCTGTCAGGTAATTCTGTCTCCTGTATTTTTAAGTGCCGCGATACTTGTAGGAGCGCCTCATGGCATAGGGATAATAGGAGCAGAGGCAAGCATGTTTCTCGCAAATTTATCCATGCCTTTAACGGTGTTCTCTGTGAAACTATTCCCCTTCATTGCAGTCATAAGGATGGTCCACATAAGTCCAATTCCACAGATGTTGAGAATGATCCAAGGGAAAAAGTCTATCATGCCGGAGATACCAATATCCTGTGCAGGATTGTCGATACATAGTTTTGTGATGACGAGATTGATACATGTTTTGTTGCCCTCGCTCGATGTATCCATGCCGGTATCTTTAAGTGTGTCACCCTTCGTTAAGCCCTCGCTCAGAACAGAAAGAAACACAATACTGATGCTAATAGCAAACGTGACGATAACCGGAAGAAAGACGAGTGCGATAACTTTGCTGACGCCAAATTTTTCCAGAGGTCAGAGCTTTTTTCCAAATCATAATGCCTCGGCAAGTACCAAAATCGGAGAGAATGCTATCATAATCCAGAGTACGGCAACTCTGATAATGAGAACGACACATAGTACAAGAAGAGGAAACAGATAGGCGATACCGATGATCGCTTTGATGATCGCTTCCATAGCCATCGAGCCATTTGACTTGTAGACGTTTACGTTGATACTTCCAAGGTTGAGAAGGCTTCCGTAGAGTGCATAAAATGCTCCTTGGTAACCCTTACCTTTTTGTGCGATGTTGGAAATGGTTTGACACAAAGATGCGTCGCTATCACATCACTTGCCGCTGAGAAAATCTGTCTGTGAGTCGTGGAGTGCTTGTTTCAATGCGTCTGAACCTGTTTCGATTTTTTCACCAGCTTTACTAAATGAAAGGATATTGTTTCCAAACATACAATATTCTTTATTTATCTCAGACCAGCTGACATTACTATTTCCTATCTTTGCTGAGCTGTCGATGCTTCCGTCTTCTCATTTTGGCACACCAAACGCGCTTGCCCATTCGTCGTCTTTTAGTAGCTTCTGATTTTTTATGGCACAAGGAAGGTAGTATTCGCTCTCGTTTTCTTCACCTTGTTTTGGATAAGTATAGAGTATGACAAATCACTTGTCTGTTGTTAGTACGTTACCAATGTCAGAAATATTCATGCTTGCTTTTACTCAAAACACAGGTTTTTTACCCGCATTTTCATCTTTCAGTAGTTTTAATGGCAACCCTCCGATACCCACTGTCGCAACAGTAGAAACGTCGATAAGAGCGCCCATCACAAACCAGCTCGCTTGGATAGCTATACCTGCTAACAGAAGCTCTGTTATCTTTTGCATAGGATTTTTTGCGCCACCGATATTGAAGATGTAGGCAAGGATAGATCGTAAAAACAAGAATCCAAGAGCAAAGTTTGCGAAATTCTTCACAATATTCCGGAAGGTAAAGAGTGCGGCGTCGAGCTGAAAATAACTTCCGTAGACCATACCGTTGTCGAGTGAAAGGCCTGCTAATGCGAGAAATGGCCATAGAAGCAGGTAGATGATCTTGAGTACAATTTCCAATGTGTCAGCGAAATCCTGTTTGCTATCTGTATCTTTTTTCGTTGTCGTTGTGCTGCCCCCGTCTTCGGTAGTTCATTCGCTTGCGCCGCCGCCATCTGCGCTTTCTCCTACGCCTGTTGCAGAAGCATGAGGCACAAAAGATGAAGAATGAATGTCGAAAGGAGTATGTGAAAAAAACAGGGCAATACCCGCGCCCGAGGCAAGAAGAAATGTGATGAGTTTTTTTCGTATTTTTGTTCTCATTTTGCTGGCCAGCCAAATAAAGAAAAGCTCTTTATCTAGTATATCGGGCAAGCGCGCAAAAAGAAATTATAGACCTATGAAAGGATGTGTAGCTCGTCTAAAAGTGTGCGATATTTGTCAAACTCCTCTCAAGTTCTTGACTTAATGAAATCTTTAACGATAATCTTTCGATCTATAAGGCTTTCTTGCAAGTTTTTCTGTGCAATCTCAAGTGTGAATGACATATCCGGAGAAAATGTTGTTTTTCTCTTTATGGCCCAGTCTTTCACAGTATGAAGAAGCTCCGGTTCGATATGCTTCTGGAGATCGTCATAGCCCAGTGATTCGGAAACGAGAGTGACGTGGGTGAGGGACGAGGGATAAGTGACGAGGGATACGTCTACTGATCGGGTGCCACCGAAGTTTTCCAGTATTTTTATGTCAATCATTTTCTGGTGTTTTTCTATGGTAGCTTTTTCTATTTTTTCATCTGCAGAAAGAGTCAGGACGATGTAAGGATTGATAGCTATTTGCTGTGCTTTTATGGTGTTAGTTTTCGCATCAACTTTATAGAGAAATTTGTGATGATCTTGTTCGAGAGGAGATGTATATCGAACACTTCCCGCACAGAAATAATTTTTATATGCAAAAGGCATATGTATATGTCCGGAAATAAGTTCGATGTTTTTATTGTCCAAAAAAGCAGGAGAAAGCGCAATATCTTTGTAATCAAAGATGGCTTGCTGTCATGGGAATTTCGTATTTGCTATGTAGTAGTGGTGGATGATGGTAAGTTGTGGATATTTCTCAACGTATTGTTGTAATGTTGCATTTATAAGACCGCTTAAGCGTTCATTAGCATTTTTGGAGTTTAGTAGTTGAGTTATAGATGCATTGAATGCGTCTTTACTTGAGGCGAGCAGAGACACATTCAACCCGGCCTTTTGCCCGGCAGGTGCGTCTGTACTCAGAGAGTTTATATGTTTAGAAAATGGGAAAAAGAGGATGTTTTTTCATTCTATCTCGTGCACTTCCGGCTCGGTAATAAAACGGATGATATTCTCTTTTTGCGGGAGAGCGTCTGCCATTTTTTTTCACTCTGCATAGACGAACTGCTGACCAATCCAGTCGTGATTTCCGGCTAATACATACACATTTTTCCCACTTTTCCGAAGCGATAAAAAGAGGTCAAACAGGCGCGCAAGCGCCGTACGATCGTAGCTGAACATATACATATAATCGCCCAAAAAAATGATGTTTTTCTCATCATTGTTTTCTTGTGCGTACGATGCAATAGAGGCGATTATTGCATCGGCGTGTTTTGTTGTAATATGTATGTCACCGATTAATAACATAATTCTCAATGCGAAATGCTAAATTCTCAACAACTTTAAGACATAAAACTGAAAACTAAAATCTTTTCTAAGGATATCTTCATTAATGATATTACCTATAAAAAATTAAGACTTAAGTTTTTAGGTTTGAGTTGTTGTTGAGTTTATATGTGAATAAGGAGGAGTTTGCAAAGGAAAAACAGTTGTTGAAAATTATGATCTGAATACTTATTATCTCGCTACAACAAAAAACACGACACTATGCATGCACAATATTCAGATGACTACAACCAATTCTTGCTTTCTATTAACGCATTTGAGGTTAATTTTGATTTGCCTCATAAGCTCTCATCAGGCTTAAAGATTCCTTTCTACTGTGATAATAGGCTTATCTTTTCGTACTTTCATGTCTATGAGTATGCGGTTCATGCTCTCAAAGATATGATACCAACTTATTTCCCGGAAATAGATGTTATTGCTCCTGTTTCTACCGCTGGGCTGCCTCACGGATCAATATTGGGCTATCTTTTTATGAAGCCCCTTGTTTACATTCGTCCTGAAGCGAAAGCTTATGGTAAGCAAAAGCAAATAGAGGGCATATTTGAGTCAGGGAAAAGGGTGCTGATCGTAGAAGATCTGGTATTCACAGGAGAAGCAAGCTTACGGGCAGTGAGTGCTATAAGAGAAGCCGGCGGTGAAGTGGTTGGCGTCGTTAGCCTTTTCTCTTATGATCTTGCTATTGCTCAAGAGGCTTTCAAATCACACAATGTTGCGTTATGTCCTCTTACTACTTTTGCATCGCTTATCGCGACGGCTGAGGCTAAGGGAAATATTACTTCTGGGGAGAAATCTCATCTTATGGCGTGGCATAAAGATCCATTTAAATGGAACACGCCTATGGCTGTATAAAAAGTATATATAATTAAAAATCCGCAGTTTTTGCTGCGGATTTTTTTGTCGTTAGATTATTCGTCTTTCTCGAGTTCACCGTGCTCGATTTTGATCTGGAGTTGTTCAGAGGTCGCCTTAATGGTATTGAAGGTTTGTCCCATCTGTTTCCAGAGCATGGTGTTTTGTTCGATGAAGTGCTTTATGATGTTCATCATGTCGTTGTTCAGCGTCTTTGATCGATCATACGGAAGGCTATTGTCGATCGCTAATGTACGTGGAGAACTGTCTTCGGTAGCGAGATTTGAGTTATTCTGCTTATCCTGGACAGGATTTGGGAGGACAAGGTATTTGTTTTTTTCCTGTCATATATTATTGTCATAATTTCCAGCGCGTGCGCGATCGGTTATCGCATCGTTTTGTGATTTTGTTTTCTGGATGTTCTCATCGACTACTTCTTTTTGCGCGTCAGAGTCATACATCGGCTTGAAGGCAAGGTTGACGTCATAAGAGACAAGTTTATTCATTTTCAGCTTATAGAGGCCAGTATCGAGAAATTCCTTTGGTTTGATATGTTTCATAAGCTGGCCTGAGTCTCTCATGGCGATCACGACTTTGTTGATTTCATCGATGATCTCTTCGATCGTCTTTAACTCTTTATCACTTTTCGCTACTTGTTCTTTTTTAACCGATATCTTACAGGTTTTACTTCCGAAAATGCCATTTGAGCTATATTGGGTGGTACAGTTACATTTTGTCTCACAGACCTCCTTATCGGCGTCGGGGAGGGATTCGCATTTTGCCATACACTTATTTGCTGCTTCGTTCATTGCCTCGCTGTTTTCTCCCTCGCCTCCTTCACCCAGACCTGATATTTGGTCTGCGAGGCTATCTCCTTCGCTATCGCCTTTCGATCCTTTCATAAACTGTTGGAGGGCGGACTGCACATTAATGTTTTTCATGAGCTGAGCGACCTTCTTTTCTGACGCAAGGGCGTTCGTGGCTTGATTGCTACTCAGAGCGGTGCCACCATTGCTATTTGACGCTACAGACTCACCACCACACATAAGAGGGCTTGAGGTGCTGCTAGACCCCTTCTGAGAGGTTATTTGACTATTATATGTGCCTAATTGTTGGAGAGCAGAGATGTCGGTCTTATTTCTAGCTCCATTCTGCGAATTTAAACCATTGGTTATCAGAGAAGAAATACCATTTTCTCATCCATTATTGCCTCATTCACTTCCTTCTCCTCATCCTATGTTATCCATATTGCCATTCTGATTGTTACCAGAATCATAGAAACTTGTCTCCGGAGCCTTTTCGTTGGACTTGAATAAGATGTCACCGATTTTCTGGATATCGAGGAGAAGGTCAAATGGGCTGTCGTCAAGGGTGCCATTGAAAAAGATGTCATCGCCGTTGTTTACTGCGTCGAGGGTGTTTAGCTTGGCAGCTATGCTAAAACTGTTGTCAAACGCATCATAGACAGTATTTCTACAAAGGGCGTATCTTTCCTGTGTATAGACTTCCTCGGTAGCATTTTTGCTGTTTTCGTCTGGCTGGACACACAGAGCTATCTTGGTACAACTTTTGACTACTGCATCTCCGCTGATAGAAAATGCCTTCTTTTCGGTAGCTCCGGCAAACTTTGCGCTCAGCAGTGCATCGGTGCTTGCTATATTGGAAATATCCTTTGCCTCGAGCGAGCAGCCATATTGGCTGTTAATATTTTGTGCAACCCCGCTAAATGTATCAAGATGGTTCTTGAGTGCATTTTTCCTTGCCATCTTATGGGCGACATCATAGATATTTCCTTCTTCAGCGAGATTTTTCGTGAGAGAAGAGAAATCATTATCTTTGAGGTCTTCATAGGACTGCTGCATTTCTTCATCGACTGATTTTTCTTCACCATGCGTTGGTATGGAAAGCGCCAGGAAAATTCCTCCGAATAGGAGGATAAGGCTTTTGTATCCATATTTTCGCATTGCTATGCGCATAGTGAAAGCCGTGGGAAGGTAAAAGGTATGTTATTTGTCTCTTTGTTGGACATTTCTGAGTTTATAGTAGAGCTGATTGAGTGGTGTATAGATACGGATAAGGGATTTTCTGAAATCCACGAGATCTTCATAGTATGCAAGTAGCCCTATATGTACTGGAAACGTGGTCTGCATATTTTGCAATGTCTTCTCCGTATAGAGGATGGCGTCAGCGCTTAGTGTGATCTCTTCGTTGAGACGTATCGTTTCCTGCTGTGCTTCCTGTGAGATATCGCTGAATGCGCGGAATTCATTGTATTCGGGGTATTGGATGCTTTCCTGAGCAAGCGTAATAAAGAGTTTATAGAAGAGGAGTTCGTTATAGAGAAGGTTATGGAAGCTGTCCCATGCGAGCGTGTTTTGATTGTCGAATGAGCAGACAACGAACTGTTTTGCATCTTTTTCACACTCCTTTGACTGGTTTTTGAGGAGTTTTTCCGCGTCTATGTATTTCGTCTTGTCTGACATTTCCTTCACGTTTTCTATGTACTCTTTGAGGACGTTTCTTGTTTCCGGGTGGTTACAGGCAGCTTCTTTATCAGTTCCTTCCTTGTCGCTCATATAAAGCGTATCCTTCTTCTTACAGATGCTTTCTCCCGAGCCGAAGTATGTATCAGAAAATGCTTTTATGGCCTCGTCGGTAGAATCAGACTGATTACTATAAAGTTGTACCAGTTTCACCTTACTTATATCGTTGATAACGAGCGCAAAGAGCTTTGGAAGGAAGAGAGCAAAGTCACATGAAGTCATGTCTCCATCTCGTTTGCAGTCTTCTACTTTAAGGTCTTCCCGGTCATATTCCTTGGTAAACTCTTTGATCTTTTCCATCTCGACGTCGCCTTTTGAACAGAGCAAGCCGACAAAAAACGATGATTGCGGATCATAATAACGTCATTTGGCGCTAGGATCTGGGAAGCCCTGAGACTTTGACATGGCTGTACAGTATGATTCGATGAGTCCTTTTCTGCTCTTATTTTCCTGGAGCGTAGAAGAGATGCTTTTCATCATGTTTGTCGTAAATCACTGCTTCGTCGTGTCAGCTGTATATGCCTCTTTGGAAGATTTCCAAAATATCAGTGCGATGATCGCACCGAGGCAAATGATACTGATAGACACTCTACGGAGTGATGTTGATGAATAACGCATGACGTTTTTAATAACTACACTTTCCTCATACATTGGTACATTGATATTCGCAGGCTTCATTTAAGTTCTTGGTAATACTCTTGTCTTTTTGAGCATCGCCGAGCAGATTGGTCGTGTCGTGTACCATACTGCTGACCGCAGGGATCTTTTTAGTCACTACCAGCGGATCTGCAAGCACATGTTTCTGCCACGACGCCTTGCTTTGTGCGAGTGTCTCATCGACCGTACTATTGAGCTTTGCATAAAGATTTAACAGTGCGCGGTTTGTCGTCGAGTCTGGGGTAATGATGTCGAGCGGAGCAGGTTCCGGTGCAAATTGTACTTTCGTCATACTTGACGAATCTTTGCTATAGATCTCCTTCTGGCTATTGATCGTTGATGAAAGCCCATTTCCAAGGTTTGTTACTTTGTTGGCAGCCTTTTCTGTATGCTCATCTCATTCTTTATCATTTTGACTCTCTGCTTCATCTCCACTTTCCTCTTCATCAATATTCTCATCTTCATCTTTGGTCGGTGGTTTTTCAATACCACCCACTCACTCTAAGAGCTTATTTTGCTGTTTATTGAAACCAGGCTTTTCGCAGTCTAGTTCTGTCTGACTCGAGAGTGTACATTTCCATTTGCGAAGGGACTCTCTGAGCTTGTCTTTTAACTCATTGGTTTTTGGCTTATCTTCTTCATTGATACTGTCAATATCTTCCCCATATTCCTCATACTCACTGTCGCACGAATTGAAACCTCTTGCGCACTTATACTCTTCCACGAGTTTCTTATAGTTGACGTCCGTCAACGTGATTCCCGGATCCTCTTTGTATTGAGCGGTAAATGCCTTGAATGCATCGGTATAGCCTCCGGCGATAAATCTTTTATATGATTGATTGAGAGATCGAAGAGCGGCCATAAGTGTTCCTACTGCAGAAGAGGGAGCACCGGAGGCTTTCATAAATGAGGAGTCATCTTCTCCGTATTTTTTGAGAACTTCACTCACTTTTTCCTGATAGTCTTTTGGAGGAGTCGAATATAAGCCTGCTTCTCCCAGTTCGAATATAGCTTCAGCGATATCATTGTCTATCTTTTCCAGTTTTTTCCAGTCTCTCATGAGAGCTTTTGCATTTGTCATGACTTCCAGTTCTTCGCGAGTTGTAGAGCTCTCGAGTTCTGTGTGGATGGTTCCAAGAAGAACGGCATAGGTAAGAACATTTTTACCCTTACTATTGAGTCTTTCTACGATATTCTGCAATGTCTGGTCTCACTCTCCGCTACCATCGGACTCTCATTGATTAGTCATGTTTTTGAGTGTTTCGAGCATTTCATTAGAAAATTTGATGTATTGCTCGATGATCTGAGAGGTGTTGGAACATGTTTCGCATGATTGACCTTCTGCAAAAGCGACACCGTAGAGGGTGCCTGCTAATCATAGAAGAACTCATATCTTGAGCAGTCGTTTTTTCATCAATCTATGCGAGTATAAAACTTAATCTAATCATTGGAGGAGTGATCCAAGGCCTCACAAGCTACCGCCTCAACCACCACCCATTCATCCAAAAAGGCCTCATAGCCCGGCTAGTCAACCTCAGCCGCCTTCATCATCGCCTCCGTCTTCGCTTCCATCTCATAGAGACGGGAGGAGTCATTTGAGCTTGCTGAGTCATCCAAGTTTTGAAGTCGCTCATCCGAGGCTACCTCATAGACCTTTTCCTCATTTGAGGAGTCATTTTAACTTGTCAAGTCCGCCTAGTTTGCCCAATGCTCACTCTCCATCTCCGTTACCTCCGAATGTATCGGTGAGGTTTGATAAACCACCTCAACCACCAGCTCCTCATCCTATGCCTCCAAATCCTCCCGGTGTTCCTCATGCGCCTCATAGTTTGCTTTCCGGTGTTGAACATTCTTTAGTGCCGGCTTGTATTTTACCATTTACTGCAGAGAAGGTCTCGTTGAAATGAGAGAATTTATCTACTAACACTCATCGTCTTGTTTCGAGCAGATAGCTCTGGGTGTAGGTTTTCCATGTGTCCTTCATAAAGGTGTTTGCTTTTCTTGCCATCAGTAGCTGTATGTATGTCATCTCTTCGTCGATACGTCTTCTTGAGAGATCTTCACAGGCCTTTTGGTCATAGCGAGAGTCCAGGTCGCTGGAAACGAGGAAAAATTTACGAGCGACACATGATGACTGAATACATACTGCGGTGTATCTTGCTGAAAGTGGAAGGGAATCATAGTTGCTAATTTCACAACTTTCATTGTCTACTTTAACTCAACGCCACTTTGCTGGCTCCCAGATCTCAACAAATTTCGTTTGTATGCTGACAGGTAACTTTCCTGTTCCAACGTCTGTTCGTTCTTTGACAGCATCTTTCCATTCTTTTGCTTTTGAGTCTTCGCTTCCTTCTACTTTGTTATCCAGTTTAAAGAAGCCTTTACTGATCAACTGGTCGAAGGCATAAGGACTTTCAGGATTATCTCTGTTTTCTTGAGCGCTTTCACAGCCTTCAGTGAGGATTTCTTGCTGACAGCAATATGCCTTAAGATTATCCATAGCAGTGTGCATGTCGTCAGTGCTAAGAGGCTTGTCGCTTTTGAGTTTCAGATTGTCTATAGCATCTTTTGGTTCATGTATCACCAAGCTACAATCATACAACGTATCCGCAAAAAGAGGGGCGCTCCGTATGGAGAGCGCTCCTATGATGGTCAAACCTATGAGCTTTCGGATAGCATTGTGTTTCATGTCTGCTATGGCAACGGCTGAGGGATAAAGGTAGTGTTTCCTATTTCTTTTCCTTGAAGATCATAGAAGGTGATAGTGATATTACGATCTTTATAAGAGTATGTTCATCGATATTGATTTTTATAGGTATCTGGTAGTCGGATGTCTCATTTCGTGCTTATATAGATGTGACAGGTATCCGCCTGAGCAATACATGTGCCATTGCTAAATCCATGCGCATATCCATCTGCTACTTTTTGTGGCTTCCAGAGATTAGTATCGACGACTATAGTATTTAGCGCTGTCTTTCCTGCGTACGAGAGAGAGAATAGTACAATGCCTGTCCTTTTCTCTTTGATAAGTACACGAGGTGTATTTGCAGTAAACGAAACTACTGTATCTATAGACTCTTTAAAGTAGCTATCAATAGATATTTCACCACTTTCTTTATCTACTGCTCCAATACGTGTTCAGCTGCTATTGTGCAGGTCGATGAGTGCGCTTTTGACAAATACGCCTCATGAGAGTGACAGTTGATTGAATCCAAGAGGGAACTGAGATGTGATCATATTGTCTTTCCCTTTACCAGTTAATATAGATCGGATGCCATCTCTTTCTCTTTCAAAGAGTATGCTACTCTTATCTTGTCATACAGATACTGTTGTCTGTATAACGTTTTCATTATTCATCGGTTCACTGATGTCAGTAATATTTACTTGAGGCTGTTTCCATTGTATCTTGATCGTATAAGTTGCTATATTGTCGTTTTGATCGATGGCATTGATTTGCCACGTCTCTACATCTTCACCACGATATGAGAGCGATGCGAGCGTGTTTGCTCAGGTGTCAGCTTGCGAACTTCCGTCAGCAAAGGTAATTGCATTGCCTTTGACGCCACTGCTGTCACGCCATTGGACGACGACTCCATAGTCATTTCCTATAACAGGTGACAGCGTATATCATTGCCCATCGATAGTTTTGCTTTCTACTCTTATGAGGGCTACCGTTGGTGTTGGTCAGAGGTCATCACCTGCCAATTGAGAGCTGGCTACCTCCTGGTGTGATCGAGGAGAAGACTTTTCAAGCAGTGCTCATCTATTGAGCGTTCTATATGAGAGCTTCGCAAGAGACATGTATTGCCGTTGTCTTGGAAGTCCGTCCAGAGAGACAGAGAGAGTTTCTTCTTCCGGATTGAAGTACTGAATGCTGAGTATGCTCTTGTCGTTTACTAAGTCGCTTACTCTCTTTTGTCCAAATATTTCATCGTAGAGGAAGACTCATTGGAGATCTGTATTTTCTGGTAAGATGAGTACATATTTTCTCGTATCTTTATTAGAGCGGTGCATATATCTTGCTTCTACAGAGTTATTAATTTGTAAGATATAGCCTTGTCTATTATCGTTGTTCCAGCGAAGTTGTATACTGTCATATCTTTGTCCATCGAGTGAGAATGCTTGTGGTGCGCTCCTTTCTGACCATATTTTGAACATGCTTCATCCTATGCTCAATCGCCCATCTCTTTCTACCGCCTTCGCAATATCTGCAGGCGAAGAGAATGTCGGAGTAACGTAGAGACGCGTGAATGTTGTACCGTTGTTCGCTGGCACGGGTTGGCTGTATTTTATCCGGATTTGTTTGTTGTCCCACATGATGATATCGTCTGTAGCATCCCCGTTGAGATCAGTGCGAGACTGATGTGCTTGGAGCGTTGCTATATTGTCTTGTCTGTCGACAACATTTACCATCTCACCAGACGTGTTTTTTACAAAGACACCCTGTATGTACTGGCTGATATCAGGCTGGATCGTGAGAGTGCTTGTTGTGCTATGTGCATGGGCGGTATGTGATGCGTCCATAGTGCTAGTTACTGCAGCAGCGAGAAGAGGTTTTTTCTCTGCGTCTTTCTCAGTGTTACTCACCATCTCCAGTCCGTTGTCTATAGTAGTAATAGTCTTTTCTACATAGCTTCTTGTTTCGTTGTATGTGAGGAGCGACATATTGAGATCGGTTGGCCCATAGGTGTCGAGCGCATTTGCAAAGCCAGTCATTACTTTCTTGTTGAGTTCAAGGTAGCTCTTCATCGGATTTGGCTCATCTTTAATTGCTTTGATGATAGATTTGTCTGCAGTAAAGAGCGAACTTCCGAGTGTTGATGACTCTGTATCACTACTTACCAGGGTTGTCTGTAGCGATGTAACGAAAGAGTCATAGTCATGGTTGATCTTGTCCTGCATAGATGAGATATCATTTTTTATGCGGTCTATGCGAGACTGAGCCTGATGGTTGACAGCATCTACACCCTCGATATTAGCCGCTGTATTGCTTGGAGTTGAGAGGAGTGCAATCACATGACGAAGGGTTCTTTTTCTCTCTAATGATGTATCAGCTTCCAGTAGTGCGTGTGCCTGTGTAAGCAGGTCTGTGCGAGCTTGGGCAGCATTGTCATAGCTTAGATCCCAGAGATGAGGAGATGTGAAGCTCTGAAGTGTGTTGGTAATGCCTCCAGCTGTGTTTCCTCATCCAGCGCTTTCATCACTGACGTTTTTGATGATAGGATTGCTGTCCTTGTTTACTTGCTCTGCGTACTCTTCGAGCGTCTTATAGATTTCATCAAAGTTAAGCTGCATATTAATATAGGTGTCGACATGTATATCTGACCCCTGAACTGGTGGTTTGATCTTTGTAACACTGATAGAGTCAAACGGCTCTACCTTCCAAGTTCTCTGTGTCAGTTGTTCTACTCTTGTTTTGACTCACTTTTCTCCGACCATGCCGATCCCTCATTTTACGATACAGAAGATCTTTGCGATATATTCAGCATATTGGAGAGTGGCGATAATCTCTGGTGTGATTTTTGGAATCTTTGGTGCAGGCGGAAGGTTTGGCATGTCGAGTTCCACATTTGGTGTGAATGAAGGAAGCTCAGGAAGTTTTGGTGGTTCAGGAATTTCTGGTGCGCTTGGGATCGTAACGCTCAGCTGTCACTGGACACCTGCGGATGGTGCTGGTGGGATGTCTGGAATTTGTGGGAGAGGAATAGGCTTTGGTACAAAATTGAATTTTGGTAGAAGTATATCCATACCCATATTTATATGAGACAGGTCGATGAACAGATGTGGCATCCTAAATGGAGGTATTGGGAACACTGGTAATGGAATGCAGAGGATGCTGAGTGTGCATGCATAGAAATCGTAATTGTCTACCTTACACTTTCCGCATTTTGTTTTCCAATTTACTGAGTAGTCTATAAGAGCCTGCCATGTTTTGATAGAACTTATGTTTTGCGTCATACCATTGACGTACTGGTCGAACTTTCTTGAGTTTTTCTGTAGCCATTCAGTCAGGTTGTTTGTGAACTTAGAGACAGTATCAGACGCTTCCGTCAAATATCTTTGTGAAGCTCCCAGCCATTTGTCTAGTTCTTGAGGGAACTCCTTATATTTATCGAGTATTTCAATGTTCTTTTTTACTGTTTTTATCAGCTCTTCGTTTTTGCTCGTTATACTTCCGCCGCCAGCGCTATTTCGATCCTGTGCGGTCTTCTCATTTCTTTGGAGCCAATTATTTAAGTATGCTTTATATCTGACGATATCTTCTTGGGCTATGAAAGGCACTTGTACATTGATGTTTTTTGTGCTGATATTGATAAGCGGTACGTTTTCAAAGAGTGTTGAGAGTGCATCAAAAGGATTAGAAACATCATTGTCATTGTTTCTCATACCTTCTTGTGTGAAGAGTTTTTGTGATACGTCTTGTCTTGATGATGGAGTCGGTTGATTCTTTTCTTCTTCAGGTTCCTCGTCGTAGAGCGCTCTTATCTTCTTCAGTGATACATCATCAAATCCCTTAAAGAGCGATGACATCTCAGGCATGTATACGTTGACTGAAACGGTTGTAAGATTGTTAATGATATACCTTATTTGTGGATCGAGCCGGTTCTTCATAAGACATTTGACGAGTCCTTTTACGTCTCATCCCTGTACTTCAAGTTTGACTTGTTCTCCTACTTTGAGTGTCTCACTATCCTGATTTCCTCCTCCTTCCCCACCTTCGCTTATATCTTCTATGGTGGGAGTAGTATTGAAATTAACAGAGCGCCCGTCGTATGAGCCGTCATTTTCTCCCTCAGCTGAAACCGATGGAATAACTTCTTTTATCTTACCCATGATGTCATCCATCATACCTCCGCCTTGTCCTTGACCTCATACAAGATTTGAAATCATCTTAAACGGAGAACCAGATTTTCATCATTTTAGTTGAGGTGTGCTGCATGCTCCTCCTTCTGCTGCGTCATATTGCCGCTGTTCAAGAGCGGGTCTTGCGTCTCCTGGAGTAATCTGTGCTTCATCTTTTTTCGCTGTTACCACACAATTTCCCGAGATATGTTTTACTGGATTTTGTAGGCTTGCTCCGGCTGCGTATGAGCCATAACACATAGCAACACCTTCCTTATTTGTTATAGCTGGTGAGTCATATACTCTTACATTTGATGGATAACTACCTCCGCCCGCCCAGTAGAAACCATCCGTAGGAGACTTCTGACCATATGGAGCAGGTACGTCATATGCTCCAGGGCGGATAGTTCCTGGATAGAAGAGAGATGGAAGACCTTTGTCGTCAGTCAATTTACATCAGAAAACATTGTAGGTTCCTGGAGAGAGGAATGCTACATTAAATGGCGCTTGTGTTCATTGTTGAGCCATAGTTTTTTTGTATCCACCTTTTTCAGCTTGGAATCCCTTACAAAATCCTTGCACAGCTCCATCTACTTGTCTTTCTGTATCTTGAGTCATGCTTGTCAGTTGTGGATTGTTGCTACTCATATCAAGACTACCATTTTCAGAGAGGGACTTGTTGTCCCACTTTTCAAGTATCTGATCCATGCCAGGCATCTTGCTGATATCCGGATTGCTACCTTGTGATGCACCTTTGATCTTGCTTTGTATGTCGGTGAGCTTTGATGTCAGCGCAGAACTTTGTTGCTTTTGCATTTCTTGCATCTTTGGTGCAAGGTCGGTAAACGACTGGGTAAAGTTTTTTGTTCCATTTGATGTAAACTGTTCAAATCATTGCTGGCAGCTATCGGTAGAATGTGTTTTTATGTCAGTTGCCTGATCTCCGTTAATGTTACCGAGAGAAATATGTACTAATTTTGGTGCCTTATATTTGAGAACTTCGCTGAACGTTACGCTTTGTCATCCTTTAAGTGAAATATTATCTATCATGTACTGATAGCCATTTTCCATATTCCAGTTTACGGTTGAGCCTGCTGGTAGACTTCCTTTGTTCCAGCTTGGTATTTCTCCTTCACTATTTTTACTAATTCTCCATGGTCACTTGATGTCATGCAGATAGGTAACCATTGTATCGCTTTTTGCTTCAATGGTTGTCTTCACGCGTACTTCTTCACCATCTACCAATGGTCCTGAAGATGGTTTTACTCTTTCATATTGTTTATATGTTACCACAGGAGATGTCTCGTCCAGCATGGTGCCTGGCATATATGCTATGGTTTCCAGGCTGTTAGCCGGTTCGTATGACGGTAAGGTGCTGATAGGTGATGCAGAATATTGCATGAGAGTCGGTAGCCCACTATCTATCATGCTTTGTATATTAAATCCAGAGAAGTCACTTTCTGTTCCCTTGAGGAGATTTTGTATCTGTGGATCAGCAGCAAGAGGGCTATCAGGGCTTTCTTCATTTACTTCTGGAGGAAGAGAAAGTCACTGCCAGTGAACCAGGCTGTTGTCGTATATCTTTTCATTTTCACTCAAAGTGACGCCATATGATTTGACTAATTTAATATGATCTTCTTGTCTTGTCTTTCGCTCGCTATCACAGGTAACCTTATTTTTTGAAATGTAATTATCTCCTGCAGAAGTGCGTCCACCATAGAAAATCTTAATGTTGCCTGCGGTATCATTTGTAACGATATCGACCTTATTGTCTCCGTCCATATCATGCACAAAAAACTCATATGCATGAGCGATGCTTTGATCTCAACCTGGTATATCTAAACAGACTTGCTTTCCATCGACATCTACAGTTCAACCATTGTTTTTATAGACTCTCAGTTTATCATGAGATGTCTGGATGATGATATCCTCATAGCTATCTCCATTGGCATCGCCAGCAAAGGCATTTTTGATGCCATCATCAATAACCATAAGCATTCACAAGTCCTTATAAGGATCTTGCCCGCCTTTGTTTTTCAGAATCCTTGCAGATCAGTCGGAATATGTTACCAACAGATCCTTTTGTCCATCTTTGTCTACATCAAGAGGAATAGTTTTTGAGATGCTTTTCTCTGTTTCTGTGAAAACTGTTTTTCATTGACCTCCATCGTAATTTGTTCCCGCAATTGTTGTGTTTTCGCTTTGACGTCCAAGCAGAGGATCGCCAAGCGTAATAAGGAAAGGAGACGCTCCATGCTGAGTAGCTTTTCCTACTTTGTCTCCTTCGGCAAAAGCGGTTGCTGCATGAAAAGTGTTTTTCCGGTTTGTATTGGTATCAGTATCGACAGATTGCTCAATACCTCACTTCCATGGAGAAGATGAACCAAGAGGCACAGCATTTTTATCATAGATCATCCATCCGCGGCTGCTATTTGTTGATCCACCAAGCCAGATTGATTCAAGGCCGATGCTGTCTTCTAGATGAATATTACTGGTGTTTATAGTTGCGTGGATGCGTAGTGTTCCTACTATTTTTCCTTGTATTTTTACATTCCATACAGTATCCCCATTTGTATATTGATTGCTGTTTACTATCTCAGCGCTATTACCTGTAGATGAGTTTATGGACCATACAGGCGATCCATTGATCACGATAGTATTGTTTATGATCTCGTTGGTTTCAATAACGCTGTCTGTTTGGCGAGCCGTATAGAGAAGAGTGTTTTCGCCAAATGATTCATCTGCTGTTCCGGCTCTGAGAGTTAATGAGCTCGCGCTTCCTAATGCAATATATCCTTTTGTATTGAGATCATATGTCAACACATTGTCTCTTTTGGTGAGACGTATATCTGATGCATCATAGATCTGACCATTGTTGTTGATACGAAGCAGTGCAGGGAGGATATTGTTTGGGTTGGTGAGAAGTGTTGTTACGGCAAGTGCTTTATCTGACTTTGTGAGGATGTTCTGCGCTTCATTTGATTGCTGTGAGAAGTAGTTCCATCTATTGCCTCGGTCGCTTCCAGCAAGTATCATATACATAGCATTGAGATTGTCTGTTTTCCAGAAAGGAGAAAGTATCGTTATCTTTTTTGCATCAGGCAACTGTGCCTCTGGTGCTACTCATGCAAGAGTAGCATAAATATATTGTGTTCCTGCGGCTTTCTCGCTGCTAAGAGTAAATGGAGCGCTTCCGTTGGTTGCCGTAGTTACTTGCCCACTTGATGATCCATTTATCTTGATACCACCAATCGTATGGAGGTTGATGCTTACAGGAGCATCAATAGGGTTGTTCCATCTATCATATGCAAACACCTGTCCGCTGGTGTTTTTTTCAGCCAAGAAACTATCGGGTGCTTGGATGCCCACACGATATGGCTTTGCAGGATGGATAGTCACAGGTATAGTTTTTAGAGGAAGGCCTGGAATTTCTAGCGTGAGAGTGTCTTGTCCTGCTTGAAATGAAGGATAAAGGATAATCGTAGCAACGCCACCTTTGATGGTAAATGAAGATTGCTCTGAAAATTCTTTTGCGGTTACTCTTTGACCGTTAAGTGTATAGCTACTTTCTTTTACTCTTCCTGGAAGGAGGAGTCACTGAGTACTCTTGATGACACCATGTGTTTCTAAGGGTTTCTTATCTGGCGTAGTAAGTGTCAGTACGATCCTTGGAACCGCATTTTCCTGTAGCTGGTCAACGCCGTTTTGATTGCGGAAAAAAGCTGATGTGCTTTCAGGAAGAGTGATGTCTATGTGGGATGTATTTACTGTATTATGCTTCACCTCGAGGATTCATTCGGTGAGCGAGATTGTTTTTCTGATAGGCGAGAGAGAGTCAGAAGAAATTGGTGTCAGTAGCAGCTCAACTTCTGCAGACGCAGAAGGAACGTCGCTCAAATCCAAGACGAACATCTCATTTTTATCAAAACGTTGGAGTTCTATACCTGTCGTGATATTGCCGTTGGTAATGATTTTCCCTTGAGAAGAAGAGAGACGGAAGGTGTTTGTACTTTGTTCAACAGCATTTCAGTATGCATCATATCACATCACTGAGAAAGGCATCTCAGATCTTTTGAGTATTTTATCTGTCGGCGTAATAATAGTCGCAGTGACAAGAGGCCCAGCGATAACAGGAACGATAAGTTTTTTCTCTGTACAACGAACGTTTTGACAGATCTTTACTGTGAGGATACTTGCTCCAATATTTTTGCCCGCAAGAGCTACTTTCAATGTACGAGGGGTCTTGTAAAGATCTCCCTGGAATGCATACTCAGCATTACACACATTTCTTCCTTCGATGATCGGACAGTTTTCTCCCGTTCCTGAGATACGGATATTAAGATTGCCGCTGTCCTTTAAACTTGCGATCGTCAGAGTTGCTCCACTTGTGTTGTCTACACTGAGAGTATTCTTATTGAGTCTCGCTGTAAGAGTGTTATCAAACGCCGCAATCAATGTTTGTGCTTCATCAGAAAGAGCCCCAAGAGATGAGTTTGTAAGAGACCTCCAAGTTGGGTTAAGTTCTTCTACGTTATCTCCTAGGGTGACATCGGTGTCTTTAAATTGCTGTGATATAAGTACAGGTCATTTTGCATTTGAGAAATTTACTTTCACTACATCAGAAATAGTTTGTTCCTGCATAGATTTCATCCAGCATCCTAGAGAAGCTGGCCATTGAAGCAGAGGTGTTGTGCCATCTGTATCAATACCACATTTTTTATCTCTTTCTGTTGCCTGCATATCAAGAGCCGCATTGACCGCGTCAGTGCTTGAAATCTCTGCCGTTGCTGCGAGTTTCTGTTGTTCTATATTGTTGATAACAGCAGGAGCTATTGTATTTTTCAGAGCATCATTACCATCTGAGTTGATATAGACAAGCTCATAACCACTTGCCTGATATCATGGGACAGATCCCATAGAAGGATTGTCTTGTTTCGTGATATAATTTTTCGTCACGTTGGCTATTTTCTTGTTAACGTCAAATGAGTGTTCGTTGTTCTTCAGATCGGTAAGAAGATCTGTTGAAGATGGTTTTTCAGATCGTCCAAGATTTTGCCAATAAAGTACATCAGCGATCGCTTTGATCGTCTCTTCACCGAGGGCGGTTATGAAAAAGTCTTCAGGAAGAAGAGCGTATGAGCGACTCTTAGGTGTCGCGTATGGATTGACTACAGCCAGTTTGTCAAATGCGATGCTCTTTGGCGCATAGTGTGTCGCAGCTGCGCTATTTTCTGTTGAGAGAGTTACATTTATAGCACTTACTTTCTGCTTGAGATATGCCTTTATACTCTCTGTTATCTCCTGAGGTGATTGGAGGGTTAGTTTTTCTCATTGTTTCTTATAGACAGAAACATTGTAGATATTTGGATAGTCAAATTTTACTGTACCACCACCTATACCTTTAAATGCAACAAACCTTGCGCTATCGATAGGTCTGTCAGCAGTAAGAGGACTCATGCCTTTCACTTCTTCAGGTGTCGGTGATGAGTGCGACTCAAGAGTGTCTATTGTTTTGTACACATAATTCTCACCACACTCATGCGTACTTGTGTTGGTGTTTGTATTTGTCACAAAAATATGATCATTGTAATCAGCAGTTGCGACCTTAGAGAAATATTCAACTTCTATAGGGGCCTTGATCGGATGACCATTGTATCGATTTTCATTGACCTCTCCTGGAGGTACTATTTCTCAACATATTACTCGTGGGGCAATGCGAAACTGTTGTGTTCTATGTAGGAGTGAGTTATTGAGTTCATCAAGAAAGAAAATATCTGTATTCATTTTTTTAAGAGTGAGCTTTGATCCCGCTATGTCGTAGACGGGTCATCCAATGGTTGTATCAAAGCGCGGATTCCATGCCATCTTTGGATCGTTTTGCTTGAGCTGGAGCGTGTTCCCATCTACATTGAGAGGAGTCATGCCTCCTCGGTATTTGTTTACAAAATCATCAAGTGTTTGTCTGTCGTTACACTTTCTTGCATTGTAGAGTTCGATATCTTTAGATATAAGTTCGATATTATAACCTCTAGAGCTTTCTACCTGTCTTGAAGAGATACCATATGAAGCACCTATGGATCTTGCTGTATAGTCCAATGGTATATCGTCCTGCTGACCTTGAGTAGCATAATTATATGATGTCAGGTTTTGTCGACTTCATATGTTTTTCCATGTACCACGATAGATAGAGATGTCATTGGTAGATGTTACATCAAAAGCACTCTTTCCAAAATAGAAATTTTCATATCTTCCCACGAGTTTCTTTGGTACAAAATCCGGTGGTAAAACTGGTGGTACAGGAACACACTCATACTCTTCGTAGATTAGTGGAATAGGAATATGAAGAGCATAGTTACCTGTTTGTAGTTTTTCGTAGAGAGCCTTTTCAAGTACGCTATTTGCATCGAACAGCGCCGTGCTTGTTAAGGTGTCTTTCACCACAGTTTTTTTGATATGACTATCAACGTTGGCGGCGTTCCATCTTCCACCTGCAATAATGTTTTGATCGATGTTTGTAAGATACTCGGGTGCGAAGAGAGAAGTATATGGCTGTACGAGAGAAAGCAACGCTGTTCACATCATAAGGGTTGGTATCTTTGCGGTCTCGTTTCCTAATTTCTCAAGCGTTTCAGCGCTATCCGCGGCGATAGCTGTTAATCACTTTTTCCATTTGTCTATTTCTGCTTTATAAGTACTTCATTCAGTTGATAACTGTGAGTAGGATTCTTCATTTGGAGAAAGCTTTTGAGCGTCATCACCTATAAGCGATAGGGCGTTATTATTTGCAGCGTCTTTGAAGTAGTCGAATATAAGATTTGTATACCTGTGATAAGTGATGTCTTCGTGAAAAAGAAAGTTGTTAATATAACCAGAGAGAAACTGATCAGCAAAATATTTTTTTAATCCAATAAAATCATCGTACCGTATTTTGGTAGATGTGTAATTTATTGGATTTTGTTTGTAGTTTCTCAGCTTGTCGAAAAACTTAGTGTATTGATCATCCTGATCTTCAAAGTTGATCATGCTTTGCCATATATCTGCCTTGTGATCGCCATCGTCCTCAGTAACAAAATAGGTAGAAGCTGGATCGTATACATAACTAGGTTTCTCAAGGTCTGTATATGGGTATATGCTTGGATAGATATAGCTATTTTCACGTATAACCGGCAATGGGATATCTCCTATGAGGATAGTTCCTATAAGAGAAGAAGGGTTTTTTTGGTTTCCTTCTTGGTAAAGATTTTCTAATATCTTCCATATGTCATAGGCCTGAAAATTGTTTTTATCGATAGGCAAGAGGATGGCTTTTGTATTGTTACTTTGCGACTGGAGATATTCCTGAGCATACCAATTTATGTTTTCTTTATGCTTATCGTAAATGTTCTTCTCTACGAATACGGCAATGATATTTTCGTGTATTTCTTCTGCAGCATATACGTTGCTAGAAAAGCCAAAAATCCACTGTGTGAACGAGTGGGAAAAGAAGTACACGCAAAGCAATATACCTATGGCTGTTTTTGTTTTCAACGACATGGCGAACACCCTGATAATCAATAAGATAACCGGCTATTTATTCTTTCTATGCAAATATAAATTGATTGCAAGATCTTGCGAAGCCAATACCATTTAAATGATATATAATATATAAAAAAGTCTCCTTATAGAGAGGAGACTTTCTTGAAAAGAAAATAAGTGTTTTATATGCCGTTGATAGAGAAGAAGTTTTCCATGTCTGTCATGTAGTCGTCATAGAGACCCTGAAGTGTTTGATCTTCTGGAGATAATCTCAGTGCGTTTCTTGTGTCAAGGAATGGGATGTATATATCACTACAAAACTCTTTCACGTCGTCGAGGTTTATGCCCATGCTTCTTCCTTGTACACACATATAGTAAGCAATACCTTGTGTTGTAGTTTCATCATCGCTATCTCTATTGTTCTCAAGAATATCAAGTCTTGCAGAAAGATCAGCTATAGTGTCTCTATTTGCGATGTACTGATCGTACATATCTTGAATAGTATCAATGTCAGCGTAGTCGAGTCTGAGATCTTCTACTGTGTCATTGAGAGCTTTCACTGCTTCGATCACGAGAGCCATGATGTTAGGATACTGTACAGACTTCTTTCCATCCGGTTGCGTCTTTACGAGCTGTGGAAATACTGCTTCTACTTCCTGCGCGAGAAGACCTACATCATGTCTTCCGTTTGCTATCCAGTCGAACGTATATCCATTGAGATCCATAATTTTATCTAGGGGATTTGTGATCTTTACGATATTTTCTTTCAGGGTCTCATCAGAGATGATATATACTGAGTCTGTGAGGATGTCTCCTTCTACATGAAGCGTTGCTCCTGGAGTTGAGGTTCCGATACCAACATCTCCACCGCTATAATATATCACGCCAGCTCATCCATCTCTCCAGTAACCACTAGCTGTTACTGATGATGGCATAACGACCAGGTTACCCAATGCGTCAACTCCAAGATTTCTTACTCACAATCCACCGTATGAACTGAAACGAACCTTACCCACAACGTCAAGCGCTCCTTCCGGAGTATAGTTGTTGATACCTACGCGAGTACCTGTTACAAAGAATGCAGTCGCTGCAGCTGGAGTAGTACTACCATCTGGATAGAGTATCTCACCACTTGTATCTACTCTGAAAGGTCCTTTTACGTGAAGTTTGGCAAGAGGAGTATCAAGACCTACTCCAACATTTCCATCATTATCAGGATAGAAAGTTCCATAGTATATATCATAAGGATTTCAAGGAGAAACGTGCCATAAAGATGCTCCAGATGCGCTAAATGAACCGCCTCCTGAAAACGCATCTCCACATATAATCGCTCCTGTAGAAGTCCATCCCATAAGCACGCCTGACACACCACAACTTCCTGCTGAAATAATAGGCACGCATGTAGGTACTCCTGAAGCTACACCCACAAGTACTTCACCGGCAGGACAGCTTACTGTTGTCGTACCACCTCCTGAACCCGCACCTCCTGTGAGGACGAACGAGAGCATTTCAGTTGTGATAGAACCTGGTGCAATGTCTCCGCTTCCGATAAGTCCTCTCGTGATATACCCAAGAGAGTTAAGTCTTAGTACTCCTTCCGTTGGGCCACCTAAAGAGCCGCTGTCCACCCAGATACCACCTGTACCAAGTACGATTTTAGTTGATCCTGATGGAGATCCATCTGTAGTGATGCGAAGTTCTCTGAACGTACCAATAACATTGTTAATGGCGCTTTCGATAGCAAGATCGGCGTGAGTAAATGAAAGAGACAGTCACGCAAGTCCTATAAGAGCACACACCATAGTTATTCCCTTTAGCAGAGGATGCTTTGGCATATGCTTTGTAAGATCTGTTTTGTTGTATAGCATGATGTAGAGAATATATTAATAAAGAAGTTTAATTATGTTGATTAATCTTTCTTATCTAGGTATGGATATGCCGTTGTCTCTGAAGAAGGTTTGAAGATTTATCAAAGCTAGATTATAAGCGCCTTCTAAATCTCTATTTTTTGGAGCACTCTCATGATTTTCCTTTGCTGTTTGGTAGGTTGGATAGATGGTGTTACATAGATTGTCGATATTTTGTGGATTGAGGCCATGTTCATCTGTTCCATTACATATTTCTTCTGAGAGAAGTTCAATCGCTGATTTTTTGCTTGTTGGTTGCTTAGGATTTCTTGCGTCCCATGCTTCTCCATTTTCGAGGGAGGCGATACGCAGTTCAAGTATCGCTATCTGATCTTGCTGTGCTTCCAGTCTTGCTGCTCATGCATTCATCATCTTTGCATCGAGTTCTTTAAGTGCAGAGATAATCCCCGCAAGCAGATTTGGATATTCAACAGCGCGTATGGTTGTATCGCCTTGTCACTGCTGTCATTGTTGTTGTCACTGCTGGGTTTGTCATAAACCACCTTGTGCTGGTGATGAAGGAGTTCATCCTATATCTCTGCTGCTTACCGTAAATGATCTTACGGCGCTTGGATAGATAGAGGCAATTTCTTGAGCTACAAGTCCTACATCATCTCTTTGAGAACGAATCCATTTAAATGTATATCCTGTCAATGATAGTATATTGCTAAGGCCATTGGATATCTTGTTGATATTTTTTTTCACATTTCGATCTGATACTATATATGTCGCATCCGTAAGGATATCTCCATTGACATGAAGAGTAGCACCAGGAGTATCAGTCCCAATACCTACAGATCATCCGCTGTATGAGAGTATGCTATTTCAAGCGTATAGATTTTCATCCCATTGTTCTCAGAGTACTGACATAGAAGATCATGTCGTGAGAAGTTCTCCCCAAGAATTAGCTCCTAAATATGAATATCCTGGTGTCAATACCGAGCGGAATAATATGTTACCTACAACATGAAATGCAGTGTAAGGTGTTTCGGTATTTATACCAACCCTAGATCATATCACAAAAATATTAGCTCAGTTATAAGGGATCGTTGTTGCTCCGATAACTCATGCGCCACCACCTGGAGGAGTAAGGGCGGCATTTGGAGCGCTTGCTCCTGTGAAAGGAATGTAAGTTGGCATTTGAATACCAAACGAATGATATAGCGTTGTTCCTCCTGAGTCAAATGTATCATGACAAAGTGATGTGCCCGAAGGTGTGATTTCTATAGTCATGTCTACAGCTGGTTGAACAGCAGGAGCGTCGTATGGAGGATAGAGTATGCTTACGCCCAATAATTCGTTTGCCTGTGTTGTAGGATGAACGATGGAGCAATCTTCTGTCATAGGGTCTAGGTCGCAAGAACAATTTACAGAACTTATGCTTGTAGACGTTTGTATAACAGGGCTTGTAAGTGCGCGAAGGTATCATATGAGTGTTCAGCTAGCAGGTGACTGATATGCATCATAGTATGGAACGCCCCCCAGTAGATAATTATCGTAACATGTTCGTATAGACGTGCTAAGCATTGCTCCCGTTGGTTGATATGCATCTACGATCGTTCCGCTTCCGGCTCAACAGTTTTGAGTGGTTATGTCGACATCGCAATCACATCTTGGAGTGTTTGGTATTCAGCTTGGATTTGATATGGTTCTTGAAAAATTGTACGTATATCATAAAAACCCACCAGCAGTATCAGAGTATTGATATGGTGCTTGTATTAATCCATTATTGTCTACTCTAAATGTAGCAGCTGTGCTGAATCCTGTTCCTCCTGTTCCAGAAACTCATCCTGTAGTGAGGATAGTTCCATATCTTCTAAAGAAGTGTCCAGGAAAGTATTCCATGTCTGTATATGCCAATCAGCTTATACCTACATCCATACACATCGGTCCATCGTCACCATTTGTGAAGCCATATCCACAATCAAAAGAGTCTGGATCCAAATCACATGCACATCTCGGAAGAAGTTGTCCAACCGGAGGATAAATAGGAGCTCCAGATCCTGTATATTCTCCACGAATAATGTTTGGCACAGGACTATACGTAAGTGTTCCTCCTACTGGAGATCAGCTACCAGTATGATATGTTACCGTAAGTCTATGCTCTACAGAAGTGTTGGTTGTTATGTTGAAATCAAAACAAGCGTTTAGTCCTGGATGAATCCATATTGCCGGAGATCACTGTATTGTTGTGGATGGACTTGAACATGCAGCATCTGTTGCATACATGTTTGTGTCACATGGGCAGCGGAAACCAGCTGCGAGCCCCTCTACAAAACCGTACTCATACTCGAGACTGGTAGCGCCTCAAGTACTTCCTTCACATACCATGCCAAGATCAAATTCCATTCATCCGTACCACTGAGATAGATACTCAATACCCCCAGACGTGAATGATTCAGTACACTGCGAATCTCCTTCGTTATCATTTGTGGCAATGTATTCCATAGGATACGAAGGGTATGGTCCTGTTCCACCAGCATAACGAAGACATTTTCCGGGAGTTGTTGGATCTTCTGTTTCACATGCACACATTGGCAATCCTGCTGAAACAACGCTCGTATAACCAGGACTTCACATAGGGTATTCTCCTGCGAGTTGCACGAAAGCGTAGCCAGTTGACGGAACCAGATTACAAGCACACGAACTATTTGTCACTGTTTTATGAACATATTGTAATCCTTCTGATCGGTGTTCAAGTTGTACTACTCATCATGACATATAGAGTTGTACACACTGTTCTCCATAAAAGCTCCCCGTCATCTGGGCATTGAGGAAAATTGATCATGTAGCAAAAACAAGACACTTCCCCGGATACGCCGGATCAGGATTGAAACAATTACAAGGCGTCATAGATGCAAAATCCGAAAAATATGGAGAGCTTGGTGTTATAGGAGCATCCCCAAGAGTGTAGACATATCAGTGGACAGTTGTTGACACACTACTTCATGACCCTGCTTCACAGAGAGTTGTGTTGGAAGGATAAGAAACATGAAGCTTTGTAAGTGGAGTGTCGCGCCCTACCGCAACTCCCTCGAAACATGAGTCTCCGTCAAATCACATCCCTGGCGTATAACTTTGACCAAGTCATCCCATCCCTTGTTGCGTAGGGTCTTCACATCCTTCGATTTTGCTGTAGTAGATATCGAAAGGAGTAATAGACGAAATTGTTCGTAATTCTCCAGAACCCGCGCTAAATGAACCACCTGTTCCACTACAATCAGGAAGTCCAAGACTGATCCATCATACAAATGTGGTTCAAGGAGTACACATGGGACTTGGTAGTATGCTTACAAGCGGAGCTGGTGTACAGATCGCTGTTCATCAAGAAAATCACGCTATCGCTTCTCCTGCAGGACATGAACCATCGCTAAATCAACCAACTCCGCCTCAGAGAGAATATGATAAAATGTCAAATGCAAACATCTCTGTCGTGAGGCTTCACGAGGCAATGCGAGATCCATCTATCGTATCTGTACGAGAAAAACGTCCGTCCGGAGCGATGAGAATGTCTTCTGTGCCTACAGCGTCAGGAAGCTTTATAAGATGGTCATTCGTTCCTGAAAACTCTACGAGAGCACTGCTTGATGCGTCTCCATCTGTAGTGATAAGGAGTTTTTGAAAATAGGGAATATCCCTCAGGATGCTTGTATCAAGAGTAAGAGCACTTACGCTTTCTGAAATAAGAGCTGCCGCTCAGAGGCTAAGAGCTAGCGTGACAAGCCGCTTTTTGTTTCACTGCTTTTGTTCCATAACGAACATTGATTCAATGGATAAAACAAATTACTTTATGCTATGTAATGCTGCTTTCATACAAAATTGCTACTGAAAATATATAGCAAGTGTGAAATTGAGTAACCAAAAAACAGAAAATATTATATAACCATACGCGCAGAGAGCGAGTGCTTCTCTAGCCATAGTTCAATCGCTATTTTGTTTTTTAAGATAAAATAGAATAAAAATTGATTGTTTGATAACTCTTTTTTGTCGCAGTAATACTGTTTTTTCTTGATTATTTAGTGATGTATTTTATAACGGTATGATTATATATTATATTTGACTTATTTGTCGGATTGTATATAATATAAAAGCGCGTTCCATTTCGGTCGAATGCGTGGTTTCTTAACAGCTTACTCTTTCGTTCAAGGTTGCCGGCAAGCTTCCTTGGATAAATTTATGATAAAAAATTTTTCAAACAAAACATTCAAAAAAACATTAAATTTGAGAATATGAAAAAACTACTTATTTTGATGAGCTTTGTTTGCTCATTTTGTGTTCCTGTTTTCGCTCAGTTCGTAACGAATGAGATACAGGTTGTTACTAAAGCGCCTATTGTGTGGAATAGTAAAGAACAGTCAGCGGAATTCCTTGAAAAATTTCCTGCGGGTTCTAAGGTTGTTAACTGTGCTGACATAACATTGTTCAGCCAGCAAGAAGACCTTGTAAGGCAGGGGAGATATTGGGGAACTCTATTTCTTGTTCAACTGCCCACCTCGAACGCAAGTACACTAGTTTCCACTAAGCAAGCATTGCTTGAAAATGATGAAAGTGTTGTTAAGGACGTCTACTTAAATGTTGTAGGCTCTTCAAACTCGTCTACTCCAATTACTTTTTCAGACCCTGTTTTTCCTTATGACATGCAGTATAACGCTGCTGCGATAGCGGGGGGTGTAAAGTACACCGGCTGGCAACATGCTAACGGCTATATATTCTATAATACCGATAGAATATTAGTTGGAGTAATAGATGGAGGCGCTAATTTGTCTCACCAGGATGCGGTTAATTCCTATTATATTAATGCTTTGGAAATAGCGGCAAATGGTATTGATGACGACATGAATGGAAGGATTGATGACGTGAATGGTTGGAATTTTGTTTCTAGTAATAATAATGTTGCTGATGACAATCCTATCGGACATGGCACAGTTGTTTCTAGTGAATTGGGCGCTCGTAACAACAATTCAAAGAATACTGTTGGTTACTTGTCAGACTCAATGTCTGTTTTAGTTCTGAAGGCTGCGAATTCTTCCGGAACTGTTACCGATTTTGCGACAGCGAGTGCGTATTATTATGCATTATCTAAGCATTGCAGGATCGTAAATATGTCATTCGGTTTTTCAAGTGTGCCCACAAGCCTAATGGCTGCTATAGCCACAGGTGTTGTAGCGCCTTATAATTGTGTTCCAGTCGCCGCAGTGGGAAATACGGGCGGTTCTTATACCGCTTACCCCGCGTCTGGGGCTCATGTTCTAACTGTTGGTAATTGCGATAATGGCGGAGTTCGTCATTCTACTTCGAGTTATTCAACTGAACTTGATATCATGGCTGTTGGGGTTAATGTGGCAGGACATCATCCTACCAGCACAACATTAAACACAACTCTTACTGGTACAAGTCAGGCTGCTCCTAAAATTGCTGGCGTATGCCATAAAATATTAAAGGCAGATAGTACGCTTACGGTAGATGATGTTATTGATCTTGTGAGATCAAGGGGTTTAAATCATGCTTTCCTGCCTATGACAGGCTGGGGACCGTTTAGTGGTTTAGATACTCTTATGCACAATATGATGTCTCCAGACACAGTAGTAACTTTTGCTGCTTGTTCTGGTAAACAGTGTTTACCTTATAGTAAGCACTTCGCTCCTGTAGATAGTTTAAGGTTTGGATTGGCGGCAATAGCGGGTGATAGTATTAATACTAACTTGCTTACCGCTGGCACTTATACTTATAAACTGTCTGTAAAATTTGAACCACGACCAGGCGAGTTCTTTAGGGATACGTTTAACCTTAAAGTTGTTATTACTGGTTCTGGTGGCTCTGTCGCTCCAACTATCAGCATAAATGCAACTCCAGGTGGAGCTGTGTGTGCTGGTACATCGGTTAACTTTACCTCAACCATTACTGATGGAGGCGCTTCGCCAACATATGTGTGGAAGGTAAATACTGTTACTGTAGGTACTGGAAGTAGTTACTCTTATACACCAGCAAGTGGTGACGTTGTATATGCGATACTTACAAGTAGCGCAGGATGCGCGTCGCCAGCTACGGTGAACAGTAATACTATAACGATGACAGTGAACCCAAGCGTTACGCCTGGAGTCACTATTAATGCGACACCTGCCGGAGCAATCTGTGCAGGCACATTAGTTACCTTTAATTCGACTATAGCAAATGGCGGTTCAACGCCATCCTATCAGTGGAAGAAAAATGGTGTAATAGTTGGTAGTGGTACTACATATACTGACATGACGTTAGCAACTAGTGATATTATCACTTGCAATCTGACAAGCAGTGCTGTTTGCGCAGTACCAGCTACAGTAGCAAGTAATACCATCACCATGACAGTTAATCCTGTACTGGTGCCTGGGATCACTATCAATGCAACACCTGTCGGAGCAATCTGTGCAGGAACATCAGTAACCTTTTCATCTGTCGTAGTTAATGCAGGCTCTTCGCCTGTATACGACTGGAAGGTAAATGGTGTGTCGGTTGGTTCGGGTACAAGTTACAGTAGTTCTACTTTGGTAAGTGGTGATCTTGTTACATGTTCATTGGCAAGCAGCGCAACATGTGCGAGCCCATCCAGTGTAACAAGTAACACTATTACAATGACAGTGAATCCAAGCGTTACGCCTGGAGTTACTATCAACGCAACGCCTGCTGGTTCTGTTTGCACAGGAACTTCGGTAACGTTTACTCCAACTATCACTGGCGGAGGATCAACTCCTTCTTACCAATGGTATGTGAATAGCGTTCCCGTAGGTACTGGTACATCTTACTCAAGCTCTAGTTTAGTAACTGGAGACTTAGTGAGTTGTACACTTGCAAGCAGTGCAGCGTGTGCTACACCGTCTAGTGTCGGTAGCAATACCATTACAATGACAGTTAGCTCATCTGTTACTCCTTCTATCATAGTAGCTGCCACTCCTGGCGCTAACGTGTGTACAGGAACTACTGTTACGTTTACTGCGACTCCTTCAGGCGGCGGTTCGACTCCTACTTATCAGTGGTATAAGAACTCAATTCCTGTAGGTACAAGTTCAGTAACGTATGTTGATGCTTCTTTGCTTTCAGGAGATGTTATTTCGTGCGAGCTTATTTCAAGCTTAGCTTGTGTGACAACTTCGACAGCTATGAGTGCAGCAATAACTATGACTGTTAATGCAACAGTCACTCCAGCTGTAGCCGTTGCTGTTTCTCCTTCTGCATCTATATGCAGCGGAACATCAGTGACGTTCTCAGCCACACCATCGGCAGGAGGCTCTTCGCCTAGCTACCAATGGTACATAGGAGCAACGCCTGTTGCTACTGGTAGCACCTTTTCTTCTTCAACTCTTGCAACAGGTGATGCTGTGAAGGTTGTGATGACCAGTAGTGCGGCTTGTGCTTCACCGACTACGGCTACCAGCGTGATAACCATCATGACTGTTACGCCAAGTGTTGCCCCCTCAGCTACCATTAACGCGACGCCTGGCACAACAATCTGTCCAGGCACTCCCGTTAGTTTTACTTCCTCTATCACAAACGGAGGCTCTACGCCTACGTACACATGGAAGAAGAATGGTGTTCCTGTTGGAAGTGGCACTACTTATAGCAGCTCAGCACTCATAAATGGAGATGTTATTGTTCTTACTGTAACTGGTAGTGCTGCGTGTTCAGTACCATCAACAGTTAATAGCAATACAATCACTGTAACGGTTAATACGCCGGTACCAGTGCCTTCGTTTACTATAAGTGGGACTCCAGTCCTTGTTGGATCTGGTGTTTACAAGGGGATCTATACTGCCACTATACCTAGTGGCGTATCTACTTATACGTTAGACTGGTACTTAAATGGAGACCTCCAGGCAAGTACTATAACTAATAGTTGGGTTCATGATCCGCTTGTTAGTGGGCATCCTGACACAGTTTACGCTGTGTTGACGCCTACGAGCGGCTGCTATTCACCAGACACTTTCAAGTCTGGTGCAATTGTTCTAAAGTCTCCCGTTGGCGTTGCCGCGCTAACGAAAGAGAATGTTAATATATATCCAAATCCAGTACATAATCTTCTTACCATTGAAGGTTTGCATAAAGGCAGCTCCGCTGTCGTTGTAAATGTTCTTGGGCAGGTGGTGAAAAACTATACGTTTATGAATGACAATTCTGAACAAATAGAATTTACATCGCTTATGCCGGGCATCTATACGTTGCGTATCATTGATGAAGAGGGTATGTCGGAGTTGGTATACAAACTAATGAAAGAGTAAGCTAATAGAGAAATCTATTGAGCGCCCGGTATCTTCCGGGCGCTTTTCTTATTATTCGAATTGTTTTTTAAGGTCGTTTTCTTATACTGTACAAACGCACAAAGAGAGAAAAAACAAAAATATCGTTAACAAAAATTCCTGAGAAAGGAAAAAAAATTTATTATGGAAAATAATAGAAGTAGATACAGATTGAGCTTGTTCGTCATTGTAATAATGACGATTATAACAAGCTGTAAAAAGTCTGAACAGTTTGAGCTGGGGAAAAAAACTGCTGTCCGGCGTGTTCAGACTTTACAGGTGCAAACCCGAGATCAGCAGACCTCGGGCCGAACCTTTCCTATCGATATGCAGAGTGCTGCCATTTTCAGTCCCATCGAGCTAGTAGCGAAGTCTGATAGCTCAGGGGTGGAGGAAATATTGGTAAATCGTATATTTCAGGATGTGCTCTCTCAAGGTGAAAAGCTTTGGGGGCGCTACTTTCTGGATGGGCAGTATGCCTATGCCAGTAATATCCGTCGTTATATCGAGAAAAAGTACTCAGTTGTGTGTCAAAAGTACTTTATATTTGGAGATCTTACAGCTGTTTCACCTCGTTATGGTTGTGTCGCATCATGGAAATATGATGTAGCATGTGCCATCCGAGGTAAAGGGGGTGTTTTATACATTCTTGATCCGAGGCTCTTCTCCAGTGTGGTTACACAAAACAAATGGATAGAATCTCACCTCTATCCAACTGCTAGTGTACCACAGCCACGTCTGACTTCTCAGGCGTTGGTAGCTGGCGAATCTTTTACGCCTGTCGACAATGTGCCTTCCGGATATCTTGTAGATGCGGATTATCGCTATACGGATATCATGGTAGATTACTATGCTGACAGCGTAGGCTGTAATAATATTCTTCAATAAGATAGATTCATCTCTTTGTGCTGGGATCTCGTGTTTTCACGGGGTCCCTTTATTTTATTTTCTCTTGCATTTAGCATATATATTGTTATTATAAAGGCGTTGAAAGTTGTCCGAGGTGAGATACGAGACAAAAGACAACATGTATTCCATAATAAATTATTAACGATATTCTAAGGGATCTGTTTTGTACAGGACCCTTTTTTGTATTTGTAATTTATTTGAGCTTGTCTATATTTTCTGAAGTGATGAATTTATAGTCGCGTCACCGGAGAGATTTTTCTAGTGATGCAATTTATAAGAGTTGACCTGTTCTCAGGCTGGCTCTTTTTTCTTTTTCTGTTCTTTCTCACTTTTTTTCGTGGAGATAATAAATAAGTAGGCGGCATTTATTTCCAATGTATGTCGATGAAACATAGTGCTGTCGCGCCTGAGCATCAGGCGATTATTTGCCTCGCTGAGCTTGCTCTTGGAGAGGAATGGGAACATATATCGAGAGTAGTGAAAAGCTTGTTGTACCTTTCGCAGAGTGAAAGATGATATCTGACAGTTATGTTGCCTGCTGTCTTATTCTTTACTCTCGATGAAGGTTTTCGCTATAATCTTTTAAAAAGCGTTGATACATACAACGATGAGGCTATTGAATATATTTCCTCTCTACAACAAATGCTTCGCGTAGGAAAGTATCTTGATAGTAATGAGTATCGCATGATACATGATGCATTTCTTCTCAATGCTGATCGCGCTGTGGCGATAAAAGAAATGCAGACTGAGTCTGGTAAGGTGCTCATGAAGCAGAGAAAAGCTGCGCTGAGGATATTTTATAAAAAAGAGAAAAAGGATATGATAAGCGTCTAAGGAGACGCACTGCAGTGCGTCTTTACATATCTTCTCGTTGTTTTTGAGAGGAAGATCAGTAGTATATGTGTGCTGAGCAACAACTCAGATACTAAGGATTCATATCCTTTTTTACTCGTTTCCCGCACAAACGCATGAAAAAATTATTGTACACACTTTTGACGTTCTATAAGTTCGTCGACATACAAGACCCTGAGAAAGAGGTAAAGGACCATCTCGCTTTTTGTAAAGACGTCGGTCTGAAAGGCCGTATATATATTGGTGAGGAAGGTATCAGCGCAACACTCACCGGAAATGATGGACAAATCAAAGCGTATAGGATGTATTTGAATAATAATCCTTATTTTAAAGATATTCCAGATATTGATATTAAAGCGACTCGTGTAGATGACTACTATTTTGATCGTATGATTGTGAAGTATCGTAAAGAGATCGTAGCGCTTGGAACTACTGTAACACAAGCCGAAATTGAGGAGTATCGCAAGGAAATGTCGGCTGAAGATTTCAAAAAGCTTATTGACTCCGGAGACCTTGAGGACTGGGTGATTATCGACATGCGTAATGACTATGAGTATAAGCTCGGACATTTTAAGAATGCTATTCCTGCGGGAACTATTAATTTTCGTGAAGTGCCAGACTTGCTTGATAAGTACAAGCAGCTTTTTGGTGAGAAGAAAATTATCTGGTATTGTACTGGAGGAATCCGTTGCGAAAAGCTTTCTGCTATGGTGTCTAAGGCATGATTCAAAGATGTGTATGCACTCGAGTGAGGTGTTGTGAAGTATGTAAATAGTTATAATGACGGTAACTGGCTGGGTAATCTTTACACGTTCGATGGGCGTGTATCGACTCGTGTTGGTGACGATGAAACACATACAACCATTGGTGAGTGTATCTATTCTGGTATGAAAACGGATAACTGCGAGAATTGCCGCTATAGTCCTTGTAATGCACGCATTATCTGTCGCAAGAAACAGTATAAGCGCCACATGGGTTTCTGCTCTCAGGAGTGTTATGAGAATGCGAAGAAGGATCTCCTTATCAAAAATATCGCAGGTGATGAGTTTGATTATCAAGCAATTCGTGATAGCATTAAAAAGATCGCTGATGAAAACGGAGACAAGGATGCTATAGAAGCGTTGCGTCAGCAGGTAGTGAAGCATCTTGAGGATGAGCTCGGTGTTGTGAAATTTAATCACGCTGTCAGTCAAAAAGAGACAGTTATTTTCCAAGATTAACATACATTTTCTAGTCACAATTAGTTCGTTGTTTCGTATACTTTAGTGTCTACATTAAGGCAATTTTACTATGCTTATTATTACATGCAACAAATACAAACTGAGCAATTAAAAGTTTTTCTCGTTGATATAGTTCCACCTACATTTCCCGCAGACCTTATAGAGCATCGTATGCAGGAGCTCGAATCATTGGTCACAACATACCAGTGAGTTGTCGTGGTAAAGAAAATTCAGAAACGTATGACGCCAGATTATCGTTTATATATTGGTTCGGGGAAACTTGAAGAAATTAAAGATGAAATGAAGGCCATCGGAGCCAATCTTTTGGTGATCGGAAATATTTTGAAACCATCGCAGGTATATAATATCAGCGAAATACTTCGTAAAGACGAGATCAAGATCCGAGATCGTGTTGATCTCATCTTAAAAATCTTTGAACGCCACGCAAAGAGTACCGAGGCAAGATTGCAAATAGAACTCGCTGCGATCAAACATATGGGACCTCGTATCTTTGGTATGGGTATGGAGCTTTCGCGTCAGTGATCATCAGGATCTGGAGGCGGTTCAGGAGCATCGCGTGGACTTGGTGAAACGAACACTGAGCGTATGCGCCGTCATCTGAGAGACAAGCAACTTGATCTTAAAAAGAAGCTCGAGCAGTATAAACATACAAGAGCGCTGCATCGTGAAGCAAGAACCCGTCAATGATTTCCTACGGTGGGAATTGTCTGATATACTAACGCTGGTAAGTCTCGTTTGATGCATGCGTTAACGAGTAAAGATATTCTCGTAGAGAATAAACTTTTCGCGACGCTTGGAACAGCCGTAGGTAAACTCTATGTTCCTTTGAAAAATACGGACGGTGAGGAAACAGGAAGAGGGAAAGAAATTCTTATCAATGATACGATTGGATTTATCCGTGATCTTCCACCCGATCTGATAGATGCTTTTTCGTCAACATTGGAGGATAGCGTTCATGCTGATTTGTTGCTTCATGTGATAGATGCGTCCGATGAGTATATTGAGGAAAAAATAGAAGTGGTAGATGCAATCCTCGAAAAGATCGGCGCGACACAGCAAAAGCTCTATGTGTTCAATAAGATAGATCTCATTTCGGCTGAGAAAGTGGCTTCTCTCCATGAAAAATTTGCGAAATTCGAGCCTATTTTTATCTCGGCCAGTAAAGGGGAAGGTTTGGAGATTTTGAAGAAAAAACTAGCAAATATAGTTTTGTAAAGTGATTGCTAACAACGCCCAGATAGTTATAATTTACTTAGTTTAATTTTGTGGCATAAAAATGCGTGGAAGAGCTATTGTGGCGGGAGCATTATTGTGACGAAGTTCGCTGGGTGGGTGTGAGGAAGACAACCTGTCTGTTATGAATGAGCCACGCGAACAAGTTTCTCAGAGCGAAAAGGTAAATCTTGTGCAGGTGCAGTCTGTACATGATATTTTAGAGACTCTTCAAAATCGTCCTGGTGAGATTACGAATCATGGGCTTAAAGCAGAAGTCGCGGAATTAAATATTCCTCAAATCCAGAAAGATAGTCTCGTAGAAGAAGTTAATCGCATGCCAAATGATGATATTCATGTGATCTCGATGGAGCGCGTAAGAAAGGGACCTTTGGGAAAAATGAGAAATATTAATCACAATCTTGCAATCTTGCTTGGAGGAAAATATGCCGATAGTATCATGTTGCGTTATAATAAAGACCTGATAGATGCGCTTATAGCTCAAAATCCTGACATGGAGTGAAACACATGGCAATGGCTTTGATACGCAAACCTTCAAGACACAAACGTGCCTCATGTTTATCCTTCCTTGAAGGATTTTCTTGTTCCATCGCTAAAGGATTTTCTTTCAGATAAACCAGAGATAAAAAACCTTGTAGGTGGTGATGAAGAAGTGATTATTATTACAAGAAATACAGATAAGAAACATGTCATAGGATATTATCGCGATGGACATATTGATATATGACATTATATTTCTGCAGGAGTAGGAAGGGATTTTATGGAGCGAGATAATAAGCTAAAAAGAAAGAGAAAGGTCCATGCGTACACAAAAGAATGACTCTTCTATACAAATTATAATGTAGAGAGAGGTATGAGAGCAGATAGGAGAGATTCAACATATACTTCTTCGACATTTTGAGCGTCAAAAAAAGGTAAACATGCTGATGCTCCTATGCCATATGCAGTGCCTATTGATGACGATTTATATCAAGATGGAGTCTTTTTGCATACAGGCTATGCTGATGGAGAACCACGCTCTCACCAGTGTAATCGTCTGGCTGGTTGGTTAGCGATGTATATGTATGACGTGATAGGTGATAGAAAGGTAAAAGTGGTTATCCATAACATGTATGATAAAACGAAAAATTCAAAGAGCAAAGAGCAGGATTAAATAAAGATATACATTCTGTATTATGATTGCTTATTTTTGAATTAAGATTGGAGTTTTCTAGTAAAATCCTTATCTATAGGATATTCTATTTGATCGAGAAATGTTCATATGCAAGACGATAATCTTCTGGTAGAAAGGATACAAAAGGGCGAAAAAGAGCTGTTTAGTGTGCTGTATGAAAAATACTGTCACAAAATTTTGTATTTTCTGTTTTATAAGTGTAATGATATGAGCAAGGCTGAAGATCTCGCAGCAGATACCTTTATGAAAGCGTTTGATGCAATAGGTTCTTTCCGTCCACAGAGGGAAAATGGCTTTAGTTCATGGCTTTATACTATCGCTACCAATATATTTCTGGATAGCGTAAAGAAGAAAAAAGAAGCTTCATTTGATGAAATGGTTGAATTTATACCCGATGATGCTGCGGGGAATATGACTGATAAGATTCAGGTGGGTCAGCAGGCAGAAGAGATATTGACATATCTAGACACATTGGGTCCGGACAAGAAAGAATTGTTTGTTATGCGTATCTGGCAGGATATGAGCTGGGAAGAAATAGAAGCGGTAACGAAGAAATCAAGCGCTGCGCTTAGAAAAGAATATAGCAGACTTGTACAAAAGCTGATAGAGAAATTTGGATATATGGCAGTTTTATCTTTACTGTATGGAGGACGATGGATAAAATAAATGCGCTCTATGAAGAGCTGCTCTCATACGATAGCTCGCTGTCAAAAGACAAAGAGAGAGTTTTGCAACTCATACAAAAGATGGTAGCAGCAAAGCCTACGATCGTTGTTAATGAACAATGGAAAAAAACTTTTGCTGAAAAACTTTCTGATCATATTGCTATAAGCAAGGCTGTAGCTCATTCATCTTCATCATTTTTCTCGTTTTCAAGATGGTCAGTCTCTGTTCTTTCTACATTTATCGTACTAACACTTGCGGGAGCTAGTTACCGGGGACTGACTTATAATAACTCAAAGCTCAAAACTCAAAGCTCAAAACCACATACTGCAGATTCATTGAATCATTCGCAAAATTCGCATTATAATACAGAAGAGTCGGCACATGTGTCAGATTCTATCGGAGCACAAGAGCCATCATTCAATTCACACGCGAGGGAAAATGTAACCGTTGCTATAGATAATAAATGACCAGTTGTAGATGCAGAAGTAAAACAAAGTGACTTAACTAATACGCAAACAATCTCGCAATTTGCTAAGGAGGCGCCTGTTGCCTATGATGCATCTGTGAGTAACGCCAATACGATGTCGACAGATGTCGACAAAGAGGGCGCTCGTATGATGATGCAGTCAGAAGAAGCAATATGAGGAGGAATTGATGGCGTTGCTCCTGATATGCAAGCGACGTCGTTAGCAAAAACTTCTGTAGAACAGAAACTTATTGCGTTCGTTGTGATAGATCCTTCATGAACATGACTGAGCGCTTCAGCTCTTGAGATTATTGCTGAGCAAGATCTGCCTATCACATATGTATCATCGCAGGAAAAACTTTTTGCTACAAACCTTTCGGGGAGTATTTATGCTGTTTCTGAAAATAATATTTCTACCATTTCATCGGCTATCGAAGCAAGAACTATGCTTGTGTTTGAAAGAAATTATGTTTCTAACCACACTGAGCAATTTGGAATGCTTGTAAGAGAGCTGAAAGTTCAGTGATATGTGTTCGTTAGTCTTTCGTTTATGCTGCAATAATTTCTTTGAGCGCAGTAAAGAAAAGATCAATATCTTCTTTAGTATTATACAGATAGAGGCTCATCCTGCATGAGCCGTTTTTTTGTATATGCGCGAAAAATGGATGTGTACAGTGGGCTCATGTACGAATGCAAATTCATTTCTGTGCAAGTTTTTCCCCAAGCTGAATATGATTTGGATGTGATGGTATGACAAAAGAAAAAACTCCAATTCTTCATGTGGCTTCTTTCGGTCCAATAAGTTGAATAGAGTCTCATAGAGTGTTGAACTTATCGAGAGCATATTGCACGAGCTCGTGTTCGTGAGCTTGTATTGCTTTGTATCATCCTATGCTATCCATGTATTCTATAGCTTTTAGAAGTGAGAGAGCACCTATGATGTGAGGTGTTCCTGGTTCAAATTTTTCTGTAGTTTCTTTTAGCTTATAATTATTGTTTGAGACTTCTTCGATGCTTCCGCCTCCTCATATGCTTGGAGTCAGTGAATGCAGAAGCTCTCTTCTTATGTGCATTATTCCTAGCCCTGTGTCTGCCATCATCTTATGTCATGTTCCTATCAGTGCATCGCATTGTAGCTCTTCTACGTCCAATGCAAAGTGTGGTAGCGCTTGTGAAGCATCTACAATAAATATCGTGTCGTCGCGAAGGAGTGAGGAAATCTTTTTCAAATCATATATCTTTCACGTTACATTTGATGCGGCACTGAGCGAAACTATTTTCACATTGCTTGTATACTTCTTTGCAAAATCGACTACGTCGATATCATACTTATCATCTATGTTTACTCGTTCGATCTCAATTCACTGAGCCTTTGATGCTATTTGCCATGGAACAATGTTTGCATGATGTTCTGCAACTCATAGGAGAATCTTGTCTCAAGCTTGCAACTTTTTAGAGGAAATAAGAGCTTGTACCAATAGATTGAAAGCATAGGTAGCGTTGTATGTATAGACAATGTTTTCTTTCTTTGTTCCTATGATCGCTGCAAATGCTTCTTTAGAAGCGTCATATATTTCTTCTGCTTGCTCACTGAGTTCGTATGAGCCACGATGTATGCTTGCGTAATTATGTTCCAGAAAATATTTCATGCCGTCGATAACATGAGCTGGTTTTTGTGCAGTAGCGGCGCTATCCAGATAGACAAGCGATGGGTTATTTGTGAGAAGAGGAAAGTCTTTTTTATGATTCATCTTATGCAACGTACGAGATGATAAATAATAAATAAATGATATGTAATTGAGCACTAAAAACTAGGTTTTCTTATGATTGTTTTTCTTGAAAGAACTATTATTATCTATTGGTAATTTATAACTCCTAACTCGTAATTGAAATATGTTGTGGTATGGGAAACCAGTTGCTGAAAAGCTAGAAAAGGAAGTAAAAGTATTTGTTCAGAAGCAATGACGAACAGATAAGTATGTTGCTATTATTATGTTGTGAGTAGATCATCCATGAGCTGCATATGTTTCTAGTAAGCAAAAATTTGCTGAACGTGTATGAATGTCGGTAAAGATTTTCTGAAACCAAGAAACAATTTTGACACAAATAGACATCCTTAGTGTGATAGAAACATGCAACAACGATGTAGGGTGTGTATGAATTATTTTGCAGCTTCCGTTGCCGGCTGATCTTGTACATGTGCAGCAAAGAATGCTTGATGCAATAGATCCGAAAAAAGATATTGATGCGCTATGAACCCTTCATCAAAAACATTTTGGTTTGCTTCCCGCAACGCCAATAGCAGTTCTGCAGATGATTGATTTTTATGAGTATGATGTGCAGGGAAAGACTATTGCGATGATCTGAAATAGTAATCTGATAGGAAGACCATTAGCGTTTGCCTTGGAGTATAAGTGAGCCTTAGTAAGGGTTTTCACTATCGAGAGTGATCAGGAAGAGATGAAAAGATTCTGTCGTGAAGAAGCTGATATGATCATCTCTGCGACATGACATATACACTTAGTAACAGAAGAATTTGTGCGTGATGATAAGTCGCAAGTTGTAATAGATGTTGGACGATGATATAAAGATGGTAAAGCTGTTGGTGATGTTGATCGAGAGAAAATAGAAGAGAAGATTGCCGCTATTACGCCTGTGCCTGGAGGAGTTGGCCCTGTGACAGTAGCATCGCTTTTTGCAAACATTATTTCTTTGCATGAAAATACAGAAACTTTTTGATCAGTTATTAAGGAGTAAGATGTATTATATCTATGTCGACGAAGCAGGAAGATGACCGATAGCGTGACCAGTGTATGTTGGGGTAATTATAGAACAAATAAAAAATAAGAGATGAAAAATAAAAAATAGAAAATGATTAATTAGGAATTATACATGAGATAATGCTGCTGATCATTTGTCATTGTTTGCTAAATACAAATGATATGATGATAGTAAGGTGTTCAAAGAAGTACAAAGAGAAGAGTTTTATAATAAGATAGATACTGATACGAGATACAGATACAGTTCTGGATCTTGTAGTTCGACAGATATAGACAGGAGGTGAATTGTTCGAGCAATCCGTACTTCGATTGCAAAAGCTCTCTATACAAAGCTTTGAGAAGATAAGAAGTTTTCGGAGAAAACATTTCTTCAGTGGATTCAATTTCATGCCTCTGATTTCACGCTGGTGATTGATGGTAAGACAGACTTTGGAATAAGAAAATTATGGGGAGTTGAAGTGGAAACTATTGTTGATGGAGATGCTATTGTGCCGATGATTAGTGCTGCAAGTATCGTGGCAAAAGTAGAGCGTGATAGAGAGATGAGAGAACATGCGATCAAGTTTCCGCAATATGGATTTGAGAAACATAAATGATATGGCACTAAGTCTCATTACGCAGCTATAGAGCAGTATGGTATGAGTAAATTGCATAGAAAAAGCTTTCTGAAGAAGTTGCTTGAGAGTGATAAATAGCACAAAATAACTGTAAGTCATCTTATCTTTATAGTAGCAAAATCTGCTGTCAACATATCGCATGTCATTTTACGTTTTCTTAGGCTAACGGAAAGTTTGCGGAAAGTGATATGCATTGGTTGATTTTTGAAGTCGATTGTGTATAAGCTAGGTAAGTCTAAGTTAAAAGTGTGACTCCTTATCTCCTTCCCATCGCTAATTATCTGGGGGCCGAAAAATGTTCCGGGTGTAGACCTGGACTGAGCCTACCACTTTCGTCTTTGGGGTCCGAGAACCGTCGGTCCACGTTACCTTGGATTTTTTTTATTGTAAAAATACAGATCTTCTTTGGTTGACTTGGGGCATTTTCTTGATATCATTACAGGCAATAAAAAATAAAATCTTATGCGAAAATATATATACTGGTTACTTATCGTGACAGTTCATATTCTGGTCTTTGCTCCAGGAGATCTTATACATGAATATTGGCTTATATCATGTTTTATAAGCTGTGTATTTGGACTGTGGGGATTTCTTTCTCTTCGGACAAGAGAGTATTGGAGTTCATTGGGCTATTTCATCTCTGATGTATTGCTGCTTATAAGCTTCGCATGGCCGCTCAATAGCTACGATAAAATCTGTCCTTGGGTATCTATTCATCTTTGCTTTATTGTCTATATTCTCATAGCATTATACGTCAAAATCCGAAGAAAAGGATATGAAAACATCTAATGAGGCCCTGGATTCCGGGGCTTTTTTTGTTGCAAAAGGGCTATTGACAAAGTTGGCTCAATGGTTATTATATTTGCACAATAAAAAAGAAAACAATATGAAAAACAAAATGATGACATTCCTCAGTATTATATTGCTTTTTGCATGTAGTGTGAGTGCTCAAAAAGTAGGACTCTTCTTGAAGCAAGGAGAGCGTGAGCTGATCATAAGTCAGCTTAAGAAAATGACCTATCTTGGTACGCCGGCTCAAACCGAACTGCGTTTGCCTGGGAGGGTAACTGTCCAAGTTTCATACAGTACAAAACTTAACATACTAAAGGCAGAGAAAGACTCTGATATGGTATGGATGGAATTCAGCCAAGGAGCGCGTACATTTACTGCGATCGTATTCAATGAGTACGTTCAGGCTACTGTTCCGGGGAAGTTTACTGTCGCTGAGATGGGAAAATATTTCAGGATGACAGTAGATTCACTTATGCCGTCGCTCAGCAAGGATCCTTTCGATAAGGTTCTTGCTATGAAAGTGCCGGATACCGTATTTGATAAAGTACTACAGAAAGTATTGAGGGCGGAAAATCATATGATGGACTGTCCTGTGAAAAATATGAATATTCAGCCGAAAATTAAATACGTTCCAATGAATAGTAGTTACAATCCTGATGATCAATTACAAATCATTTCTTCTGAAAACGTTGGTCAGGATAAACCCGCTACTATGAAGATAGCAAAAAATGGTGTGTCAGCCTTTACCATTATCATCACGAAGCAGGGTGTTACCGCTCAGTTCTACAACAAGCGAGCGTACGATCTTATAGGTGACAATGATGAGGCCATTGAAAATCTTGTTAAAGAAGTATTTGGTATGAATTGATATTACTATTAGGGTCTCTCAACAGCCGTCTTGTGTTCTACAGGCGGTTTTTTTATTGCAAAAATCAATTTTTATAAATAGTTTACGAAGGTTACTATCCTTGTATTAACAAAAATACTCATTGCTTCCGTGTCACTCACGGGAGTTTTTCTTTTACAAAAAAACCTCCGGATGCCGGAGGTTAAAGTGTTTCGAATGCTTAGAGAAATAAAAGCTTTACGGTATTGCCGTCGTGCAATAGAGCTCCGTAAGAGTGCGAAATAACTTCGATTTCTTTAGGTTCAAAACATGACAATAGGGTTTCTTCTCCAAGATAAGAAAGATATCGCCAGCTACTTTCATAGTATAAGAGTATACCTTCTTTGCATGGCCAGAAATCTTCGTACTCGTTAGTGAGTGCATAATGCCGTTCCTCATCTTTGTTTTCCTGTCTTACATAGATGAGCGATTCTTCTGTGGTGAGTATGATGGCCGGACAAGGTGAGCTTTGATTGATGAGCCAGTCTGAGTATTTGTCAGACTCTTTATCTGCTAGGTGGCCTGTGTAGTTACTACAACAGTAGAATATTTCGCTATATGTGTCTACGATAACCCCTTCCCAGCCGGCTTCCCATTTGAAATCTTTTGCGCTCGAGAACAATAGCGTTTCTTCTTGTGTTCTAAGGTCGAAAGAAAACAGAGTTTTGCTTTCTTGGTTGTACAATATGAGTCCCTTGTTATTTAATCCCCAAAAAGTTACTTCTCTTGTAGATGAATATACCAGCTCTTTACCTCCTTTTGTGAGTCTGAAGAAGTCACGATCAACTTGTATGATGATGTAGGGTTCGATATTATTGTAAAAGACATCCCATCCATCATGTTCTTCGTCGGCAATGATCTCTCCGTCTGTGGATTGTATGAGGTTTCCACTACAAATAATAGCTCCTCCTTTGTAAGCTGAAACTAGCTGACATTCTCCTTGGTAGAGTATGGTAAAATCTCCTGTACAAGGCCTGTTTTCTGCTATGAGAGCCGGAAGACTGTCATTGTTCGCTACAGCGCGATGTAGCCAGAATTTTTGTTTTTTCATTTTAGTATAATTGTTTTTTAGGTGTTTGTTAATGATCTTGTTGACAATAGTCATTGTAATTCGTTCCTATCTAATGTCAACCCTGCTTATCGCAGTTTTATCTGGTTTTTTATGGGGAGAATCGCTATAAGCGAGGGTATGAAAAAGATTAATGAATCATTTGAGTGCTTTGAGTGTAAAAAGCAGGTGCAGCCCGCAGAAAGAACGTGCAGAAACCACTGTCCGTACTGTTTTGCGTCACTCCATGTGGATGGCGACGTGCCTGGTGACAGGCAGTGAATCACTACCTGTGGTGGAGCTATGTATCCGAGAGCGTATGAGATTAGAAATGGCATCACCAAGATGCTTTTTCAGTGTTCAAAGTGTGGAAAAGAGCACTGGAACAAAGTGGCAACAGATGATAATCTCATGACACTTGATGAAAAGATTGTCCAGTATAGGCCAAAATTTTTACTTATGTAACTAAATTCCATATAATTAATAAAAGCTGCTAGTCGTTAGCTTATAGACTATGACTAAAAACTAGCGTTTCATGACTTTGTTTAATCACTTCCTTGAAATTGGTTATATGCAAGAAGTAGTATGAATTTTAGTTGGTATAGTAGCCTTATGGCTGATAAGTGTGTGACTCTATAGGTCATATATTTTGCAGTGGAAGAAAAGATATGGATTACAAAAAGCGCATGAGTTAAGATTTCTACAGGTGAAAATTCCACAGAAGAACTCTGATCAGGACCAGAAAAATGACAACATCCAAAATATGAAACAGAATATTGAAGTCATGAACCAGGTGATGAAAAATTTCTATGCGGTCTATTCGAAAAAGTGGAAAGCGAACTTTCTCGTGCAGAACTACGTGAGTCTGGAGATGCTCGTGGAGAAAGAGATGATTAAGTTTATTATCGGGGTTCCGAAAGATTATATCGATACGATGGAGAAAAGTATCTCATCCTTTTATCCTGGTTCGGTGATCGACTTTATTGATCAGCCTAAACTTCTTGATGCCGGGAAGTATGTCGGGGGTGGAACGTTTAAGCTTTCAAAGAAAGATGCCTTCCCGATAAAGACTTATGAAGCATTTGAAGCAGATCCGATGGAGTCTATTGTCTCTGCGTTTTCACGTGTCGACAATGATGAAAAGCTGTGCTTACAAATTCTTCTCGCGCCGGTTTCGGAGAAGGAACAGCAGAACATGAGAAAGACCATAGATGATATTAAAGAATGAAAAAAGAAAGAAAGTTTCTGGTCGATGCTGAAAAATATCAAACCAAAGAGTGAGAAAAAAGAGGATAAGCCCGAGAAAAAAAATACGAAGTACTCATCTCAGCAGATGAGTGATCTCGATAAGAAAACAGAAGACGAGCTCTACAATGTGACGATCAAAGCGCTTGCCGTGTCTCCACATCCACATCGTATCGACATCATCTTAAATGATCTCGCCCGTAGTATGAGCCAGTACGCGTATGTTGGACTCAATACGCTCTGATTTAGCAAGGTGAAGACTGACCTTATCGGCGAGTTTACAGCGGCTTTTGTAAACAGGCTTTTTGACAAAGGGGAAACAGTGACATCGTTCGTCAAGCGTCAGCTGCTCAATATCAAAGAACTTTCATCTATTTTTCACTTTCCACATTTCCGTTTCAATCGTTCGCCACGTATTAAGTGGCAGACATATAAGATCGTGCCAGCTCCGGAAGGAGTACCAAGTGAAGGACTGGAGCTTGGATACAACTTATTCGCAGGTGTAAAAAGGGTTATTAAGTTAAAAGATAAAGATAGATTTCGTCACTTCTATATTATCGGACAGACGGGTACAGGTAAGTCGTCGATCATGGTGACGATGATTAAGCAAGATATGGAAAAGAAGCGTGGCTTTATGGTGATCGATCCCCATGGAGAACTTTGTGAAACAGTTATGCAATACTTCCCGAAGGAGCGCATAGATGATCTCGTCTATTTCGATGCGTCGAATATGGACTTTCCATTTGGTCTCAATATTTTCACTGCGCAAAACGAAGACGAAAGAAACCTTATCGTGAGTGATCTTATCGATATGTTCGTGGGTATGTACGGTGAAGAAGTGTTTGGTCCGCGTATACAAGATTACTTTTCAAACGCTGCGCTTATGCTTATGGAGCAGCCGGAAGGCGGAACGCTTACGGAGATCGTTCGTGTATTTACGGATCCTGCATTTCAAAAAGTGAAACTGAAAAACGTTACCAATCCTGTCGTTCGTAGCTGGTGGGAAAGAACCTATGCAGCCATGGGTGATCGTGAAAAGGGTGAGATGATTCCATTCTTCCAGGCGAAGTTCGGACCGTTTATTACCAATGGTATCGTGCGTAATATTCTCGGACAACCAAAGTCATCATTTGATATGTCACAGATCATGCAGGAAGGAAAGGTTATTCTCGTCAATCTTTCAAAAGGATTGCTCGGTGATTTCAACTCACAACTTCTCGGTCGTATGCTTGTCACGCAGGTGAAGGTAGCGGCTCTTCGCCGCGCAGGTATGCCAGAGCATGAACGTGTTCCGTTCTTCTTGTATGTGGATGAAATGCAAAACTATGTTTCGAAGTCTATCGAATCAGTGCTTTCCGAAGCTCGTAAATATAAGCTTGGTATGATCATGGCGCATCAGTATATCGACCAACTTAAGCAACATAGCATCGGAGGAGACAGCGACCTTTCAAAAGCGATCTTTGGTAACGTTGGAAACATGCTGACGTATCGTGTAGGTCCAAATGATGCAGAGTTCCTCGAGAAGCAATTCTCTCCGGTCTTCAGTCAGCAGGATCTTATGAACCTCGACCAGTTCAAATGTTGTTTTAAGATGGAAGTAGACGGTCAGTCTATCCCGCCATTTAGCATGAACTGTATTAAGTTCTTCCAGGAGTATCAGACGATGAACACACCAGAGAAGATCGCTATCATGAAACAGATTTCTGCACTCAAATATGGTAGAAAGAGAGACCTCGTAGAGAAGGAAATTTATTATAGAGTTGGAGTGTAAATTTATTTTATATTTTGTATTCTATATTTTATATTATAAAAGGAAGCCGTCCGAGAGGGCAGTTTTTTTATTAAAAAAAAACCACCGGTATGACAGGTGGTTTATTAATCTATTATCTGTTCTCATTCGCTTTCATCAAGGCATAGCTTTACGAGCTTAGGCAGGGCGTGTATGTCCCGTATAAGTTCGGAATGCATATTCCTGAATACACCTTCATGTTTTTTTACTTCCTTAGCAAAAAAGCCATTTTGCCCCATCTTATCTTGCGTTCTACGATATTGCTCGCGTCCGATTCCCTCGTATTGAGGTATACCCAGGAGAGGAATATTCTTATGCTGGCAGTAGTGTAGCAGGTCTATATATGGATGCCCTGTCCCGCCAATGCATATTGCCAGGTCTATAGTTTCGCTGTTCAAGATCGCGTTAACGCGATCCTGTGCGAACTGTATAGGGGGACAATTCATTAGCCTCAGGTAGTCAGTATGAATATACGGATAGTATGTATGTATGTCTTTTTCCGCAATGCCGTGCGAGAGTGCGTATAATGTTACTGCGGTGCTCATGTACTGGTTAAAACTGATGCCATCCGTGTTTATAAATCGTACATGGTTTTCTCTCAGTATCTGTTGGAATAACAATATGTATTCCCTAGCATTTTGATCTGCGAGCAACCGACCTTTTGATGCGCCGAAGAAGAGGATGTTTTTTCTTTGTGTCATAGTATTGTATTTTAGTTTTTTAGTTTGTGAGTTTGAATTCGATAATAGATCTTTCTACAATAGGCCTAAATGAACCTATGCCGGCATCTTTTTGTTCAGCCATGAAAGCAAGAAATAAATCAGCGTCTGTCATGAGTTCATACATGGTATGTGCGTATGTCCCTGGCTTTGGCATGGTCTTCAGAAGCTCTTTGTAGAGCTGTAAACCTTTGTTCATCGCCTCAATCCCTTCTTCATAAGGGATGCCCACAACTGGAATAGCTCCATCTGCGGCCATATATATTTGTTCGCTGCAGCCATGAGACTCGCCGATGAAAACTATCAGGGCTGGTTTAGCCGCCTTGACGATATTTTCACCGATAAGCCGCGAAATAAGTGAGTCAGGCTCATCTTTTGTCTCTGCGATAGCATTTGCAGGAGCATCTATATACACTTCCATGTAGTCATGTATGGAACGGCTTTTGTCTGCTAATACATACGACCATACAGCAATAGAAATATATTTATCTATGTACAGACCTGCTGCATTTATAATGCATACATTTTCTGTAGAGAGGAGTGTTGTGATGGCTCGCATGAAGGTAAGCTTTTCATTTTCCGTCATGCTCTTTGATAGTGATCCGAGGATCATTAATCTGATTTTTCCGTTCATTGTGTTTATCTTTTTTTGGTTTAGAATGAGATTTTATGATTAAATATTTGGATGTCAAGACTGAAAATGAGTGTGTTTAGAAAATTTTGTCGTATATCATAAGAGCTTGTTGTGCGATTTTCTTTAGCTCTTCTGGTGCAGAGATAAAGACATTTTCACCGTGTGCTCTATAAGCATTAAGCCCAGAAGTTTCAAATTCTACAGAGTCGTCGTAAAAAGTGATAATAGTAAATCAGTCTTTTTTACTCACAGAGATTTGATCTTTTACGTGTTCAAAAAATGCATCATCTGTTTTATTCTCTTTAAAAAGCTTGGTTGTTCTTAGTAAGAGTGACTGTGCATAGTCACTGAACATGCCGAATTCTCCTGTGAATAGATTGATGCCGGTTTTATTGAGTTTGTCTGTTTTAAAATAAAATAGTTTATCTCCAACATGTACAAACGTTCCTTTTTGTTCCACAAGGCTTTCGGTAAACGTTTTTAGAGCAGTATCTGTGCAATACCCTGCATTTAATAGGTATTCAAAAGTATAAGAAAAAACTTGTTTTATATGAGGAGGGAGGGTTTGATAGTTTGCTTCTTTTAGATAGGTCTTTATACGATGTGATTTTATCTCATTTTTCTCCCCCCAATCAAAATCCTTTCAAAAACTAAAATGATATAGTTTCTCAAAATGATGTTCGGGGATATGTTCTATGATGCTCATATAGAGACCATTTTTAACTTCAGTGATCAGAAAATCAGGATTGTTTATAAGGAGCTTTTGGAGTCTTTGTAATACTGTATCTGTTTGGATGCGAAAAAATTTATAATTATATTTTTCCTTTCGTAGATCGGAGCATTTCGTTGTATTCAAGACTAGATCTGTATCCGCCGCAAGATCTGCATCTGAGGGGTATTCACTACCAAAAAAAATATCGTTCCCTTCCAGAAGGGCCGCTACATCACATTGTATTTTATTTTCAGGCTCCTTTGTTTCTTCTTCGAGAGGAGAGCTTCCTAATACGTCCATAATGTGGGCAAACATAAAAACTGATTTTATCTTTATATTTGTATATGTCAATAAAACTGTGAAGACAGATGATAAGATTTTTTCTTAGTTTTGTCGGTTTTTTTCGTGAAAGAGAAAAGTAGAAGATGATTGTTTTTTAAGGGTGAAATTGAATGATATTTATTCTGCTCCCTTAGTTCAATAAAAAACACCGAAATATGATAACTCTTGGTGGGCGAGAATAAACTAGATTTGGTTGATGTTGTATGATAGTGCGACAATAATAAGCTGTTTTATCTTATTAATAAATAATATGAATTCCTTAGAGCTACAGAAAAAACATGCAAAAATTTATGAAACTTTCTTTACAAATAATTCTATTGTAGTCTCTGCTCCTTTTTTGATTAATCGATCTGGAGACTTACATCCGGATTTTAGTGGTGTAAGTATAAAACAAAAGTTGCCCTTACGTTTGTATATATGAATTCATCAGAATAGCTTATGAGAGAATAAAATATGACAAACATTCTCGTATGATTACCAAGATGATGTTTTTGAAAAATATGAAGGAGAAAACTATGCTGCTTATGGAATGCTATTGCTGCAAGAGATAAATAAAAAAATTCCAAAAGATTTATGAGGAATTACAATTAATATTTTAACAGAAGTCCCTAGGACTCTTTGACTTTGATATAACTCTATACTTTCTCTTTGCCTTAGTGTGATAATTACATTTTTGAACGATAAAGAGTCGTTTCATGAAATACTTTCCTTACCTAAGGCTCATATTCAAAATTCACTAGAAAATAGTAAGACACTTAATAAGTTGATTTCGACTTCTATGGAGCTTGATGCTGTTATTAATGGTAAGATGTGAGTCTCACTTAAGATTTCAAGTTTCTTTGATGGATATTATCCAACAGTTTCTTTTAAAGATAGGTCTGAACATATTATTCAATATAAGGATTTGTCAAATGTGGGTTTCTATGGATTAAGGATGAATGAAATACGAGAGCATTTACAAGATGTATCTTTCCCTTTTGACTTTTGAATTATTATTTCTGATAAGCCTATTTTAAGAGAAAATTTAAAAAATATAGATCATGTGTCGAATATATCTATAGAGGAAAAAAAACATTTAAAATCGGTTTTTGATAAAATAATTCCCAAGAATAAGGCGTCGGCGGAAAGGGGACCCAAATTTTATCATTTTCTTGATGGTTTAAAAGATAATGTATATAGTGCTTATGGTTTAATGATGTGAGCTATAAGTATAGAAACACTAAATATTTTTGGTAAAATTCTTTCTTCTTATTATAATCATGACGTTCTTTGAAGTTTCTTATCTACTATTAATAAAATCAGATATGGAAATAATATAGTTAGAAGATCTTCTCACGATTTTTTATGATTTATAGACAGTTTTTTGTCTATTATTAATCTTCCTTCTTCTGAATTTGCGGTTTTCCCGAATGACACGCTAATTATGTGATGAACACTGACTTATGCTTCGTCATCAGTAAAAAATAGAAATGTAGTTACTTCTTCGATAGAAAAAATTAAGACCTCTCATTCTTGAGCTGGAATATTGTATTCTAATTTTTCCGATGGAATAGCCCATAAAGGGCTTATTATAGAGCAGTATATAGGTAATGAAGTTTTTTCTAAACACTTCATTGGCAATTCGTGGGAGCTACAGGATTATACTGGAAAAAGAACGATAGGAGACTTTAACTGCTTGGTTAATAAGGAAGAATATGATCTTATACTGGATGTGTTTAATGGGAAGATTTATCATAAAGGCCAAAAACTTACTTCTCAAGATTTGAGTTCGCAATCTACTACGATAGAGCTTGTTAAATTGCTTTTCTCTTCTCCAACTAAAGAAATATTGAATAAGGATATGTCGTCTTCTAGTTATTCAAAAAATAAAAATGAAATGACTAGCAAAATTATTGTCCCTCTTGAGAGATGGGTGAAAGACACTATAGGAAAGGATTGCATTATTAAAGCCTCTGGCTCTCTCTCAGAATATTCTATCTATATCAAATATAATAGCTTGAGGATTGCTTTTTTAGATAAAAAGAAATTGTAAATTCTTATTTTTTCCATTTTTTTCTCTAAACATAAAAATATCTTTTCGGAGAACTTTTATAGTGGTTTCTTAGAATAAGTATCAAATATTTTATTTGTTCATTAATTTTTTTAATGAATACGCTTACCATAGGTTTTGAATGATTACATAGATCTTGAAAGGGCACTCAGATGGAGCTTCTAAAAAATCACCTCAATAATAAACTTATAGAAACTATTTCTATTAGGTGAGAATATTATAGAAAATGAAATTGAAATTGAGATTTTTTTGATCCCTATTCTAAACGATGGCAAAATAATTGGAATAATGACGAAATTAATTTTGAAAAATCTCAGAGAATAAATAGAGAAATCAAGATTTTATTCGATAAGATTTTGCCGGCTCTTTCTGAAAAAACATGAATAAAAGACTTTGCGGTTTTATTCGATAGAACAGTTGTTTCTAGATATTTTATAGATTCTTTATCTCAAGAAAATGTTTCATTTCAACACATAAAACACATTTATACGAAATCTTGAAAGTTAATTGAGAAAATTGTGCCAGATATAATATTTATATTTAAGTGTAATAAAAATGTTTTGTTAAAGAGATTGTTTTTTGATAAACTTTCTGAAGAGGATTTAATCTATAAAAGACATATTATTTCTATGTTTACAGATAGATTTAATAAGTGTATTGAGGGTGATATGCCTGATGAGTTAAAAACAAGAATGGTCGTGATTGATGGGAATGCTAGTCCTATTGATATTCACCAAGAGATTATTCAACATTTAAATCCATATATCAATGCATGCATATGACAGTAGTGAGTATTAAAGATTTAGATGCAATAAGAGCCATAGAAAGCTATCTTAAGTGATGTGTGAGTTTCGCCATTCCTAAATTTATAACTAGAAATATTGCAGTTTTGGTAATGAAATCTAATAGTTTGAAGGTTGCTTGTAAGGAAATTTATTTTTATTTAACTAGCGTGGCACAACAGGGTATAGTAAAAAATGCAAATCTGTTATGAAATATAAACAAGATTTTTTTAGACATTGGTGTTGTTAAGTGATTATGGGAGTCTGCACATAATATAGATTATGCTAAGTTAGCTTTAGAAAAAAAAGCTTTATTGGGAGAGGAGCGAAATGATAAATATGAGCTTTCTCAAAATAAAAATAGATGATTAACAGATCTTTTAAGAAGCTGAATTTCTATTAAAATAAATGTAAGTACATTAAAAGATATTCAAAAAAAGCCTTCTTGTATAGCGGTTCCATTGATTGAATACTATAGCAATTATAGATTACTACAAATAAATAATTTCTCCCATTCGAAGCTTTCGCACCTTGTCCATGATTTATTTGATCATCTATATTTTTTCTCAGAGTTAGACAAAGAACAATTCTTTTCATTATCTTCATCTTTTTGGTGTAAGGTTGGCAATCCTCAAGAAAGAGATGTTTTTTCTAGAGAGTCTGAGCTGATAGCCTCTATTGCGTATGAACGAAGGTATTACTTGCAAAATCAGGAGAAGTTTAATTTATGTTTAAATAATGCTCATATAAGCGCTATGGTGAGCAAAGCTTTTTGAGCCATTAAGAATGAATATATTGATAAAATTGAATATATAACTAGAAAGAACATAAGTGTTTATCATATATATTATAATGTCATATGTGAATTATATGAGCAGATTAGAAAAGTTGGGGCAATAAAATTAATTAACGATAAATGAGAGTTCGAGGGAGATATAACAATGATGCTAAAAAATGATTATTTAAAAGTGATTATAGATGTGTTATATTTTATTGCTCACAAAGAAACACAGCTAAAGAAGATGTTATTGAAGATATATTCCTATATAGAATCTTTGATTTATAATAGCTTGAATAGTAGCCTAATAGAATATAATTTAGTTATAAATCTGAGTATGCTAAAAACTCATTCCATAAGAAGGACCAAGCATGTTGCTAATTTGAAAAACTTCTTTAATTTATAAATCCATTACCTATGAAAATAGAATATGAAGCTAAATTTTTATCTATTAATTTAACTGCTATTCGTAAGGCTTTTAAAGCTATAGGAGCTCATTGTGTTCATCAGAAATTGCTAATGAAGAGGGTTTTATTTGATCATCCTACCCTTGATAATGCTTTCATTAGAATTAGAGATGAAGGTAATCTTATTACGATGACATGAAAGCACATCGTTGATTATGAAAAAGTTGATGGCACGAAAGAAGTTGAACTTGAAGTAAATGATTTTAACAATGCAAAAGCCTTTATTAATTTTCTTTGAATCAAAACTAGATCCTACCAGGAGACTTATAGAGAAATTCGACAACTGAATGATATAGTCTTCGCTATAGATGAGTGGCCTGGTATAGAACCATTTCTTGAGGTTGAGGGTGCTAGCGAAGATATAGTAAAATGAATTGCTGAAAAACTCTGACTAGATTTTAATAATGCTTATTTTTGAGCAGTAGATCTTATTTATGAAAAAGTGCTTTGAATTTCAAAGAGTGATTTTAACAACTTAAAGTTGATTACTTTTGATAATCCTCCTTATAGGTGAATGGATGTTTATTCCGTTTAATATTAAGTTTGTACAATGTAATTTATTCTTACTATACGAGATGTCTAGATGAAATATAACATTAGTAATAAAGGATGAATATTTGCTGTTTTCTGATAGATTACAAGAAATGCATAGGGAAAAAGAAGAGATTGCTCAATTGTGAAGAGATGCGAATTTGCAATGAAGTGAAACCTTTGGACATGATAATCCTATTCTTGAATCTAAGCATGAAAAGTCTATGCTGCTGTCTATGCAAAGATCGAAATTTGCTGAAATAGAGAGGCACTTGTCGACATGTCTTATCACTACTGAAGAAGAGATTTCAAAAAGAAAACAAAGTGAATTAATAGAATTTGGTAAAATCTCTATAGATGTTTGATCAATCGTCAAATTGAAAATAGCGGACTCGCTTCAAGAGAGCGAATTTCTTATAACGGGACTTACCCAAGGAACAAAAATAACTTTTATGTGAAAAAAATATTTAACCATATGTGCGACCTCTCCAATACGAGCATGAATAAATTGAAAATACGCGGGGGAGGAGGGATTTTTCTTTCATGATTGAAAAAAGAAGTTAATATCAATTATAGATGTAAAATAAATTTCAAATAGTTGTCTTGTAAATATATTTCTTTGTTCTAGACTTCAGACAACAAAAAACCTCCTGAAACAGGAGGCTTGTTTAATGTGGGGAATGTTGTTAGTCTTCAGGAAGTTCGGTTACTTTTTCGCCTTCTTCCAGAATTTTGTTGTACAGTTCTTCAGCGATCTCTTTTGAGCCTTCGGCGTGTGCCTGGTCTTTGTCGTCATACATGTTTTTATCGTCTAAATCTTTTGGGAAGTAGACGCAGGCAACACTTTTTTCCGACAGTTCAGGTATTTCACCGGAAATGCAGAGGATGGCGTCATCCGTTTGTTCCTTTTGTAGAATGCCGAACTCTTTGTAAAGAGGACTGTCTGTCGGGATTCGCACGAAATAACAAGTGGCGAATAATTGTTGGATATTATTTATATGCATATAGATGTGTTTAGGTTTCAATATTACTACTGAGAGAGTGTAAGTCAATATCTCCTTTTTTGTATAAAAAAACTGCTGAGGATCAGCAGTGAATAGAATGGGATTGTGCTATGTTGTGATAAGTTGAGATTGTCCTGCGAGGCGGATCCGCTCGTCCAGGTTAAATACGCCCTGTATCCAGGTGGTAACAGTTGCTTTAAAGTAGGAGATAAATTTTTGCCCAATCGTGTCGAGATAACCTTTGAGCTCCAGTAGTTGTATGCATTGTTCATAATTAGAAGCCGCGGGTAGAGAGCCTTCTAGCATCTGTGATATGCCCATGTTCAAGTGGTCCTGTAATACTTTGCTTGATACATAGTTTCCAAGTGTGCCGTTGCGTGGGAAACTAATACTGATGATGTGGGGTTGTTGCCAGAGGAATCTGGTAGTCGGATCTATGTCCCCTAACGCAATCATTAATTGTGGATGATGCAGAGCAAAATCATTTAATTTTTCTTGAGATATGAAATGTCTGCTTCTGCGTCCCGGTAAGGTTTTGTGGGTGTGTAGTGTTCCGATGTTCGCGCAAATATCTTCGCGTTTCCTTCTTTGTTGCATCGCTGCTTCCATAACAGCCATCCTGATATACGCATCGAGATGTTGTCCACAAACGTTGATGATTTTAATGCGTCTGTTCTCCAGGATGTGCATTAGCCATTTCGTCAGACGAGTGACTTGTTCAATGTTGAGCGGTTCGTTGAGTCGGCCGCTTAATACGAGTGCTATTTGTGCCATAAGCGCGAATTTTGTTTGGGTGAAATGTAATTGTATCCATTGAAAGGTATATTTCAATATTCTTTCACTATAAAAAAAGCCCCCGAATCCGGGGGCAAATCATTCGTTAGTGTCTTCTGGTTTTTTCTCTTTTCTCTTGTCAGGGTCAAATATCTTGTCGAGTTTATCCACGCTTAGTTGGCGATGGAGAAATTTACTTACTCTCTCGGCTGGAACTCTCATGTTGAGGTGGATTCCTGTTATGATCCCAAAGCCAATACAGTAGATCAGAAAAGGAATCATTTCGGGCTCACCCCAGGCTATGAGTCCTATGAAGCCATTTATGCAGATGATGCCAAATGCCCATAGTAACCATAAGTCAGCTTTCTCTTTCTTATCACGCACAGCATCTGTTATAAAGTATGCTATGAGGATATTAAACAAGAAGCCAAATTTACATATGGTTGGATCAAATAGTTCATATGGAACTTCATAATAGATGATAAGATTAAATACCACCAGGAGAACTATGGATATAAGGTCTTTGAGTCCCATGCTGTTTTGTTTAGGTAGTGAGCAAATCTTTGTTTTATTTCCCTTGTTGTTTTGATGTGCTGGCGTATCTCAGTTATAAGATAGCCGATGAATACTTCTGTTGCATAGGCGCAGAGAGTGACGTCGAGCTTATGTGCTACCAGGCCGGCCGTTATGAACATGCCTAAGCAGAACAGAAGAAAGAATACGGCCATGAGTATGAAGCCGGTTTCTTTTTCTTTCCGTGAGAGATATGCAGCAGAACCGACGATAACTATGCCGTTTTGTATGATGCCCCACCAGAGCTGTAGTGGATCGGTTGGGTCAAGCATAATGTGTTCGTCGCTTATTGCCAATGCAGGCAAGCAACACAGGAGCAGTATGCTCAAAAGTAGTGTAGTCTTTTTCATGATATTTTTCTTTTGGTTTGATGCTGCAAATGATACGCGCATGCTATGCAATGTCAATAGTTCTCTTACATACATTCACTTATAAAAAAAGTCTGCCTGAGATTCAGGTAGACTTCGTGTTTCGTATGAGGCTCTGAGTTTATTTTTCTTCTATGCTGTTGGGCCTGCGGCTCTTTTGTAGAGCCAGCACAGAAAGACCCCCACAGCTATTTCTAATAGGTAAACAATAGAACCAATAAGAAGGCTATGGATGCCTGCCATGTTTAGGCCTATTAGCGCTGCAATTATTAAGCCTAAGATAAGGCTTGACGTGTTAGACGGCATGAGATCCCAGAGAAAGGAACATCCTATGAGTAGCACGCCGATAGTGATAACAGCTATCATATGAGCTTGGTGGTCCAAACCTGCATGAAATATAACCTTGCCGAGATAGTGGACTGACAAGCCAAATGCTAGTACTGTTAGGCAAATGTATAAAAGCTCTGTAAGTTTTGTGCTGTTCTTTTTGGTAGATGTGTTCATTTTTCTTTGTTTTTGTGTATTATGATTATATTCGGAGATTTGTGTAAGTCAATAGCTGCTGTCTTTCTCGTTCTTGCAATCTTATGGCTAAAATTTACTATCTTATCTATCGATTCTTCAATAGAAAATGGAAAATAAAAAATATTTTCTATCTTCTATTTTTTATTAGATATTGAGTAGCGATGTTAAGTTCAGATCAAATTAGACAGAAATATATTGAGTATTTTCAGAAGCAGAGGCATGCGCATATTGAAGCATCGAGACTTTTGCCACAGGGTGATAGTTCGCTTTTGTTCGTAAACTCGGGAATGTTCCCATTGGTTCCGTACCTATTAGGCGCTGATCATCCACAGGGGACAAGACTCGTGAACTATCAGAGATGCTTCAGAACAGACGATATCGATGAGGTCGGAGATCAGAGACATACGACATGTTTCGAGATGCTTGGTAACTGGTCTCTTGGTGACTACTTCAAGAAAGAGCAGATTCACTTCTGGTACTCATTTCTTTTTGACGAATTGAAGCTTGATCCATCAAAAATTTACCAATCAGTTTTTGGAGGAAACGACGAAGTTCCAGCAGATGAAGACTCTATCGAATTTCTGAAAGCAGAGTTTGCGGCTCGTGGTATAACAGCGGAAGTAGGACCAAAGACAACAGGAAAAGGTGAGGATGGACCTGGTGTTGCATGTGATTTCTCTACCCAAAGAATCTTCCAATACACTGACAAAAATTGGTGGCAGAGGGGCAAGGTAGTTGGTGAGGTTGGAGGTCCTGATACGGAAACTTTTTACGACACCGGAAAAGAACACAATACAAAGTTTGGTGCACACTGTCATCCAAACTGCGACTGTGGACGTTTCATCGAGATCGGTAACAGCGTATTTATGCAGTACGTTCTTAGAGAGAATGGTTGGCAGAAACTTGATCGCCAAAATGTTGACTTTGGCGGAGGTCTCGAAAGAATTACGATGGCGGTACAAGGACTCGATAATGTCTTCAATGCTGATATCTTCCAACCGTATATCCAGATACTACAAAACAATTATAATATTTCTTATACAGACCATGCAAAGGACATCGAGGTAATCGTCGATCATATCAGAGCCATCGCGCGGCTTATCATGGATGGAGCTTTGCCATCCAACAAAGATCAGTGATATTATCTTCGCCGTCTTATCAGAAGAGTTGCATCAAAACTACAGCTATTGAATGTTGATATGAAAGCAGTAAATGAGTTGTTAACCGCTGCAATTGATAAGCTCGGTGTGACATATCATGAGATGAGAGATAAAAAATGAGAAATAATAGAGGTCGTAGAAAAAGAAGTGAAAGCGTTTGGACAAAATCTGAAACAGGGTTTAAAATATTTTGAAAAAGTTATTGCGCGTGATAATGGCATCACAGCAGAAGAGGCATTTATGTTGCAGACGTCATACGGATTTCCTATTGAATTGATCGTGGAAATTGCTGCTGATCGTGGTGTAAAAGTAGATGTTGAGTGATATAAAGCGAAGATAGAAGAACATAAAAATATTTCGAGACAAGGTATGGAAAAGAAGTTTAAGAGCGGACTTGGTGATACAGGAGAGCAGACAGTCAAGTATCATACTGCAACGCATCTGCTTCATCAAACGCTTCGTGATGTGCTCGGTGAGCATGTGCAGCAAAAGTGATCAAACTTGACCGCAGAAAGGCTGAGATTTGACTTCTCTCATCCAACTGCTATCTCAAAAGAGCAGCTTGCGGAAGTAGAACAGAGAGTAAATCTGCTTATTAAAGATGGCTTTACCGTAAAGGTGGAAACCATGAAAACCGATGATGCATTTGCAAGCGGAGCGTTAGGTTTCTTCGGTGACAAATATGGTCCAGAAGTAACAGTGTATACGATGACAAATCCGCATGGCGTTGTTATCAGCAAGGAAATTTGTACCTGACCGCACATACAAACGCTCGAAGGATTTGGTAACTTCAAGATCATAGAAGAATCAAGTGTCGCCGCAGGCGTGAGACGTATAAAGGCTGTGCTTAACTAATAACTATTTCAGCAATTAGATATTAGATTTTAGATTATAGCAATCTTACATTTGCCAACATCTAACATCTATAATCGAATTGCTATTAGATAGCTTAAGCAAATGTTGTCTAGTAAAAAATAAGCTGTAAGGCTTGTTTTTTTATATATGTTTTGTATGCTCGGAAGGATTTATCTGCATAATTTTTGGCTTCCATGAATTATAAAAAATGAATGCTTGTAGTAGTTGCAGGAGCAAGTATGATCCTTGCTGGTTGCGGTAATTCGTCAAAAAACATGACTTTCCAAGATACATACAATGCTTTTTTCGATAGTCATATGAGTAAAGCAGTAGATATGTTCAATCATTTTGCTATGGCTCCGGCTATCGCCGAAGAAGCAAGATACGATCTTAGTGGTTCCGTGATGAGCGGTGTTGTGGTTCGCGCTATGATAGGTGCAAAATCAACCGTGGTAAATAAGGGAGCAGATACAGAAAGTACTGTGTCTATAAGCGGTAGCATCGTGCAGCCAGATGTTGATGATACGATCAATCTTGATTCGAATATCCTTTTGAAAATGATCAGCGGACAGTCGTATATAAATCTTTCAAAACTTTCTCTCACGTCAGCAAAGGGAAACCCGCAGATTAGTATGATCGGAGCGTTCTCTGCTATACTGACAAACAAGTGGATCGCGATAACAAGTTCAGGATCTACTATGGCTCCACAGTCATTCAATCTTGCAACTATGTATACGCTTCCGTCTCAGATGCTTCAGTCGCTTAAGGCTCATCCTATCTTTGTAGAAAAGAGTAAAGAGATTGTAGATGGAAATCCTGTCTATCATGTATCGCTCGACACAACGGGTCTGTATCTTGCAGCAAAGGAAATAGTTTCTACTGAAGCAGTAAAGACTCTTCTCAGAGGAGAGGAACTTACAGATGCAGAGCTCTGGGAGTGGGCACAAGCTTTCGTAGCTAACTCAGCTTTTGATGGAACACTGACAGCAGTAAGCAAAAAAGAAGTGATACTTACGATCAACTCTCTCAATCTTGATAAAACAAGTATTGCACAGGGAGTTATCAATCAGGATGATGCGCAGTTCACAGTAATTGATACACCACTTGTGGGTACAGGAGATATCTCTTCGGCTTCTTCTCAGTCAGCCATTGTTGCAACAGCGTCTCTTACAGAAAAAGGAGATACAACTGTCCTTACAGTTTCTGCTCCTCAGGAACCTCTTGATCTTACAGTAAGTGTTGATATGAAGAAGGCGACAAGTAATTCGATCTCATATCTTTTTAGTCTTATGCTTCGTCATCCATCTGTATCATTGGATCTCAATGGTGATGCGCAGATAGAAAAAACAGAGCCGGTCGTGATCGAAGCTCCATCGTCGTTTGAGACAATTGACTCACTCCTTGGAGGATTTGGTTCTCTTCTCGGTGGAACTGAGTAACAAACTAACAAAAAAAGATATAGTAAGAGACAGAGACATAGGCCGATCCTATATCTATATCTAGAACGTATGTCTATTAGTTTTAGTTAATTAGTAAGGTAGTTTTTCATGTCATTTCAAAAAAAGAAGATTCACGCAGATCAATATACTATACAACAGGGCGGAGCAAGTAGAAAAGTTATCATTTTTGTGATAACGATTTTGCTTTGTTTCGGTATTGTGCTTTTTGCATGGGGATCTCTGAAACCATATCTGCAACAGGGTGCGCATTGGATCGGTCAGTCGGCCGTTTCTATTGTCAGTAAAACTGCTGGGATAGAGCCTCAGAAAGATGAGAAGTGACATATCAATGCTATGATACTTGGATTTGGTGGAGAGTGACACGCAGGCGGATATCTGTCTGATTCTATCATGATTGCATCGTTTGATCCAAAGATAGGAGGAGTGACATTTATCTCTGTGCCAAGAGATCTCTACATAGAAAAAACACTCGGTGGATATGGTAAGATCAATGGTGACTTTGCATCTCTCTATTACCACTATGAAAAAGATCTGTTGCAGGCAGGAAGCGGCTTTGCAAAAAAGCTTACACAGATCACGGGAGTGCCTATTCATTACTATTTCATGATTGATTTCCCGGGCTTTGAAAAACTTATTGATCAGCTTGGGGGGATAGATATTGATGTGCCATATAATATTTATGATACGACATATCCTGGACCAAATAATAGCTTTACGACATTTTCTGTGAACCAGGGAATGCAGCATATGGATGGAGCAACGGCTCTCAAGTATGCAAGAAGTAGACATACAACTTCAGACTTTGCTCGCAGCTTAAGACAGCAGCAGATTATCAAGGCAGTGATGGAAAAAGTATTTTCATTTAACAATATCACTAGTCCAAATAAAGTAAAAGAACTCTATGCTCAGTTTCAAAGTGTGGTGCATACAAACATGACACTGGATGAGATCATAGGAAGTATGCAATATGCTTATAAGGTGAAAAAATTCTCTTCGTTCCAGTATGCTGTATGTCCGGTATATAACTGGGAAACGGCTCAGCCAGGTTGCCTTCTGTATAATCCTCCCATCGCTATGTTCGGAGCATCAGTAGAGATCCCAGCTGAAGCTACTCCAGATAATGTTTCTCGTTATGATGCGCTAAGATCTTTTGCAAGTCAGGTTGTATACCATAACGGATACCTCGTAGAGGATGCAACTATCCGTATTCTCAACGGTACCGATACTGGCGCTGCAGCTCTCTTGAAAGGAAGAACTATCGCGAGCACGACAGCGATGGATTATGTAAAGATGTGATTGAAAGTGTTTGATGTTGGTAATTCAGAGACAGTCTATCCGCAGACAACTCTTCTGATAAACGGGACTGGTGACTATACAGATACTATCGTTCAGATGAAGAAAATCATTGCGATCCCTCATGTGACTACAGGTGTCTACGTTCAGGATGGACCAACGCTTACACTTATCCTTGGAAATGACTACCTACAAAATGTAGTCGAGCAAAAGCCTCTATTTCTCAACTATTAATTAAAATCGTAAAACTTAAAACGTACATCCGTTTTAGGTTTTTTTGTTATTGTAGTAGTCATTATTTTCTATATATATGGTTGTTACCATTTGTTTTTCGTTTTTTGTTTTAGGTTTTTAGCTGACAAGTATGAAGGTTTTTGTTCCGAGAAATATACAGAAAGGGTGGTTCAAGATGAACTTCCAGATGGGGCCTATCAGTGTGACATTGATACAGCTTATCCTGCTTGCGGTAGGTATGGCGGTTGCATTGGTTATATGGAATTCGATGGTGAAGTCAGGTTCGACAAAGACAGTTGCTGCTGTGGTTGCTGTGCCTGTGTTTCTTATTTTTGTTTTCATCGCGTTTTTCAAAGTCTCGGAGCTTGGGCTTGTTGCGTTTATCGCAAAACTTATCAGAACAAATTTTCTCGATGCTCCGAAGAAATTTCAGGACGACTATGAGCGCATAGATCCAGCAGATATTGCTATAAAAAAATCGAAAGCTGCTGAAGATCAGGTGAAAGTACGTGTGTCAAAATACGATGATGTGAATGATGAGAAGCTCAATAAACTTAAGAAGGATACCTTATTTTAACTAATTAACTTATAGGCAGTTAGATATTGGATATTAGATATTGGCAAGGTGCTACAATCTAATATCTATAATCTAATTGCTTTTTTATAAGACATATGATCTATAGCAACTTCGGTCGAGTGGTTCTCGCAGTAGTTATTTTATTGTGTGTGATATTTCTGAGAAGACCTTGGAAATCTTTTTTTGTCTATCCGTGGAAAACAAGACAAGGGAAATTGTTTGCTCTCAGAAGTACTGTACGAATCTTGAGCGTTCTTGCTGTTGTGCTCCGGTCGTTTGATATACAGCGAATCAATGGTTCCACGATCGTGCAGACACCACAGCGCGACGTTATGTTTATGCTTGATGGCTCACTGTCAATGAGTGCTGATGATGCACAGCCTAACAGATTTGCTCGCGCGACGTCACTTATTGCTGATATAGTTTCATGACTTTCATGAACACAGTCATCGCTCATCGTGTTCTCATGACTGCCGGTTATTCGCGTACCGCGAACGCAAGATAGACAAGGGTTTGTACAAGTACTTTCCGGCATGAAGCTTGGTGAGTTTCCTCCAACGGAAGGATTCTTGTGAACCGCACTCGGTGATGCATTGCTTTTATCGCTGCAGCAATTTTCACTGACCGATCCAAGCAATACTCGTGCACTAGTTATCATCAGCGATGGTGATAGTAACAAAGGCTACAATCCATATGCCATTATTCCATTGCTTCAGGAGCGTCATATTCCTGTCTACTTTATTGCTATTGGGCAGGAAGGATACAAAGTTGGTATAGATAGGACATGATTGCCGGTGATCACATCGTTTGATACTGATCTTATAGAGCAGTTTACCACCGAGACAAACGGTCGTCTTTTTTTCAATCCTGATGCACAAGAAGTGCAGCAGCTCAGTGACATATTGGCTGCAAGAGAAGCAAAAGATAATGTTCATTACATACCGCATACATATCATCTCAATGCAGATCTAGCTCCCATTTTACTTATATGTTTCTCTCTGCTCTCTGTGTTGCTTATTGGTTCTTTGAGGTCTCGTTCCACTAGGTGAAATCCTCTAAACTAGCCGTTGTTATCAACTTATAATTACCTATACTTTGAACATGAAAGATAACGTTTTTCTCTTTACCGGAGATAGTCCCTATCTGCTCCGACAGGAGCTGAAAAAGTGGAAAACCTCGTTTGCTGCGAAGTACGGAGAGCAGTATATATTTTCGTTTTCGTCGGATAATTTTGATATACCGCAGATTATTGATACGATATTTTCCGGAGGACTTTTTGTGACGAAAAAACTCGTTATTATATTTGGTGCGCCGGGAGATAAAGTGTCAGACAATAAAATTTCAGTTTCGAAGCTAGAGCAGTTTGAGCAGGGATTTTATTCTCGCTTGGATTATCTGACGGCAGATACTATTATTATCTTTGTCTCGTACGATCCCGATAAGAGACTAAAGCTTTTTAAGGCGCTTAGTGAGACAGCTCAAATTAAAGAATTTAAGACGCCAAATGCGCCATGACTCAAGAAATTTCTTGCACAGAAGCTGGGTGATGTTGTCTCTGATGCTGATATAGATTACATGCAGGGACAGATAGGTACTGATATGTTTCGTCTTGCGCAGGAGGCTGATAAGGTCGTAACTTATGCGAAGTATCATGGTCTTACAAAGGTTGATCAAAAAACGATAGATTCGATCATTTATACCGAAACAGATTCAAATAACTTTGCGGTGCTTGATACGCTTCTTACAGATACAAAACAAACTCTGGATACTATTGACCTTGTTTCTGCAAACATGGTCGACTGGAATGAGTTCCTTGGTATGCTGTACTGGTGACTCAAGCATATGCTACAAACATTGGACCTCTACGACCAAGGAGAGAAGGACAGCAAACAAATTGCGTCAAAGATTGGCATACATTTTTTTCCGATCATGAAAAACCTCAAGCACATCGATCAGATTCGTGCAAAAAAAGAAAGACTCATCCGGATGTACGATGAACTCATGGATCTTGATATGTCTATCAAAAGCGGAAACTATCCTGGCGAAGGATTTTATTCTGCAGTGAAGCAGATTATTGTGAAACTGTAAACATGCAAACTTACAAGGCAGTTGGATTTTAGATGTTAGATTATAGCATCTTGCCAATATCTAAAATCTAACATCTAATTGCTATTTTGTAACAATGTTTTTCAACGTATAAGCTAGCCCAAATTTCACTAGTTCCTTATTGATTTCTCCGAGCAGTTGAGGCTTTTCCCTGTAGAGTAGTATGCAGGCTTCCCTTGGTAGTCATTTCACAAAGAGGATATTGTGTCTTATGTAACCATCGCATTCAGCGATGCTATAGCGTTGTTTGATAATACGAAAACAAACACTGATGACAGTGAGAGAACTTCCTACTTTCTTTGAAAGAGAGCTTTTCTTGAGTAATTGCTTAATGTCTACCATAGTGAATTTAGCATTGAGAATACGATATGTAATGAGTATACAGATGAGGTATTTATTTTACCATACAAACTATGAAGAAATTATTGTTGCTTATAGCAGTTTTGGGTTTTCAGGTTTGAGTTTTTAGTTCTGTTGTGGGAGCAGTTGAGAATACTTTTGATATCATTCCAAAGAGTGAAACAGATGTGTCGAGTGATGTGACTGAAATCGGGAAAGCCGGAGGAAAAGTCTGGGATAAGCTCAATGAAAAAGCGAAGCAGTATGAAGAAAATGATGATATCGGTGCGCAGTTTGCAAGTGGTGCATTCACGTGGAATACACTTCTGAATTACGTGATTTATCTGGTAAGATTTCTTTCGCAGTTGGCATTGGTGATAGGAGCAACTATGATCATAGTCGCATGATACAAGTATGCGTCTGCATCTTTTACTGGGAAGCCATCAGGTTCGGAAGACGTAAGGAATGCCATTGTAGGTGTGCTTATTGTGATATTTTCATATGCACTTATCAGGATACTTACGGAAGCGTTCCTCACTTAATTACGAATTAACAGTTGCGAATTACGAATACAATAAGGAGTAAAGGATAGACCTTCCTACTATGGCGGGTCTGTTTTTTATTTTTGATTGAAAAATGAGTTGCCTTCGCTATAATCTGCTGATTATGTTATTTAATTTGTTACTCCGAATACCATGGTAAAGATCGACACGAAAGAGATTAAAAAAGGAACAATCCTCGATATTGATGGAAATCTCCTCAAAGTCCTTGATACAAGCTTCATGCAAATGCAGCAAAGACAGGGATCATACACATATAAGGTACAAAATATTGTTACAGGAAATGTACAAAATATTACGTACAAATCAGGTTCTGTGCTCGATGTGGCCGATGTTACAAGAAAGCATGCGACATTTCTCTACAAAGGTGGTGACACATTTAGCTTTATGGAAAGCGACAGTGGAGAGATTTATGAACTTCCGCTTTCAACAGTAGGTGAAGAAGTTGCTCCTTATCTCAAGGAAAATATGGATCTTTATCTTGAAATCCACGGAGATAATAACGTTCTCAACGTGCTCTTGCCAGCAACGGTGACATATAAAATAGTGTCTACGGTTCCAGGTGTAAGAGGAGACAGAGCTCAGGCAGGGAAGAAACCTGCGACACTTGAAACAGGTCTTGAAGTGCAGGTTCCTCTTCATAAGAATGAAGGAGATGAAGTAACTATCAATACGCTTACTGGTGAAATAGCGTAGTTGCTATAGATTAAATCAGAAAATTTCTATGAGGTCATAGATGGTAGGTTGTAGGTCATGCTATTACTTATTACCTATGATCTTTTTATTACATGCAATCATGATGAAGAAAAAAGCACCAAAAATATTGCAGGATATCCTTATAGAAAGGATAGGCTATGGCGGAGTAGGTATTGCGAGGCATGCTGATGGGCGTAAGATCCTCGTGTCATGAGGAGTGCTTCCTGGTATGAAAGCTGCTATTACTGTGACAAAGCAGAAGAAAGATTATACAGAAGGAAGACTCTATCATGTGCAATCATATGATCCCTCTTTTACGTTAGATCCAACTGCAGTTCGTTGTCCGCATTATGTGTTCAATCCGCAGGACGGATTGACTCATGACGGTATGGGCGAGCATAAGGTTGGCTGTGGAGGATGTAAGTGGCAAATTCTTACGTATGAGAAACAGCTTATCCTTAAGCAGCAAATTGTCAAAGATAGCTTTAGGCATTTGAGAGACGTAGTTGAAAAGGTTGGCATGAACTCTTTCGTTCCTGCTCCAGAAGTATTCAATTATAGAAACAAGATAGAGTATAGTTTTGGTAAATATATTACCAATGAAGGAAATGACAATCAGCATTGGCAGCTTGGTTTTCATAAGCAGTGACAATTTTCTAAAGTCATTGATGTTGATCAATGCTATCTTGTTTCAGAGGAAGCAACAAAGCTGTATCGTACGCTCAAATCGATGCTGTTAGCATCGGGACTTATCGTCCATGATTCAAAGACACATGTAGGAATTCTTCGTCATCTTGTGGTGCGTGAAGGAAGAAACACGGGAAATTTTTTGGTCAATCTTAGTGTAGCAGAGGGTCAATTGGCTGAGCTTGGTATGAGCGAAACATGGGAGTCTTTTAAAAAGGTGCTTGCTGCGGATGAGTATCTGACAAAGACTATTACAAGCTTTGTCATTACGGTAAATGATGGGCTTGCTGATGTTGTACATGGGCAGGATATTCATACCTATGAGCTCTGGGGAGAGGGACATATGTATGAGAAACTCATATTCAATTCACAAATCACAGAGCACAATTCACAATGAAATGAGGATGAAAATAATACTATAGAAGCGAGTTTCCGTGTGTCGCCATTTTCTTTTTTCCAAACGAATACTCTTGGTGCGCAAAGGCTATTCCAAACAGCAATGGATGCGGTAGGCAAGGTTGATGGGCATATCTTAGATCTTTACTGCTGAACAGGAACTATCGGTATAAGTTTCCTGAAGGCGGGGATGTGAGATAAAGTATTTGGTATTGAAATAGTACCTGATGCTATTGTCGATGCTGTATGGAATGCAAAGATCAATGGTCTCGCAGAGCAGACATACTTTGTTGCATGAAAAGCAGAAGATCTTATATCTCGTGATGAGTACATTGCGAGGCATCTTGAAAAGATGCAGCTCGTGATAGTAGATCCACCTCGTGATGGGCTCCATAAAACAGTCGTGGAGTTTCTTCTCAATCTGAAAAAAAATCATAATTTCACATTGCTCTATATTTCGTGTAATCCTGTAACTATGGCACGCGATATAGAACTTCTTGCTGGAGAGCATTATGCGTTACAATCGCTGCAACCTGTTGATATGTTTCCGCATACACATCATGTAGAGATGGTGGGAGTTTTGCGCTAAGTAAATGATTCTTGTCAATATGCTTTCCCATAACCTTTTCAACAGTCCTTGCTTAACTTAGCATGTAAGAGCACTTTACTATTGCATATTCATCTCTTATCGCTAATCTGCAGAAAATATATTTGTTATTTTATTCGTTACTTTGCTGTTTAGATGAAAGTTACAAAAAAAGCGTTTACGCTTATAGAGATGCTCATCGTGATCGTCATTATCGGTATCCTTGCTGCTGCTCTTATTCCAAGACTTCTGTCTGTACAGGGGAGAGCGAGAGACACAAAACGTAAAGCAGATCTTCAACAGATTGGTTCTGCGCTTGCGATCTACAAAATTGATAATTCTTCATTTCCTGCAGGTTCAGGTAGTGTGTTTGCTATACTTGTTCCACTCATTAGTGGATATGTAACGGCAACTCCAAACGATCCTGTTAATACTTCATCTGCTGCCGGAGATATCCAATGATCTTATTCAACAGGTTATGGGTATATTGGCCTTGTAAGAGCTGGTATAGCAAACAACTGATCAGCACTATTCGCCCAGACAGAAGGTGACGGTGCAAGTTCAAATATGGTTGGTACAGGTATGACTGCTGCTACTGATGCCGGATACATCGATGGTATCGTTGCTGGATGTGGAGGTAAGGTGGCGAGAGCTGCAGCCTTCTCGTGGGATCCGGGTGATTGTACATCTACGACAAGTGGATTTAGATACTACTACGTTCAGTAGTCTATGAAATACAGATAATAAAAAAGTCTCTCATCGTGAGAGACTTTTTTGTAGAGAGAAAATAATTATTTGTCGATAAGCGCCTCGATAGCGGCAGAGTTGTTTTCTTCGGATGCGTTAACAATGATAGACATTTCATTACCAATGTTACCCTTGAAGAAGCTAACAGCAGCCTGATTGAGGCTGTATGTCTTTCCTTCTTCTGTGAGAGCAATAAACTTCCCTTCTTCTGTCTTAGAAAGCTTTGCTTTTACATACTTTCTTGGCGCTGGAGCGATAAGCTTATAAACGAGCTTTCCGTCTTCCATGATTCTGAGCTTTAACATATCACCAGGGATGAGTTTTGTCTTGCTCGCATAGTTCATAGGTACAGGATAAATTTTTCCATCCCCTCACTGCATAAAATTACCATCAAAACTACCTTCTACTACTTTGATGTTTTCACCTTCTTCTGTAGCTTCTGTAGCAGATTGCTTTGGAGCAGCAGCATCAGCGATGCTTACCCCCTGATCTCCATAAAGCTTTTGGATCAATGCTCTTGCTTTCACTGCATCATTTTCGATTTTACTGAGCAGGTGCAAAAGTGTTGTAAGGGTCTCATTTTGTTTATCCATCGTTATGTTTAACTAGAATATAAAGTTACATAGTAAATTATAAGAGTTTTCTGGGAAAAAGCAAAAAAATCTTAGAGTGGTTTTGTATTGCATTCAGCCCGGTGTTTCGTACATTTTTCGGTATATGCACACGGTGTTTCACTATAATTTACCTCTTACATAACGCTATGGTTTTCTATTTTATCCTCATATTTCTTTTGGGTGGATGAGTTGGGTATCTGATCTTTTTTGTCAGATATGAACATAGAGGATTGATTGATGAACTTAGAGATAACTTTCAGGAACAAAAGAAAATCCTTGATAACGTCCAGCATGATGCGCAGGAACATCTTCAGCAGAATATCATCCTCAAAGAGAAGGTGACAGAACTTATGACAAAAAATGATGATCTTTCAAGGATTGTCTCAGAGCTCAGCAGGTATTACTACCACCTCAAGCTTGGAGCAGAAAAGGCTTCTGAGCTGGAGAAGATCCTTCATATCTTTGATAAGGACATAGAAGATAAGATGAAATATACTCTCGGAGAGAGGATACTGGAAAGTATCAATGAAGAGAAAAAAGAAGTTTCACACGCAGAGAAGAAGCCTGTTATGATAGCGGGAACGAAGAAACGATAATTCTCAATTTGAAATGTTGAATGTTAAATGAAAATAACAATATATTCAACGCTTAACATTTGTCATTTAACATTATAAGCTAATATGAGTTATAGAAAAACAAAGATACCTGTTGTGTCGAGTAAGGAAGGATACAACGACGCGGCTGCCCTCTATAAGTCGTTTCATAAAGAGCTGGCGACGTATGATAAAGGATTGTTTCAAAGATTTCTGCCGAGAGAAATAACAGGTATGTCGGTTTTAGATATTGGTGCTGGTGATAGTAGGCTGTATAAGTATTTTATGGATAGACAGGTTCGCTATGTTGCTATGGATGTAGCAGAAAGGCTTCTCAAGCGTTCGCCGTCGCGTGTGGAAAAAGTAGTGGCAGATGCAGAAGAGGTATGGCCTTTTGAAGATGAAACATTTGATATAGAGCTTTGTTTCTTTGTCCTGCTTCATATCAGCGATATAAGACATTTTTTCAAAGAAGCCTATAGAACACTGCGTTCAGGCGGTAAAATTATTGTGCTTCAGAACTATCAAAGACGCAGTTATGAGTTTGAGTTGCCAGGCAAAAAGAAATACAAGATAGAAGATCGGTCTCATAGTCACAATGAGATCATGAAAGCAGGTGAAAAAGCATTTTTCACTTGAGAGTATCTGCCTCTTGTAGAAAAGGAAAACCAGATCGGAATGCTGTACTGTTTTACTAAATAGATGAAAGATTAGAGGGCAAAGTTAAAAAGGTACCTTGTTTAATTCTGCTCTCTGCTCTTTCACCTTTTAGTTTATTAGTTGTCACAGATAGTTGTAATTTGCGTTAGTAAGTATATGCTAGAGGGGTCATTTTGGTAACTATGCTTGAGTATGAAACAATATGATAAAGCATTTTTAAAAAAATTACAGCAGCGCGAAGATACTGCTTTTACGATACTGTACAATGATACCGTTGATACTTTTTTCCGTTATTTGAAGACAACATACTTTCTTGATGAGAGTGAAATAGATGATCTTATTTCATCGTTTTATGTGAAGCTTTGGGAAAATCTTAAACGTCTAGATGTGAATGCGTCACTGAGTGGATGGATGCGAACCATCTTTAAGAACCTTACGAAGGACTACTTCAAGGCGCATAGAGCAACTCATTTTAGTCAGATGAGTTCGTGAGCGGGTGATGATGAATGAGTATCAACGTTTGAGGAAAATATTTCTTCAGAGATTGATGTATCAGAAATGTTTTCTGTAAGTTGGGAATATGAAAAAATTGTTGCAGGTATTGATGCGTTGGAAGGAGATTATAAAGAAGTGCTCTACCTGAAATATGTAGAAGAAAAATCATATGAAGAAATTGCTGCTATATTGAAAAGCACAGAGCAAACTATTAGGCAGAAAGTCTCAAGATGACTTAAAAAACTCAAGAGTGGGCTTTCTTCGTAGCATCGAACATCATGATTATTTTTCATTTTGTCAACAGCAACTTGGTCTTGATTGGCTTGAAAGACCTTAAAATGGCTTTGTAGAGCTATTTTATAATTTCTTTGTGCAACCCCGTTTTATGATAAATCTCTTGAAAACGGGTTGGTATCGCCTATATTGTGAGGGTCTTTATTTCTTATTGTTAGATCACAACATGACTAAGACACAACTGATTGCACACCTTGCATCAAAGCTCGGAATCTCTAAGAGACTCGCTAACGACGCTCTTAACGTACTTATCGATGGAATCATCGCTTCTGTAAAGAAGGGTAATGAAGTAAGAGTACAAGGATTCGGAACTTTCAAATCTTCTAAGAGAGCTGCAAGAACTGGTGTTAATCCAAGAAACCCATCTGAAAAAATCAAGATCCCTGCAATGAAAGTTGTTTCTTTCAAGGCTGGTGCTGATTTCAAAAAGGCAGTGAGATAGTATATTATTATACAAAATCGCGCGCTTTTCTCTCTCTCCGCAAGGAGAGGGAGTTTTTTTATAAAAAAATATCTATTCAATCTTGTTTACGAGTGATTGTCTTGCAACGCCTGGAAAAAATGATACAACCAGATATCTTTAGAAAATACTGAATTATTCTCTTTATTATTCTGGTTTTTTTGATGAAAGAGCTATTGAAAAAGGTAACGATGTATGATCGCTGGTTTCCGTACTTTTCTGAAACGTATGTCTATAAGATGATCAAAACGCTTAGTGCAAAGTGGGCGGTTTTTGTACATGGGAATCCATCGCAGGGGATGTTTATTATTGGAGTAACAGGTACTGATGGAAAGACGACGACATGTAATCTCATCCATAAGATCGTCAACGATAATCTCGGTAAAGCGATATTAATCTCGACAGCAAATATTAAGATAGGGGACGAGGAAAAGTTCAATCATTACAAAATGACATCGCTTGAACCGGCTCATCTGCAGGCACTTCTTGCTGAGGCAAAACATCAAGGTTGTGCGTATGCAGTTCTTGAGGTTGCATCCCATGGTATTTCGCAAAACAGATTTGCAGGAGTCGAGTTCGATATGGCTGTCCTGACCAATATAACTCCGGAGCATCTCGATTATCATAAAACTTTTGAATCATATGTGAACACGAAAAAGAAGCTCTTTCAAGGCGTTCTGAAGAATAAGAAACCTGTAAAATACGCAGTCTTTCCTAAAGATGATGAGAGTGGTCGTCAGTGGGAGGAAGATATGAATTTCGATAACTATCTTAGTTATTCACTCGTTGCTTCATCGTCACTGAAGGGTGAAAATGTCGAACTCAGTAGTGATAAAACAACCTTTTCTTTCTGATATCTTGGTAACAATTACACCGTAGCGCTTCCGCTTCTTTGAAGATATAATGTGTACAATGCTCTTGCTGCATCAAGTGTAGGTCTGCTTCTTGGGCTTGAACCTAACGCGATTATCTCATCGCTTCAATCATTTCATGGAGTAAGCGGGCGTATGCAGAAGATCACCCATGGTGGAGTGAACTACTTTATTGATTTTGCTCATACACCGAACGCGCTCGACAGCGCCGTGACTTTTGTGAAAACAATCACGAGCTGAAGAACTATTCTCGTATTTGGTGCGCCAGGGAAGAGAGACGTCTTTAAGCGTCCGGAGATGTGACGTATTGCCGATAAGAAAGCAGATATTGTTATCGTTACCGATGATGATGCTGATAGTGAAAATCGTGTAACTATTATAGCAGATATAGTGGCTGGCATCAGCAGGAGTGAATGAGAAAACTTTTTCATTCTTCCAGAAAGAGAGTTTGCGCTTCGTATGGCGGTAGACCTTGCTCAGCCTTGAGATAATGTGCTTATTGCAGGGAAGTGACATGAGCAGGTACAGTATACCAATTTTGGAAAGAGAAAATGGAATGATGTTAGTAAACTTACGGACATATTAACCGAAAAAGCAGAGAGCGAAGAGCAAAATTAATTCTCAATTCGAAACGCTCAATTCTCAATTGTATTGAGCACTGAGAATTTAGCATTTAGAATACTACAAGAAATGTTGGACTATTTTCTGAAGATCAAAAAACTGCTATGAGTTCGTGGCAACGGGCAATTTTCTTCGTTGTTTCATGGTGCTGGAGTAGATATTGCCGAAAATAGACAATACTCGACATGAGATGAAAAGCGCTCTATTAACCGGAAAATGTCAGCAAAGTACGACCAGATGTTTGTAAATTTGTTCCATGAGGAAAAAGCGATAGATGTGTATGTGTGTTGCGATATTAACTATAATTGGAGATACAAAGCACAAATCACAAAGCACAGGTCACAATGAAATAAGGAGTTATTCGCTACTTTCTTTGCGGAGCTCACGTCGTATTTTCAGGAGAAAAAAGCTCATATTACATGATGGCTAGGTGAAGAGATCTTTTTGTCGCTCGAGAAACCTGTAAGTCAAAAGGGGTTTCTCGAGGCATGCGACAAAAAAATCGGACGTGCGCTGCCTCTCTATACTTCTAAGCTTTGATCTTTGCTTGCTCAGCAGCGCGCGGTAGCTAAGAAAAGACTTATTATCATCGTTTCAGACTTTCTCAGCTATGGTGAAGAAGAAAAGCGTCAGGTGAATGTGCTTCGTCAGAAGCATGAGGTTATACTATTACGTATGCCGATGGATGAGAAGAAAGTGTCGGCTGATATGCTATCATTGGAAGTTTTTTGAGTATAAAAAAACTCTATCTTTGATAGAGATTATGGTGCCTGAAGGGGGAATCGAACCCCCACTTCCTTGCAGAAACCAGATTTTGAGTCTAGCGTGTCTACCAATTCCACCATCCAGGCGCTTATTAATTCATAATTCACATTTCACAAAGCATAATGCTCATATGATGAGTGAATTGCAAATATAAGAATATGCAGAGCATTTTCAATAAAGATTGGTTTAAGATTATTTTTGTATATTTGCTAGCAAAATTCGGCGTTCTCCTGAACAGCTAAAAAGGAGAGATAAGCCGAAAAATCAATTGATTTTTGGTGTATGTTGGGTATAGATGCGTCATATTACAGACGTTGCTATAAAATTTTACTCTCTAACTGTGTTATGATGACGTTGGATTTGAACAGAGTGACCATTATCGGGAGATGTGCAAGTGATCTTGACGTAAAAAAGATCGAAAGTACAGGAGCTTCAGTAGTAAATTTTACTGTTGCGACAAATAGAAAGTATAAGAATAAAGATGGAAATCTTCTTGAAGAGGCTGAGTATCACAGGTGTGTAGCTTATGGTAACAGCGCTGATGTCCTTGGGAGGTATCTCGTCAAAGGAAAGAAAGTGTATGTAGAAGGAAGACTAAAGACAAGAAAATGGCAAGATAGCAATTGAAATGATAGATATTCAACAGAAATTATCGTGGAGAATTTCATTTTCCTTGATTCAAGAGGACCACAGGAACATGCTGAACATGCGAGTGATGATGATCATGGTAGTATGCTTAGTGATGACCTTCCATTCTAACTAACTAAATGTAGCAATTAGATTTCAGATGTTAGATGTTAGCAAGATGCTGTAATCTAACATCTATTTGCCTTTTATTATCAGCAACTAAGTGTATATGTGAATATTTTCTAGACGCAACGATATGACGACTCCACGTACAGGAGGATGGAAGAAATTTATACTCGATTTTTTCGATGTTATTGCATTTGTTATATTTGTAACAGGGGTTATAGCAGTTGTGAGGATCTATGTGTTTCAGCCTTTCGCAGTCGTGGGAAGTAGTATGGCGCCAACTTTTCATGAAGATGATTTTGTTATTGTTGATAAGATCAGTGAGATCAAGAGAGGTGATGTGGTCGTATTTGTTCCGCACGGGCAGAAACTTCCTTATATCAAACGCGTTGTGGGCTTGCCTGGTGAAACAATAAAATTACACGATGGTGGAGTCAGTGTCTGTAAGACTGGAGATGAAGCTTCATGTAAGAAGATAGATGAAACATATTTGCCAGAAGGTACTATGACTGAAGCAAGATGTAGCATTACAAGTTTTGATGTGACCACTGGAGGTGTGTTTGTGATGGGAGATAACAGAGGATTTAGTACAGATAGCCGCTGTTGTTTTGGTCTCGGGTGTTACTCATGAAGTAACTATCTCGTGACTCCTTCTGATATGATAGGAAAGGTATTTATGAGAATTTTCCCCGACTCGCACTTGTTCAATAAGGAACAAGCTACATGGAATATCATGCCATAATTTTATTTACCCGACACCTCTCCTATGCGGGCAGTAGCGCACTATACCTGTAAAGAATTTCTCAGGAAAAAGGTAATCTATATCATCCTTTTCATAGCATTGCTCTTGATCTTGGGTTCAGTGCTTGCGGGTCAATTGGCGCTTTCTGAAAAGGTAAAAGTGATGCAGGATATCGCTTTTGGAGTGATAGAGATCTGCTGACTGATCGTTGTGTTGTTCTTTTGATCACATTTATTATCTGTAGAGATCGAGCAAGGAACCATTTTTATGTTGCTCTCAAAAAACATAAAAAGAGCAAATGTTATCCTCGGTAAGTATCTTTGATTTGCCGTTATATTATTGTTTTTGTGGCTCGCTCTTTGTGGAGCGTTCGCATTGCTTCTTGCAGTATACCAGATGCCTCGGCTTGAGATGTATCGATATGTCTTGCCTGCAATCTTTCTTGGCTGGCTTTTGACGTTTGCTATTGTCTTATTTTTTTCTACTTTTGTGTCTCCGTTTGTTGCGCTGTTCACCGCGTTGATAGTGTATACACTAGGACACATGCTGAGCTTTGTTGTGTACTATGTAACAGAATTTAAGGCTGTCGCTTTTTCGTCAGTATTTGTGTACATGGTCAAAGGGCTCTATTTGTTATGGCCAAACTATACATCGCTTAGCCTCTATGAGTTTATCAATGTTCCCGGAGCAACTCAGATTGTATGATCTCAATTTGTAAGCTCGGGGCTTATTTCATTGGTTCATATGGTCTTATTGTTGACTTTGGCTACACTTATCTTTAGAAAAAAACAGCTTTAATCTTATCTTTCTGCCGTATGAAAATTCTTTCAAATTTTGATACTGGAGCTCCGCTTGCAGCATATCAAAAAGCCCTTGCAGAATTTGGGGCGGACAAGGTGCTATTCTTTCGTAGGCATAGGATCTATCTGACATTTTTCGTTGTGCTACCGCTTATTGGTGCGGGACTAATGATCATTGTAGCTTTTCTTGTATGGTGGAACTTCGCGTCCAATTTCTTTCCCAATCTCTTTGGTAACCTTCTTTTCACTATTCTTTTTTGACTCATTGCATTGGTCGTCATTGCGAGGATCGCACTTAATTATATAAACTATCTTCTCGATTATACGATAGTCACGCCTCGTCTTATTACTTCATATAATCAAACCGGTTTTTTTAAAAGAGAAGTCAGAACTATTGATACAGATAAAATAAAGACGATTACCGTCAGTGGAAGTACCTTTATGCAAAGTCTTTTTAACTATGGAACTATTATCTTTCTTTCTGAGGGGGATGATGATGATCAATGAGATATTCGCTTAAATTATCTCCAGAGACCCAATGAACTGAAAGATGATGTTGTTCGTGTAATAGAACTTGCGAAGGATGATCATTAAACTCATGACGAATTATCAATTAATAATTACGAATGACGGTAAGAGAAATCTATTGACTAGAGACTATGAATTATTTTATGAGCCTTCTACTTTATAACTTTATGAACTGTTAATATGACAGGTGTTCAGATACCTATGGATGTGTATGAGTCTCCAAGAGAGCTGGTGATTATGATCCCATTGGGGTGAGTACAGAAGAAAAGCGTAGAGCTTTTTTTTGAAGATTATAAATTAATCATCAGTGGAAAAAGAGTTCAGCCTAAGGTGAAAGATGATCTTCGTCCATTGCAACAAGAGTGCTACCGGGGTGAGTTCCGTCAGGAAGTGGAGCTTCCGCCTTACATCTATTTTGATCGTATTCAGTCAACCATCTCTACCGAGAATGTGTTGCAGATTGTTGTGCCAAAATCGCTTTTACCGGAGAAGATGAAAGTGAATGTAGACTATTAACAAGTTTGTAAAGTTTATAAAGTTCGTAAAGTAAAAAACTCTATGAAACTTTATGAACATTTAACTTTCAACTTTATGAACTATGACGAAGACGTTTGCAATAGAAACAAGTTGTGATGATACTTCTGTATGAATTGTCTGCTATGACAATGGTGTTTTTTCTGTAGAGAAGCTCCTTGCATATTCGCAAATTCAAGATCATCAAAAATTTGGTGGTGTGGTTCCAGAGGTAGCATATAGACTTCACTCTGAAAAGATGATACATTTACTCCAAGAGATCGGGCTGGAGTCTATCTCAGGGATTGACTCTATAAGTGTGACAACTCATCCAGGGTTAGGCTGATCGCTTCTCGTGGGAAAGACTGCTGCGGAGATGCTCGGCGTTCATTACAGTAAAAAAGTCATAGGTGTAAACCACATTTACGGGCATATTTTTTCACTCTTATTGGAAAGAAATATCGATCAACTTCCATTTCCATGGGTTGTGTTGACGGCCTCTGGGGGACACAACGAAATTTACTTCGTAAATTTAATTCAAAATTCAAAATGTAAAATGCAAAATGAAAGCATTCCTTATTATTTAGAGGACTTCGAAATAAAAAAGTTGGGCCAAACATTAGATGATGCGGCTGGTGAATGTTTTGATAAGGTTGCTCGTATGCTTGGATGACCATATCCTGGCGGCGTCTGGATAGGACAAAAAGCGCTTCAGGGTAAGCCAAATGAAAGCGTCCAATTTAAGCGTATTTTTCTTGACCATGATAAATATGAGTTCTCATTTTCTGGCATGAAATCGCAGGTTCATTACTTGCTCAGTACTTTCGAGAAAGAGTGAGTCACATTGACTGAGCAGCTTATCTGTGACATTGCTTATGAGTTTCAGGAAGCTGTGGTAGAGGTGTTAGCAAAGAAACTTGTGCAAGCAGCTCATGCCCATGGCGCAAAGACCATGGGGATAGCGGGAGGAGTTTCGGCAAATGATAGATTATTCCAATATGCTGCAGAGTATGCACAAAAAAGATTTTCTGCGAAAGAGATTATTACTACCAATGAAAATACTGTGGTGATCTCTGAGGCATTTGACGGACAAACGCTACCACTCATGCGTCCCATGAAAAAGGTCTATTCGACTGATAATGCTGCGATGATAGGAGTGGTAGGGTTACTTACCGATATATCGAGATAACATATCTTCCACAACCAAATCATATTTCTCTGGCATCTCGAGAAAGCTGCCATGTCATGCTTTTCCAAGGGTAACGATCATGCTTTTCTCATACATGTCGGCTATATGCTCCGCATTTCCTATAGGGTCAGAGAAGTTATTGTCATTTTCCGAAAGCAAAATATGTCATTGAACTCATATTTTCCCGCTTGTCTCCTTATGTTTTAATGCATATAAACACCTTTGTGAGATTCATTTCTGCAGACCGAGCATGGCGCACTCTGTATTGATTTTATGAGCGTTTTTTACCGCAAAAGGTGACGATGGGCGATTAAACATTGTTGCTATTTTCTTGATGAGCCATGCATTTTTATAGCCATATTTTCGTATATGAGCTCATAGCCATAGCAGGAGTCTTGAAGAGATCGAGAGATCTTTGATGTGTCATAGTCAGCATATCGAGACATGTGCGACAACTTTCTCGTTTCACATTCTGAGTAATTTTCTTGCTATAAGATCTCCAAAAGAGGTTGAGATAATAACTATCTTTTCATAGTGAGTTTCATCTATGATCTTTTGAATTGCATCGATTTCCATGGATTCATGAAAAGTGTCTTGAGTCCAATGGTGAGCAATACACATATAACCAAGCTTTTGTGCGATAGCAGGAATGTTGCCTCGGAACTCTATGCCGGCATGGGAGATGTTTGGCAGTAGTAAACAAAGCTTGCTCATACGCTATTTTCAATGTTAAATATGAAATTCTGTTATCTGACTTTAGTAGTGACGTTAAACTTTTTCATAGGTTTGCCGAGCATGAGTCCAATCTGCGTATGTAGCGCCGGAATGCCGGAAAAGAGAAGAAGCGTTGGTCCCACAAGCAGCGCAAAGGCAAAGAGGAGTTTCAGGAGTTCCCATCATTTTCTTGGCCGCGATTTGAGTTGTTTCCAAGGACAGAAAATGATCTGTACGCCTATCACGATGATCATGAGAATCATAGAAAACTTTGCGAAAAGAGAGATCGCTGCGCCAAGACTTACGTAATTACTAAGTTGAATGTCCTTGAAATACGTGAAGAAAAGTCATGCAAGAAGCACGATATGAAACGTAGACCAGAGCACAATAGACTCAAAAAGTCTGATGTTTTCGAAGAGCGTGGTTGCTCTCGGGATTGTTTTTCGTTGGTCGATCATCTGACAGAAACTGTATGGTATGTCTTCTGCTCCATGAGACCATCTTCTCATTTGTTTGTATTGTGCTCCAGCTGTTTTAAAAACAGATGTGTTGAGATTGCAGTCCTGATATACTTTTGCATAGACAGGTACGCATTCGTAATTTCCCTTGAGCGCAAAGTAACTTCTTCGGTACTGATGACCATCTTCCACGATTGTTTGTTTTGACCGGAAGTGCGTATCTATAAGTGCATCAAGTGGCTGTGCGTGGGTAGAAAAATTTCTTGTGCCGCGAGCTTTCGTGAAATTGAAGAGGATCCAGAAGCTATTGAAGAGACTAATGATCTTTGAGAAAAAAGGTGCCTGCCAGAAATTATTGAAGAAGAAAATGATAGGCTGATATGCCTTATGTTTTCTGTCCGGTGTGATAAGATACGTATACGTGAGGATAGAGAAATATTCTTTATCGACATTTGTATCTGCGTCGAGAGTCGTGACGAGAATTTTATCAGGAGTTGTACGAAAATGAGCAATGATTTCTTCATAGAGCTTTTGTGCTGCAGTCGTAATATTGGCTCACTTACCTATCATTTCATCGCTTGCAAGCTCGTGAAGCGTGTAGTTAAAATAACCAAATATTCCTGAAAATTCTGACTCAAGTTTAGACCGCACTGAAAGGAAATGTTCTTTCTTTGCAGCTTCACCATTCACGGTAACAGCAAGTTTCGTAAGATTATAATTACTTTCTTTGAGTGCCTGGAGTGTATCACGGAGGATTTCATAACTTTCATTGACCATAGGGATCATACACCAGTGAACGATATCGTTTGCGCTAAGATCTTGAGGAAGAAGCCCCTGCATTCTTTTTTCTTCGCCTGCAAGAGTCTCATTTGCAAAGAGCACATGATCATAACGATGCTTATTTGCTTGTGAAAGATGAAAAATAGCGATGATCATAAATGTCGCGTATTCAAATCATCTGATCAGCCGCCGCACATAGTAGACGAGTATAAATGCAGCAATCATAAATGCGATGCGCTCAGCTCCTACTTGTTGGTCAAAGATGAAAATACCATATCCTACGAAGATGATACAGATGATAAGTAATGCTATTGCTCATGGAATGATCCCAAGTGCCTTATACAACAGAGGATATTTTCTCTTGGTTTCATTGATCTCTATATGTCGCATGTTCTTTATATTTTTCACCTGTCACTAAAAGATAACTGCAAAGTCTGATGTATTGTCTTTCTTGCTTACTGGCTTCTTAAGCTGTATGTGTACCTCATATTCACCCACTTTGCCAATCCCATCTACATGGAAATATGTATCAGAGATGGGGACTTCGCAGCTCGGTGCTCCATTTTCACATACCTTCACTTGCCGCTCGAGAAATGGAAATACTTGATTTACACTGGATGAGAGCCTGTTGAGAAGGTTGAGCGAGAGAATAGGTTGTCCGAGTGTGCTGTCATTGAGTATAGTTGCAAATCCACTTGATGAGTTAACGACTTGGTCGTTTGCGGGAACCGCATTGTGCTCGTCAAGAAGCGACGTACCGATAGAAGGCTGTAAGATGACGTTAAATTCGTAATCTCCGCTTGGGTCTCCCATGAAAAAATTTGGAGTATTTGTTCCGAGAGTATCGCTTACGTGATTAATATGGCTTTCTCTGATCGAGTTTTCAAAATCGTAGAGTGGTACTTCCTGATTGTAGTCGACTGAGATAGTAGGGATAATGGAAAATGTTTCGCTATTCGTGGTATTGATACCGCGCAATCATCGATTGACGATTATATCATCGCTAATCGAATCGTTGTCTATATCGCTGCCAGTATCTATGCCAGCTCCTGAAAATGAGCCGAGTATTTTGGGTGGTAGTCTCAGTGTTCCCTGAAGATAAATGCCATTTGGTGCAGTGATAGTTGCGATCGCACCTGTGGTGTATCTTTCCTCTGGTGCGACAGATAGATCTTTATAAAGTGGTATTTCTATGATACCATCATAACCCATCATGTTGAACTCTTTGCTTCCAATTCCTGCCAGGAGAGGCTCGACATCGCCTCAGGATACTTGTGGTATGAGACCATTGTTTACTGAGAGGATGGACCGTTGCATTTTATTGTTGGCGAGAGTGATATTTCAGAAATCTTGAGTAATAAGGTCGCTTATGACTCATGATACGACTGCTCATCCATCAAAACCCCCTCGTCATTCGTATCATGCCTGATGATATCTCAGTGATAGTAGAGCTCTTTCGGTGCTTGCTATCGCTCCATAGTATGCGATGTTGTAGTTTGCGGTGTTTCCAAGTATCGAGAAAAAGGGCAGTATAGATGAATATAGTGCGCTGACGATAACCGCTCACATGGCAATTATAGATATAACGATGACAAGAAGCATGTACAGAAGGAGAAATCTAAATCGTTAGCTTCGAGAGTATAGATTTCGTCTGCATTCGCAAATAGAAATTAATGAACTAACGAATATATTTCTTAATATCCTTTTGTTGTATCCCACGCTCTGGTCTCTGTATTGTCTTTCATGCTGATAGCGGTTGCATTGTCTGCTTGCAAATATTTTTTATTGAACAGATCCTGCATAAACAGATATTTTCTTTTCATCATCGGATCGCTTCCTGCAAGGAGGGCAAACACATGGTGATGATTGAGATACATGTTGAAACTTTCAGCAAAATCCTCGAATGGATCGCTCATTGCGTATCCGCCTACAAATCACATTGAGCCAGCATCGTCTTTTCTGATGGAGTTAGTCAGCCAGCTTATGCTATAAAAACCCAATGAGTCGTCGTCGACGGAAAAGAACGTATGATCGATGTTTGCAAAATTTTTCTGTAAACGTTTTGAGTCTCCTTGGATCACTCCGAGGTCTATGATATGTCATAATTCGTGAGTAAGGATTTCGATAAACTCATCCTGTGATTTGATATTACCAAGATTGATACTGATCGTAGCTTTCCCCGCCCGTCATCTGCGAGATCATTTACCTGTATCGAGAGTGATAGAGTAAAGTGCATCTGCAAGCTTTATATGAGAGTCGAGGATAGCGTCGATATTTTTGATTTGCCTAATGATCATGGACTGATATTTCCTTTTATCGGCATCAGGAAAAGCACCTGTAAATTTAATTTTTGCACACAGAGATGTATTACTTGCACAGTTGCTGCTCGTGGGTATAGTGAGCGAGGAAGAACTCGTAGATGTGTTCTTTGTTCTTATGCTGCCGCCAGATTGAGAGATGTAGACAGGTATTTCGAAGGCAGCTCATTGTGGTCCACCATCAAAATAGAGCTGCTGGGAAATATATCCGACTTTAGGAATTTGGTAAGCGTATACTGCTATCATGATGATGATTCATCAGATAGTATAGAAAAGTATCTTACGGAAGAATGGTGCTGCCATAATAGACAAGATCGCTTGAGATAAGATGTTGCAATGGTCCATTTATACATAAAGTGTAGATTTTGTCAATAACTACTTTCTGCGCAATACACTGAAGAAAAAAATCGTATCCACCTATGATAACATTGTGTTTAGACTCTTTTATGACAAATATATTTTTCCCTTTACCGCCTGTGATATTTTCTCCGTGTACTTTGTGTTTTTCCGGCCTATGCTTATGCAGTCGAACGAGTAGTTCCTGAGAAGTCTGTTTATTGTTAGAAAAAACATAGATGTTATTAGCCTCATAATTTATTTTCTCTTTGCCGGGCCGCTCTTCAAGAGATGGAGCGTTAAATGTATGAGTGCCAGAAATTATGGTTGGCCAGTCTTTCTTTTGTCATGATAAAAAGACGGTGTTATACATATCAAAGAGCTGTTGAAACTCACTGTAGTCAAGATAGGTATGAAGTTTCTTTACAAGAAAGTGTACTTCATCGCCGTAGAGCTTTGTGCTGATAGCGCATCTGTCTGAAATGATTTCAACAAATCTTGCTCGTTTTTCGTTAATAAGAGTGATGTCGTCTTCTGCTACTTCGTTTTGCAGGGAGTTTATAAGCTCATGTATTTGTTTGATCAGCATACTCGTCTTGTAGAAGTATGTATTGTCTATAACTCTGTCTATTTCTGTTGTATTGTTGCTTACATCTTTCATCAGATCTCCTACTTCTGTTTGCCAAATTCCAATAAAGATGACGAGCTTCGTATGCAAAGTAGTCCACGCAGATTCTTTGTGTGGTAAGATAAGCTGATCTTTATAGATCAGAGAATCTGTCATCTGTAAAAGAGCATGAAGATCAAATAATTTTTGTTCCCATTTCATATGAGTATCATACCATCGATCCTGGTCAAAAAAGAAGATAGTAGTATATGGCATGATCTCCTGTTCGCGAAGTTTTTCATACAGATAGTCATGAGTCATAATCTCGACGGTTTTTTGTTTCGCTTGTTGGTTTTTTTCTTTGAGAGCGTGATAGATTTTTCGATCAACATAATTATTCAAATCTATCGTACTATGGCCAGAGAGAGCATGAAAATAGTACTTAAGCGCAAAGTATATTTCACCATCATCAAAGCTTTCTTTGCGGAAGAAAAGCGTCAAAAGTTCTTTGTTAAATACATAGGCAAAGCCCATGTCTATGTGTGTCAATCCAAGTTCATGGAGTAGGTTCTTTACAATGGTACCCTTGTTTCTTTGTGAAAATGCATAGATTACATTTTCTTTGGGAAGTTTTTTAAGAAGTTCCTTCAAAGGAGTATTGCCTATAAAATAACTGCTCTTGTCTGCAAAATCTTTGCTTTCCATTCATTCCTGTATACGTAGTTTTTTTTCATTATGCTGTACCTTTGACAGCATAGGAATGGCTCATGTCAGGCGAATAGAAGGATGTGCTATATCCATGAGATCCGAGAGTGTTCATGAAGAGCGAGAAAGATAGAGCTCTATCTCAGGGTATTCTTCTGCAATCTTTGCGATGCGATGATGGCATTCGCGAAAGAGTTTATATGTTGCATATGCGTCATATAAAGCATCATGATGCGAAGACAAAAGCGCAGGAAGTTCTATTTCTTTCGTAGCAGGCAAAGACTTTTCGAGCACTTCCAGTGAGTAACTTGTAGAAAATGGCATCAGAGACTGCGCCAGCGGAAATGTATCTAACGCTTTATAGTAGGTCGCTTTCGTAAAGCGTTGTAGAAAGCGTATGTCAAACTGTACATTGTGACCTATGATCACAGTTTTCTTATCAAAAAAGCTTTCTATCTTTTCTGCAATCTCTCCAAACGTCGGTGCATTTATAACATCGTCTAAACTTAGACCAGTAATGACGCGTACGATATCTTTGAGCTCAGAGATCGGCTTCTCAGGCTTTATGTAACTCGAAAAAGAATCAATTATTTTTCGATTGTAATCAAAAGAGACTATCCCTATCTGGATAGCTTCATCTTTTTCAACGTCAAGTCCTGTTGTTTCAAAATCAAGACACACATACTTCAAATCGGATCTTAACATAATGTAATTTATATCTTAAAACTCAGCTTTTTTTGTGTTTTCTGCTTTGAGCTACTATAAGTATGCCCCATTGCAAATCAAATAGAGTTTCATATATTTCAGCTCAGAGAAAATAATAGATTCACAACAATAACTTATTCTCCTGTTTTATTTTTTTGTCTATGAAATATGCCATTGCTTCTGTGGCTTTTTCTTCTGGGAACGTCTCTCTACCATGTGTTGGTTACGGTAGTTGTTTATGGCATGTGACGGTCTCATGCTGAAGTGCTTGTTATCATCAGAGATGGTTTGTGGCTCCTGTTTTTTCTTGTATCATGCGTCATACATAGAAAGCTTATAGTAGCGTATCTACAGCGTACATGGTACTTGCGGCTGGTGTTTATCGCGCTTTGAACACTTGGGGTCGTCGTTTCTTGCTTTCATCAAAAACTTCCAGGTGATATCATTATAGGTGCGAAATATGGTATGCAGTTTTTTGTTATTTTTCTTATGGCTATCTTCTTCTGATATGTCTTTTCGCAGCAGAAAGAAAAATATTATCCTTGGTTGAAAAAGATTTTTTTGATGATAGTAGTCGTGTTGATCGTGTGATTTGTCTGGCAAGCAGCAAAGATGCTTATGCCAGAGTTCTTTTATAGTATAGGTTATGCACCGCTAGGGGATTGGGTGTTTGGGCAAAATCCACCATTGTATTATCTTACCTGACCTGGATGATATGCAAGACTCAGTTGAATTTTCTCAGGACCAAATAACTATGGTTATCTTATGGTTGCACTCTTCGGTTTTTGGTGGCGGTATCTTCGCACTCGTGTACAGCATAAAACAACTAAAACGCTCTTACGATTGCTTTTTGGACTTTCTGTAGTTGGCACTCTTTCCAGAGGAGCTATCATATGAATATTTCTTCAGATTATAGCACTTTCATTTGTGTTATTGCATGCAAAGCGCAAGTATATCTGGTCGCTTATAGTTGTTGCAATTCTTGCGGTGGGAGTATTGAGTATTGTGAAGCGATGATCGACGTTAGAGCATGTGCGTACAAAGTTTGGAAGTCTTTCGTATGTGCGGTCAAATCCATGGGGCTATGGTCTTGGCTCGTCGGGTCCGAGCATCCATACATGACATGGCAATATACTTCCTGAAAATTTCTTTGTGCAGATCCTGATCGACATAGGTATCCCAGGTTTGCTCTTATGGTTATTCTTTTGGTACCTTGTCTTACATAGCATGCGATCTAATAGAGCAAAGGTGAAAGATGAAAGAGCAAAGTTACATAAAGAAGAATTGTTGACTAGCAATCAGCAGACAAACCTATGAGATAACACTTTGTTAATATGTCTTTCATTTAGTTTTCTATGATTGCTTCTCGAGGGGATGTTCTTACATGTCTTTGAAGACAGTATGGTGAATTATTGGTTCTTTATACTATGGGGAATAGTGTACGGATACGTACAAAGAAGTGAAAACTGAAAGAGTAGAGAGCAGAATTAAATACGGATGAGTAGTTGATAGCTTTCATCGTGTAATATAATTAATAAGAGAACTCTCAGGGTCACTGCTGAGAGTTTTTCTATGATTAATTTTGCTCTTTTAATGTGTTTATTGTAATAAGACGAAGTTAGTAACAACGTATGCTGTTCCAATGATGATGATACCTATGATAATATAGAGGAAATTTCTTTTGATCTTGTCGATTTGTTTTTCGTCGGTCGGGTTTCTGAGAAGGCTGATAGCCTCTATGATAATGAGTACGAGTACGATAAATCCTACAAGTCCCATAACCCGGTTGAGCACAACATAGAGCCATGCAAACGATTTGTCTGCAAGCACGCCGCTGCCGATATCTGCAAGTGATGTGGCAAATGGATTTACCACTTCAGCTTCCTTTCCGTAAATAGTTTCTGCAAGAGATTTTGAAAAGATGATAGTCAATATACCGATGGTGTTCCATATGATGATCGTTTTAGCATGGTCCTTTATCTTATCATCTGGACTCATCACAAATCTATACATATGAAGAAGGAGTATGAGGAAGAGTACTCCCATTACTAAGAACATGATCATCTTGAGAAACGGAAATATGATCAGACTGTAGAGTTTCCATGCTGCTATATTTCCTTGAAAGAAGCCGTTGAAGTCGAGGACTCCTCATGCTCCGATCAGTCTGCTTGCGATAAACGAAGCAGAAAGCATGATGATGATTCCTACGACGCCCCGAAGAAGATACGCAAATCATTTCTTTTGTGCGTCGTCTTTGTCGGCAGACATAATTTCGTAAAATCCTATGATTGCCATAAGTATCCCAACGATGATGAAAGCTGGGATGATAATCTTTTGTACTACCGCAATGATCGTATCTCTTGCGCCTTCAGCACCACCTCGTGCACCGGCGAAACCCGCGCCTTCAAGATGATTTTGGATAGGTAATGTGGTTTCTCTGATGGCTATATCAAAGCGAGAAAATAATAACGATCCTACTGTGGTTCCCATAAATGCGCCTATAACTCCTGCTCATCCACTACCTCCAAGAGCTCCAACAACACCCATGGGCGTGGTGGGTATTCCAGTAACTCCGAGACTTATCGCTGATGTAAACGAAAAACTAGTGAGCAAAGCTCAGAGTCAGATTCCATATGCTACTAGTTTTTTTAGAAAGTTCATCTACAATGGTATTATATTTTAAATGCATTTAGCACATGGCAGTTAGCAGATAGCATTTATTGCTACTTGCTAGCTGCTACTTGCTTTTTTCCTCCAAGTAATGTGTAAAGAATAGGTATCTTTGGTAGTTTCCCCGAAGGAATAGTCATCAGTATCTTTCCGAGTAATAGTATCTGAGGAAGTAGTGCAAGATTGAGACCGACAGTTGGGTTGCTACTGAGCCAGGTAACATAGCCTCGGTATCAGATCGCTCCAAGAGCGAGGAGATACTGCACGATAGTGCGCCAGTGTGATATGGGATCAAGCTGTGCATAGGTAGCTTTTCGTGATTCTATCTCTGTCGAGAGTGAAGAGTTTTTTTGAAATATCTTTTTAAGAAGATTTGTTATGAAGCCTAGTGGATACGCAATCAGTTCTTCAACGTTATGAGCAAAGAGATGGTTAAGTGCGTTCTTAGCAGGAAGAGAGATGAGGTCCATACCTACAACTACCATGATCATCCTGGCTGCTATAAGAAATAGTCCGAGGAATATCATAGATGCTGATGGCCAGATACTAATGATGATAATGTAGAGAGACCGCCATAGGACACTTTCTTTGACCCATCGATAATTATGGTTGTCAAGCGTATCGTTGTACCACAGATAATAATTGTAGAGAGGCATGAAGTAACTTACGATTCAGAGATCATGGTTTATAGTAAATTCTGAATTCTGAATTCTGGATTCTGGATTGTGTATTAAAGTTTTGTTATTGATGATAGCAAAAACTCCCATGATGATCATCAGGATGACAATGCCGAGTAGTCCGTAGTTGATCCAATAGAGGATGGTGAGTGGAAACAAAAAACTATAGAATGCTCCTATGATGAGCGCAAGCCCTAAGACCGTCAAGATCCAATACCCATAGCGAATATAGCCTTTGACAAAAACTTCTTCTTCAGCTGGCACATCGATGCTTTTGTCCTTGAGCATAAATTGTACTGCAGGAGCAAGCAGCATGATGGCAGCCAGAGAGGCGAGGTTTTTGTCTGTAAAGCTTTGGTTGTTTGACATAGGCTTATAGGGCTTATAAAGAAGATACAGATGACTGATACAGATACAGTATCTGTCGACAGTATCGGTATCTATTTAACGTCAGTTGTAATAAACTCTTTTTCCATGGGTGATGCTAAGATCTTAAGTGAGACGTGTTGGTTTCCTGCGAAGAGGACTCCTTCTCCGACTCCTGCTGCAACGAGCTTTTGTTTTTCTGCTTCAGATAATCCTACGATATTGTTAAGCTCTTTGATCGACGCTGTTGATTGTTTAAGGAGGATCTGCATAGCCGAGTTGGTGATGATTGGTTTTCCGTATTTCGATCTTGCGAAGTCTTCAATATCCTGTGTGATAGTGGTGATACCGAGACCGTATTTTCTGGCTCTCTTTACCATACCATAGAGGAAGTTCGCGGAGATGTCATTTTGCATCATGATCCACGCCTCGTCGACTACGAGTAATCTCTTTTCTTTTTTCGATCTTACTTTTGTCCAGATGAAGTTAAGGACGTTGTACATGGCTGGAGTTTTCAGTGCTTCATCCAAATCTCTGATAGAGAAGACGGTGAGCCCTGTGTTGAAGTCGACATTGGTATGGTTGTTGAAGAGCTTTCCAAATGTTCCTGTAACATATTTACTGAGTCTTACTGCGATACTATTTCCACCGTCTGTTCCTTCCAGAACGTGGAGCAGGTCTTCCATGATAGGTGGTTGTTTGTTTCCGTAACTCTCATCATCAAATGTGATTTCTTTGAGTGCATATGTTGATTGAAGTGCGCGGTCGAGCAACGCTTCTTCTTCTGACGTCAGTCCTCAGATCAATACAGAGATGAGTCCAATGAGACCCATGATCTGGGTTCTGAGTAGGTCTCCTTTCCCGTATTCAACATCTTCTACTCTTGGTGGAAGGTCGAAAGGATTTACATATTGCTGACTGTTAATAGCGATGTTTACATAGGTTCCGCCTACTTTGTCACAGAGCGCCTTATATTCGTTTTCGGGGTCGATTACAATGGTGGGAACTCAAAGGAGGAGGTATCTCATGATCTCCAGTTTCACAGTGAACGATTTACCGGCACCGGATGTCGCGAGTACGACGCTATTTGCATTGGTCATTTTCTTACCGAAACGGTCGAAGATAACGAGCGACCCTGTTTGCATATTTGCTCCGTAGAGAATTCCGGTTTTATCGATGAGGTCGTTTGAGATGAACGGGAAGCTTCCCGCAAGTGATGTCGTTACCATCGATCTTGTAATGCCGAGTTCATCGAGTCCAAGTGGCATTGTAGAGGTTAATCCTTCGTCCATTCTCTGGATGGCTGGTTTCATCCTGATACCATATCCTGCTATTTTCTGCTCGAGCTTCTTGCTTTCTTCATTGAGCTTTTCTTCGTTGCGCTCATAGAGCGATACATAACATGATGTCTCAAAATATCTTTCTTCGCGTGTCGCGAGTTTTTGTCTGATGTCTTCTACGTCACGATACTGGAGCTGAACTTCCGTATCGATGGTAATTCCTTTCGATGCTGATTCATTCATTTCAGCTCTGAGCTGTGTCGAGCGACGCTTGAGCATAGACTGAATATCACCGTCGTTTTCTGGATAGATAAACCATGACATATCCCACTTGTCGTAGAAGTTCATGAGATCTCTCGTCCACAGAAAATCGATATATGAAGGGTAGTTATGCGCGTAGTAAGTCTTCCCAAAAAGTCCTGAAGTATTTGTATACGATGGTTTTACCTCCCGGTAACTTGGTGCAATGTGCGACTTATAATCTGCAAGAGACGTCACGTACTCCTTTTCTACCTTCTGAATATGTCTTCTTAGATCTGACGTGAGGAGTTTGTCGCTGTACTGATCATCCGGCAGTTCAATCATCCTCTTGATCTGCTCAGTGAGAGAGTCAGCCTTATGTGCCTCATCGATCTTCTTCTGTTCTTCTGCCTTTTCTGCTTCGCTCTTTTTCATCTTCTTTGGAGCGCCAAATATCCATGCGAAAAATTTATCAAAAAATGACTCCTTCTTTTTTGGAGTAGCTTCCGCTACCGCTTCTTTCGAAGCGATTTCTTTTTCGTCCACATACGGAAATCATCCCTGGGGGATAAACTGTGTGTAGTTTGTGTCGTATACAACGTTCAGCATGAGTTGAGAAGATTTTGTTTTATAAATCTCTTCTATTATACGTAAAGAGCAAACCAGCAGCAATTTTGGGTCCGAAACTGGTGTTTTTCTTTGGAAAATGAGATTGACATAAACGTAGGATTGTATATTGTCTGTGGGTTAACAAAATTGCGCACTCTAAAAACTTATGCTTATGTTGTTCTTAACACATGTTTACAGCCTTACAGGCCCTCTTGTGGCTGGGCAAAATTCGCTTACCAGGTATGTCGCAGCTTCGGATCCGAAAGGAGTAGACTATAGAACGTCTGATGGCGTTTCTCTTAGTGAGGCTGAAATTCAAAGCCTTGTACACCAAAATGTGCTTCGCCCTTTGCGTCCCGAGCCGTGTGTCATTGAACCTGATAAGGTTCTCTTGGTAAATTGTGTCGGTGGCGTCTATCTGGTCGATAAAAACTATGAACAAAATAGGAAGACCATGCAGCGTATAGGTACGCTGCTTATGACAGACAAGCAGCTGCTTCCAGCTGCATAATGTCCTTGTGCTTAACGTATTTGTAAAGCTCCGTTTACGGGGCTTTTTTGTATCATACATTCAGCGGAAATATAATTGACATTGCCGTAAAGGTTGTATACTATACTGGGGTAAACAAATAATCGAACTAAATAAAAAGAATTATATGAGAACATTCACAGTTAAATACATTCAAAGACCTTTTATGAAGGTTGAAGACCATTACAAACCGAAAAAATTTCTGCGTAGAATTGATTTCTGGAGCGGAAATGAACCTGAAAATCTCAATTTCCATTGGCAGAACATAAATGTAAAGCCTCAGGATGTAGCAGATTTTCAGCGGCTTCTCTCTGCTAAAATGGTAATAGAATTGCCAGAATCAATTACTATTCCTGAAGGTAAATGCTTGTGGCTCTATATGGACTCAGGTTTGTATATTGCTGATGCACAAACTCCTTTAGAAAGCGATATGCAGATGGTCGCAATGACCACAAAATGTTGGAATACTGTGCCTGGTAATAAGCCTTCTGAAGAAAGACAATATCAAGATATTCTTGTTATAAGATATCTTATGGTGCCTTTTGAGGGCTATCCTCAAAAAGAAGGAGAACTTCGGGCGATGACTATCGTTACTACAACGCTCACTGAGGAGATTGATAATAACTATCGCTTCGGCCCAAAACAACAATATGTTCATCATCGTGAAGAGAAATGGAAACAATGGCTGGCGCAAGGCAGAATTATTGAATTGTCGAAACCATTGATCCATAACCCTGGTCCCTGGGATGTAAAAGGAAAAGATAATGGTCTGAGTTTCTGGACGGATAGTACAAAAACCCATCATTATGGACCTGTTCCTAAAGAGGCAAAATGCTATTTTTATACCCATTTGCTTCTTAGGGGTGCTAAGCCGCAAGAGGGTGAAATAGTTCGTTCTCAAGCATATTATGGAATGTACTATTTGCTCGATATAGACCTAACGGTTTATTCCGGATATCCCCCTAATGAAGACCAATTTCATGAATCTGCAGAAGCCATGGCTGTTATGGAACGAGAAAATAAGGTGGTAAAATTGCCGAATCCTTATCGAATTCCACCTAATAAGCAGCTCTGGATTTCTGCTCAAGGGAATATCTATATGGCGCATTCTCAAAAACCTAATGAGCATCCATATGAACTTGTCATGAATGCTCCTATTATTGCGACACTGCCGTGCGACAGGACGTCTCTTATAATGTATCATGACTTTGCTGTGACGGCCTAATAAATGCAGAATATTGATTGTTTTTAAGCGCGGATATTTGTCCGTGCTTTTTTGATTTTTCATCGGGAAATCCATTGCATTTACTGAGCGAATAGTTATATATTTTCTACCTGTCAGACGCCCGTTTGGGTGGCTAAAAATGCAGGTATTTTTATTTACTTGTTTCTCCTTGGATATGACAGTGAGCGACGAACAGTTAGACCATCTTGGTAAACTCGCTGCGCTTCGTCTGACAACAGATGAAAAGGTTAGACTCGGGAAGCAGGTGAGTACTATTATTGATTTTGTCGGAAAGCTTGATGAGGTAGATGTAGAAGGCACAGAGCCTCTCTCTCATCCTATCGAATGAAGAACGGTTCACCTTTATAAGGAAGGTGAAACCTACCCCGATCCAGATGGACTGCTTGCAAATACGAAGCACCAACTGAAAAATAGAGGGATAGTGATGAAATCTGCCATACAGGCGAGTTAAAAGTTTGTAAAGTAGAAAGTTCATAAAGTATAAACAAATAAGGTTTTAACTTTACGAACTTTATAAACGTTATGAACTGTGTTAGTATTTTAGTTTTATAGATATAAGTAAACAATGGCAGAGTCTAAACCATTACATCTAGTCAGAAACGTTGGTATCATCGCGCATATTGACGCAGGAAAGACAACTACAACAGAACGTATCCTTTACTATACAGGTAAGAACCACAAGATCGGTGAAGTACATGAAGGTGCTGCAACGATGGACTGGATGGAACAGGAGCAGGAAAGAGGTATTACTATTACTTCAGCTGCGACAACATGTTTCTGGAGAGATAACCAGATTAACATCATCGACACTCCAGGTCACGTGGACTTTACTATTGAAGTAGAGCGTTCTCTTCTCGTACTTGACGGTGCGGTATGTGTACTTTCTTCATCTGATGCGGTTCAGCCTCAGACTGAAACTGTATGGAGACAGGCTGACAAATACGAAGTTCCTCGTATGTGTTTCGTAAACAAGATCGACAAGATCGGTGCAGACTTCAAGATGTGTATTGATGATATTAAGGAAAGACTTTCTGGAAAGGCAGTAGCTATCCAGCTTCCATATGGTGAGTCGTCAGACTTCAAGGGTATCGTAAACCTCATTAACATGAAGTACTATACATTTGAAGGAGACAATGGTGAAAAGCAAGTAGAGCACGACATTCCAGAAGATTTCAGAGCTGAGTGTGAATCTCGCAGAGAAATGCTTCTCGATGCTGCATCATCGTTTGATGATGAGCTCGCTGATAAGTTCCTTGGTGGTGAAGAAGTATCTATTGAGCTTCTTAAGAAAGCTGTAAGAAAGGGTGTAGTTACAGGAGAAATGTATCCAGTACTCGTAGGTTCAGCACTCAGAAATGCAGGTGTTCAGCTTATGCTCGACGCTGTCGTAGATTTCCTTCCATCTCCACTCGACATTGGTAACGTTCACGGAACTGATCTCGATGATGCTGATAAGCACATGGAAAGAGAGCCAAAAGACGATGCTCCAACATCATCTCTTGCATTCAAGATTATGACTGACCCATTTGTAGGTACTCTTACGTTCGTAAGAATTTACTCTGGAGTGGTAAGATCTGGTGATGCGCTTCTCAATACAAGAACAGGAAACAAAGAGCGTATCGGGCGTTTGCTCCTCATGCATGCAAATAAGAGAGAAGAAATTTCAGAAATCCACGCAGGACATATTGCTGCCTTCCTCGGTCTTAAGGACGTGAAGACAGGAGATACGCTCTGTGATATTAAGGATCCTATCGTTCTTGAGCGTATGGAGTTCCCTGAGCCAGTTATCTCGATCGCTGTAGAACCAGCATCGAAGAAGGATCAGGAAAAAATGGGTGTCGGACTCGGAAAGCTTGCTTATGAAGATCCATCATTCCGTTTCTATACAGACGAAGAGACAGGACAGACTATTATTGCGGGTATGGGAGAACTCCATCTTGAAATTATTGTTGACCGTCTTAAGAGAGAGCACAAGGTAGAGGTAGTAACTGGTAAGCCACAGGTTGCATACAGAGAAGCTATTTCTCACAATGCAGATGGTGAAGGAAAGTTCGTTCGTCAGTCTGGAGGACGTGGACAATACGGTCACGTACTTATCCATCTTGAAAAGCTCGAAGAAGAAGGAAAGATCTACGAGTTCCGTGATGATGTATCTGGAGGTACGATTCCTAAGGAGTTCATCCCAGCTATCGATAAGGGTGCTCAGGAAGTTATCAAGCAAGGTCCTATCGCTGGTTACCCAGTGATTGGTGTAAGAGTTGCTCCATACGATGGTTCATACCACGATGTCGACTCTTCAGAAGTTGCCTTCAAGGTTGCGACATACAGAGCGTTCAAGGACGCGTTCTCTAAGGCAGGAGCTATGCTTCTCGAGCCAGTGATGAATGTAGAGGTAGTTACACCAGATGAGTACATGGGTGATGTTATGGGAGACCTTTCATCAAGAAGAGGACTTATCAGCGGACAGGATCAGAGAGGAAAAGCTATGATCATCAAAGCTAAGGTACCACTTTCAGAAATGTTCGGTTACTCAACTCAGGTTCGTTCTATGACTCAGGGTAGAGCATCTTACTCTATGGAGTTCGCTTCATACGAGAAGGTGCCAAACAACGTAGCTGACAAGATCATCGAAGAAAGAAAAGGAAAAGTGAAAGGACTCGATGACGAATAATATACAATGCACAAATCACAGGTCACAAAGCACAATTATATATGCTGAAAAATCCCTCCAAGCGGGGGATTTTTTTGACAATGATCAGTAAAATACTATACTTATACGGAGGTTTATTTCTTAGAAATTACTATGAAAAATAGTGTTAATGGTGGTGATAATTCCTCCATTTCTCTGGGATGATCCCATTCTATAGCGTCGGGCATGCTTGTCTCGACTTTGCAAAATGACTATGATAATGCATCATTTGTTAAGAATTTTCATGAGATCAACCAGCAGGACGTGGTGAATCTTTCTACGACACATCTCTTAGAAGATATCATTTTGAAGAATTTCCCGAAGCATAAACATCTGGTACGGGCTGAACTTGGGGGTGGTTCACATATAGGTGCCAATCACTATACTAAACTTTTTGATGCATCAGCGCACATTGATTGGGTTGATCTGTCACGTGCCATGCTTGACGAAGCAAGTCGTGTCTTGTCTTCTGAACCAGAAAAGGCTGCTAAAGTTACGCTGGTGCATAAATCTTTTATTGACTATCTTTCTTCGATGTCTGATAGTTCATTGGATGTAGTAAACATGAAATATTGCATCAATTATCTTACGCCAGGGGAGTTATCTTTATTTATGGATCTTCTTCATCAGAAACTCAAAAAAGGATGACTATTTACTGCAAATTATGGGATGCGAAAGGGAGTACTTCCTACCAGCACATCCACGGCAAAGTTTCTTCACAATGGTAAGCCTCTTTCAGAGGCAACTGCTCTCAAGGATGGAGATACGTATACAATTATATTCGTCAATGAACAGGGAACACCTTTGAATACGTGAACAACAAAGAATTTTTACTCAAAAGATCATTTGTATACAGCTGCGTATGGCAAGAGCAACTGAAAGGATGATGAGAGATTTGAAATATTTATCTGATCATCACATGATTATCTCCCAGAAGACACAAGAGAAGTACTATGAGTTATGGTCTTACGTAAGAAATAGTAAAAATTCCCCACGCGGGGGATTTTTTTTGTTATTGATTTGTTGTATATTGCTAATTACAATATAGCTGATTTATTATGTATGTGCTACTCATGAATCATCTTTCGCCTAATGTACAAGTGATAAAAAATGCTCTTGATAAGAAATATGTAGCATGACAAACAGGGTGGCCATTTTCTGTAGTGGATACAGTGAAAACACTCATGCAAGCATTGGTTTTAGAGCCAAAGGAGAAGGATCAGGTTGTTGAAATAACTGCAGCGAAACTTCATGAAATCTTATCAGCCGGAGTATATAATAAATGTTCTGCGATGCTAGGAAGTCTGGAGCTCTATAAGAATATAGCTGATAACAGGACGAAAACAGTAACATTTATGGCTAACCATAAGCAGGAGCAAATCGATCTTATTCATGGGCAGCTCCTTGATTCTCCGAAAGATTATGAAGCTATGAAGTGTATGAATGATCATATGGAAGATGTGCATAAGGATTTCCTTAACAAGCAACATAACCCAGAAAGAGATTGAGCAGATATAGTTCTTACAAGTGCCGCTTAAATAAGAAAAACTCTCCGTCCAGGAGAGTTTTTTGATGCATTGGATCTATGATGTTATTCTTCAAATAAGCCTTGTTTCAAATGGTTTGAGAAGTCTTCTCTGTCTTCTTCCTCTCTGTTTGTGTGGATGTTTACCATGTTAGCTCTGCCCATATGTCTTGCCTGGCTGAGTACCTGCCAGAGCGTATAGATGATGCCGATGAGAAGGAGGAGAGAGATAAGATAGTATCGATTTGTGAGTGATACAGTATAAGTGAAATTGTTCTTTACGAGAAATGTTACATCACCGATAGCAACAAATGCTGTCGTCATCATCATGATCATGGCAAGGGAGAAGAGCATGTCATTTTCCTTGAAGCCAATAACCTGATTGAGGAAAGCCTTAAATCTAAAGCTTATTGACCATCCGACAAGGATGATAAACGAAAGGAAAATGATGACATTAGATTTGATAAAATACATATTCAACAGGCCAAAGGCCTTTGCCGGTTCATCGGCAAGAGGAGAAATAGAGATAATTGGCATGAAAATAAGACAGACACCAAGAGCTATTGCGTAGATGATAAATAGCTTTTCTGTCGTTGAGTATCTTCCCCATTTGTGGCTAAATACTGCGCTCGTGTTCTTATAGGCTGACATACTATCAACTGATAAACAAATAAATCTTCGGCACTCTGTTTAGAGTTTTTGTATGTATTCAAGCACGTCTTTTGCGTGTCATAGTGGTATTACTTCTTCCCACTTATACAAAACTGTGCCCTTATTGTCAAGAAGATAGGTGTTTCTCAGTGTCGCGATATATTCTTTTCCCATGAATTTCTTTGGACCTTCTGCTTTGAAAAAGCCTTGGAGGATTTTATCCTTATCGGAGATCAGTCCTACGCTGAGCTCTTGCTCTTGCTGAAATTTACAATGAGACTTGCTGCTGTCTTTGCTCACACCAATGATCTGAGCGTCTGCTTTTGCAAACTTTTTGAGGTGCTCAGAAAACTCTTTTGCTTCTATCGTGCAGCCAGGAGTGTTGTCTTTTGGATAAAAGTAGAGGACGGTATATTTCTTTTTCTGTAAGAGATCTCCGAATGATATCTTCTCGTTGACTCCCTGAGGGTTCGTATAAGCGAAAACAGTATTCAGCATCGTGGTCTGGAAATAGTGTATAAAAAAAATAAGAAATGCGATGATTTCTTATCTTTGTATGTATTGTTACTGTTTTATCCATATGAATTTTAGAGACTTCCGCTTGGACTGTTATAGTAGTCATTTTGATAGGAAGGGGTAGTAGATGTTCCGTTGAACATGTCTCCAAATCATTCTGATCCGATGCCCATGATTTTCTTGATGATGACTCCGGCTCTGTTGAAAATATTTTGAGCGGTGTAGTCTTGATAGCCGCTTACTTTCATCTGTTTGAAAAGGATTGGAAATACAAAAAGGAGTAGTATCGTGATGATAATACCCATGATTGTATATCTAATGTTCTTAATAGCTTTTTGTATCACATCGTCTTTTCCGTCAGAGAAGATGAACTGGAAAATAGCACGGAAAAGAGAGTATATAGCTCCTGCAAACACGATAATGATAAGAATAGCGAGCACCGTGAGGATGATATCCTGCATGGTTGTGTAGGTACTATTCATGAAAGAATATGCGACCAGAAAGTAAAAATTACTTAGCTTCTTTCTTCGGCTTTCTGTTCTTTATCTTGTGTGTAAAGTAATTCTTGAACATCTCATCTTTTGTATGAGTGTGAAGAAGCTTAGCAAGTCTTTCAGATGGTTTAGCGCCAGTTCCGATAAGTTCTTTCGTTCTTTCTGTATTTACTTCCATCTTGTGGTTAAGAGGGTTATACCATCCAAGAACTTCCTTGTAGCCTGCCTTTACTGGCTTAGTATGCTCAGTGAGGACGATTCTGAAGAAAGGACTTTTTGTTCTACCTGCTCTTGCTAGTCTAAGGGTTAACATATTTACAGTGCATAATAATGATAAAGGGAACAGAGTAGCAATTAGATTATAGATGTTAGCAAAATAAGGTTGCTATAATCTAACATCTATGTGCTAACTGCTGATTAAGATTATTTAAGTTTTTCTTTTGCTTTGTGAACAGTATGAGTTCTGCACTGATTACAGTACTTCTTGATCTCAAGCTTAGGATCATTTACCTTATTAACCATAACAACATAGTTCTGCTTACCACATGTTGTACAGATGAGGGCAACATTGATTCTAGCTCACTTTTTCTTTTTTCCAGCCATTGATTATACCATATATAACTAAAGATAAATTACTTAATTCGTGTAAAACTGAAGACGTAAAACCAAAAATAGTTTTGAAATTTTAGTTTTAGGTTTTTAGTTTGAGAGAGTATAGCTTTGGGCGGACTTGAACCGCCGACCTCGTCCTTATGAGAGACACGCTCTAACCAGCTGAGCTACAAAGCCATGGTTCGGTGAGGGCGGGATTCGAACCCGCGGTACCTTTCGGTACGACTCGTTAGCAGTGAGCTGACTTCGACCACTCATCCACCTCACCATCTTTTTTTAGACGTAAAAAACGCATGCGATGCGTCCTTTGTGTTTTTCTGCCTCACGCAGAGAGAGCGTACGTGTTTCCTGTTTGCTCTTTGCACGAATATATACATATTTTCCATTGTAATGCAAGGGAAACTTATTAAACATTATTACATAATATTAGTTCAAGGTTCATAAAGTTCATAAAGTCAAAAATTTTATGAACTTTCTCCTTTATAAACTTTAAAAACCGAGGAATGAACGAAGTAATAACATGATGACTCGATGTTGGAAATGTTTCCAACAGCCTCGGAGAGGCGAGTGAACAGGATATGGTAAGAGTATCAGAAAGTATGCAAAAAGCAGCTCAGATTGGCTGACAGATACGCGATGACCAGATAAAAAATAGTTTTCTTGCTCAGTTTTTGACTTTCCTTTTTCAGTCTATCCAGCACGATGAAATCTGGGCGATGAGTGTAGAGCTTTTTTCAAAGCCATCGGAAAGTCTTGGTGGGTGAGCGGCACTTTCTCTTCATGAGATGGTGGCTTTGTTTCTTCCATTCTACTCGTATAAGGCGCAAGAGCTAGGTCTCGATCAGACATTCCCAAATCTTCACTATGCAATTTCTCTTTCCCAGGAGGCATATATGGGCTATGTACATACACTGTATAGTCAATATCCTCTTTATCAAAAACTCGATAGAGACACACTCGCGACACTTGTTACCTCGCTTTTACTCTATCATAGTATTGTGACAGTACCAGAGGGGAAGACATTTGATGATGTTCTCAATCCCATCCGTATATCACTCTAAATTTATACATTTCGTCCGCTCATGGAGATCATCCGCATAACAGGACTTGAAAAAACATTTCATTCGTGGCAGAAGAACACTCCCATCTTACAGGGAGTCAATTTGTCTGTACAAGCAGGAGAGATCTATGGCTTTTTGGGTGCAAATGGCGTGGGAAAGACAACATTGCTTAAATGCATCTTCCAGTTTATTACACATGATGCTGGGTCAATAGAACTTTTTGGTACTCGCGACTATTATCACCAAAAGTACTTTTCTCGCATCGGCTATGCGCCGGAGGTAACTAATTTATATGCTTTTCTCACCGGGAGAGAGCTTCTCGCTTATATGGCTAAACTTGCTAACAACTCAAAACTCAAAACCCAAAACTCAAAATCTTATAAGGAGAAATCATCGGACTCGAAAATCGAAAATCGAAAATCTAACATCGATTTGTTATTGGGCAAGCTGTGACTGGGTTTCGCTGCAGATCGTTTGGTAAAAACATACTCAAAAGGTATGAAACAAAGGCTTTCTTTAGCTGCTTCTCTTATCAATGATCCAGAGCTCATTTTTTGGGATGAGCCGATGTCTGGACTTGACCCACTGGGTCGTATTCTCGTCAAAGATCTCATGAAGGAACTGAAAGCGCAGGGGAAAACTATTTTCTTCAACACACATATCCTCTCGGACGTGCAGGAGATTGCCGACAGATTTGCTATCCTTCATAATGGCGTGATCGTCCATGAAGACGCGCCGAGCGCGATTTCTGGATCCCTCGAAACGTTTTTTACTGACACGGTAAGGGGATTGGATGAGCATGTAAATATTTATTAAATAGAAGCTTAAAACTAAAAACTAAAATCTAGAAGCTTTCAGGTTTAGGGTTTTAATTTTGAGGTATTATGTAATATTTAGAAGATAAGTCTACGCAATATTTGTATATATGTAGGAAAGGGGGTAGTGGATTTTGTCCGCTATTTTTTTTTGATTACACTTTACATTAGTGGATTTTATACTTTTTTGCACTACTATGAGTAACACATTTGAGTTTAAGCTACAGACGCCTAGCGCAAGCAAGATTGATCTTGCAGGAGCAGAGATGGCTCAGTCGATAGCAGATCTTAAAGACTCTCTCACAAGCCTGAAGGATCAGGTCATGAATTCGCAGGATGAAACCGAGGCGAAAGATGTTTTCTCGCAGGTAAAAGAGCATCTGTATGCAGATGATGCAACTATGACTTTGAGAGTTGGTGATAAGTATATCACGACTGATTCCCCGGCTGAGTATACTCAGCGAAAGGCTCTCATCGAAGCTGATCTTGAGGCTGCAAACCAAGAAATTTCTGTCTACATGGAAAGTCTTAAGTCTGAGACTGATTTTGTTATGAAGCAAACAAAAAAAGAGGTACAGGTTGTGCAGGATGACGTTACAGGGAAAAAGCTCACGAAAAAGAAAGTAACAGAAACACAAAAGACCCGTACTACAGAGTTTACTTATGAAGATAACGATGAAGCTGTTCAGCCAGAGTGAACACAAGAGCAGCAATCACCCGTAAACGAAAATGAAGCGCCAGCAAATAAGGAAACAGTAAAACTTCCTACGCCTGATGTGTTTTGGCATCAAGATATCCATTTCTCTAATATTAAGAGTATTGCTCAGCTTGATGAAGCTTTTAGAAGAAATCCTGCCTATAGCAATCTACAAGGTGCTATGGACAATCAGGATATTGTGAATGCTCTCAGAAACTATCATCAAAATCCAGATAGTGTGAAGGGGGTAAAAATTATTGATGGGTACTATCATATTTCTACGCGTAACCCACTTTTTGAGACATCGTGGAATCCTAAGGGGAAGATTTGTATTCCTGTGCAACAGGTAGAAGTAGAGATCTTTCAGCCGAAGGCGTCGCCTGCGCCAGATAACTATGACTATAATAATAATCCAGACTCATATGATCGTACAAAAAATGTAGATGATCGTATGAAGCCTATAGATCAGGTATATCCTGGTAGTATGGATAGCTATAAGAATAAGGGAGTTCTCGGTGCGTTCTTTGGTAAGATTGCAGAAAATACAAATCTGAAAGATAAAGATGCAAAATCTATTGCGAACCTTTGTAAAATCGCAACAGGTGGAGCGATGCTTTTCTTCGGTATCAGAAGTGTGATAGATCTTTTCAGTGCGTCAAAGCGTAAAAGAGGCCTGACAACACTTGGAGTGATGGCAGGGCTTGAACTTGGTTCACGTATGGCGTTTGGAGAAGGTATCAACAGTATGCTCAATGGAAAAAATCCTAAGGATGCTTGGGATGCATTCTGTAAGAAATTTAATTTTGATGCGGTAAGTACCGATAATATCGATAGTAGCACAGTGGATCAAGTTATGGATCCCGCAACAGTGCATGCTATGATTCAGGGTATTTCATGGGAAGATCAGAAGCTCTTTACTGTGGAAAACAGTGATGGTAGTGTGACAGTAGATCCTGTAAAATATAAAGAATATATTACAGTAAGAGCAACTACTGACAATAGTTTTAAAGCTACTCTTGCAAATAGACTGGAAGCATTGAAAGTGCTTATTGATAAGAACGTGCTACAACCATCGTTCAATCAGTTCTATATCGCAAATGCATTCAATCCATTTACTGTAGACATATCTAAGAAGGATGAAAATCCTGATAACGAGCTTGCTGGTACAACAGCTATTAGAAATACGCTTATTGAGCTTAGAAAAGGATACAAAACAGATGCTGATAAGATGGCAGCATATATAGGTAAACTAAAAAAAGAAAAGAGAGATGTTTCTACCGTAACAGTAGATGAGCTCAAAGATGCTGGTGTGATCACCGGTGTTCTTGCTAAGGAGGTGCTCGATACAGATCCTATTGATCCGGTACTCCAATCGCTTGTTGATGAAAATAAACTTACAACAAGAGATGCACAAAGTCTGACTAAGGCTAAGACCCAGCTTACAGAAGAACTCGTGAAGGTTGGCAGTCAAGATGCTGGAAAGGACATGGAATTTAAGGTGGTAGATGGCGCTATTTATCTTCATAGCCACGGATGGAGTATTGGTATTTCAAAGGTAGGAGATATGGACGACTGGAAAGTTGGTTCATTTGAACATAATTTCTCTGGTACTTATGAAGCGGTTCGCGTAGCAACGCTTACGAACTTCATCATTACTCACTACAAAGGTACAGTAGACAAGGGAGTAGAAGGACCGTTTAACTATAATGATAGAAACCTCAATATTCGTCAGCATGGAGCCATGACAAATCTTGGTAATCTCCAATTTGGGAAAGCCATATTTGGGACTGCGGTTGTAGATGGAGCTGATGGATTTGCATCATCTCTTTCTAAGATCGGTGGCTCTGCTTTTGAATCGCAAGCAGGAAAGTATGCTGCATGGTTAAATAGCCTTAAGGGAACAGATGGTAAAACATCTATGTGGTACATGGGTAATGACACAGGAGTGACATGGGAAACTATTGCTCCACTGGCTGTTATCCCTGCGGTATCGCCAGATGTGGATCCTAATGAGCCAAATGCTACGCCAGATGCTAAAGAAAAAGAAAAGAAACCTTTTGTTTCTGAAGCGGAGGCTCTTGCAAACATGGAGAAATATAATCTTATGTTCACGCCAGCAGAACACTATGAGTGGATCGAGCCAAATCATGAAACAAATAACTATGCAACAGTTCCATTCCTTACTGATGTAGAGGCGATGGAAGATATGAACAAATATAACCTCGTGTTTGCTCCTCTCGGAGAAGATGAAACCCGGGCAGACGAAAAGAATAATCCTTCAATCCCTGGTGTGGACGTTAAGAAGGCAAACTTTGCAGTAGCTATTAAAGAACAGCCAAATGCCCCAAAATGAAAGCCTAAGCCCAAAAACTTTAAAGTTCCTTTTGTCTCATTTGATCAGATACAGAAAGACAGAAAAGCAAATCATGTTGGTATCAGACCAAAGGATGGCTTTACGTGGGCTCACGATAAGAAGGCATTTGATAACTTCCATGTGATAAAGACAGGAGAAAAGATTGCTCCTCTTACGCTTGAAGATATGAAGAAAGACAGAAAGGCTCATCATGTCATGATTTCACCGAAGTCAGGTTTTGAGTTTGTGGAGCCAAACAATATGGATAACATGGCAACCAGAGAGCTCAATGCATGGGCGAAGACGAAAGAGTGGACTGCAGATAAGTGGACAGGATTTAAGGATTCAGCTTCAGATCTCGGTACATCTATTGGTAAGACATTTGATAGAATGGTTGCAGGTGATCTCTTTAAGAAGGAGCCAAGCAATACCGTTGTTTACTGGAGAAAACATCTTACATATCTCAAAGATATGCTTTCAGATCTCGAGAGACAGTGAACAGCTATGGATAAATCTGTAGTGACTGCTACAGAGATAGGACTTATGAAGGTCCATCTTGAAGAAACGGAAGAGAAACTTGCGAAGATAGAAAATATGTGGGGAGTAGATATTGATCCAGGACTCACTCCGAAAGATAAAAAATTCGACAGCGGATGGACAAATGCTCAAAAGAAAGAACTTACAACAGCTGAAAAGAAGATTAACTTTGAGCTCAAGTTTAAGGATAAAAATGACACAGCTCATTTTATTACCTACCAAGATAAGTCAGTTCGTCTTGCTTCATGGGCACAGGAAACACCTATAAGAATCGAAGGTGGTAAGTACTTCCTCGATAAGTTTATGGTGCCGTTTGACAATGCTGAAGATGTTGTGCGTATGGCTAATCTGACGAACTTCCTCAAGATCCATTTCAAGGATAAGGCGACAACAAATGTTGATAATCCATGGGTTATAACAAATGATGGGGACCTTGAGTTTAAGGATCAGACAACATGGGATGCTACGAAGAAGCTTGACTGGAAGTGAATGTTCTTCAATACAACAGCAGTCGATGGTGAGGATAATATTTCTTCAACTATCAAACATATCGGAGGATCTGTCTTTGAAGCTCAAAAGGTGAACTATGTGAAGTATCTTAACAACATGCAAAACGCAAGAAATGAAAATATGTGGCAGCTTAAGGATTCCGCAGGTATGGTTCCTGAAGCTCTCAAGACCCTGAAAGATAAGTTTGCAGGAAAGATTAATGTCGTTCGTTCGGGAAAACTAGAAACTCCTCAAAAACCAGATGAACTTACAGGAGAAATAAATATTTATGATAAAACTGCGAACCTTGAGACCAATGGATATCTTTCGCTTATCAGTCATGGTCAAAGAATAGATATTGATGCGAGTCCAGATGGCAAGGGATACAATATTGGATATCTCAATGGTAAGCAAGCCGATGGTACTCATAAAAAGGACATGTTGCCTATCAAGTTTATGACAGAAGAAGATGCATTGAGGGTGGCAAATCTTGTAAACTTCTACAAGAAGTATTACAAGGGGCTTGGTACAAGTGACCAAGCATTCAATATCTCTGCGTACGGTAACGATCTAGAGTTTGCTGAAGACGGCGTGATGGACTGGATGGATCTTACAGCATTGGATAGTAAGGATGCTCTTGCGTACTCAAAGGACCTCGCTGGTAATAATCTTAATGCATTTGCTGTATGGCTCAATAACACATGAGGTTGGGAAACTAAATAGATTTATTGAAACATATAAACTATGGGAGAAAATGACAAATTAGAGTACGATAAAGAAGTAGAAGATCAGGATAAAAGTCCTGAACTTTCTGCTGATAATAAAAAAACTGAAAATTCAGAGATCAGAGAGCAGAGTGAAACTGAAAATTCAAAGAATAAAGAAGAGGCTGCTGCGAAAGAAAATACGGAAATTAGTTTGTCAGATCTTCAGAAAAAAATTGAAGTGATTAAAGCTTCTGATGATTATAGTAAAGAAGTCAAAGAAGAAGCTCAGAACATAGCCAATGAGCTCACTGGAAATCCCAATGCTGATCAAAAGGAACTTGCAGAAAAAGCTGCTAAGATAGCTGTTCTTGAACAAAAAGAGAAGTGATGGTTTCAGAGAAATAAAAAAGAAATTATAAAGTGGATAAAGGGTATTGCTACCATAATTGGTGGTAGTGTTTTGGCTGGACGAAATAAAATTAAGGATTTCTTCGGTTTTGGAGATGAAGAGAGTGATGCAGAACCAAAGAAAGAAGAAGAGAAGAAATGAGGAAAAGAGGAAGCTCCTTCTTCGCCTGACAATGAAAATTCAAACACTGATAATCCCGAAACACCGCCGGAGGCGGATGTCGGAGACATTGACGATGCTGCTACGCCACCGGAAGAAAAGAATGATGATGCGGAAAAAGAGCCTGAGATGAATAAAACTGATGTTAATCGTGAAGTGACAAATAGCCTGAAATCATTTAAGGAGACTGCTCAAGAAATTGATAGCAACTTCAGTATGTTTACGAAAAATGAGAAAGATATAGAGGAAGATGGTAAGAAGCTCAATGCTGCGTATCAGAAAGTTATGGATGAGCTCACAAGACTCAACCAGCTCTTTCCTGAAGATGCAGAGATGCAGGAACTTTATAGGTCGACAATGTATTCGCTCGCTGAGTTTTATTCTGATAGGTCAGATGTGGATAATGATCACCATGAAGATTCTATTAAGGCTGTACAGCTTCTTACGCCACTCGTCAATAATATTAAAAATGAAAATGGAGAGCCTTCGAAGCTTCCTCCTATGCCGACACAGGATGATCTTATGAAGTCTATAGCGACAGAAAATCCTACACTTGCTGAGAGCATTGCGATAAAGATACAACAAGGTTTGAGTATGGAGCAGATTCTTGCTGATAAAGATACATTGAAACAATGGAATGAAGCATATAAAAAACTTTTTGATACGTGGGAAAAGGGATTTGATGGCGCTTTGACTCTCATGTATACGAAATATAAAGAAGGGAAGTATCCAGATATTACGCCGATGCAGAAAAAAGCATTTGAGATGCTTAAAGATATCCAAGGAACCAATGATCGATGGGACTGGAAGGATAGAAATGTAAATATGGCGACAAATATCGCAGGAAGTGTAACGGCTATTACGGCTGGTATCGCAGTAACTATACTTACTGCTGGTCTTGGAACAGGGGCTGGTGTAGCTATTGCATCTGTGGGAGCTGGAGCATTGACCACAACAGTTGGTATGTGGGTAAATGAAAATAAGTTGATGGGAGGATGAGATCTTGCCCTCGATTTTGCTCTCAATGCTATACCATTTGGTCTTGGTAAAACATTTGCGTATCTGAGAGATGGAGCAAAAGTTGCAACGAAAGCTGCGAAGTTCATCATGGCTTCAAGTTATCTTGCAGAATGAGCGCTTGATGTAACAATTACGAGCTGATGACAAACACTGAAGACGGGTGAGTCTTTTGGCCAAGCTTTGCAGGACAATCTTGCATGGGCTATTTTCCCGCTCGTGCTTCATCAGAGTAGCGCAGCGATGAAATATCTTAAGAACTCTCCAAAGCTGCAAGCTATTTTTGCAAGAAAAGATCTTGCAGATGAAACATTGAATGACATTAATAAAGCAAAGATACTTGCACAACTTGGTAAGAAACAATTATCGCAAGAAATTTTGGATAAGCTCAATGCTAAGCTTACGAAACTTAAACGAAGTGAAACGATTAAACTGCTTGATGAAGAAGCGGCGCTTGTGGCAAAGAAAGAAAGTATGATTAAAGATATTAAGAGTTACATCGATGAAAATGTTGTCCTTAATAGTAAGGCTAACATAACGCCTATTAAAAATGGTGCGATGGATAATTTCATGAAAGTCGGTGATAAGATGGTTGTAGAGAGTTCTAATGGTACGAGAAAGCAGATTACGCTTTTGAAGTTCAATGGTAAGAACTCGCTGGTAAGCATCGATGGAGGTCGTCCAGTAAAAGCCAATCTTGCGGGAGGAAAACTGCATATTACTGACCCTATTTTCAAAGGTGAAACTATTACAGGTTCGTTTCTGGCGAAACATCCAAACGTAAGTGGAAAAAATATCACTGCTATGGTGTGAGAACTTGAATCTGTTAAGGTAGATATGCGCAGTCTGAAGTCTTTGGGTCTAAGCTTTAAGGCGTTTGGAATAGAAATGAGAGATCTTTCTGCTGTCTATCCTCAGCTCAAGAGAGATATAAAAAATCTTAAGGTTGGTGAAAGCATCGATGATTTCCTTGGCTATAAAGTAACAAGGACCGATAAGGGTTTTGAGGCGGTAGACAAGAGTTGACACTCTGCGTCTGCAGCAAATAGTGACGTTCTGTTGAACCATATTTTGCCGAGCGCCGAAGCAAATGGAGAGAGAATTCTTGGTTATAAACTTGCACATTTCTATAGAAATAATCTGACGCCTGAAACTATTCAAGCTATCTTGCAAAAGAATATGTTGGGAAGATGACTTGGGAAGGTGAAGAAGCTTGTCGGTGGTAAAGGAGCTAGTGCATATGAAGTAAATGTAGATGGCGTAAAATACCAAGTGAAGTTTGATAAGAGTGTGCCGGAAGGTATCGTGTTTGCAGATGAAGCGGGTAAGGCTATCGCTGCAAATAGTCCTATAGTTCGTCAACTTGAGTCAAAGGTTTTTGTGAAGATGAGCGAGAAGTACAAAGCATTTGGTATCCACTGTAAAGATATACAGACTCCGTTAGGAAAACTTATACCAGAGCGTATGAAGCTGAAGATGTTTAAGACGATAGCTGATAAACTTCATAAGCCTCTTACAGTCATTGAAAATATGACTGTCGGTCAGGTCATTGAATCATTTCAGCAGTTCGCTGATGCGCCAACTTTTGCAAATTTTGTAAGAGCGCTTTCGGGAGGAGGAGGTCTCAATACGATGCTTTTGACATGAGTTATCATGATCGATGCAACGCAAAATAGACTTGATGAGATTGGAACAGATTATATAAAATATGTATTGGGCGGAACGCTTATGCCGCTTGTCGATATTGTACAATCATATGGTGAAAGGAAATTAGAAGAGCATAAAGCGAACAATACTCAATGAGAAAATTTTAGTACAGAAACATAATTAAAGCTCTGATGGGTGAGATAAAAGATAGATATGAGACAGTCTATGAAAACCAGGATGCTGATACACAGCAGAAACTTTCTCAGTTGCAGGAAAGTATCAAAAGCCATGTAGAATCGGCACCATTGCAAATGTTAGAAAATAGTGTTATGGGTAAGGATAAGTGAAAGAAGCAGCTTAATATAGCAGAGCTTATAAGTGCTGGTTATGGAAATAGAATATCAAGAGATGTGATCATGAGATACCTCACTGGTAGCAAAAATGAAAAGACCACGTTTTTTGGTAAGGCATGGCAGATGCTTGGTGACAAGTTTGTAGATCAGATCGTTAAACAGGATAACAGTTATGATTCGGTGCTTATAGTCCACGAAAAGATCATTATACAAAAATTTCAGGCAGAGCTAAGCACCCTTAAAAGCTCTATAGTTGTTCCTACAGATGCAACATCTAAGCCTAATAATGCTCCAACTTCTGCTCCTGAGCAGACAAATGAAGGATATGCAAAAGAGTCTCATTATACGGAAGATGAAAAAACGCAGATTAATGAGGTGATATCTTCTGCAAAGAAGTTTGAAGGTGCACAATATAAGTATGGTTGAACTAGTAAAAGTGGCATAGACTGTTCAGGCTTATGGTCTATGGCATTTAAAGAACAATATAAAGACGAATGACAAAATTTTGGTCGTTTAACTGCTGCGCTCTTTGATGCGAAAGCGCCTGATATTGCATCTAAGGATGTCGAGAGAGGAGACTGGATGTTTTGGGAAGATCCGAATGGAATCAAGAAAGGATGAAATAATGAAAAAGGAGAAAAGATTTATCACATTGAGATGGCACTTTGAAAACCCTTTGAAAAGGATGGAAAATGGTATGTAAAAACATATGGTTCATCTAGTGATGAAAATATGACTGATGCAAATGGTAATCGTTTGAATAATGGGAAAAGTGGTGTGGGATATAGAATAAGAGAGATCAAAGATAATCACCACTTTGCAAAGCCGCCGTATTATGCAAAACTTGTGGCGATGAATGATAATAATGATGTAAAGAAAAACGCAGCATAATATATTTAGTCTTTAGTGTGTACGATGAGCATTGATCCAATTGAGACGCTCCATAAGGTAGTGGATAAGACAAAAGAGGATAAGAAATATGACGAGAAGATTGTCTTGCAGGAGACGAATCAGAAGTTGTTGAATCTCAAAGAAGATGTCTCATATGCGACAGTAGTTTTAGAGCAACTAAAGAAGACTAATTGGGTTGATGAGCAAAAGTTTCAAGCTCTTGAGGCGAAGCTTCGTAATGACGATACGAAACAAGAGGCTATTCAAGAGATAGCACGTATCATTGAAGATATCAATGCAAGATATGAAAACTTGCATGCAGATGAAAAAGAGAAAGTAAGAAAGATGACTGAAGCTCTCCATGAGACTAATAAGTCTATCTCTGCACTAAAAAAAGAGGTCATGGAAAATCCAAATTATGAAGCGATAGAGAAGGAACTTGTGGATGAAGCAATGAAGAAACTGGATGAGCATCGATATACGAGATGGCTCAAGGAACCATATAAGAAATATATTCACGAACAGATAGAAGAGATGAAGTCGTGAAAAAAAACAGAAGAAAAAAAGTGATGGAAGAAGTTTGTAGATTGATTGAGCAAGTGGTTTTTTGGACTTGTAGGAGCTATGTTTATCGGAAAAAGTATAACTGATCTGGTTGCTGATAAGCTTAAGGTTGCTAAAGATAAGATAAAGGAAGGAGGAAAGAAAATTGTCGATAAAGCGAAAGAGAAGATACAAGATATTAAAGACAAAGGAAAAGAAGTCGTGCCAACGACGTCAAGAACTCCTGAGGAACTCAAGGAAGATGAGGCAAAGGCGAAGCGTTATATTAAAGAATTCACTAAGAAGTATGCTCATAAAGAGTTAACTGATGAACAATTGGAAAGGATTTCAAAGAAAATGAATTTGCCTGAAAAATTAAGAGAAGGTACAAGTCAGTGGCGTGAGATCATAAAGGATAATCAGGGTAATTATTTACGTGCAACAGTACAGACTGCCATGCTTCCTGGTACGATAGGATGGGAACTTATGGAGGCGTTGCAGGAAGAAGGTATTATAGATATGAAGGAAATAGGTCTTAATATCGTATGAAATACTGTTGAATATGGCTTTAAATGATTTGAATTGTTTGGCGCTGGTCTTGCAACGATCTGTGGCAAGATGGATCTCAAAGAACTCAATGGACATATCGCACACTTATATGAGAAATCTCCAACTGCCGCGAAGCAGATACTTTTCACGCTGATCTATAGAAGTATGGACGGACCACTTATGAAGATGGTTCTCAATACTGGTGCATTTATGGCAAAAGCAGTTATCTGGCCGCTCTTCGAAGCGAAAGGAGATCTATGACTCGTGAAAAACATGACTCAGGATGCTTTGAAGTGAAATATGAATACGGCAATTCAGGATATGAAGCAAACAAAAGAGCTTTTAAAAAAGTGTAATGTGTCTGATCCATTTCTCAGTGAACTTATGACGGAAATAGAGAAGGCTGCAACACAAGCAGAGCTTTATAATAATATTGTCGTAGAAGCACAGTGAGTTGCTGATAGTGCGAATTATATGAGTGAACTGAAGAAAAAGTTTCGTGCAGGAAGCAAGGAGGCTAGTTTTCTTACGGTGTATGAAAATTCTCTTAAGAAAGCTACCAAGAATGTTGTTATAAATAAGGCAAGATTCCTTGATAATATATGAGCTCAATGGTCAAAAGATACGAAAATCATGGAAACAACCCTCAGGTCATTAAATGCAAAATGGTGAATTGAATTTAAAAACTGGGGAGCAAAGATGTTCCTTGGTGAAAGCTCTGTTCGTCATCTGATGATTAATTTTGCGAATAATATCGAAGCACAAGGAAAAGTAGCTCATGAGATGCTTGCAAATAGAAATCTTTTCGATCAGATATCCCATAAGATGTACCTCAAGAAGGTTCGTGCGATGGGTGAAATTATGCATGGAAATGAGCTGAAAGATAAAGCAGTTTGGAAGTTCAATACTGTCGAGGAGCTTTCTGATTTTACGGAAAATGCGAAACTCCTTGCAAGAAAGGCGCCGTCAACGCTGAAATTTCTCCTTGGAAAGTCGCCGATCTTTATTGTTGGAGGACTCGCTATGGGTGAGGGTGATACTATAAGTGAAAAGATGCATGGACTCTATGAAGGCATAATGGGTCTCGTGCCTATTGTTGGGCCACTTCTTCTTCTCGATGACGCCCTATGGGCATGAGAACGTACTAATTTATGACAAGCAGCCGTTGGTGGTGTACTTTTAGGTGTGGATGTTGTACATATCATTAAAGCATTTAAATGAGCGGAGACAACGACGAAACTTATCCATATGTTTACCCAGCCGGTCGTGGACATGATCGAGATCGGAAAGTTTCTGAGAAATTCAGGAAAAAATAGTATCAAGATGGTTCTCGATGGTGCAAAGCTTATTCGTGAAGGAAAGACTATTGGTATGCGGGAAAAACTCCTTGCAACGCTCAAGGGTACTCCAAAGAAGAAGTGGGCGATCATGGCTGCTGTTGCTGCATTTGGGGGTCGGGCTATAGCAGAAATGATGCCTGATGGTATCGACAAAGAAGCAGAAGTATTATTTACTAAATATAAAGACGATCCAGCAGGGCTTGATAGAGCACTTGCCGAGAGCTGGCCAACGCTCGATCAGGATACGAAAAATGAATGCCTGAAGTATGCACTTATTGCTAAGCTTGGTATCAGTCCGGAACATGCCGATGGGCTTATTGTGGAATATAGAGAATGAGCTTATCATGTCAGCCTGCCGATCATGATTCAGAAAGAATATGGAAACGCGATGCTTGCATCGCTGAAGGATAGTATCGCCAGGGTTGAGCCTGATGCCAAGATTGAAATGAACGTGAGAGGAGTGGTTGCCTACAACTTTAGGAAACAACTCGAGGAGAAGTTAAAAGCTCAAGGTGAGAAGCCAGAAAACATCGCGTGAATCATAGATAAACAGTTAGAAGCTATGGGGTATAATCCTAATATAGGAAAACAAACCACTTAATAGACAGAGGTACTAGATATAGACATAGGAAGAACCTATATCTATGTCTGCTTACTATATCTATGATTATTATATTGAATAAGTAAAGTCAAAAAATATGATTTAAGAGTCCATTTGGGCTCTTTTTTGATGTTTGGAATGAGCGCGGATATACTAGTAAAAAGAGTATTTTATACGTGTATGTATGAACAATGGCAAGAACTGCTCCAAATCAGGCCTTACAGTGAATAGAAAGGTCTAAGGAACTCCTGGATATGAATAACTCTGCTGTCTCTCTTGCGAAAGACCAGACTTTCTCATTGCTTATGGCAGGCAATGGTAGTTTTGTCATGAGAGATCATGTTGCTACAGTGCTTCATACCTATGCAACAAGAAGAAGAGCAAATATTGCAGATTTTGGATATACATGGAAGAAACTGACACAGCAGTTGAGTATTAAGGATCAAATTGCCTTCGTTGCGGGAATAACACACGCTCATGATATGGGAACTACTGCCGCTGCGTCTAAAAATACTATCGATGACGCCGCCCTTACGCAGTCTCTTAATATGCTTATAGAAACTCTTCGTAAAGATCTTATCGAAAAAGAAAATTTCACTGAGTCTTGGATTATTCGCCATGCAGCATTCAATAACTTTGAAGCGAAGCTTTCTGTTCCAGAACAAAAAACGCTTTCTGCTATTTCAGAGAAAATGAAAAAACTTGCTGAAACAAGTGATCTACAGCAACTTGCTGACGCCATGCATTTTCAGAAAGAGTCTGATGCGCAGCAGATCGTAAAGATCGAAGAAGCTATGGCTATCTGTGCAGAACAGGGAATCGATGTCGATGCAAAACTAATCGAGCAATTTGATGTGCTTAAGCAGAAAATTAAACCCATTAGGGATCTTGATAAGCACTATAAGCATCTTATGAACACGCTTAATATGGTTCATAGAAATGCAAAGACAGGAATCACTGCTATGGTTACACCTTCGCAGAAGGCTAAATTGATTAAAGTGTTAGAAGACCTTGGTACAAATGAACAAGCATATATTTTTGATGCAATCGGACAGTCAGAAAATCCTAAGATGCTTGATAGTGAGCTGCTTACTCTTAAGAAAGATAGTAGAAAATTTGCTGAAGTACTTCGTTCAAACAATATGACAGCAAGAGAGTTTGAAACTCACTTCCTTTCGTATTTCACATTTGTAAATGCTGAAAAAGCAAGAACTGACTTTAATCAGCAGAAAGTAGACACATTTGGTACAAGAATTAAGGCATATGAGACTGATGTGAACGCATGGAGAGGGCTTGCAAGAGAGAAGATATTTGCGCTTCACGCTAACATGCGTCTTTCCGGAGGAATCATGACTTTTGGTTCAGAAGATGATTATAATATTGCAAATAGTTATTTTGAAAAGTTCAAAGATATTTTCTTCGCAGATGAAAGCGATGCAATAGGACCAGATGGAGGACACTACAGACAGATGAGAGATGTTGTTGCCGCTATTATTAGAAGAAGAATCCCTGCTCTTGGTGCTCCTGGTCAGAGAAGATTTGGAGTTGCTCTTCGTAGAATTATCGCAAGAATGAATGACCCTAGGCTTTTGAAAGGCTTGGAGCGTTGGTATAAACAGGCTGATGACGCTGAGCTTTTGTCCATGATTATCATGGCTCAAAACGAGTCGACAAATATGATGTTTTATAACGACAAAAATCCTTTTGTGAGTACAGAAGGAAGAATGCACAGACTCGCAAAAAATGTAAGTAATGCGGAACTCTGAAGAGAAGCAGTAAGAGATGTGATCTCAAAGCCTGCGAATACTTTCCTTCGTCTCAGTGAAAGCGCATTGAAAGGAGGTCTCAAGGGTGCAAACAAGGTCTTTTCAAAAACAGGTAGATTTGCAACATGGGCAACAAGCGGTGTTTTGGGCCCTCTCAATAGAGCAATCGAAGGTAAAAAGGGGAAATGGTATATGATTCCTGGATATGCAGCGTGGCTTGTGACTCGTCCTATAGAAGAAATTGCAAAACAAGGAAATAGAATTCTTAACTATACTGATGCTGAGGGTAACAAAGCTATCGACAATGCTCAGGCAAACACTGTTGCTATGTTGAGAAAGTGATTCAACGATCAGAACATTAACAATGTCTACGAAGGCTTTACACATGCTTTTGAAGGCGTTGCTAGTTTCCTTGGTAAGACAACATCTCGCATTGGTCAGGCTGGATACGATAAGATAGATACTAAAAAGAAGAGAGATGTTCTAGGTGCGTTTTTTGAAGCTGCTCAGAAAGAAGAAAGTCTTACCGAACTTATGCAATCATCAGACCTTGCAAATATGCTCAATCTGAAGGAGAGATGACCTTATATCTTCGATGAAGATGGAAGAGTAACCACGGTAAATAAGGTTTCAACGAAGAAAGAATATGCAGAAGATGCAGCAGGCGCTCAAGAATATATGAAAGATCAGAGTAAGAAGATGCTTGAAGATATAGATGCTTCATTTAAGGAATATGCAAGTAGAATAGAAGCCAGCTATGAAGCTAATCAAGATGCGCTTTCTGGCATGACTCCTGCAGATGCAGACTATAACAAAGTGCAGAAGGAGATCGCGAATATTGCTGTTCGTCAACAGACGCTTGCTGGTAAGCAGACTATTACCAATGAGATGCTCACTGCTATGCAGGCATTTCTACGTAATGCAGATGCAAATGCGTTTAATACTGAAATAAAGCGTATTCATGCCGCCATAAGAAAAGAAAAGGAAAAAAGCGATAAGGCTATTTCTGATGCTCAAAAAATTATTAAGGCACAAGAAACAATAAAAGCAACATCGAAAAAATCTCTTGATGAAGTAAATGCTAAGCTTGCAAAGCTCAATCCTACCGATAAGGGCTATGCTACATTAACTGCTGAAAGACTTACTGCGGAGACAGAGAGAAATAATACAAGAGCAGTTTTGAGAAATGCTGAAGATGCGATCCTAACAAGTGTTTCAGCAAAACAAAAACTTGAAAGAAAGAGAGATAGCAAAGAACAAGAAGTGAAAGAGTTAAAGAAGAAGGCGGAAAGAAAGATAGAGTACAATGATGTTATGGATAAGTTAAGTGAGATTGATAAGGATTTGGCTAAGAAAAGAGCAGAACTTGCTAATGTGAGATCTGCAGAAAGAAATGACAATGCAGGATATAATAACAATAAAAATAAGGGTAAAAATCAAACTTCTCCAGAAGTTGCTACTCTTACCAAGGCTATCAATGATCTCGAAGCGCAAGAGAGAAGACTACAAAATATCGCATACAATGGACTAGCTATCGCAGATGCAGATTATGAAACAGATCTCAAGGCTGCGCAAATAGAGCTCACTGATTTTGAAGATCAAATCACTGACAATGAAACTCAGCATAAGCAACTCATTAAAGATAAAGATGCTGCTCAGGATGCCTACGACAAAGCTGTTCAGGAACTTGCGAAGATAGATGCTCAGCTTACATCGAAGATGTCAGGAGACAAGGGCTATGCAGAACTTATTGCAGATAGAGCTATCCATGAAGCTGCAATTTCTACTGCAGATGCTACTATCTCTACTCAGCAAAAAATTATAGACAAAGAAGCTCAGGCTTGAGTAGTTCATTCTGACTTCTATAGAATGTCTACCAGAATGGAAGGATTTGCAAAGAATGCAAAACACAATGTAGATACCAATCTTATTGCAGATCCAGCAACATATATGAAAGAAATCCAAAAACTTCTCGCTGATTTCAATGGTTACATTATTAGTAAGAAGGCAGCTTGATCATCAACAGATAAGATTGATCGTATTAAAGCGATTGTTAGCAGAACAGATATAGATGAACAGGTAAAGGCAGATCTTATAGCCAATCTGAAATAATACATTTACTTATCTTTCCATAAGACTATGTCTCTTTGGCGTCGTAATACTACACCACCAGCACTTCCATGAGGAACTCCTAACGGACCTTCTAGAGGAAGACAAGCCCGAAATAACGTAAAAATGAAAACATCCAATGCTATTGGATCTGTTTTCAATGCTGGGAAAAAAGCTGGGAAAGCAGTTGTGCAGACGGGAAAAGATGTTGGTAATCGAACAGGAGAAAAATTGACAGATTATAAAAATAAAGATAAAACACGAACTAATGAAGAGCTTGACGCGTATTTGCAGGCTCAGCGTTTAATTATAGAAACATATCCTCAGCATGTTACCTTTGAACCTCTCAGATCTCATGGCGTGCTTCAAGGATTTGAATCCAATCAACTTCCTTACAGTTTGCATATTGTTGATCAGATTAAGGAAGGAACTGACATCTACTATGTAGTCCAACAGGTTGATAAAGTAACTTGAAAGAAAGGTAAATATGCTTTTGTAAATCAGCAAGGCATGAGTCTTACTTTACAGAGCGCAACTCATGGTACGATATGACCATTGTTTTTTCATGATTATGAATTTGTAGATCAGCAACATGTAAGAGTGCAGTGATCTCCAAGTGGGCCATATGAAACAGCAGCTCTTGATCTTTCATCTGTGCCAGCTGCACCAGTGCCAAGTTCATATCAGACTGCTGTAGCACAAGGTATCTACAATAAGAACTTTCCAGAGAATCAGGTGTTTATTGTGAAGTACAGAACTCTTATGAGGCAACTCAATACTTTCTTAGGCAATGATATACTTACTGTTACATCAAATCTGACTCCCCAGCAAAGGAGAAATCTTGATATTGATGCCGAGCCTTATTTTGTACAATGGAGGACTTTGCTAGATGAATTTACAACTACTAATGGGGGATTTTATCGCGATCTTGTCGGCTACTATCCTAGCAAACATCAACAATTTGATTATTATAAGAACTATATGGAAACTATGTGGACAAGAAGAACTGAGCTAAGGAAGAATAGTGATATTGCGAGAGCTGTTTATATCAATAGTATACAGGCGCAGTTCAAAAATATGTTTCACGCTCTCACAGGAGAAAGACTCTAATATATTTACCTAGCTATAACTACCATGGCAAAAAACGTTCCACTTTGACCGAAAGAAAATACAGCTGATGCAGCTGCTTCTAAAGGAGCTAAGATCGTAGAACTCGCTCAAAAAGAGATGGTTGATAATTTGAAGCAACAAGAAAAAGTGGAGAAAGGTGAAATTAAGGCTTTAGAAAAAGAGAAGGTCTCTGTAGATGCAGATCTCGATGCCCAAATTGCTAAAAAGAAGGCTCATCTTATTGAACTTTCAAAGATGGAAGATCAAGTTGTCGCAGAGATGAAGGAAGATAAGAAGCCGTCAGCAAAGAAAGAAAAAAAATGGGATTTCAATCCGCTCAATTGGGTGAGACATATAGGAACAAGAGCGCTTTCTGGTATCGGAGGATTTCCATACAGACTCGGTGCAAAGATACAACATATTGTGGCAAGACCTCAGCAATTATGGAGTAAACAGTTTTATAAGGATATTGGAAAAAATATTCTGAAGACTCCTAAGGCAATGCTTACTACTATTACTGGGGCGCTTTATAAGCCACATCGTGATAGCGTGAAGTTTGAAGATAGTTTTAAGGACTATGGTCCTGAATTTGCCAATCCTACCGATAAGAGCAAGGTGGTAAGATTTGGAAAGAAGGCGCTTTGGACAGCTGGTAAAGTTGCAGCGCCTCTTGGAGGAGGAGTATTTGCTTTGGCTCCTAAGTTCTTTGCCAATATTGGAAGAGGTATGAAACATGTTGTTCACGAGGCTCTTGAAGGTGTAAGAGATTCGAAATTTCACTGGAATCCTATGAAATGGAACCTTAAGTCGTGGAAGTTTACTAAGACAAAAGAAGCATTTGGTAAAGCATTTTCATGGAATAAGAAAGGTACTCCGGCTGGCAAAACAGTGGAAATGCCAAAAGAGCATAAGAAAGCAGCTTAGTAGAGGCTTTCATTGAAAAAGTATAGCAGATCGCTATACTTTTTTTATTAGTTCTGATAGACCCCATGAGTGAATTCTCCGCTTTAGTCCAAAGCTATTATCAAAATCCTGTAAACAATCGCGCCATGCCAGACGCGACAATTTCTCGTCATGAAGGAAATTCACTCTGCTGAGACGACCTCACAGTTTATCTCAAGATAAACGCTAATTCAGAATTCAAAATTCAGAATTCAAAATTAATTATTGAAGATCGAAGTTATGATGGTATGCCGAGCATGATTACGCAGGCTGCAGCAAGTTTCTTTTCCGAATTAATTATTGGTAAGACTCTCGAAGAAGTATTACACATGAATGAGCATACGATGAAAGACAATGATTTCATTGTCTCGCCAAGACGCAGAAGAGCGTCGGTAATTGCTATCCTTGCCACAAGGAATGCGATACATGCTTATCTGAAAGATGGCAAAGAGGATAGGTTTGAGGACTTACTTGTTGAGCAATAAAAAAACCTCAAATATTCTGAGGTTAGAGTTCTAATAAATTGTACACGATATTTCGTATTTTTTCGTTCTCCTTTATCTTTCTTGCTATATTGTGAGCAAGTACGGTCTCTACATCAGAAAGAACCTCTTTAGGAGTAAAAAATAAATACTTTTCTAGTTTCTCCCTTAAAACAGTAGGATTGTTATACGCATCTAACACTTCCTTCAGTAATGGATTATTATGACTTGCTACGGCAAATAATTTCATTCTAAGCTCTTCATTTATTATTTGTCCATCTTCTGTAGTAGCAGATATAATGCTTGTAATGCTAAGAAAGGAAGAGTATGAAATTATTGGAAAACAAGATAATAATTTTGTTGCAGACGCAGCCCCTAAACATGCATTCGCTTTCTCAAAGGACAAGATATAAGATGATTTTACTCCGGTTTTTTTAGTTACATCTTGATAAGCATAGTTGTGTGTTTCGCGTATTTTACGAAACAGTTCGCCCAGAGCTACTCCTAAAGGATGCTTTTCTTTGTTTTTCATATTTTTAGTTTGTTTTGTTTTGTTTATTGTAATTATAAAGCTAAAAAAGTCAACTTATGTGGACGTAGTTTAATATTGCATTAATCCCGCTTCTTGACTATATATCTTATACTATTTACGTTTTTAAGAAAAATTATGTCATTTACACCACAGCAACCGAAGCCGAATCTGTACGAGATCGACCAACTAGTACTCAAATGATGGAAAGATAATCATATTTTTCAGAAATCTATTGAGCAGAGACCGGAGGATCAACCATATCGTTTTTACGATGGACCTCCGTTTATTACAGGGCTTCCTCACTATGGGCATCTTGCGGCTTCTATTGCGAAAGATGCAGTGCCAAGATATTGGACGATGAAAGGGAAAAGAGTAGACCGTGTCTGGGGATGGGACTGTCATGGTATTCCTATTGAACAAAAGGTGCAGTCAAAGCTTGGACTTGAGTCAAATGTGGATATCGAAAAGGTCGGTATTGAGCGCTTTATCGAAGAGTGTTATAATTATACTCGTGGTGTTTCTGCAGACTGGAACTACTATATCGAAAATATTGGGCGCTGGGTAGATATGGATAAGCCATATCGTACTATGGATAATGACTACATGGAATCTGTCTGGCGAGTGTTCAAATCTCTCTGGGAGAAGGGTCTTATCTATAAGGGTAAGCGTGTTTCTATGTACTCAACAAAGCTTGAGACACCAATCTCTAGCTTCGAAGTAGCTATGGACGATACGTACAACGACATCAGTGATCCAACAGTAACCGTGATGTTTGATCTTTCTGCAAATGGAGATCAATGGAAAGATACGTATGTGCTTGCATGGACGACAACGCCGTGGACGATCCCTACAAATATTGGGCTCGCTCTCAATAAAGATCTTTCATATGCTAAAGTCATTGCTGATGGTAGTACATTTATCGTTGCAGAGAAGAGAGTAGAAGAGATATTTAAGGGTAGAGTATTTGAGATTGTTGAAACGTTTACAGGAGAAAAGCTTGTAGGGCTTTCATATAAACCGCCGTTTGATTACCTCTATGGTAAGACAAACAATGACAAAGATCATAAGATCTATCATGCGGACTTCATTACAGATGAGGATGGTACAGGCATTGCTCATGAAGCACCTGAGTTTGGTGACGTAGACTTCCAGCTTGCTCAGCAGGTTGGTATGACTATTACGGAAGCAATGGACAGTAGTGGACATTATACTTCGCTTCTTGCTGATATGCAGGGGATGTTCTATCGTGATGCAAATCCAGTAGTTATGGAAAGGCTTCAGTCGATGGGAAGACTTTTTGCAAAAGGTAATATTACTCACCGTGTGGCATTCTGTCCAAGAACAAATACGCCGCTTGTGTATAAAGCGCAAGACAGCTGGTTCGTCAATATCCAATCTCTCAAGCCAAGACTGATCGAAAAAAATGAAGAGATCAATTGGTATCCGGCTCACTTTAAACACGGACGTTTTCTGAAATCTATTGAATCAGCACCGGATCGGTGCATATCTCGTACGAGATATTGGGGTACGCCAATGCCTATCTATGCGCCAGAAGAAGTAGTAAGATCGGGAAGCGTGAAGACAGATGATATGATCATTATCGGGTCAAGAGAAGAGCTCTATGAGTTAAGTAAAGAAGGAAGTAAGAATCTTGAAAAAAGAACAATTGATGGGAAAGAAGTCTATTGGAATATGACAAGAGACGCTGAGCTTGATATGCATCGCCCATATATCGATGATGTCTGGCTGATGAAAGATGGGAAGAAGTATGTTCGTATCCCTGAGGTGCTTGACTGCTGGGTAGAGTCTGCAAGTATGCCATATGCGCAGGTGCATTATCCATTTGAGAACAAGGAAAAATTTGAAGGACAGTTCCCGGCTGATTATATCGTAGAGTATACAGGTCAGATACGTGCATGGTTTTATGTGATGCATGTTTTAGGTGTCGCTCTCTTTGATAAGCCTGCTTTCCGTAACGTAAATGTAACATGAGTGCTTGCTGGAAATGATGGGCGTAAGATGTCGAAGTCATATGGAAACTATCCGGATCCAAGACTCTCATTTGAAAACTATGGAGGAGATGCCATCAGAATGTTTATGCTGACATCAAACCTTTTCTCTGCAGGAGATCCTGCAACATCAGATGAGCTTTTCGCAGAGGCGCTGAGAGGTTATATTCTTCCTTTGTGGAATGCATTCTACTTCTTCGTGACGTACGCGAACATTGATAAGTGGGATAAGAGAGATGAAGTATATGCTATTGAAAACATTGCTCATCCGCTTGATAGATTCTTATACGCGAAAGTACAAGAGCTTATCACTACTGTAGATGAGAGCATGCAGGCATATGATCTTATGCGTTCATCTCGTGCACTTGGTTCATTCTTAGATGATCTCACTAACTGGTATATACGTCGTAGTAGAAGAAGATTCCGGAAAGAAGAGCATGATGCGGACAAAGATAATGCGTATGCAACGCTCTATTATGCCCTTGTCAACTTCTGTCAAGTTGCTGCTCCATTCATGCCTTTTGTGACTGAGTACATGTATCAAATGCTTACAGGAAAAGAGTCTGTACATCTCACGGACTGGCCAGTAGCTCATTTACAGGAGAGTGATAAAGCACTTATTGCAAAAACAAAGCAGGCTCAGGATATTATCTCTATAGTTCTCGCTGCGCGTTCAAGAAAAACCATTCGTGTGCGTCAGCCATTACAGTCGATAACCATCGGTGTGGAAGTTGATGAGTACTTCAAAGAGATCATCGCTGATGAGTGTAATGTGAAACAAGTTAACATAGATACATCTATAAACTCTCTGGTAACAAAGATCTGTAAGCCAGATGGTAAGTACGTCGGTGAGACCTTTGGAGCAAAGACCAAAGAAATCTTTGCTGCTGCTAAGTCAGGAAGCTTTAGCGAGAATGCAGATGGTAGTATTACTGTTGCATGAGAAACGCTTCCTGTATGAACATATGAAATAAGTTATATTAAGACAGATGCAAAAGAAGATATAGATGTTGATAACGGTATTGTGGTGAAAGCAGATTGGACTATTACGCCAGAGCTTGAGCTCGAAGGATATGCAAGAGATCTCGTAAGATTTATCCAAGATGGACGTAAAGAAGCTGATTACGATCTCGCTGACAGAATTAAATTGAGTATCACAGGAGATCATCTTGCGCTCTCATTGATTGAAAAATTCAAAGAGTACATTCAAGATGAGACTCTGTCTACTATTGTCGAGATTATAGAAACTCCTGATCTTTCGAAAGAAACTCAGATAGGAGGACAAACTATTATCTTCAGTATCAAAAAATAATTATGAAATTTCTTTATAAGAAAAACTCCTCGCTATGCGCAGAGGAGTTTTTTGTTACTGAGTGTATTTCGGAAGAGCGTATAGCGTATCCATTTCAGAAGTTTGTACGCGTATGATGTTTTCTGCAAGTGCTTTTACTTCAGGATGCAGCTCAAGCTTGAGTGCCTGCTGCGCCATATCAATGGCGCCTTTATGATGGTCTAGCATACCCTGGATATATAAGTTATCACGTCAGATGCCTGTTGAACCTGTAAGAGAAGGCATCATGTTCATGTAGTTGCTTGAAGTTTGTTTGCCAGCATATCGCTGATCAAGCCGGCCTTTCATAAGGGCGATCTCCTGGGTTTGGCCGGAGATAATATTTGCTGTGAGCGTTTTGAGTTCCTCATTGGTTGTGCCTGAGAGCACGATAAGAGACGTATCTATGGCTTCCTGATGATGTGGTATCATTTGGGTGAGAAAGTCTTGTTCTGAAGTGATAACTTGGTGATGCATAGTCATCTCAGGATTCTTTTTATGCTGTCAGAACATAAGATCATCCTTTTTTTTACCACATCCAGCAAGGGTGAGGGCTACTGCCATGACAGAAAGCACAACAAGAGTTTTTTTCATAATATTTGCTTTATGATCTAAAGATTACTGCACTAGTATGTGTTGTGGGAGATTTGTATACGGTATATATATTCTGTCTTCATACGAAGGGCCCTTGAGGCCAAGAGCATCTGTAAGGATAAGCGTTCACCATGATCTTTCGATATAAAGATGCTGTGATTCCAATCCTATATCAACAAGATGCCATGTCGTCTCATTTGTTCATGTGACAGAAACTACCTCATGAAACCCTGCATCGATCTGTAATTGCATATCTCCTGTAGTAAGAGTAGATCCGCTTGCTGCCATCATCTCCTGGAATATCGTCGTCCGATAAGCTCTAAAATAACTAGCATAGTCACCTGATCGCACTGTCACGATAAAGCAGGAATCATCATTTTCCCTCAGGCAAGTATGGGTATTTTTTGCTCATGAGACAGCGACCATATGGCCCGAAGAAAGCGTAAAAGCTGCTCCTGAGAACGTCCAGACTGGCTTTGGTGCGATAATAATTCTTCACTCTTCGGGGGTTGGGACATTTATATCATAGGTGAAAACTATGAACAATGCTATCACTACTATTACGATGGCGGCCCAATACCGTTTTTTCATGGAGAGAAAAGAAGGGGTAAAACTATGTTCAATGTATCTAAATACTACCATAATACAAAGAATTTGCCATATATAAGCCGCATAATACTCATTTGTCAACCTCATTTTTTGCCTCTGTATACACCGAAGAATATAATAAGATAGCTTTAATTTATAGCAAAAACATGCGGGGATTTCTTGCGGGCTTGGGCATCTTTCTTCTGGGGATAAAACTTATGGAAGAAACACTGATGCATGGTTCTATCGCGACTTTGAAGAGGATTTTGAAATCGTACACCAATACCATGCGAAAAGCGGTGGTATCTGGTACGATTGTTTCTACGATAGCGCAAAGCAGCACGATAGTTTCAGTCATGACTGTAGCGTTCGTAGGCGCCGGAGTCATATCTCTGGCAAGTGGAGTAGGTGTGATTATCGGTGCGAACATTGGTTCGACAGTGCTTGGTCTCGTGCTGGGTAGTGTGGTTGGGGCCTCACTCAAACTATCTGCATTTGCTTTACCGATGATCGCTATAGGATGAGTAGGCGAGCTTTTCTTCAGGAAGAAGAAAACTATCTATCTTATCACGAAATCTCTCTTCTCTTTGTGACTTATTTTCTATGGAATTAGTCTTCTCAATGATGTTGTTTCAGTCTATGCGTATAGCATCGATCTTGCGCAGTTTGGAGCGCGAGGCATCTTTGGATATGCCCTTATTGGAGTGCTTCTTACTGCGCTTATGCATTCGAGCGATGCGATGCTTATCCTTGCATTGACGTTTCTTGCACAAGGTATTATTGGCTTTCCTGAGGCTATAGCGCTTATCATCGGTGCCAACCTAGGAACGACAATTAGCGCGATCGAAGCGTCTGTTTCAGGGAGTTCCGAACAAAAGCAAATTGCTCTGAGTCATTTCCTGTTCAATCTTATATCTGCGATCATAGCGCTTCCTTTGCTCTATCCAAGTATTCATTTGCTTGATCGAATGTTTGAACTGCCTCGCCAAAATGTTATGGCGCTGGTGATCTATGATGTAATTTACAATATCGCAGGAGCGATCTTGTTCTATCCATTTCTAGGTTATTTTGTTCAACTTTTAAAGCGTCTTGTCCCACAAAAGTGAGCTGATTTTGTCTTACATAGTTCGCATATTGTCATAGGTGCACACCTGGAAAAAGCTATCTCGTCATTCACAGAAGATGTGATAACGCTCATGAAAAAGGTATATGTCTTCAATGCGAAGGCTTTGGCTATTGATACGAAAATACTGCAAGATAAGGATAGTTCACTCGAAACGAAATATGGAGCTATTAAAAAGATAGACAATGAAAACCTTGAGCAGGAGTACAATACCATCTCAACCATAGAGGAGTCGCTGATGCAGTTTGTTATGAAAATATTTCAAAAACATAAAGATCAATCTGCGCAGTATCATACGACGTTGTTTGTCCTTCGTGAAGCGATAGAGCGTATCGTCTATAGCGCCAAAACCCTGTGGGATAGTAAAGGGATCCTCGATGAACTTCGTGACAGTAAGATGTCGCTTATCGATGAATATCTCCGCCAGTTTACGAAGGAGATGATTGATTTTTATGTTGTGATCGGGGCATACCTTACTGCTACTGAAACTGATACACAAAGAAAACATCTCCAAAAATACTTCCAGGAACTTACTACTGCCGACGAACATTTCCTTAACGTCATTAGTGATACATTGCCCCAGGAAGTGCTTTCTAACCGTCAACTGGCAGCGCTGCTGCATCTGTCCCAAGCTCTTAACAGATCTCATAAGGCGATGCTTCATACAGTGAACTTACTCTATCCAGGGAGAACAAAATAAAAAACGCCCCTACGGGCGTTTTTTTACTGAAGAAAATCGTATATCATGTCGAAGACGGTTTGTTCTTTTTCTTCTATGGCTTTTCGTTCCGTCTTCGAGAACTCATGGAGCACATAGTCGACGACTTCGTCCTTTGTAGCTGGGCGGCCAACCCCAATGCGAATACGTGAAAATGTATTTGTGCCGAGATGAGCGATTAAGCTTTTCAATCCATTATGCCCCGCATGGCCGCCTCCCACCTTGAGCTGGATGAGTGCAGAGGCGATATCTATCTCGTCATGGAGGACAAGGATATCTTCAGGCTTAATCTTATAGAACTTCGCTATTTTCCCAACCGTCTCGCCAGAGTTATTCATGTAGGTGAGTGGCTTACAAAGTAGTATTTCTCATCCCTCATCCCTTATCCCTTTTGCGATCTCAGCATTCCATTCTTTATTCTTTGTCCATTTCATCTTCTCCCACTTCGCAAATGCATCCAGCATCAAAAAGCCCGCATTGTGGCGGGTATTTTCATACTTATCTCCTGGGTTTCATAATCCGACGATTAATTTCATGTTCTTATATATATTTTTTAAGATGCTTATTAAAAGTCTTCATGGATTCGCTTGTCTCGCTGAGATCAAATTCTGCATCAAAAGTTCGACCTATTTCTTTTCGACATGCTAGTCCCTCTTTGAAAGAACATAGTGTAAGTATATCCGATGCTTTAAGTATTTTAGTGGTGATAAGCTTATTTATTTTATGTTCTTTACAATACTTTTCTTTAAGAGTCTGGACCTTAATGCTTTTATGTAAGCCATTATATCCCAATAAAGGTCATACAATATATCAGAACTCAATCGCATCATCACTTCTTGAACATTTAGAAGTGAGTATTTTATAGGATAGTTTTCTGGCTATTTTAATTTGAGCATTGAAGCACAATGTTCTTATTCATTGATTTTGTAGCTCTTTCGGAAGAAAAAAACCATCAGTAAATAACTCTAATCAGTTTTTACAAAATATATAAACTATGACAAGATTGTCTGGTTCGTTCTTGCCATTTGAAGCCTTTATGACAACTCATTCAGGAGCATTCTCCTTAAATCGAAATGTCAATTTATGCTCTCTCATAAATTCTTTTGATACAAAAAGAGAGTAGAGATCCTGCTGAGAAATTCATAAATTTTTTATGATCTTTTCCTGCTCTTTTGTAAGCATATATTACTCCATAACATAAAACTCAAGTACATCTCCTTCGTTGATCTTTTTTCAAACTCTTACTTTCATACCACACTCGTAACCGACAGCGACTCTGTCCACGTTCTCTTGCTCACGCTTGAGAGAGGTGATCTTACCTGTGGTGAAGATCTCTGCTTCTTCTCCTTCTCCACGCATAATCTTAAATTGCGCTCCGTTTCTCACTTCACCATCGATAACTTTTCCTCCGATAATCATCTCTTTTTCTTTCTTGTAGAAGATACCAAGCACATTGAGCTTTCCGATGTATACTTCTTTCTGTTCAATAACAACCATACCTTTAAGGACTTGTTCTACATAGTCTGTAAGCTCATAGATGATATCAAAGTTCTTCATGGTAAGCTTCATCTGGTCAGCTTTTTTGAGAAGACCTGCATTGAGAGAGATGTTGAAACCAAGGAGGAGTCCTTGTGAAGCCTGCGCAAGAGCGATATCGCTTTCTCCGAAATTACCAACGTCCGCATGAACGATCTTGATAGAAAGATTTTCAGGACAGACGATGCTCTGGAGAGCAAACTTTCCTGCTTCAAGAGAACCGAAAGAGTCTGCCTTGATGATGATATTGAGTTGTACTGTATCTCCTGATTGGATCTTCGACATAAGCTGAGAAAGAGCCGAATCATTTTGATTTCATATGTCTTTATCTTTGATCTGTGCAATTTTTGCTTGCGCATCGCGCTCGCTATCTACGACTTCTGCTACACGTCCTGCTTCTGGAACTTCGCTGAGACCGAGGATCATAACTGGATCTCCACCTTCTACGTGCTTCGTCTCTTTTCCTGTCCAGTCGAGCATCTTCTTCACCTTTCCGTAGATGTTGTGTACCATGATGATATCACCAACATTCAGCTTACCAGTGAGGAGGAGGATTGTTGTGAGTACTCCTTGCTTGCTGTCTTTTGTCGCTTCAAGAACAACACCGACTCCATTTTTCGTTGGGTTATATGCGAGTTCGAGCATTTCTGCTTGAAGGACAATCATGTCGAGAAGGTCGTTGATACCTTGCCCAGTTACTGACGACACTGGGATAAGTGGCACATTTCCTCCCCAGTCTTCTGGAGTAAGTCAGTGCTCAGCAAGCTGACTCTTAATATGATCAAGATTGTTGATTCCCTTATCTGCTTTAGTAATAGCAACGATGATTGGTACGCCTGCGTCTTTTGCGTGGCTGATAGCTTCAACAGTCTGTTGTTTTACACCGTCATCGGCAGCCACTACGATAATTACCAGGTTAGTAATCTTAGCTCCGCGTGCACGAAGTGACGTAAAGAGCTGATGACCTGGAGTGTCGATGAACGTAATCTTGTCGCCATTGTAGACGATCTGAGAAGCTCCAATAGACTGCGTGATACCTCCTGCTTCACCACTTACCACATTTGTTTTTCTGAGATAGTCGAGAAGCTTTGTCTTACCATGGTCAACGTGTCCCATGATAGTCACCACAGGAGGTCTCTTGATCTTGTTTTCTGCTTCCTTGTCTGCCTCGAGGATAGCGCTGATATTTCCTTCAAGCATATCGTCGACAGAGATACTTGTTGTCTCTTTTTTCACTTTTACGCCGAATTCTTCACCGATGATATTTGCAGTATCAAAGTCGATTGAAGAGTTGATATTTACCATAATCTTGTTTTGCAAAAACTTCTTCATGAGATCCATAAACGGAACTCCCATCTTTTCAGAAAACTCTTTTACGGTAATGCGGTCTCCAATAACGATCTCTTGTTTCTTCACGAGATTTCCTGAGACACTTGCTTCTTTCTGTACTTTTGGTTGTGCAGGAACAGCGCTGTGTGCTGGCTGAGTAGCGCGAGCAGCAGGATTTCTTCTTTCGTCGGGTCTCGCTTTATGAGTTCCTTTTGAAAATGATGTATTTGAAAATGTATGAAAGGTTTTGCCAGCGCTTTCTGATTTTTGCTGTGGATGTCTTTCAAATGTTTTTACCTCAGCAGCGGGTTGGTCTCCCTTCGTTTCTTTCTTTACAAAAGGTTTCTTTGGTTCTCTCACAGGAGCAGAGATGATAACTCTCGCATTTCCAAAAGAGACTTTTATCTCTTCGGTTGCAGGTTCATCTTTAGGCTTGCTATCGCCGATGTTTGATTCATCTTCCTTCTCTTCTTCTTTTGCAGAAGCGTTCTTAGGTCAAAATCCTAGTCATGAAAGAAAGTCGTCTCCGCCAAAAAGCTCGTCAGATTTGAGTACTTTCGAGTCATCCTTGTCTTTGTTCGTGGGGGTAGATTTTACCTTACCCTTAAGCTCTTTCTCTATAAGAGCCCATTCCTCATCTTTGAGATTGACAGCTCTTGCGGTAAGCGTTTTTCCCACAGTCTTCTTATAAGCGGCTCCAATATCTTCTCTTGATACCTGAAAATCGTTGATAATATCTTGAATTTTTGGCATAGAACAAAAAAATCACTAACTAAATAGAGTATAGCGAATGTATATGATTTTCAGGGGTGAATACAAGCGAGATTTAGCGTTGCATCAGTGTTTCCAATCAGTATAGTTTCATTAGATTTATGAGACATATATTTTCTATGCATTTCACTGGTATCACATATCTTGACGACCATCTTTCTTTTGTTGCTCAGCGCCTTCCTGGAGAGCAGCTTTTTGTCGTAGGATGAGCGGTTCGTGATATCATTCTTGGTGTTAACATGACGCCTCAAGATGTCGATATGACTCTTGCAGCAGACCCTGCTCATATTTTTCATACATTGGAAAAAGCAAAAACGGAGGACACATCAGTTTTCTGGACGGAGAAATTTGGGACGGTGACACTTATTAACTGAAAGAGCAAAGAGCAAAGAGCAGAATTAAATAACGAGGAATCAGAAATAATCCAAAATCAAGAAACGTGAACTCAATATATTTATGAGATGACTCCTTTTCGTGAGGAGAGTGGTTATGCAGACAATCGTCATCCAGACTCTATTAAGCGATCTCAGTCACTTATTGCAGATGCGAAGCGCAGAGATTTTACCATCAATTGCATCTACTATTCTAAATTTGAACTTCTAGATTCTCAATTAAATAAGGAAGCATCATTGACTAGCAACCAGCAGCTAGCAACTAGCGACAAAGTATGATATGACCTTGATCTATTGAGTAAAAAAGGTTGGTCTTATATACAAGAAATATCATTATTCATTTTACAAAAACATGAACTCATAGATGAGTTCTTTGCCGGAGGCAAATTTCAGGAAGAAGTATTTCGTTCGTGGGTAGAGAAAAATGATATGAATGTCTGAGCAGAAGTTCGTTTTATTGTAGATCCATTTTTGTGAATACAGGATTTGATGAACGGAACGCTTCGCTGTGTGGGAGAACCAGAACATAGATTTCATGAGGATGCATTACGCATTCTTCGCGGAGTAAGACTTGTGAATATCCTCAATCAGAAAATAGTTGGAAGAAATATTGATTTTGAGAAAGAGACATGGAGGTCGATGCAGAAACTCTCGCATTTAGTTTCGTGACTTGCGAAAGAGCGTTTGCATCAGGAGATAGTGAAAGTGTTTACAGAGAAAAATCCATTTGGATGGGTTGCGTTGATTGATGAGCTTGGATTGCTGCCAGTGCTTTTTCCTGCATTACATAAGAATAAACATGATGATCAGCCGGTTCGTTATCATCCTTTTGATACGTATGCCCATACGTTACTCACTCTCCGGCATTTGCAGAAACTCAACGATAATTACCTTGTGAAGCTTGGTATGCTCTATCATGATGTTGGAAAGAAAGATCAGTATGCAGAGTATGCAAAGGCAACAACGAAAGAAGAGATGCAGGAAATTCATAGTAGCCCAGCAAATCATGTGATATGTGGACCGATCTATGCGGAAGAGGATTTCCGTGCGTTAGGTTTTTCAAATAAGGAGATAGAAGAAATCGCGCTCTATGTTGCCCAGCATATGAGGCCATGACAGATTCTTATGGCACGCTCAGATAACCAGATCAAGAGAATGCGTCAAATGTTGTCAGAACTCGGTTATGAGAAAGCGAAAAATCTGCTGGATATCACACTTGCGGATAGACAGTGACAGTTCAATCCACTCCAATCAAATGAAGTCAATGCTGTTTCGTGACTCTATGAAATACTTGAGAAGCTTCACAATGAAGAAGGACAGTTTACAATGCATGATCTTGCGATCGATGGTAATGATGTTATGGAGGTGTTGAAGATGGAGCCAGGACCTGAGGTGAAGAAAAAATTGCAGATGGCATTTGATCGGGTGTTGTCAGATATCGCACAGAGAAATAACAAAGAGACTATACTCGCTCATTTACATTCGCTTGATAACTAAACGCACGTTATGAAAACGAAAAAAATGAATACAAAAAGAAGTATGCTTCTTGACCGGGTAGTCTGACAGGTTCGTGAGCTTTGATATCTTATCAAGCAAGCCGTGCTTTACTCTCCATGGTATGGAAGAACACTGCTCATGATGGCAGTTTTTCTTGCATTCATGAAACTCTTGCTCATGCATAGTGCATATGGGGCGGTATTGTTGACAGACAGTGTTTCAGGAACGCTTATTAACTATGTGAGCATCCTCGCAAGTGACTTCATGATTGTCGGACTTGTATTTGTTGGTGCGTTTCTCAATGCAATGTATCGTAATCGTACGCTCAGATGGGTTATCAACGTCATATCATTGCTTCTTATGCTCTTGTATGTGAGTGATATGTTCTCGATCTACTACTTCCAGAGCAGGTTCTATATGCTTGATCTGCTGCAGTTTTTCTCATTTAAAAATAGCGTTACTTATGTTATATATCCGTTTATCCGGGCGCTTTTCTTTGTTGCCATCCTTTTCATTTTCTTTCTACTCGTGCAAAGATGGTTTCCTGTCATACGTAAAAAGAATATGCACCTGAGGGCGGCACTTGTGTTCTTCGGTATCTGTGTTTTTTTTAGTATGGTAAATGTACTGAGTTCTACTGATTTTCACTTCCGCGATAATGTATTGTCTATAAATCTTCAGGAGCTTGGAGCAAGGATAGTCGCGGGCAATCTTTCAGGACCGGTAGGAAAACCTTACGAGGATTATTATATGCCTTTTGCATGACAGAGAAAAAAATGAGATGTGATCGTTATCTTTGTTGAGTCATTTTCTGTTGTTGATTCTCAGAGGGTGGGCAAGATGCATAATTATCTTTCTGGTTTTGATGCGATCGCGGCTGACGGACTGACCTATACAAATTTTATTGCCAATGGATGTACATCAGATACTGCACACATAGCGGTACTTCAGGGTGTAGAGCCTTGGGAGACAAACGAAGCATCGTCGGATACATATAAAACCTATAAAACATATACATCAAGTCTTCCATCATTTTTCAATTCGCTCGGTTATCGTTCTGTCTTCCTCAGTACAGCGCCGCTTACATTTCTTCGTCAGAGGGATTTCCTTGTTGGAACAAAATTTTCTACGATCGTGGGAGAAGAGGCATTTACGAAAGAAAAAAAATATGTGTTTGATGCAGCGCCGGACTCAGTGCTTTACCAAAAAGCACTTTCAACTCTCCATGGACAAAGAGAGGATCAGCCTCTTTTTCTTGTTATGCAAACGATTTCTTCGCACAAACCATATAGTTCACCAGCTGGAAACTCAGAACGCGCAGCGTTCGCATATTCTGATGCTGAGCTCAAGAAATTCTATGATCAACTAAAGAAAGAATGATTTTTCGAACACGGGACGCTTATTGTCGTTAGTGATCATAGAAAGATGGAACCACTTGAGCGTGAAGAGTTTCAGAAATATGGCGCAAGTGCAAATGGTAGAGCCGTGATGGCTATGGTCTGACCTGGTATAAAGCCGGGTAGCTATAGTGACGCTATTGTACAGCATTCGGACATATTTTCATCTCTTAAGTACTGGTATGCAACAGGTCAGGTAACGCTCAATAGTCGTTTCAATGATCTCTTAGAAAAGTATACAGGAAGGAACCAAGCTATACGTTACTGTCAGTATGTCGAAAGACAGTATGTCGCGACAGATAGGGATAATCGTACCTGGACTATTACTCCAGGAACAGACAAGCTCAATCTTGCATATATAAATGCCTACAAGATGTTCCAAAATTTTACTGGAACGCAGACGCTGGAAAGCAAGGAAATTGCTGATCTGAAAAAAAAGCTTGGATTGACCATTATTGGGCATCAGGGAGCACCTATGCTTGAAGCCCCTAGCTCATACTCAAGTTTTAAGCGTGCGAAAGAACAGGGAGCGGATGGTATCGAGTTCGATCTGTCAACAACGAAGGACGGCTACAATGTCGTGATGCATGGTCCGGATATGGGTCGCACGAAGTGTACAAACAGCACATGAAAGATACATATACGTGATTATACGCTAAAAGAACTGAAAGATAACTGCCTGATGTACAACGGCGAACCTGTTCTTACCTATGCAGAGGTTCTCCAGAAGACACAGTGATGGTTCAAATACTATTTTACGGACATTAAGGTCTATGATCCTACACAGACGAAACAACAGTTTCAGGATGTCTTCCAAGTAGTAAAAGAGCTTGGAGTCCAGGATGTAGCGATTCTTTCGACATACGATATGACGGGAAACATCCTGCTTCGCGAACAGGGAAATCGCTATACTATAGCGCTTGATACCTATACTCCCCAGGATCATCTTATGATGAAAACAGAGCCATATAAGTACTTTATGCTTCCGTTTTCGTCGTATACATGATCTATCATTTCTGCCGTTCGTGATATGAAGAAGGAAGTTGTAACCTACACTATCAACACCTCTGCAGATATGCAAAAAGCGTATGATATGGGCATAAGAGTCGTTTTGACTGATAATATCCCGATGATTATCGAATGGATGAGGGCTTACGCTCAGCAAAAGGCGAAATAGTAGTTGTACTTATCCTCTTATTCATTAATCTTGATGCTATACTCTATGGATAGAGATACTAGACAGAGATAGAGGTAATATCTTATACAGTACAAAATTATATTTAGAATTTAAAATAGGTTGAGAAAATGGTTAACATATTTGAGCGTATTATAGCACGTGAGATACCGGCAAAGATCGTCTATGAAGATGAGAAAGTGCTAGCATTTCTTGATATCAACCCCGTACAGAAGTGACATATGTTGCTTATTACAAAACAGCCATATCAGTGGATACAGGATGTCGATGATGAGACGCTGGCATATACATTTGTTATCGCAAAGAAGCTGATTCGTCATATCAAAGAAAAGCTTGGAGTAGAATATGTGCACGTAGTGGTCGAATGAGTCCAAGTGCCCCATTTCCATGTGCATCTTATACCATCGATGATAGAGCATAAAAATGCTCAATGGGAGCATCATGCGTACGAAGAAGGCGAAATGGAGGTTTATCAACAAAAATTATTATTCGGATAATAATGAGGAGTGTTGAATGTTAAATGATACATACAATATTGTACTCTTCATTCAACATTTCACATTTAAAATTATTTTTTAGTAAGTAAGTGTATTAAGATGTCAAATAAAGTAGAAGTTGTATTGCTGATGAGTGTGAAGTGACTTGGTAATAAAGGTGATATACTCTCTGTCGCTGTTCCATATGCGAAGAATGTGCTTTTTGCACAGGGTAAAGCAAAGCCGGCAGATAAGCAGGCTATCGCAGAGATGCAACAGAAGAAAGATAAGATAAAAAAAGAAGAAGGAGAAGCATCTGCGACATTTGATGCGATCGCGCAGCGATCGTCTGCAGGTGGATCTCTCAAGATCCAAAAGAAATCAACGCCACAGTGACACCTCTACGAAAAGGTGTCAGTCAGAGAGATCCAACAAGCTCTCAATGCCGCAGCTGATGTGAAGATGGATGTCTCGTGGATCGTTATGCCACAGAAAATTGATTCGATAGGAGAAACATCAGTTACCGTCGTTTATAAAGGCAAAAAAACTACACTATCTCTTACTATCTTGTAGTAGTTAGATGGTAGATTTTAGATCTTGGCAGGGCGCTATAATCTAGCATCTATAATCTCATTGCTTGTTATGTGTGATTATTATATGAGTTTTAATTTCTGTATTAGTTTGTATGTCTAAGAAATTAATAGTTACCCTCTGCTCTTTGATTTTTGCTCTTTGAGTTGTATCTGCAGCTGAGCCTGCAAGCATCACTATCACTATGCTTCCGGTCAATGCTACAGCTCCGAAGAAAAAGCAGGACATGAGACCTATTTCGATGAGGGATTTTTTCACGCAGTATTGTAATACGGTAGGATATGGTGTGCCACCTGTCTACACACAGATTTCGCTTAAGATCCAGTGAGTAGCTCGTGAGGATGCGCTCTATGGAGCGCTTCAGAAGTGTGTGTATCTCGGTTTTATCCCAAATAGTACCGTGAGTTATAAGTGGGGATCGTCGGTATCACCTAAATTTATTAATATTCTGATCAGTAAAAATATTCAGATCGATCCGGATATCAATGAAGATAATACAACGATCACGCGTAAGGATTTGAATAATCTCATCAACTCACTGCCGAACTACCAGATGCTTATGAATGTGGGTGCAAAGAGTCGCTGGGGTTCAAATCCGAACTATCTCAGTCCGGTGATCAGAGCGGAGGGATTTGGCATATTAAGCCAAGTGTATCAGTCGTTTAAATCTGACTACTGGTCGGGTGATGAGGTAACAGACAACGTGCTTATGCAGGGAGCTATCAAGTGAATGACCGATTCGCTTGGAGATATTCATACGGAATATTTCCCTCCGACACAAGCGCAGCAGTTCAGTGACCAGCTCAATGGTAATTTTGAGGGTATCGGTGGGTACCTTGATATCCGTTCGTCGGGTGATGTGATTATTACTTCTGTGATAAAGGATTCTCCAGCACAAAAAGCAGGACTTCTTCCGCAGGATCGTATCATAAAAATAGATGATTATACTATACAGCCAACTGACATCCTTGCTACTATTATTGCAAAGATTAAGTGACCCGCAGGCACTGTGGTGACTCTTACTATCCAGCGTAATGGCACCAATATAGTTATACCCGTGACAAGAGCGAAGATTACAATCAGTATGATCGACTATGAGATAAAGAGTACAACGCCGATCGTGAAAATTCATACATTTGGCCGGGGAGTCGCTGCATCATGGATTGGTATCCTGAAACAGCATACAGCGCAGATCAGTAATTCATCAAAGATCATCATAGATCTGAGAGACAATCCGGGAGGAAGTCTCCAGGAAGTAGCTGATATGCTTAGTGACTTTATTCCAGAGAATGAACCAGTCGTCGTGACTCGTTCAAGATATGATGAAGAAGTGGTGGTCTCAGCAGGAAGAAAGCTTATCGATTTTTCACATAAGAAGATCGTTATCCTTGTTAACTCATCGACTGCTTCGGCATCGGAGATTATGGCAGGAACACTGAAAGACTACTTCCCGAAAAATGTTGTTATCATCGGTGAAACTACCTACTGAAAGTGATCAGTCCAATATCTTCAATCATTTGCTGATAACAGCAGTTTCAAGATGACGATCGCTCACTGGTACACAGGAAAGACAAAGAAGGCTATTGAGCATGTTGGTATCAAGCCAGATCTCTTCGTAGAACTCGATCTCGATCAGCTCAAGAATGGAACTGATACACAGCTGCAAGCAGCGCTTAATAACTAAAAGAGCGGAGAGCAAAGAGCATAAAAAACATTATCATTATATAAAAAACCTGCACTAGTGCAGGTTTTTTTACAATCCTTCATTTTGCTCTTTTATCTCTCACCTTTGCTCTATTTTTACTGTATCAGGATTCCAGCTGAGAAAGCTGCCCATGATTCGTGGTTTGTCTTTACGATGAATGTCTTTGTTGCGTCAGCGCTTTCGACTACTGCATAGCTTGGAAGCTTTGCTTTGATCTCTTCTACTGTAAGCTTTGTTACACACTCATAGATTTCCACCCCAGGTGCAACTGATGTGTTGTCTCTGTCGTTATATGATTTTACTTGTATGTCTACGTAGCAGTTTGTCTTCTCAAGTCCGAAATCTTCATCGAGATTCACCCCCTCGAAGCTGATCTTTTGTGAAGGAAAGAAGATAGAGTAGTTTCCTCTGTTGGAAACAAACATATAACCTGTTGCTGTTGGTCCAGGAACTTTTCCTACTGTTGTTGGAAGTGTTGGCTGGGTTGGAGTGCTTCCAGTATTTGGAGTTGCCGTTGTTCCTGTCGTTGGAGCAGTAGTTCCTTCGTTGCTGATGATGTAGTTTGTCAGCGTCATATTCTCCTGATGCTCACTAAATGTTGTCGAGAGGATACATGTTACTTTCTTTCCATCAGTATCTGTTCCTTCAGCAGTGGTAGTCCATGTGTTGCCTTTTGCTGTCGTTGTCTGTTTTGTAATAGTAGAAAGTCTTGATGTCGCATTGTAGCAGAAGTTAGATGCTTGTGCTGATACGCGAGTCTCAATATATTTTGTATTCAATGGGAAGATATACGCGGATGCCTTATAGAAGAAAGCATCCTTTGGTACGTCTACCATGTATCCCATGTTATCATTGTTTGAGAACCACTTTGTCGTTTCTGGAAGTCTATAGAAAGTCATGCCTTGGCTGTTCGTGAACTGTTCTCCTGCTTGTGCTGATGTCTTGATTTGCTGGCAGTCTTTGAGAGGGTCGCTCTTCTGGCATGTGAAGTAGGTAATAGTGATAGTATCTCCACTCATACTTGATGCTGTATCTGCGATCGTGATCGCATTTCCGTTGGTAGTGACAGCGAGCGGTGATGTGTGTGCACTGACGTCTACGAGAAGGTTTGCGTCGGCGATGTATGTTTTCGCATTTGATGAGTCTGTTGTGAGAGCTGTGTTTGTGTCGCTTGTGATAAATGACACATCGATAACATACATATTTCCTTCATAGCTGTTCACGGTTCCTTTGACAGATACTTTACCGTTGTAGTTCCCGATAGAAGTCTTTGTGCTTATAAGACCTACTTTTTCGTTACTTGCAAGCTGGAGGATATATGAGTACTTAAGCTGGTCACTTGAAGGCTGGAGTTCTCCCGAAAGGATTACCTCTTTGCCAACATACATGCTGCTGAGCATACTTTGCCCGCTTATCATGTTTTCACCAGTTCCAGTTGTATTATTATTTTCCTGTATTTTTGATCCTGTCTTTTGCAGATACCAAAGTCCAATCGCAATGATCCCGAGAACCAGGATAAGTGCTACGAGCGGTGCTCATCATTTCTTGTTTTTTCTTTTCATCGCCATGAGAGTGGTGTAGATTACGTATAAATGCGGAGATATGATAGTTAACTTGCCCGAACTTTGCAAGCGCACCTTCCTTTCTAATGTTTACATTTTTCTAAAGTGATGCATGGCTTGCGAGTTGCAGCTGGCAGATGGCAACTAGCAAGTAGCATGCTATCTGCGAGTTGCTGCCTGCTAGTTGCAAGTATTACGCTTTAATGCTTAGTGACTTAATAATAATAAAGACAATCAGAGCTGTAATGAGAAAATCAATACATCTTGCTAAAAGTCTTCCATAGAGAATTCCTCTCCACGAGAGCTCATTGAGCTTTTCTATCTTGAGTTTTTTCATGGTTGGAGCGAGGATGGCTGGCGTCAAAAGGTCTTCCACAAATGATTTTACTACGTCGCTTACTTTTGCAGCTACTAACAGACCAATGGCAAGTCCGATGATGTTGTTTTTCAGAACGAAATCGATAAATTCCTGTAACATTGTACTCTTCTTTACCTGATAAAAGCGGTGATTACCATATGTCTTTCAGCGATAAAAACAAGACTAATCGAAACCATATTGGTACGGTGTCTCTTATCATCTTGCTGGTTGGTGTCGATCTTCTCACAAAATGGCTTATTTTTTCTACAAGGCCCGACGGGGTCGGGCCGCGGCTCACTCCTATCATCAATCCTGGAGCAGCGCGATCGTTGCAGATAGGAGTTCCCCTTCTTATACTTATTGCTGCGGTGGTATGTATCGCGCTCATCGTCATCTATGAGAAGAAATGAATGAGTAGATGGGCATTTATACTTATCATGGCATGAGCGCTGGGAAATCTCTACGATCGTATTGTTTTTGGATGAGTGAGAGATTTCATCTCTCTCAGCACATTTCCCGTCTTCAATGTCGCTGATATACTCATTACCTGTGGGGTGTTGTTGTTAGCGTTACAGTACAGAAGAGAAGCAAGGAAAAATAGGTAATATTCGGTATTGTATGGACGTACTATTTTACGTCCATGTTGTATAGTAGCAGGGACGCATTATAGCGTCCGTACATTTAGTTTATTAGTGTATAAGTCATGGAAAACGTAGTAATCATAGGATGAGGACCAGCAGGAAATAGTGCGGCTATTTATGCGGCGCGTGCAAATTTGAACCCAATTATGTTTGAAGGGTTTTATGCAGGTGGTATGGCTCCTGGAGGCCAATTGACAACGACAACGGAAGTGGAAAACTATCCTGGTTATACGAGTATCAACGGTCCTGAGCTTATGATGAAGATGCGCGAGCAGGCGATACATTGCGGAGCTCGCATTGAGACGAAGACAGTTGATATGGTTGATCTTTCCGTATGGCCCTATAAGGTAACACTTGGTAGCGAAGTGATTGAGGCTAAGACGATCATCATCACAACAGGAGCTACAGCAAAGCGTATGGGTGTGCCAGGTGAAGATACATTTTGGCAAAAGGGTATCAGCGCTTGTGCAGTGTGTGACGGTGCGCTTCCTATCTTCCGTAACAACCCTGTTGTCGTTGTTGGTGGAGGAGATGTTGCGTGTGAAGAAGCGATGCATATGGCAAAATTTGCAAGTCATGTTTCTCTTCTCGTGAGACGTGATGTCATGCGTGCTTCAAAAGCGATGCAAGAAAGAGTCATGAATAATCCTAAGATCACAGTTATGTGGAATACAGAGCTTCTCGAAGCACATGGAGAACAAACACTCCAGCAGCTCAAGATCGTGAACAATCAGACAAAAGAAGAAACGATGATTGATGCTAAGGGACTCTTCTACGCGATTGGTCATACGCCAAATACAGCGTTTCTGCAAAACCAGATCGAGCTCGATGATATGGGTTATATAAAGACAGTTCCTGGAACTACAAAGACAAGTAAAGACGGAGTCTTTGCAGCAGGAGACGTACAAGATCATATCTATCGTCAGGCTATTACCTCAGCAGGAACGGGCTGCATGGCAGCGCTCGATGCCGAGAGGTGGCTCGGAGAACATAGCAACTAATAAGCATTTCTTTCTATGAAAAAACCACCCCGGAGGGTGGTTTTTATGTTAAAAGTGAAATGCATAGCATTCGGCATATATAGATGAAAATAAGTCAACTATATATTCTGCTGTTTTTACCCTTTCGGGAGTGGGGTTTTGCCTCTTGCTAATGCCATAGATATACTTATTACAGAGCGATATTTACTCATTCGAAAACAAAACATTTCATGACCTTGTGTACTGATCAGCTAATACGTACGTTACAAGCAAACGACGGCCTCAAAGAGGACGTAATTTCTGGCCGTGTGACGATTGGTGATCTGGCAACGAAAGCGTGGTGAAGCGCTGGTAAACCGATCTGTTATAAAGAATTTTGAGAAATTTATAAGATACGTGACTATGTACAGTCTGTCAATCTCGATGCTGTGATAGATGCAGGTGTGCAGGTAGATACTGGTGTGAAACTGACAGGTTCTACGAGTGCAGGATTTTCTTTTCCATGGTTTCAGTGAGAGCAGTTCAGAGAGTATCTGAATATGGCTGGCTTGGTTGTCGGTGGAATGATTGCTATCCTCATAGCATGGAAACTTATCAGAGGACTGTTTATTTTCCTGTACGATGTGCTCAATGCATGGCGTACTGTTTATCTTCGTGTCATCCTTCCGCGTGGTGATGATAAGATCTCGCGTGAACAAGATAAGGACGTGGCAAAAGATATGAAGGAAAAACTGTCACGTATGGGGCAGGTGTATGAGGCACTTCATAAGCTTGGACATTCATCACTTCGTGATAGTACGATGAATTTTCTTTTCCGTAAGCCAAAGGTAACTACTATCTGGCAGTATGAAAAAGGGCTTCTTCACTGTATCATAGGTGTCTATCCTGAATATAAGAAGATCGTAGAGTCGGCTGTCGCAGCTCAGTTTCCGGACGCATCGATAGAAAGTCTCGATAAGAGACCAGCGTTTTTCTCGAAGAAGCATTCAAATATTGCTGTCATGGAGACGGAGAGAAGTTCGATCTATCCGATCAAGACATTTAAACAAATGTCAGACGATCCGATCAATGATCTTATCGATACGATGGGGAAGATGTCGACAGAGGATACGTTTAGTATCGTCATGCCGCTCAAACCAGCAAGCGATGCGTTCAATAAAAAGGCTAAGAAATGGGCAACAGGTCTGTATAGAAGAGATGAATTTTATGTCAAATGAGGTCATACGTATCGATGGAAATGGCTTATTCCGCCCTACCGGATATGGGCATTGATCGTTTTCCTGATTAAGTGAGTCAAGAAAAAGGGTGAGCATGATACGATGCAATCGGGTGGAAAAGATATGGTGCGTATGACTAAGGCAGAAGAAGATGCTCTCAATATCATGGGTGAAGAAGCCGGAAAACACGCTTTTGAAACAGCTATTTTTCTTATCTCTTCATCAGACGATGCAGATCGTGCCGTACAAAATATCAATAACATGGAAGCGGTCTTTACGATCTATCGCGATGAGTTCAACAATGAATTAGATAATAATAACCTTAAGACTGACGCACTTGGTTTCTTCTTTAAGCCGCTTTGGAAGTTCGCTGCAAGATTTTGACTGTGTCATTTCTTCTTCAAGAAGACGATCATGACTCCAAATGCACTGACATCGCTTTTCCATATGCCCGATGGTATCTATAATCGTTCGCCTATTATAAAGTGGCTCGACTATAAGATGCTTGCAGCGCCGGATAATCTTCCGAAGCTCAAAGATCCAACAGATTATATCATTACTGGAGTTATCGCTGAGCAATATATGGGTGGTAAGATCGAGAAACTATTTGCTGAAAACGAAAGCTGGGCAGTAGGTTCGAAGCAGGAAGAAGTGGTAGAGCTTCTCGACTATGTTCCTGGATATAAGCCGCAGCTAGGTGAGACTATTGTAGAAACAACTGACGGTAAAAAACATATTGAAAGAAGGGTAAATGTAACGAAAAAGGGTTTGCGTGTCTTTAAAGACGGAGTACTTCTTGGTGTTAATGTGTATCGTAATACCTATACGCCGATCTATATGCTGAAGAAAGATAGAACAAGACATTACTATATCGTCGGAAAATCAGGTACAGGTAAGTCGGTATTTATCGATTCGCTTGCACGTCAGGATATCTGGGCTGGTAATGGTTGTTGTGTGATCGATCCGCATGGAGACCTTGTGGAAAGCATATTGCAATACATACCAAAGGAGAGAGCAAAAGATGTTGTGTACTTTGATGCCGGAAATGAAGAGCGTCCGATGGGTCTCAATCTCTATGAGATCTCGTCTGTTGACCAGTCAGATCGTATTGTAAACGATGCGACGGAAATGTTCTTGAAGATGTTCGGTCCGGAAATCTTCGGTCCACGTATCCAGGAGTACTTTAAGTATGGTTCCCTGACACTGCTTGAAGACTTGGAAGATCCGGCAACGCTTATTGACGTGCCAAGACTCTTTACGGATGAGACATATAGAGACTACAAAGTGAAGAAGGTTAAAAATCCGGTGGTGAGAAACTTCTGGGAAAAGACATATAATGCGATTGGTGATCGTGAAAAGCAAGAAATCATCCCATACTTCACATCAAAATTCGTATCATTTATTACTAACTCATTGATCCGTAATATCATCGGACAAACGAAGTCAGCGTTTAACTTTAGACAGATTATGGACGAAGGAAAAATCCTTCTCGTTAATCTCTCGAAGGGTAAGATCGGTGAGCTCAATGCACAGCTTCTTGGTATGATCCTTGTGTCGAACATTTATAATGCAGCGATGTCTCGTCAGGATATCGATGAAGATAAGCGTAGAGATTTCTATCTGTACGTCGACGAGTTCCAGAACTTTGTAACCAATACCTTTGCAGACATCTTGTCAGAAGCTCGTAAGTATAAGCTGTCGCTTATCATGGCGCATCAGTACATCGCGCAGCTTGATGGTGGAGGAAGTAACAATATCGGTGAATCATCCGGCGGTAAAAAGTCAGTGAAAGATGCTGTGTTCGGTAACGTGGGTACGATGCAATCATTTAAGATCGGTGCACCCGATGCAGAGTTCCTCGAGAAAGAGTATGCTCCTGTACTGAGTGCTCAGGACATTGTATGAATAGCGAACTATAAAGCATATATTAAACTGAACATCAATAACTCAACATCGCGTGTCTTCAGTATGAATGCGATCGGAACAACCGACTATCAGAACAAGAAAGCAGCTGCTATATTGCAAGAATACAGCGCGAAAAAGTATGGTCGTAAGAAAGAGTTCGTTGAAGCTGAGATACAAGCAAGGCTTGGGATACTTACCTCAGATCCTACGGAACCAAATTTACAAAGCACAGATTCATCTGCCGCGGTAGATCAAAATTCACAATCAAATACGGAGTGATCATCAATAACTCCAGCGACTAATAATCCAGAGCCAGTAACAAATATTCCAACAGATACTGCTCCTGCGAGTACAGAGAGTACGCCGCCGGCAGAGGCGCCATCTGCGTCAGCAAACATATAATACTATAAAGCAACTAGCAAGTAGCAGTTGGCAGGCAGCAAAAGAATGCTACTTGCTATATGCCAGTTGCTAGCTGCTTTTTCTTATTGAAACATGTGGCTCTTTCTCTAAGATATCGGTATGCAGTTTGATGTTATCATCCCAACAAGAGGAGACATTCAAAATATTCTCAGGATCCTCTGAGCGATAGAGAAGCAAACGGTTATGCCGCAGCATATTTTTCTTATTGTCGATAAACACTTTTCTTCGGCCGATGAACTCAATGCTTTTGCCATGCAGGCATGTGGCGTCTTTTCTGATGCACTGACGAGCAGATTGAAGCCGGTAAACAATATTGACTATGATTTTGTTGCGGGTAACGGAGCAAGCTATGTGAGAAACTATGGTATTAGCTTAGCGAAGTCAGAGTATGTCTATCTTCTTGATGACGATAATACTTTTGGCGAAAGCTTCTTTGCTCATACGATTGATGAATGCGGATTGCTCAGTGAGAAGCAGGACGTATTGTACTCTCCAACAGTGATGTGGCGTGAAACGAGTCGCGTACAGTCAGTGGGTATAAGAACATTTCACTATCTGCTTGGCCGGCCGGAAGCTATGATCGGAGGTCGGAAGACAAAGCTTCTTGGAGCAATTCTCTGACCGCTTCTGCTCAAAGCTCGCAGCGATAACTATTTCTACTATCCACAGATGATTGGAGCAAATTCATTATTTGGAAAGAGGAGTTATTTCAGAGAACTCAGATTTGATGAGCGTATGAAATTTGCATTTGAAGATCTCGATCTGACGCATAGATGGCAGCGTACGATAGGAGACATTGTGGTGAGTAAGCACAATAAGATTTACCATATGGAAAGAGATAAAACGAAGGCAGAGCAGTCGTTTATCGCGACACCGGAAGGTGTCTATGAGAAGACAAAAAATCGTATCTTGTTCGTGAAGAGTAATGCTAAACGATGGCAGAAAATGTTATTTTTTTGATGTGGGTTATGGATTAACACTGTATGGTTTATTGTATTTATTCTCTTTGCTGGAAAGCAGAAAGGAAAATTGCTGTATGGATTAATGCGTGGGTTAAGAGATGGTTTTAGCCTGTAATAGATGTCATGAGAGATCATAATCTGCAATTGCCTGACTATGAGGAGCTTCAACATATTCTCGATAAAGAAGCAGTCAGAGAAGTAACCGTAGAAAAACATAGTCTACATTATGTTAATTTTTCTCCGATTATAGATTTCTGTACAGTAGTTGGTCTTTCTACAGACTACTTTACTCACCGACAAGAAAGAAAAGATTTGCAGGATCCACTTTTCTGGCAACAATTAAAACAATTGGAGTCTGATTGTCTCGATGCATTGTGAAATTATAGCTGACCTCAAGAAGTTCTTGATAGGCTCTGGGATTATCTCTCTGAGGAAGATGCTGTACAAAAGGCTGATATGATCATGGTGTTTGGCGCGCCTTGAACATTGAGAATAGATAAGGCGATAGAACTCTATACTGCTGGATATGCAGAGAAAATATTACTCACATGAAAAGGACCGGTTCGAGGAACCGCAGAGATCTCCGAAGCAGAAGCATGGCACGCATATGCTCTAGAAAAAGGTGTTCCAGCAGAAGCTATGCTACTGGAGAAAAACTCGATCTCTATTCCTGACAATGTGAAGTCGAGCCTTAATATGCTTGATGCGTTGTATATGAATGTAAAATCTATGATTCTTGTAACGTCGCCTTATGCGCTGAGAAGAACATATTCTTATATGCAGAAATTTCTCCATACAAAAGTCGCTGTGTACAGACTAGCGGCAGGTTCAAAGTATACGAAAGAAAATTGGTATATGACCCCAGAAGGGCAGAAAGTAATTGTAAATGAGTATATCAAACTGAAAGTGAGTGAGCTGCTCAATACGGTCTAGCTATTCTACTTTCTCAAACGTCAGAGAAAGCTGGAATGCTTTGTTCTTTAGTGGTATGCTCATCTCGATTCGTAATCCACCGTATTTTGAAGATCGTTCAAGAAGATTTTTATTGAGTAGTGGCTCCTCATAGCACTCAGGAGAAAGTTTGTAGTCTACATTGAAGAACATGCATTTTACTCTGTCAAATCTTTCTACTTGTACAAATACCTGGCAGGGCACGTGTTCAGGAAATGTGTCCTCATCAACGAGCTTTAGTCGTCACTCTTTTTTCCATAGCAAAATATGATGGGGCTCAACTATAAACTCATCACAGCTAAACATCATCTTTTCGGCTGCCTTCGAAGCATCCAGATCGTAGAGGACTTGGAGAAACATACTCATTCAATTACGAATTAATAATGACGAATTACGAATGAAATAATGAATTTATCTTCTTTTGCCGAAGAGGCTCAATAATCTTAAGAAAAGATTGATGAAGTCGAGATAGAGGGTGAGTGCGCCTATGATAGACTCTTTGCGACCTTCGTCGGTTCATTCGTTTCCGATAATGTTCATCGCTTTGAGTCTTTGAGTATCGTATGCTGTCAGCCCGGTAAAGATAAGTACAGCGATGATAGAAATAACGTAGTCGGCCGCAGCGCTTCTCATGAACATGTTGATAAGACTTGCGATGATGATCCCGAACAGTCCCATGATGAGTATGCGTCCCATACCAGAAAGATCCTGCTTAGTGAAAAATCCATATAAGCTCATGGCTGCAAACATGCCTGCGGTGATAAAGAAGACCGATACGATAGATGTTGCTGTGTAGACGAGAAAAATAACCGATAGAGTTAATCCTGTAGTAAAACAGTAGAGGAGAAAGAGAAATGTTGCGGTAGATACAGCCATCTTTTTGATCCATCCGGCGAGGCTGATGACGAGCCCAAGTTCGATGATGATCAGCGCTATTATAATAATATTATTTGAAAATATCAGCTCATAGATAGCTGAGGTAGTCGCTACCAGATACGCAGTCAGTCACGAAATGATAAGCCCTCCGCACATCCATGCATATACCTGCTGGAAAAATCTGCTTGTCTCCCTTACTCTCTGGTGATCAGTAATAATTCTTTCCATCAACTTATTTTACATAATCTAAAAAGATGTTTACTTATATTCTGCTTACTCTTTATTGCAATGGTTATTTATCCGGCGCATAGACTTTTTCTTACAAAAAAACCCCCGGAACACCGGGGAGTTAGTAAGATAAATATTCTATCTTTTTTTTATGGTCAGCTGTATATCGCCGCCATCAGTTGTTTTAAATACCATAGGTTGGTACTCACCAACATCAGCTTTCTCGACTTTACGTTCTTTACGCTTGTCGATAGTGAATTTTTCTCCGCTCATGGTAGAGTTGAGGTTTCTTGTTGTGGTTGTAAGCGTCCCAGCCTTTCTGTTTAACTCAATAGTTAATGAGCTCTCTTCGAGATCATAACTTATGATAGTGGTACCATCGGTATTGGGATTGTCCAGCGTATTTACTACCATTCGGTAGTCGCTGCTACGTGGAGCGCTGCTTTTCTTAGCGCTGCTTTTCTTGGCAGGAGAGGATTTTCCTTTGGCTTCCCCTCTGCATTGTGCCATCCCTTGATGGCTAGATCCTATCAGTAAGAGCACGGCAATGCTCAATACTATCCATGTTCGTCTCATAATCTTCTGTTTTGATTTGTACCCCTATAATAGCAAGCATGACCAATAAGTCAAATATAAAATCTGTTGCATTTAGGGGGCTTTTTTCTATCATTCTAGTCACGTCCACAGCAGACAACTTGTGGGTTTGTAGCTCAGTTGGTAGAGCAAGAGCCTCTTAAGCTCCTGGTCCGGGGTTCGAATCCCCGCAAACCCACCATTAAAAAGATATTGAAAATAATCATTATACAGGAGGTTATCATTGAGAAAATACTATAGGGCCATAGCTCAGTGGTAGAGCGGGAGTCTCCAAAGCTCCGCGTCGGGAGTTCAATCCTCTCTGGCCCTGAACGAAATAACTTGCAAGAGTTATTTTTTTGTTATAAAAAATAATTAATTTCAATTTAAGGCGAAATCCTTATATAGCAGTTAGATTATAGATATTAGATTTTAGCACCTGCTAACATCTACATGCTAAAATCGCATTGCTTTTAATAGGTAAGAAAAGAGATGAATAAATTGATAATAACTGCTCATCCAAATCCTGAAGGGTTTACGCATAAGATTGCGCAGAGGTTTATCGAGACGTCGCAAAACAAATGACACGACTGTTTTCTCATGAACCTCTATAGTGAAGAGCGAAAACAGGATTACTTGCAGCTTGATCATATGAACAAAGCTATTCCTGACAATAAAAGAGAAGAAATTCAAAAGAAGATCTTATGGGCAGATGAGCTCGTGTTTGTTTTCCCTTTGTGGAACTTCGATGCGCCGGCGATCATGAAAAACTGGGTAGATGTAAATTTCTCGAGCGGATTTGCATATCGTTTTAAGCCAGGTTCACTTTTGCCACATAGATTTCTCAAAGGCAAAACAGCAAGAATTATTTTCACTGCATGATCTCCAAAGTTTGTTATATTCACTGCAGGCATTGGTATCCTGCTCAATCGAGCATTAGCGAGATTGTTTTATTTTGGTATAACTCTCCGTTCGTATACTGTATTTGGAAAGTTGCCTGCAAAGAAGACGCTGGAAGAAAGAGAAAAAATGCTTGAAAAAGTTAGCAGGATAGCTAGTAAATAGGTATTTATCTTTTTACTGGTTATTACGTATGAAAAGATTTCACAAAGGGTGTTTCGGCACACTTATCGTTCGTCTCGTTATAGGAGCGGTATTTCTTTACCATGGTATCACTAAGATCCTTATGCCTGCTGCAGGTATGATGGACTTCGTAGGAGGAGCTGCAACAAATCTTGGGCTTACGTTCTTCTCAAATGAAACATGGTTCTGGATCGTAGCTATCGCTGAAACTGTTGGTGGGGCAATGCTCGTACTCGGTCTCTTCACTCGTTGGTTTGCTGCTATCCTTGCTATCGTTATGCTTTTCGCTCTCAATACAAAGGGATGGGGTATCAAAGTAGCAGAGCTCGACTACGTATTGTTTGGTATTCTTGTGTCTCTCATTTTCACTGGTGGAAAGAGATATAGTCTTGATGGTCTCATGTGTAAAGGTGAGTACCACAATGGTGAAACTATGTAATTCATTTCACTGCATGAAAATCTTGTCCTTTACAGGGCGAGATTTTTTATTACATAAGAGATAATAAATAAAAGATAAAAAATATCGTTTGCGTTTCCTCGTTTTATCATTTCCTCATGTTAATGATGCAAAAGCTTTGGTTTAAAAATAAGACATATGGCTATGGTTGGGTTCCTGCATCGTGAGAAGGCTGGCTTGTGCTCTGAGCATATATTGTCATCCTTATTGCATTGGCACTAACGCTCGATGAGAGTTCTTCGCCACGTGAGGTGATGTTCATCTTTGTGTTACCTATGATTCTACTGACAATCACCTTGATTCGTATTGCCTATAAGAAATGAGAAAAGCCTGAGCGACGTCGAGGTAATAAAAACAAGAAATAAAAAAACCGACAAGAGAGTGCTCTGTCGGTCAAGGTATTGTTTTCAGTTATTATGCTGTAGCCTCTACTGGTTCTGTTGCTGGTAGTGGTGCCTCAGCGATTGGCGCTGGAGCGGGCTCTTTCCAGTCTGCCAGCATGGCGTTTATCTTTTTCATGTACGTACGCGCTGTCTCTGGCAGGTCGTCTTCGATGTGATACATCCTTTCTATTTCTGCTTTGAGCTCGTCATAGTGAACCTGTGAAGTGATCTCCGCTGGAACTATCCATCCGTCATATACTTTGAGTGGTTGGCTTGCTACCCATATGAATCCCTTTTGACTGATATGCATAACTATGGGCTGAGCCACTCTCTTTTGTGCTTTGGTGAAGGCTTCAAATGCGATATCATCGATATCTGCTAAGCCTATTTGAAACCTTCCCATCTCTTTGTCCTTCATATTTATGACTGCATCGAAGAAGCTGTCTATGAGGTCAGAGCTTTCTGATTCTACATCTATATGCCAGATATAAACAGGAAAGCCCTGATCATTGATGCATTTGATGATGAAATGATTGCACTCTTCGGTTTTAATGATCTTTACCGCTATGTATGTTGTAGCGGGAAGGTTTCTGCTGCTAAGAAGCTCACTTCTTAGGGCAGATGCCTTTTGGTAGAAGTAGGTCATAAGCGCTTCAGTAGGACTGCTTATCGCGTTCTGTTGCATCCAATGTGTACATGTAACTACTCGTGCGAGTGCGTATGCTCCTGGAGCAAAGTATATTTTTTCATGCCGCGATACCGCTTCATCATCATTGAAGAAAGCATCCATACGATGGTCTGGTAGTACAATGGTAACTGTTCCGTTTGAGGTGGTTCCAAATAATTTGTGTTTCATAATATTCTTCTTTTTTAAGGTTCACGATTTTATTTATGATAAGATTTTATGAAATTGCTAACATAAGTCAATAGACCGGAAGACTCAGAGCAGATTGCAAAACCCCGCTCATTTGCTATATTCATAGCATTTATTCATAGCATTATTCTATGCAGCAGATTGACTATGCCGACTTTGAAAAGGTCGAACTGAGAGTGTGAACTATTGTAGAAGCGTATGAGTTCCCCGAAGCGAGAAAGCCGGCATATAAACTGGTAATTGACTTTGGGCCAGAGATTGGTATAAAAAAATCATCGGCACAAATTACAACGCACTATGCGTTGCCGACCTTGATCGGAAAACAGGTCGTGGCAGTGGTAAATTTTCCACCGAAACAGATCGGACCATGGATGTCTGAATGCTTAGTGACATGATTTCCCGATAGTGATGGACATGTGGTGCTTATCTGACCAGATAAACATGTGCCAAATGGTGCAAAACTCTTTTAGTAACAAGAAGTTCTTAAAATGAAACTATATCTTATTCGTCATGGTTATACTGTTATGAATGAAAGCTGAATTCTAAACTGACAGAGCGAAGATGGTTTAAATGAGGTATGAAAACATCAGATCGAATTGTTATGACAAAAGATGAAAATTATCTCGTTAGATATGATATGGTCAAGTGATGTGGAACGTACTATGCAGACAGCTCAAGCTATAAATAAGTATCAGAATATTCCTCTCACGATACAACAAGACCCCAGACTAAAAGAAAGAAAAATGTGAAAATATGAGGGTATGCTTGGAACAGAGGTGAGAAAAATAGCAAAAGACTTAGGTATGAAACCACTAGATTATTATAATACTGATAAAGAATTCGAACATGATGATGTAGTTGCAGCAAGATTTAAAGCATGGTTTGCAGATTTGATCTCTATGTGAACACCAGAGCATGTGTGTGTAGTAACACACGGTGCGCTTATTCGTGCGGTACTCTCTGATATGCTTCGCCTTCCGGGAGCTCTCTACCTTGAAGCATGTTCGCCGCTTATGAATGCAAGTATTACTATATTAGAATATTCCCCAGATAGTCAAAAGCGAACTATTAATACTCTCAATGACTATTCTCATGTTGCGCATACGTTTTAATCTATTATTATATAAGCCCAATGGCACTGACGACAAGAGAACAAGATTTTTCAGCATGGTACAATGAGCTTGTAGAGCAGGCGCAGCTTGCGCAAAGTTCTGCAGTACGTGGATGTATGGTGATAAGACCGTATGGCTATGCGATCTGGGAGAACATGCAACAGACCCTTGATAAGATGTTCAAAAAGACAGGACACCAGAATGCGTATTTTCCGCTCTTCATCCCGAAGTCATTCTTTTCTAAAGAAGCGAAGCATGTGGATGGATTTGCGAAAGAGGCAGCTGTCGTGACGCACTATCGTTTACGTAACGATGGAAAGGGTGGTATCGAAGTTGATCCTGAAGCGAAGCTCGAAGAAGAGCTTATCGTGCGTCCGACATCGGAAACGATCATTTGGAATACGTATAAAGACTGGATCCAATCATATCGCGATCTTCCGATCCTTGTAAATCAATGGGCAAATGTCGTGAGATGGGAGATGAGAACTCGTTTATTTCTTCGTACTGCGGAGTTCCTCTGGCAGGAATGACATACAGCGCATGCAAGTGCAGAAGAGGCGAAAGAGGAGACAAAAAAAATGTGGAATGTCTATCAGGATTTCTTCGAGAAGTTTCTTGCTATCTCCGGTGTCGCTGGTGAGAAGTCAGAAAATGAGCGTTTCGCGGGAGCAGACAATACCTACACTATCGAATGTATGATGCAAGATGGTAAGGCATTGCAATGATGTACATCCCATTACTTAGGGCAAAGTTTTGCAAAGGCATTCGATGTGAAATTTATCAACAAGGAAAACCAGGCTGAGTTTGTCTATGCAACTTCATGGGGAGCAAGTACACGTATGATGGGTGGACTTATCATGTCACATTCAGATGACAAAGGATTGGTTCTTCCTCCTGCCATGGCACCTATCCATATCGTTATCATCCCTATCGGAAAAACAGATGATGAGAAGGAGATGGTAAAAACATTTATCGAAAAGAAAATCCTACCGCAGATTGAGCACGCGAAATTCACTATTCAGTCAAACATTCTTGGCGATGTGAATATACCTTTACAAGTAAAGGTTGATCGGGACGATCAAAAAAGTATGTGATGGAAGTATAATCAATATGAATTGCAAGGAGTACCACTTCGTATAGGAGTTGGTCCCAGAGATGTTGCATCATGAAATATAGAACTCGTTCGTAGAGATACAGGAGAGAAACATCAGATGGCAATTATCGAGCTTCAGAAGAATATCGAGAATGCTATAGCAGATATCCAGAACTCATTGCTTATAAAGAACAGTGCGATGAGAGTAAAAAATACTGTGACGCTCGATAACTATGATGAGTTCAAGAAAGCCCTCGATGAAGGAAAATTCGTCATGGCTCACTGGGATGGGACCATCGAGACAGAAGAGCTCATTAAAGAAGAAACTAAGGCGACGATCAGATGTATCCCAGCAAGTTCGAAAGACGAAAAGGGAGTCTGCATCCGTACAGGGAAACCTAGTGGCAAGAGAGTATTGTTTGCGAGAGCATATTAATAAGTTACAAAAAACTCGGCATGACGCCGAGTTTTTCTTTTGTTAATTTATTCTCCTGCTATTTGTACTTCGTTTATTTGCTGATCCACATTTCCATCATGGGTAATTCCTTTCATCACTTTCTTAAGCGGCTTGTAGCCAATAAGAAGCATCATTCCATTGACGATGAGTCATCGTATAATCAATTGCGTATAATCATTGTATGCTATTGGACCTATATTATTTGTGTATCGCCATGCGCTTCATGCAATGAGCACGATGCTTCCCATCAGGATGGTGAAATATTTCCATGAAAAGATGAGTGAAACGCGCTTCCGCTTTGAGACAATTATTCAACCAAGTAGATAGAGTAGCTCCATAAGCATTTGGGTCACGATACCTCCAACGATAGCATATTTCGGTATGATGATCGCTCCGACGATCATTCCTATAATCACTCCGATTGCATTTACTTTGAGCAGATGATTATTCAAACCTGTCGATACAAACATAAAGTTATAAACTTGTTTGGCGAAGCTGAGGAGCATTGTCACTGCAAGCCATGGCAAGATGAAATCTGAGCCAAAGCCTCCCGCAATAAACTCTGAAAGGAACTCTTTTCCGCTGACGAGGTAAATGATATTACTATCAAACAGCCGGAAGTTTGCAACGAAGACCATACCTATTCGCAGTACGAAGAGTAAGAGACTTCCGTAGCTTTTGCGCTTGAGTTCATCGCTATATGCAGTTACTTTGTGGACGATACTGTTTCAGAGTGAAGAAGGAACAATCAGTAATATTTCCATGAGTGCTGATGCGACAGCCCACATACCCACGTATGCAAAACCCTCAGCTGTTGGATAAAATATTCCCATAAGAATCATGACTCCAAGCGTATGCAGACTGCTGAGGCAGTATGCAAGTCAGTATTGCCAATTGTCTTTGATAACGTTCCAGGTGAACTTCCAGTCCGGTTTGAGACGGAGCTTGATATGCTTATTGCTTACTCTTCGTACGTACCGTCATTGCATGGCTGCGCTCGCAAGCACTGAGCCTATCATGAGGAGGAAAGCATTGATAGAATAGCTGCTTGCTACAGAGAAATCAGGATTTTTATAGAGATAGACGATAGCAACCAGTACAACGATCTGGATGATTCTCGCGAGTGAGAGTGCAATACTCACATGTTTCATCCCCCAGAAGAGCTGCAGCGGAAGCTGCAATATACCTGCGGCCATGAAGCTTGCTGAGAAGAGCATACCGAGCGGCAGTCCCCACATGAGATACGGATTGCTGGTATATGCCGGTATGAAATATGCAACAATCAGTGCCGTCATATAGACAATGATAATTGTCACGTATCTCGACATCACAAACTTTCCATAGTAGTTCTCGAGCTCTGTTTTTGCTTCGCCGTCTTTTGGCATCTCATGTGTCTTCGCATCGAGATGCATCTTTTCTTTGAGCGATCCGAGCTTCTTGAGCGCTATGACATATAGACCGAAGTCTGCAAAGGCAGACCATATGGCAAAGTATTTTAATATCGTTGAATAGTCTCCGTACCTGAGCGGTCAGAGATACGGCGTCATGAGTTTTACCACCAAAAATCCGCCGATGGCGGAGATAATACGACCGAGAATTTGTCGGAATGCATCTTTCACTACTAACTTGTAACTACTCATGATCTTCAGTTATGAACTACTAATTACAAATGATAGTATGAAAACTGGCATAAAAAAAAAGAGCATGTCTAGCTCTTCTTTTTGACTTTTATCATTCCATCAAACACCTCTGTGCTGAATGCATTGCCCTGAAGGTCACTCTCTTTTTCCTGGCGAACATATGGGCCGAGAAGCTGCTGTGCATCATAATCAGCCACTAGCTCGCGTTCTTCGTCTGTCATGTTGTCGAGGAGCACAAAAGCCATCCTGAGAATGTCTTGTTTGCTATGGTCAACCTTCCAGAAATCATAGTTCCAGAGCTGAGCAATCATGTCTTCTAAGTTATCGTGCTCGAGATGTTCGTTAATCAGCCTGAAAGCTTTGTGTAATTTCTCGTCTGTATGTGTGTCGAAGAGGGCAGTTTTTGGTCCGCGTAAGAGATTTTCGATATGTGTTATATCTTCATCGCTGATCTTGAGAAGATGGTAGTACACAGATCCATTGATCTTTGTAATGACGTTTTTTACCTCACGAATAGCAGCATCCATTTTTTCATTACGAATTTCATTACTATCTTCCAATGTTTTCGGTGTGCTTAAAAGACGAGTCTGTGTCACTAAATTGGTATAGACGTTATTGAGATAATGGAATAGACCCAGCTTATCACTTATGTTTTCTAACATATGCTTTTTTTGTTTTCGTGGAGTAGTGTGATTAATTATTAAGCGTCAGAAAAGAGTTTCTTTATAGATTGTTTCTAGATCTCTGTCGTCGATCTCTCTTGCTGTTCCATCTCTTTTTTGAAAAATCTGTTCTACTTTTTCCCCAGCTCGCTTATCAATGCTTGCTGCTCTTTTCCCATTTTGTAACTCTTCTACTTGTTTGGTCATATTTGTCATGTTTCCCTTGTGAGAGAGAGCTTGGGTATTTTCTTTTCTCAGATCTATAAGCGTTTTATAAGATCTCTGGTGCGCAGAAAATGCAAGATATTCGGGAGAGACAATCATTTCATTATAGTCTTTTATGGCTTTGTTATAATGCTCAACGTTCCCATATTGAAGATCAGCCATAAATTCAGTCATCTTTTCGACGTTGTATTCTAATTGCGCAAATTTCTTTAAAATAGCTTCTTTTATGTCGTTTCAATCACAGTATTTTTTGAGAGCACTAATGCTTTTATTGTACATATAAATTTCCTTTGTGAGAGTTTCACGTTCTGCTTCTAGCTTCCCTTTTTCAGTGAGACATCTTTCGATTTCGCTCGCAATAAAGCTTCATATGCTTGTATGGTTTTCACCAATAATTCTTTGTTGTTCTTGTTGAAGACATTGGCGTATGAGGGTGCGAGCTTGATCGATAATTTCGGCACCCCTAGAAAAATTTCATTGTAAAAATTCATCCATCGGAAGAGTTGAGTAGATGGAGTTGAGTATAGTGCCATTCTCATATCTGTACTTTGCGAGGTGTCCGTACATAACAAATACTATTAGTAAGAGCGAATATTATACAATAATACGACAATATATCAATGTTTTTGAAATGTAAAAAAAGAGCTTAGAAAAGCTCCGTAGTGCAATGATTTCATCAATGATGTTACTTTAATTTCTCATGCGAGAGAATCTGTTTCCCATCTTCAGAGAAGTAAAACGTATACTCAAAATACTCGCCAGCAAACATTCTTGGCATCCGATGGATGTCATCTGCTCGCATCTTTTCATAGGGGATGTCAGTAATATTGAACCACTGAGGAAGCAGCTCTTCGGTCTCATGAAAATTTCCTGTATAATTTTTTGTAATAAACACATGAACTTCCTGATTCCGTTCAGGCTTATTCTGATAGTAGAGTTTATTGATTCCTTGTAATGTAAATGCTTCTTCAGGAAGAGTAATTTCTGTTTCTTCCTGTAGTTCTCTTACAACCGCCTGGAGCATAGTCTCATCTTCTTCTACCTTTCCACCAGCGCCATTTCGCTTTCCAAGCGATATTTCAAAACCAGAATTAGTTTTCTTCTTTGCGCAGAGGAGTACTTGTCACGCTGGATTGAAGACATAGATCAAATTTGTCTGGATCATATTATTAACTTATACATAAAACAGAGATACTGATACAAGATGCTGATACAGTATCTGTCATCCGTATCTGTATCTTTTAGTGGCTAGTATGAGAAATAACTTTCCCGTCATCTGTATGATAGAAATCTTCATTGAGCATTTCTCCTTTGAGCATCTTGGGGAGCCATGTTCTGTCGCTTTCCCACATCTTTTCCCATGGTAAATCAGCTAGGTCAAAATATTTTATTTCTGCCATCTCATCACTATCTTTAAATCCACCTGCGTAGTTCATGAGCTTGTAGACATTGCACTCGTTGTCCCAAGCTTTCTTGGTTTCAAAATGAAAACGAACAACCCCGACAAATTCTAATTGTCTTTCTGATACGATGATGCCAAATTCTTGCTGGAGTTCTCTGAGCGCACAATCGATGATGGTCTCCTGATGTTCTCTTTTCCCTCCCGCTGTATTTACTTTCTCCACTGAAACATCAAAGCCAGAATCGCTTTTTTTCTTCACCGCTAAAAGCATTTCTCCTTCAGGATTGAACACATAGACGAGGGTCGTCTGTTTCATGAGAGGTTCTTTTTCTATGCTTCCTTCAGCTTGTATCGATGAGCTGTTTGCTGCTTCATCGAGCTGAGAACTATTGTTGCGAGAGACCGTATTCATGAGGAAAAAAGAGCTATAAAACCTGTAGATTATGCAGTAAGTGTAACCATTCTTTGTTCTAGGTCAAATGAGTATTACGAAAAAAGAGCCATAATCCTGCAGCTCTTTTCTCTCTAAATTTTGCCCTATTTCGACTCTACTTTCTTTAGTTCATCGCGATACTCATCGAGCATTGTCTGAGTTAGAGTGTCAGCATTGTCTGGGTTTTTCATGACGCTTTCGAATTCTTCTTTCGTGAGATATTCTTTTTCATAGAGGACGGAGAAGAGTTTTTCCATGAGATCCTTATTTTTGGTGAGAATCTCTTTAGATTTTGCATAGGCGTCAGCAACGAGTGCTTTCACCTTGCTGTCTATCATCTCTGCAGTTTTTTCTGAGTATGGTTTGTACATCTGATACTCGCTGCTTCCTTCTTTTGGAGCATATTGCAATGTTCCAAGCTCATCGTCCATACCATACTTTGTCATCATATCGTAAGCTATCTTTGTGACTCTTTCAAAGTCATTTGATGCACCAGTGGTAATATGTTCTTTTCCAAAGAAGATCTCTTCAGCAGCACGTCCACCGAGGAGTGAAACCATCTCGTCGAGGAACTTAGCTTTGCTGTATAAGTACTTATCTTCCTGAGGCATCATCCATGTGACACCAAGAGCCATACCACGAGAGACGATAGAGATCTTCTCGACAGGGTCTGATTCCTTCAGATTAAATGCTGTTACAGCATGTCCTAGTTCATGGTATGTCACTATCTTTTTTTCTTGTTCTCTGAGTGATTTAATTTTCTTTTCTGGTCACATAACGACCTTTTCAAGACCGTAGTCTAAGTCTTTATTTGTAATAGCGACTCTGTTTTCTTTCGCAGTCTTGAGCGCAGCTTCATTGAGTATATTTTCTATGTCAGCTCCGACAAATCCACTTGTCTTACGAGCAAGTGCATCGAGATCAACACTCTTGTCTATTTTCTTGTTCTTCAGATGATACTTGATAATCAATACTCTTTCTTCAAGCGTTGGACGACTTACCATAACTTTACGATCGAATCTTCCTGAACGAAGGAGTGCAGGATCGAGTGTGTCTGGTCTGTTTGTTGCAGCGATAACAATGACGCGTGTTTCCTGTTCAAATCCGTCCATTTCTGTGAGAATCTGATTGAGTGTTTGTTCCTGTTCTTGATGACCTCCGGTAAATCCTGCGCCACGTCTTTTCCCGATAGCATCGATCTCATCGATAAAGATGATAGATGGAGCAGCAGCTTTTGCTTTGGTGAAAAGCTCTCTTACTTTTGCAGCACCCATACCTACGAGCATTTCCATAAATTCAGAACCACTAGCAGAAAAGAATGGTACATTTGCTTCGCCTGCTACGGCTCTTGCGAGAAGTGTTTTACCACTACCAGGTTGTCCAAAGAGGAGTACACCTTTTGGTACACGAGCGCCAGCTTTTGAAAACTTGGTTGGATTTTTCAGGAACTCTACGATCTCGACAAGTTCTTCTTTTGCCTCGTCCATACCTGCCACATCAGCAAATCTTGTTGTGCTTTCTTTTTTGCTTTTGAGCTTTCCTGCTTGGATATTAAATGGCAATCCACCTCCCTTTGGACTCATCATGCGGAAGAGGAAGATGGCTATGACGAGGAAGAAAAGCATAGGTACGATCGTTTCCATGAAGAGCTTTGACCATACATTTTGCTCTTCGAGAGAAGAGCTGATCGCCGTACTTCCGGTAAGGGAAATACCAAGATCTTTCAATGATGTCGTTGCAGGTTTCTGTGCTGAAAAAACATTATAATAGACTACTTTAACGTTGCTCTGCAGAGACATAAGCGGAACATTCCCTTCTTTATTTTCTTCCTGATATCCTTCGAGAAGCGTATCGTTGACTACTTTTACTTTGTCAAAGGAACCGCTTTGGTAGAGTGAAAGCCATGTTGTAAGATCCATAGATGTTTCTTTGTCTGTTTTTTCTATGATTTTTTCGCCTTTTTCATTGGTCGTGATTTCGTAATTAGTATTGATGAAATATAATACTCCTGTTATCACTAGTGCAAATATAATAAACCAACGTAATCCCTTTTTCATGTGTCGACGACAAGCTTAGAACATAAAACCTAAAGAAACTTTAGGAGATTTACACTATAGGCAAATAGAGGGGGCATTGCAAGAATAGTATCTATAGATGCAGGATAGAATAGATGAGGCTAATATTCTCATGCATGGTTGATTTTTCGCGTATAATCACTATAGTATCAGGATGAGTTATAATCCATATGACCACTACTTTAAACAAGCAAAGAAGTCCTGATATAAAGCCAGGAGCGCTTTTAAGTTGGAGGAAATAGACCAAAAATATAAGATTTTCGATAGAAATGTAAAAAGTGTTATGGATATCTGATGTTCGCCAGGGTCATGGATGCAATATGCGCATGAACATTTGAAGAAAAATAATATCAAAAATCCAGTTATCATCGGATTTGATATTAAACCAGCGACAGTGGAAATGCCAGGCGTGCATTGGTATGTACAGGATATCCAAGACACGGAAGCCGTCAGGAAACTCATTGGAAATCATGGAGTTGAGAAGTTTGACGCCATTATCTCCGATATGGCGCCAAACACCATTGGCTTCCGTAACATTGATGCGATGAGAAGCGTGGAGCTTCTTCGTACAACACTCCCACTCTATGAACAGTTTTTAAAAAACGGCTGAAAAGCCGTCATCAAGATATTTATGTGACCGTGATTTGAAGAGTTTCTCGCAGAATTTAAGGCGATCGTGGGAGCAAAAAATGTAAAAGTGTTTAAGCCAAGCGCATGTAGAAAGGAGAGCAAGGAGACGTATATTGTGAAGTTCTAATGATAACGATGCAGCTCTATTAAAAAACCGCCTTGAGGGCGGTCTTTTTTTAATCTGTATCAGGAAGTGAAAATGTATCAAATACTTCTTTATCAGTCATTTCCCATGCCTTTTCTACTGCGTCAGGAAAGAATTTTACCGCATGAGGCTGAAAATATTGCCATTGGAGGAATCTGAATTTCTTTCTCATTTCTCCATTTAGTACGATAACAATGGCGTTTGGCCTCTGAGTAAGCTTATTTTCTGTGGCATGAATAAGACAAAAGTTTCATGAGAAATCGTCTAACATTCAACCAGGAAAATCTATCTTATCGTAATAACCTCCATTTCCATCTTCATCCCAAATATCGACATTATTCGCGGCATTAATTTTGTCTCCATATTTTTCATTCACGTCATGTATTCTTTCTGGATGTTGCAAGAAAAGTACTTTTTCAACAGGCTTTGCATCATTTTTCTGAGGTACAATGGTCTTCGCACGTTCTATAAATGCTATAATAGCCTTTCTTACAACATCTTGTTGATGTGTTCCTGCGCTAAATAAAAGCGTAAGTATTTTGAGATACTCATCAATGGCTGATATATTGTTTGCTTCAAATGTACGAAAAGGCTTTTCGTATTCTCCCTGCCATCCTACACTAAGATCGCGTAGTGCAGATTTAATCTCTTTTTTTTGCTCAGGAGAAAAATGCTCAAAATTAAGAAGTATCTGAGATGCGGTCGCATTGTTTTGGCCATTAGTGAAGCTATCTGCATTCTCACTATGAGATCCAACAGAATTAATCATGTTTGAATATTATTATCTAAACAATACGAGTATGATATGTTTTCTTTAAAATAAGTCAATCCCTTGAAAAATCCAAGGTAATCATTACTATTTCGCATAATTAGCTTCTCAAAAACAATATTTCATGAAAATAGGACTCGTCGGGGCTACCAACGTAGGTAAATCGACACTTTTCAATAGACTGCTCGGAAGTTACCGCGCAATTGTAACTGATATCCATGGGACGACCAGGGAGCTTTTGCGCGATCGCTCGATATTACAGGAGCTTGAAGGAACAGAAATTATCGACAGCCCGGGATTGGACAACTTCGATGCGGAGATTCCTTACATCCAAAAAATCATTGATGATGCAGATATTCTGCTTTTCGTTATTGACGGAAGAAAGGGTATGACAGCTAAGGAGGAAAAGATCAATGAGATGATTTTAGTCAGTGGAAGAAAAGAGAAGACTATAGCTGTTATCAATAAGCTGGAAGGAAACTTCATAGAAAAGAAATATACGCTTGCCATGGCTGATTACTATGGACTAGGGTATACAGAAACTATCGGTATCTCTGCAAAGCATGGAGAAAACCTTGATTCATTGCTCGACGAGATCCATGTCATAGCGAAGAAGTATAAGCTCAGAGACAAGAATGCAGAGCAGCTAGCAGCTAGTGATAACGAGATTAACATAGCTATTGTTGGGAAGCCAAATGCCGGAAAATCATCGCTTCTCAATCATCTTGCAAAAGAAAAAATTGCACATGTTGATGAAAAACCAGGAACCACGCTTGACTACATCGTGACAGATATCACCATGGGTCAGCAAACGTTCAGATTGTATGATACCGCAGGTATCCGCCGCGGGGCTAAGGCGGCGCAACTGGAGAAGATCGCTTGGGAGAAGACCTTTAAGATGATCGAGTTTGTCAGACCAGTCGTGGTTATGATGATAGATATTACGGAGTCGATCACTCATATGGATATGAAGATTATTGGTGATATGATTCGTCACAATGTGCCGATTATTCTCGTACTCAATAAGATCGACCTTGTTGAGAAGAAAGAGCTTGAGCAGAAGATGGCGCTGATTATGAAATATCTTGAGATGGCAAAATGGATTCCGATTATCCCGATCTCAGCGCAAACAGGGCAGGGAGTGCAAAGCTTATTCTCGTTCATTAAGAAGATCCAGAAGGAGATGACACAACGTATTACGACGTCTCAGCTCAATAAGGTGCTTGGTGAAGCGATGATCAAAAGTCCTCCACGTTTCCCGAAAAATAAGATCTGTAAAATGTACTATGCATCTCAAGTTTCAGGTAATCCTCCAAGATTTGTGCTGTTCATCAACTCGATGGATAAGACAAACTTTGCTTATACAAAGTGGGTGGAAAACGTGATCCGTCGTGCGTTTGGATTTATCGGAGTGCCTATTGTCATCGAGTTTAAAGAGAAAGACGATAAGCATGCATGGAATGATAAGTCACATAGATCAGAGAGCAAAGATCCGAAAGCAGAATCAAATGATGAAAATGTAGGGACGCATTATAATGCGTCCGATATTGAAGAGTATGATGATAGCGAAGATGAAGAAGATAATGATGAAGAATAATATTTCCATATTGTAGGGACGAGGCAACGCCTCGTCCTTTTCGTATGTAGTTCACGTAGGATTGTTCATAGAAGATTGTTTCTGTCCCGCAGTATATACACATATGCCAATTGCAATGCAGCAATGAATTTATATAGTGCGAATAGTTTTATTTGATTATTGTTGTCTATGGAAAGAGAGTATCAGAATTTTTACCAGATTTTTAGACGTGAAGGATTGGCTTTCGGTTGGAAGCACGCAAAGAAAGACTTATGGTTTTTCTTGCAGATATTTATTGTCCTTGGTATAGCAAATGCGATCCCTGCTATTATCAATCTTATCTATGGATGGCCGCAAGATACTGATAACTTTGGGGATCCTATCGCATTTATCTTGAGTCTTGTTTTTAGTTTTGGGCTCATAAAGATCTTTTTGCATTTCGTGCATCAGAAAGCTGTCCGTATAAAAGATCTCTGGAATCATGATCGAATTCGCTTTCTGTGGTGGATTGTTGCAAGAGTGATCTCAGGTGTCCTGATTGTTCTTGGTTGTATCCTCCTTCTTATCCCGGGTATCTATGTTGCGGCAAGACTCTACTTATTTGAGTACTTTGTCGTGGACCAGAATATGACTGCAATCGAAGCAATTAGTGCAAGCTGGGAGGTAACAAAAGGTCATGTGCGGGAGATTATTGGTATCTGGCTTTTGTCACTTGGCATTTTCATCCTCGCTATTATCCCATTTGGAGTAGGACTTCTCTGGGCTGTTCCTACGGTAAAACTTGCACAGGCAACGCTCTATAAGAAACTTTCAGGACATGCACATCACATCTCATAACATACGCGCACTCAGTCGAAAAGAGCCATATGGCTCGCTGATGCTTCATGGTAAAATAGAAACAAGGACCTGGTCGACGAACTATCGTTGACTGGTCCTTTTGTGTTGTAGCCAGAAATGATATTCAGATGCTGAATTGTTACAATGAGCCGGCGAAAAACAATTTTCCAGAATACAAAAACTCCTCGAGTGAGAGGAGTTACATCACGGCCATGCTATTGCAGTCGGTCGCCTTGTCGACTGCAGGCCAATGCGTCCGGAGGACGCGGACTCCTGCTTCGTTGCATATCGTCCAGGACTATGGTGTCATATCTATGAGGATGTGAAATCTATTAAGCCATTTCCTTTCAAAGGAGCGCAGAGGTGGAAGGGTTTGATTGCTGAAGAACTATCTCAGATATATACAATATAAGAAATAAAAAAGCTCGGCATTCGCCGGCTTTTTTATAATATGTAATTTTGCTTTCTACATTTTGATTATGTGCGCTTCATACTCACTAATTACTGATATGTAAAAGCTTTATGACGAGTTCTACCATGGGATCTGCTTGTGTACCGTAGACCATAGCTCCTCATAATGCTCCAGTAATAGTAAGCGCTGCTATACCGCCGATAGCGAGGATAAAAAGAATTCCGGTTTTCTTGTAAAGAAACACTATTTTCTGGATGATCATGTGTAGCGTACTTCCGATGATCTTTTGTCACCAGCGAGTAGTTATCCCATCATAGAGAAACCATTGTCATATGTATCCAATGGCTGCAATTCCATAGCATCGTAAAGACGCATTTGCAAAAGTTTCATGCCATTCGAGTATATTGCGAATGCCACGTCATGCGTCTCCAGCTATTTCTCCTGTGGTAAGTGCGGCCTGGACACTGAGTAATCACACAATAAGAAGAAATAGCTTAATATACCACACTGTTTTGCTGTCACGTACTTTGCGGAACAGTGATAGTATCTCCAGTATACTATAAAGCGTTAGTAGGGCGATAGGGAAGTGTACTACAATTGGATGTAAATTTTCCATAGCGAGGCAATAAAAAATAAATGAATGAATAAATAAATTATCTTTGGTATAGTCATACCTTATTTGTTTTCAATCACATTCTCTAAATACATTCTTATATTTTTTATTAAAAAAAATAGTATGTCCGTTTGTGTGGAGACATACTATTTATTCATTGGGAGTGTTTTTTTATGGAGATGTTTTTATGCAACGAATTGCATACTACGATAATCCAGGCATTCATGGTATTCCGCCGCCTGATCCACCAAGCATACTGGCCATCTGAGAGGGGTCAAAACCAAGGATCTCTTTCGTCTTTTCAGTCGCGATCTCCTGTGCTTTTGCCTGTCCTTTTTCAAATGCTATTTGTATGGCTTGTTCGAGCTTTGTTTTGTGCTCTACCGACAACACGCTGTCATCTACAATTTCTACTTTCTTGATTTTCATTTCCGCTGATATCTCTACGATCACGCTAGGCTGTTCCGTGTTGTCTTTTGCTCTGATGATGACTCCTTTCAAAGCCTCTTGTAGCTTCTTATATTTGTCATACATCTTTTTCATTTCTCCGAGCTGTCCAAACATAGTAATCTGGGTAACAATGTAAAGGTCTTTTTTCTCATATATCTTGACTTCTTCCTATTTCTGGCAATTAGATATTAGATTTTAGATGATAGCAATAAAATGGTAATCTCTCTATTTTATGCCAAAATCTAACATCTATAATCTAACTGCTATGAGTGATTATTTACTCAGCTTTCTTCGCTTTAGCCTTTTTAGGCTTCTCTTCTGTTGTTTCATCTTTTTTCGCTTTTGTAGTAGTTTTCTTCGCAGGTTTCTTTTCTGTCGTGTCAGTCTCGCTATCTTCAGATGCTTTTACACTTTTTGCTTTCGGCTTTGCAGTACTTCCTGAAGCTAACTTAGCATAGAGCTTTTCTTCTGCATCAAGATGTTTATTCCAGTCGATATCATTGATCTCAAGAAGCTCTACAAGCTTTCTGAGGATGAAGAATTTCTCGAGTGATTGTCTTGCTGATGTTTCAATATCATCGTATACTTTCTTCGTTCCTTCTTCTCCGATCTTGTCAAAGTATTGCTTCATGCCAGCTTCACCACCCATGCGATCTCCAAGCTGTTTGATGCGAGCTCCCATTTCTTCTCTCAGCACTGTATGTGGAATGCTGACACTCATAGAACCTTTCACTTCGTCAATCAACTTTTCTACTCCCTGGTGGAGTGCGTTTTCACGTTTCTGTTGACTGAGTACCTCGTCAATCTTTTTCTGGAGAGATGCTTTGTCGGTAATCTCTTCACTCTGGAAAAGCTTCTTAAGAACTTCAGCATTATCTAAGTCAGGCATGATAACGTTCTTAATATCTACGATAGTCGCAGATACATGTGCAGCCTTAAGTCCTTTCTTTGCTTCATCCTTTGGATGAAAGTGGAAAGTATGAGGAAGCTTCTTTTCATCGTATGCAAATTCAACAGTTGCATCTTTCTTTTGTCCCACAAACTCTTTTTTCAAAAGAGCAGATTCTTCATACTCTTCTTTTCCGAGGAATACAGAACCTTTGTCGATTTCATTACCATCTTTGTCTTTCATCGAAAACTTAATTTTCGCAACGCTGTCTTCAGTTACTGTATCGGTATCTTGGTAGTCAGCATACTGGCGAGCGAGGTTGTTCAATGCAGTTGCTGCTTCTTCAGCAGTAGCAGTAGCGTTGATAGTCTCCATAGAGAGCGATTGCCGCTTTTTGTCTTTCACTTCTACTTCTGGATATACATCGAGTTTGAAAGTAATAGACCATCCGTTGGCATCCTTGTTGTTCTGGAGATCATAAGGTTGTCCGATAAACTGTATTTTATCATGTTCTTTGATAACCTGCTGAAGAGTTTTGTTCATGACTTCCTCATACATAGCCATCTGCATGTATTCAGGCTTAATGTTTTTCTCAACTATACTCAAAGGTACATGACCTTGTCTAAATCCTGCAAATGAAAAATCTTTCTGCGCGATAGCGAGGGCTCCTTTTTTCATCTCTGCCTCGGTAGCGGCGTCTACCATGACTTTTATTTCATAATTGGCATTTCCTTTAATGAGTTCGTATTTCATCCTGCGACGATACTAATAAAATAAAGCAGTCCGTTATATATACTGATTGGCCTTGGATTTTCAATCACAAACCGGCAACCTAATTTTTACCTATGTTCTCTCGTAATGTGTCAAATAAAAGGCTTTGTACCTGAAAAAAGATAGGATTGTTGACTTCAATTGCGACTAATTGTTCGCCATAAGCTATATGAAAATATGTATCATCAATAAGACAATTAGATGACTTTATGCCTTTGGTTGACTTAAGAAACCTCGTCTCATAGTTTTTCTTTTTGATCATTTTAGTTTTCTCTTTTACATACTCGCGAGCTTTTGGGGTATCAATAAGTATCTCTCTGTAATGTCACTTATTCTTCGCAAATTCTTTGACTAATTCTTTTGTCGTTCGTCATGTAAATTTTAGTATGGCGTCAATATCTGTGAGGTAGCGTTTCTCTTTTCCTTCATGCGTTTTGTCATAAAGGATGCCTATGCTTTCTTCTCATTCATAGTATTTTATTTTTGGTAGAGCTTTATTGAGATGTATGTTTTCTAGTAATGTTGGTTTGATGTCTTCAACTTTCTGTATGAGATCCTCATAGGTATTCCTTTTTTTCTGTAGGAGTGAAATAATCTCGTCTGGTGTGATGCTGCTATAGTAGTTACCCTGAGTTCCTTTTGTAGCTATCAGGAAATTTTTTATTTTCATCTTTTCGACATATCCGTGAATAGTCGATCTAGGCAGTCATACAAATCTTGTGATTCCTGTGACAGAAAGTCTGCCATATTTTTGGCAAAGAAGGAAGATTTTTCTTTCAACGTCATCTAATCAGACGTCCGATAATATTGTTTCCATGGTGTCCATATTTTTTGATAGAAAATGATAAATAATATTTAATAATGCATAATAATTATATTAAAAAGCTTTATTTGTGCAATATTTATTGTCGAAATTCGCCGACAAATATTCGTACTATTGACTTACAATGCAAATTACTTCCGCTATGATTTCTGCGCTTTATATTATATGAAACTTATATGCAGACAGATTATAATCTCATCGCTAAGGAGTTCTCGGGTTATAAAAGTACTGAAAAAACAGAAAATATTGGATATGGCAAGCTTGTTGAGCTTGTCGGAGAATGCTCACGCAAGAAAATACTTGACTATGGGTGTGGAAGCGGTGTTATTGCTGCAGTCTTATCTGCAAAATGAGCTGATCTTATGGGTGTCGATATTTCATCCAATCTTATTAAAATAGCTCAAGACAATGTGCCAGGAGTGCCTTTTGAGCTCATTGACTCGAAAGCTCCCTTTGCAAATATAAAAAAGGAGCTTTTTGATGTGATTACTATGAATTATGTCCTCTGTGTTCTTCCTAAAGAAGAGGAGATTCAAAAGATTATTTCGGGAGCGCATACTTCGTTACACAAATGATGAAAACTTTATATACAAAACGCTAACTGGGATAAAGCTAATGGAGCTGATTTTATGTCTTATAAGCTTCATTTTAAAGATAATTTGCAAGATGGCGATAAAATTTTTGTAACACTAAAGCTTGATCATCCGCTGGAAATTGAAGACTATTTTTTCTCCCAAGAAACGTACAAGAAGTGGCTCTATGAAATATGATTTTCTCATGTTGTCGTGCATGAACTGTATGGAAAAAAAGAAGATGGACGGGAAGAGGAATTCCGTACATCTCCTTGTTATATTATAGAAGCTATTAAATAATTTATCTCATAGACTTTTGTATCTTTGCCTTCATCTTTTTCGCATGCTCAGGGGAGTAGATGAGTTTCAGAGAGCAAGGAGCTTTCATCTTGAGTACCTGGCAGAAGAGATCTTTTTTGTAGCCTTCGACTCAAAGGATCGAGTTAAAGAAAAGAGAGAAATGTTCGCTGAGTCATGTCGGCAGCATGCATTCTACGATATAGTCTCCGATGATGTCGACAGAATATCCTTCTTGAGGAAACGGTGTATCGTTGACGCACTTTGTCGTGAAATAGTGCTTTGATAGCTGATCGGCTCCGTGTCTGTCGAGAAATGTGGTATTTCCTATAAGCATCTGTGATTTTTCTTCTGCGTTGGCGATCTCTTCCATATTAGTAACTTCTTTATCGGGTGTTCAGAGGATATAATAGGGGTGCGATGTATAGTGATATGCTGGCGATCATGGATTCATTTTTATCAGCTGACAGAGTAAATCCATACGGATGACATTGAGATCATAGAGGTTTGACTCTTCTCGCGTTTCTTGTTGTCCGGGCGCAAGTTTTTGCAGCACATTTACTTCTTCGCCCTGATAGACTTTCTGGCTGTCTTCGCTGAGGCCAAAGATGTAACGCATGAAGAGTGCATGCAGCTGAACTTTTCATCTTGGCTTGACCAGTATCTGATCGTCAATCATATGTGCAATGATCTTATAGAAGTTGGGAAGTGAGATCGTGACTCATTTTTCCATCAGATACTTGTGCAGGGACTGGACAGAATGATCTTTTTGCTTTGCAACGACGCCAATAACAGCGTAAGGAATGCTTGCACGAAACATTTTTGTTTTTGTTTAGAGTATAAAAAGAGATAGCATGATTTCGATGCTACCTCTTTCTATAACCACATACATGTAGGAAAAAAACGGTGAAGAATAGGAAATAATATAATAAGGAGAGATTACTTAAAAAACTTTTTAATCTTTGCTTTCATCTTCCTCGCGTGTTCAGGGGAGTAGATGATTTTTAGGGATGAGCCTTCTTTCATCTTGATGAGATGGCTGAACATCTCGACGTTAAATCATTCAAATGATTTAACCGTATCAAAGAAGATTTTATAGTGCTCCGTGATGGTGGTAGGAAAGGTGCATTCTATGATGTAATCGCCGATGATGTTGATGCAGTATCATTCCTCCGGGAACGGAGGGTTGTCTATGCATGCAATGGTGTATCACTTCATGCTGAGAAGTTCGCTACCGTAGTGATCGAGAAATGTTTTATTTCAGAAAAGAAAATATGATTTTTCTAAGCTTCATCAGATGTCTTCCATATTTGCTTTCTCTTTATTGGGGATGCTTAAGATGTGATACGGATGAGAGTTGTAGTAAAAACCTTCTTCACCCGGATGTTCTTTTACCAATTGTCAAAGGAGATCCATCCATATTACATCAAGATCGTACAAACTTGGGGCAGTGAAGACCTGCTGTTCTCCAGACTGTAGATTGCTAATTTTATAGCTTGTGTCTGAGAAGTATGTTTCTTGTACGCTATTTGCCAATCCAATAATGTAATGAAGATACATTGCGTGAATTTGAAGTTTCCCTTTTGATTTTACAAGGATCTGATGATCGATCATACGTCCAATAATTTTATAGAAATTTGGAAGTGATACTTTCATGTTCTTCTCCGTAATACGAGCATATAATTCTTGCATGCTCAGATCTTTGCTTTCAGCAAGGCAGGTGATAACTGCATGATCTATATCTATGCGAAACATGGTAAGGAGGCTACAAATTAAATTTATCCATTTGTGATAATTTCATCTTAACTTTTCTCAAATCTATTGCAAATGAAAATACTGCCAGTATAACCGAGACACTAAATACAACGAAAAACTAAAAATCTCAAAATCTTCGCAATTGCGTATAAAAATGAAAACATCCTTTATATGAAGAAAACCAACGCACGGTGCATCACCACTTTCTTTATTATGCTGTTGTATGACGTACAGATACGGATGCCGAAAAAGCAACACAGACAATCTTGGAAGAATTTCTTTCTCGTCTGGTTGCTTTTTTAGATATGCATGATACGAGTGATAAATATATTACGTATGATGATGTCCATCACGTGCGAATAGGGAGAGTAGTAGATAGTCTTTCTCATGCTATCTTTCATTATCATCTGGCTACGGGTATTATACAGATAGATATGTATAGCAACTATCCTTATGAGAAGGAGCACATTAAAGCTTTCTTTGGAGAGTTCTGGCAGGCGAAAAAGCTAGATTTCCTTTGTATCGATAAACATGGGCGAAACAAGAGGCTAGGATGATGTCTATAGACATCGTTTTTATTGTATGTAAGATTATCTGAAATTGAGAAATAGTATAGATGATTGTTTATATCTATTGCAAATATTTTCAGGAAATATAAAAAGGGCTCTACTAGCAAACCAAAAAAAACAAAAGTAAAACATGAGTTATGAACAACACATTAGTGCATCATCATCTACTGTTCTATGCAACAGTAGGAAGGCAAGATCTGACGCCTGAGTCAGGTGCGGAAACTATACTAGTACAGTTCTTAGATGGGCTAGTGAGTTTCTTACAGATGAAAAAACTTATAGAGCCGATTGTGCTCTATTATGAAAGTAATGATGCCTATACAGGCATTGTCGTTATTGCAACTTCGCACATTGCATTTCACTATTTCCGAAAAGAGCAGTTTATCCAAATGGATATCTACTCATGTAAGCCGTATGACAAAGAAGCAACACTAACCTACTGTCTATCTTTTTGGAAAGGCAAGCTAGTTGATAGTGTCTTCATGGACAGGCTTACACAAACCGGACAGATCGCAGTGTCTACAACATCTTAATAATGAAATTTGCCCAACCCCTTGTTATATTTATCCCAACCTCTTCGCTGTATATAGCGCAAGAGTTTTTTTATATAAAAAATTGGAGGGATATCCAATAGTGCTTAATAGTGATATTCTCTTCACTCCATAATACTTTTTGCTCTATAGACTTGTTCGAGAACAGTGAGTTTTGCTAGTCCATGGGGCAGGGTTGCTTTGCCAAAGGCTATTTTTGTATGGATGAATGCATCCAATTTTGGTTCATCAAAACCGTAGGGGCCTCAGATGATGAAAGTAATATTATTGTGTGTTTCTGCTATTTTCACAATCTCTTCCGTGGAAACTTGTTTTCCATCCTTCGAGAGAAGGATTTTATAATCGGTATTTTTTGATAGTTTTTCTATGATTTTATCAGTTTCCTTGGAAATTATCTGGTCGCGGGTACCGTTTTTTTCTGGTTTTATGGTGATGATTTCTAGGTCTTTCCCTAGTCTTTTGAGATATTCGTCGATAGCAGAGGCAAAGTGCTTATCACTATCGGATATGCATAAAACCTTTATTTTCATACTCTTTTACTTATACTTCAGGTAAAGACTAATGACGAAAGACTAAGGATTTTTCAGCAAAAAACAATTAATCCTTCTTGTTTTAAGTTTTAGGGTTTTAGTTTTAAGCTCGAAACATGAAATTCTACGATAAAGTAAAAGTAACCTTTCAGTCAGGTAAAGGGTGAGACGGAGTAGTGTCTGCACGCCGTGAATCAGGAGTTCCTTTCGGGGGGCCAGCCGGAGGAAATGGAGGAAAATGAGGTTCAGTGATACTTCGTGCGTCGAAAGATGTAAATACACTGATCGATTTTAGGTATACAAAAATTTTTGCTGCGAACAAAGGTGAGCCGGGAAGAACAAAAGAACAATATGGAAAAGATGCGGAAGATCTGACATTGCTGGTACCGGTAGGAACGATCATTCGTGACATTAAGTCAGAGCATGTATTGCATCAGTTCCTTCTCGACGGTGATCAGTTTAAGATCTGTAAGGGTGGACAAGGAGGTATTTGAAATATGCATTTTAAAAACGCTTCAAATCAATATCCGCAGTTCGCGCTTCTTGGAGAGCCGGGCGAGGCAAGAGAGGTAGAGCTTGAGCTTCAGCTTCTTGGAGATGTCGCGCTTATCGGAACGCCGAGTGTGGGGAAGTCGTCGATCATCAATGCTATCAGCAATGTGAAAGCAAAGGTTGCGGACTATCCCTTTACGACGCTTATCCCAAATCTTGGTTCGGTGAAGCATCGTGATTATACGTTCAATGTTGTGGATGTGCCAGGGCTTATCGAAGGAGCGAGCGAAGGAAAAGGTCTTGGAAATGATTTTTTGCGTCATATTTTGAAGGCATCTATTTTTTCATTTGTTATTGATGCGTCTCGTTATGAGCAGGGTATAGAGGAGTTTGGTAAACTCTTTGATGAAATTCTTCACTACATGAAGGAGAAATTTATGCAAAGTCGTGACTTTGGAAGCGAAATTACTAATATTCATTTTAAGCTCAGAAAGGACAACGAAAGACTTTTCCTCGAAGTGCTCGCAACGATCAATGATGAACAAAAGGTGCTCATGGAAAAGATGGTAGTTATCATTCTTAACAAACAGGATATTCTGGATGACGATGAAGTGGTTGGCGAGTATACAACACACTTCCTGCAACACGCGCAAATGTACTTGAAACACACCTTTGGCGTGTTTCTGGAAACACAAGAGATTCCGGTGTTTATGATCTCTGCTATGACGCAAAATGGTGTCACTAGGTGGCTTGATCTTATCCAACATTACCTTCAGTACGATAGAGAAGCGAGTTCATTGCTCTTATTTGACGTAGTGCCAGTAGAAAAGAAGCCTGTAGGCGATATCAAAGATGCTACAGCTGAGGTTCTACCATGGCTTATTGAACGTGGGTATGTCGAAGAACTCGATGCAAAATATGCAAAAGTGTGGCAAGTTGCCGATGATGAGTTCTGTCGTCTTGCATACATGCTTCCATGGGGAAATGATGAAGCAGAGATGTGGTTCTGGAATGTGATGAGCAAAAAACGCTTCGTGACGAAACTGGAAACTGCGGGTCTCGTAAAGTGAGATATCATCAAGATTTCATCCCTCTACAATGGAGTGGAGGACAAGTATATTAGATACTAATAAACTTATAGAGCAATTAGATTGTAGATTTTAGATGTTGGCAGCGTGCTATAATCTAAAAATCCAGTATCTAATTGCTTTTTTATTAGTGTTGCAATAAAAAAAAACATACCTATAATGCGAGTTCAACAAAATATACTAACCATTGTAAATAAAAACAAAGAGAAACTATGTCTATTGTTCATTTTGTAGTAAAAGGTACAGATAAAGACACAATAAACTTAATACATAAGGAATGTGAGGGGGCGTCTTTTACTCCTCATATTGTGTATCACGGTGCTGTATCTTTCCGGGGAAGACATGATTTTAATCTCTTTTCCGCGAATAATGAAATATATGAACTGCCTATAAAAGATTATGGCATAATGAGGTCGCTCCATACGAACTCCAGCATTCTGCAAACACAACTGATACAATCAACGTATCCGTTGGTAGGCTGTATTGGTAGAGATATAAAGAATATATGGGCAGGACCATCAGTAGCCACTAATATTATTGGTAGAACATTAATCTTATTCGAAGATTGTCCTACGTTGGCGCCTTGGATAAAAGCAACTGAAAGATATCTTGATCGTTTCAAGGCTACTATTAAGAGTGCGCAATCAGTAGAACATATTATTAATGATCTTAAAATGGGGAACGTATAAGTTCCTCTTTTTTTATACAAAAAAACCATCCGCGCGCTTCATGGGATGGATTTTTGAAGGAAGAAAGGTAGTTGTCTATACTACATCCATATTGGTAAGCTGTTCACATAACTACTTACATGTCAGTTCTTATAATATGTCGCTGTGCTTGTCCTGATCTGATCGCTCAGATTGACTTGCGCATCGGATGAGTTGTTAAGGCCCATGCAATGGTATACATTTGATAGTCGTGCTAAAAAAGTAGTTAGACTTCTCTAGTAGAGGCATTATCACGTAGTATACGAACCACCTACGTTTTAAGGGTAGTGGGTATCTAGTTTTTAAGGCTAGATTTGAGGCATTTATCTACAGTGAAGTAGATAACGTGTAGCATGATTTCTATCTTTCTCCCTAAGAGAGACACTGTCGTGTAGAGCCAAGCTCGCAGATTCGAGTGAGGGGTTTGTGTCCTCAGAAATCGAAAGTGGTCTGATATACCCTTGGTACAGACGATAGACTACTCTAAAGTACGTGTAGAAGGTTTTATGTATATCATATACATAGCAGTGCCTGTCTTAGGAAGAAAAATATGTGTATTTTTCTTCTTCTCGTGGAGACAGAGAGACATGTGAAAGAACTTATTGCGTATTTATTATATACCTGAGTGTCGGATTTGTCAAATTTTTACGCTTCTCATTTTATAGTAGTCATACTGCTTATACACATTATATCATTTTTTCTTGTTTTTTGGCTTTTAATAGCCTGTTTGCTTGCTATAAAATCTTGATATGGCAGCATTTTTTTTTATTACTTAGTTCTTAGTATATAACACAATGGAATATGAAGATAAGTAAGCCATCAACTTTCTTCGGTCGGGCATCATTAGGTGTTTACTGTTTTCAAATATTTTTTGCGCTACTCATTACTGTCATGCCGAGTATGACAGAAAAGGCATATGCAGCCGTACCGTCGCCTATGTACTTACTAAAGTTTAATTATGACTTCTATGATTATTCTCGTAACGAAAGGCATGGTGTTCCTGGTGCGACAGCAACTATTATTACTGATCCTACTCGCGGTAAGGTGTTAAATCTCAATGGTACTGCCAATACAAGTGTAGTGACGATACAGAACACTCTGCCAGCAAGCTATACAAAAGCTGCGTGGGTAAAATTTGGTACAACCAATAATGGCTCATATAGTATTTTATCAAATGGAACAACACCTTCTTCAAGTCCAGATTTTTTTTGGGTCTCCACTGGCACATATGGATGATCAGCTATCCTGGGTCTCAAGGCTGGTCCTATAACGGCTGGTAATAATGCAGTGTGGAGTACAGGAGCATTTCCTACAAATACTTGGACGCATGTCGCAGTTACTTTCGATGGTTCTACTAAACAGTACAGACTCTATCAAAGTGGTGTGTTAGTCGGCCTGGCTACCGGTACTTCTTCGCATGCAAGTACTGCTCAGGCTATTGGAGCTTATGCGACTACTCCTTCTGCAAATACCTTTAATTGGACAGGACAGTTAGACGATGTTCAGTTGTGGGATAGTGTATTAACAGAGGCTCAGATAGGAGAGGTTATGAATCAAAATAATGGCGATGGTGTCACTCCTGCTGTTCCTGATTTCCCTACATCACTAGAAGCTTTTGCATACGATGCCAATGCCGTTTATCTTACTTGGACTGGGGTGGGAGCTACACCAGTAGTAACAGACTATCAGATAGAGTATAAGATAAACACAGGTTCTACTTGGAACGTATTTTCTGATTCGGTGAGTACAAGTACGACAGGGCTTGTGACGTGATTGATCAACAATCTTGTCTATGATTTCAGAGTGTCGGCTATCAATGCTAGCGGAACGTGACTTCCAAGCACTGTAGTGTCGTGAACTGCAGTACCCTTACCGGAGCCACAATTTCTTCTTCGTTTTGAAGACACATATGACGATGTTTCGTCTCATGCAAATCACGGTACTGCTACAGGAGCAATAGCAATAGTTACTGATGGAATCCGTGGCAAGGTAGCTCGTTTTATTGGTTCTATAGGTAATTATGTGACTGTTAATGTTCCCTTGGGAACGACAGGATTTACCAAGGCGGCATGGATATATATTCCAGTTGGTACAACTATGAGTGCTCGTAATATTATCTCGAATAGCCCGTATGGAGGAAGTAACTCCAGCTTTCTTTGGGTAGATAGTTCAAAATTACAAGTTGGTCATTTCTCAGGAGCCGCGGCTCCGATCTTTGCTGCTGACCCTGCTAATATGACTTCGGGATCCTGGGCGCATGTTGCTGTAACTTATCAGCCAGCATTGAAAAAATATATGCTTTATAGAAATGGAGCGCTTGTTGCCAGTGGCTATTCTATTCAAAATCCAAATCCAAGTACAGGAACTATTATCTGAGCATATAATACAACCGCTGTTACATTTTCTGGATTTATGGATGATGTTGAAATGTGGAATAGCGCATTAACTCCTGCTCAGATTCAATTAGTCTATGAGGGTAATACGTGAGTTCCGGTAGGCGTACCAGTTGCTCCTGCTAATTTTACTGGTACTACAGCAAGTAGTAATAAAGCTACGTTAATCTGGTCGTGAGTGTCAGCTATTTTACCGGTAACTGACTATCAAATAGAGTATAAAATCAGTACCTGATCAACGTGGACGGTCTTTTCTGATGGAGTAAATACAGGTACAAGTGTCGTTGTTACAGGTCTGACGACCAATCTCTCATATGATTTTAGAGTGGCAGCGGTCAATTCTGCTGGTACTGGAGCAGTGACAAATGTTGTATCTCTCTCGCCAATTGTTGTTTCTGTGCCTCAGCCTCAATTTCTCCTGGGATTTGAAGGAAATTATGAAGATATGTCTATCAATAGAAACAATGGAATAGCGACATGAACGCTTCCCATTATTACCGATGGCACTCGTGGGAAAGTAGTCAATATCAATGGTGTTGTAGGTAATTATGTTTGATTAAATGCCTCTCTCAATGTTTCGGGATTTACCAAAGCTGCATGGGTATATGTGGTGCCTGGTACGAATGTGGCTGCGCGTAATATATTGTCCAATGGATCCTACGGAGGAAGTAGCTCCAATTTTCTTGTCTTAGATGCGGGGGTACTGAAGGTAGGTCACTTTTCATGAGCTTCTATTGCATATTATGCGTCAGACTCAGTAGCTTTTGGTTCATGACAATGGATACATGTAGCTACTACTTATAATTCAACTACGAAAAAATATATGCTCTATAGAAATGGAGCGCTTATTGCGAGTGGAACTGCCGTGACTGATCCTTTTGCAAGTACAGGAACTACTGTCGGAGCCTTTAATATAACAGCTGTAACATGGTCTGGATATGTGGATAATGCAGAAATGTGGGATAGTACTCTTACTCCAACTCAAGTACAGGCTGTGTATGAAGGTAATCTATGAGTGCCCGAAGATGTGCCATATGTGCCGTTAAATTTCTATTCTCCTTCGGTAAGTACAGGAGTTGTAAATCTTATATGGTCTTGAGTTACATCTCTATTACCGGTGACTGACTATCAAATAGAGTATAAAATCAGCACCTGATCAACGTGGACAGTCTTTTCTGATGGAGTAAGTGCCAATACGACATGAGCTGTCACATGATTGATCGATAACCTTTCTTATGATTTTAGAGTGGCTGCGGTCAACTCTGCATGAACAGGTAGCTATTCAACTGTCGCTACTGCTGCGCCATGATTGTTCATTTTTTATCATATTCTTTCTAATGGTCAGAGTATTTCAGTGGGATATAACTCGACTCCTGCTCTTTCTTTGAGACAACCATATAACAATCTTGCGTTATGAGGAGGAGATCCTTTTTCGTCGTGATGACTGTTGTGACCGCTCATAGAGTCAGGAGTAGAAAGTCCATCTGCTGGATTGGCAAACGCTTTAAGAGCGTATAGCTGAACGTTATCTCGCCCGATAATTATAGGATTGCATGGTTTATGAGCGACATATTATTCTGATATAAAAAAGTGAACAGCGCAATATGCGAAAGGTATGGCACAGGCAGCACTGAGTAAGTCTCTTGTAGAAGCCGCGTGAGGAGTCTATCGTCCTCTTGGTGTGACGATTGAGCATGGAGAGTTTGATGCTCGGGCCTGAAATTTTATGCTGTATGAATCATATTTGGTAGAGTGGCAAAGAGATTATCAATTTGATATAAACGCACTGATGGGAACAACGGGGGTTGTTTTTCCAATGTTCTTAGATCAGGAACAATCTTCTCGAACATGATGAGTTGCTGTAGCGCAGCTTAATGCACATAGAAATAATCCAGGAAAAATATTTCTCGTAGGTCCGAAATATCAATATTCATATGGTAGTGATAATTTGCATCTTACTAATACGTGATCGAAATTTCTCGGCGAAATGCTAGCGAAGGTTATGTATAAGGTGGCGATACAGTGACAAACATGGAATCCGCTTATGCCTACTTCAGTCATAAGAACATGAGGTAATGCTATCCTCGTGAGTTTTAATATCCCAGTTGGAACACTCAATATCGATACGTGATCGGTAGCAGCACGTCAAAATTATGGATTTGAATACTATCAGAGCGGAGGTACAGCTACTACAATTAGTGGAGTAAGGCTTTTGAGTTGAAATACTATGGTAGAAATAACGTTGAGTGGGGGATTCGATGGAACTGGCCAAAAACTGCGCTATGCGTGGACGTGCTGATTTCCTGTTGTTACAGGTCAATGGGGTCATTGTGCGAATGCAAGCTCATGACTTTTTGTCGGTGGTAACATTCGTGATAGTGATTCGAGTATTTCTCCATCAGTAGATGGAACGGGACTGCCTTTATATAACTGGCTCGTCACTTTTGATGAAAGTATCATCACTCCTAGTGTTCCAAATGCGCCTACAAATGTCACAGCAGTTGCGAGTAGCTGACAAGCTATCATTTCATTTAGCTGATCGACCAATAGTGGTGGTGCAGCTATCACTGAGTATGTAGTTGTTTCCTCTCCATGATCTATTACATTTACGGGAACAGGAAGTCCTATTACGGTAACATGACTGACGAACTGAGTGAGCTATACGTTCGCAGTAGCAGCGAAGAATTATGTGGGAACAGGAACCTTCAGTAGTGCGTCAAATCCTGTAGTGCCTGCAACAATACCAACCGCACCGACGAACGTCGCGGCGACAGCAAGCAGCTGACAAGCAGTGGTGGAATTCAGCGGCTCATCAAGTAGTTGATGGTCTACTATTTTGTATTATATAGCAACCTCATCACCGTGAAATATAAGCTTCACCGGAACATGAAGTCCGATCACGGTAACATGATTGACGAACGGAGTCTCATATACCTTCACTGTAGAGGCATACAATGCAATAGGAACGTGAGAAATAAGTAGTCCATCAAATGCGGTAGTTCCAGCGACAGTGCCAAATGCGCCGATCAACGTCGCGGCGACAGCAAGTAGCTGACAAGCAGTGGTAGCATTTAGCGGTTCGACTAATAGTGGTTGATCAGAGATTTTGTATTATGTGGCAACATCAACTCCGTGAAACATATCATTTACGGGGACTGGAAGTCCCATCACGGTAACGTGACTGACCAATGGAGTGAGTTATACATTCACAGTAGCAGCGGTTAATGCTATTGGTGCCGGAGCAACAGGATTATCAAATGCTGTTATTCCTGCAACAGTACCAGGTGCGCCAACAGCTGTAAGTGCAACATCAAGTAGTGGTCAGGCGATTGTCTCATTTACCGCTCCGGCAAATAATGGCTGAACTGGAATACTCTATTATATAGCAACCTCATCACCGTGAAATATAAGCTTCACCGGAACATGAAGTCCGATCGCGGTAACGTGATTGACGAACGGAGTGAGTTATACATTTACAGTAGAAGCGTATAACGCGGTATGAACAGGAGCGGCAAGTAGCGCATCAAACGCAGTGATACCAGCAACGGTGCCAACAGCACCGACGAATGCAACAGCAGTAGCATGAAGCGGACAAGCTATTATTTCATTCAGCTGATCTACCAATAGTGGGGGCTCACAGATTCTTTATTACATCGTTACTTCATCACCAGGAAGCATCTCGCTTACGGGAAGTGAAAGCCCGATAACTATTACAGGTTTGACCAATGGCGTGAGTTATACATTTACAGTAATAGCGGTCAATGCTATAGGAACATCATCAGCAAGTAGTGCCTCAAATGCAGTAGTTCCTGTGACACTTCCGGGTGCGCCAACAGGGGTGAATGCAACATGAGGAAATGCACAAGCTACTATTTCATTTACTCCGCCAGCAAGTAATGGAGGCACTGGTATAGTAGAATATATCGTCACATCAAATCCGTGAAACATTATATTTACGGGGACTGAAAGTCCCATCACGGTAACGTGATTGACCAATGGAGTGAGTTATACATTTACTGTAGTAGCAAGAAATAGAGTAGGTTCGTGAGATGCAAGCGCAGTATCAAATGCTGTTATTCCTGCGACTGTCGCAAATGCACCGACGAATGTGGCAGCGACATCGAGCAGCTGACAAGCTATTGTGTCGTTTAGCTGATCGACTGATAGCGGAGGATCTGCCATCTTGTATTACATTGTAACATCAAGCACAGGAAATATTGTTGTAACATGAGCAGATAGTCCTATTACAGTCGCGGGATTGACGAATGGAGTTACATATGCGTTCACTGTAAGTGCTTACAATGCAGTAGGAACAGGAACAGCAAGTAGTGCTTCAAATGACGTCATGCCTATTACGGTGCCAACAGCTCCGATCAATGTCTCCGCGACATGAGGTAATCAGCAGGCGACGATCAGATTTACTTGATCGATAAATAACGGTGGAACCTGAATCTTGTATTATGTGGCAACATCAAACCCAGGAAACATATCATTTACCGGAACATGAAGTCCGATCACGGTAACGTGATTGACTAATGGAGTGAGCTATACATTTACCGTCGCTGCAATAAATGGAGCGGGTACGGGAGTATTGAGCAGCTCATCAAATGCTGTAATTCCAGCAACAGTAGCAAACGCACCAACCAATATCATAGCAACAGCAAGTAGCTGACAGGCGGTTGTGTCCTTTAGTGGATCGAGTGATGATGGATGATCGACAATCCTTTATTACGTAGCGACATCAAATCCAGGAAACATTAGTTTTACTGGTACATGAACTCCAATAATTATAGAATGATTGACCAATTGAGTGTCATATACGTTTACGGTAGCTGCAAGAAATGCAGTTGGAACCGGAGCGGCGAGTGCTGCGTCAAGCAGCGTGACACCAGTAACGATGCCATGAGTACCATCAAACATCCAGGGAGCAGGAACGCTGGGGGAAGCAATATTTGATTTTGATGCACCAGTGTATAGCGGAGGATCTGCGTTACTGTATTATACGATTAGATCAAGCACATGACAGCTAGCAAAAACTGGAGTAAATAGTCCAATGACACTAACATGACTCACCAATGGAGTAACATATACATTCTTTATCGCAGCAGTAAATGCGCAGTGAGAAGGAACAAGCGGGGCAGTAACATTTACTGTCACAACTCCAACCACTATTCCGAGTGAGCCTACGAATATCACAGCGATAGCATGAAGTTGATCAGCATTGCTCAGTTTCAGCACCCCGACTGATAATGGAGGATTACTTATTGATTATTACGCTATTAGATCATCTACAGGTGCTCTCATAAAGACAGGAGCAAATAGCCCAATAAGGATGACATGATTACAGAATGGAATAAGTTATGCATTTAGCGTCTCAGCAGTAAATGGAGAGTGAGAAGGTCCTAGCGACACAGTAACGATAGAGCCGATTGCTCTTATTGTAAATGGTGGTAGCATAAGTGTTATACTATGATCTACAAGTATGATAGCAAATTGGACGACAACTATTAGAGCTTCAACACAAATCCAGTATGGTATTACGACATGATATACATTGCAGAATACGGAAAGAGACGTATCAAATCGTGTGACCTTACATAGTGGGAATATCCAATGATTGCTTACCTGTACAAAGTATAACTACAGAATTATTGGTTCAGATGATGAAGGATATCGCTATACAGGAACAAATAGCACATTCACCACGCTAGGCTGCCCAAACAATGCGCCAATTCTCACACAAGAAGAAGAGATTGTAGAGGTGCCAGTAGGATGAGTGTTTACTATGACATCAACATTGGGAACGACGTTAGAGCTTATTATCCCTGAGGACGTAGTACTTATCATACCAACCCTTCTCTTCCAATGAAAACAATTGGAAGCAAGTACCGCAATTGGTTCTCTTGGCAAGCCATCTAGTGAACTTATTCAGGTGTCAGCGCTCTATGATCTCCAAGCATATAGTGGGGATACAGATCGCATGACGACCTTTGAAACAGGTCTTACGATGACGTTGAGTTATCGTGATCAGGATGTGAGTTGAGTAGATGAAAGTACATTAAAAATCTACAGTCATGATGGAACAAGCTGGTCAGAACTTGATAACTGTGTGGTAGATACAGTCAATAAGAACGTTACATGTAATACATCACATTTCTCAGCATTCTCCATCTTTGGAGTAGCACTAGGAGTAACGCCAAGTTCTCCATCAGTATGAGGAGGTGGTGGATGAGTGTATCTGACGAAGGATGTGTGTCCAAACGGAGATTACTCACTGAGCTACTATGACAAGACATGTAGTAGTGTATGACTACCAAACATTGAACAATGAATACTTCGCCTCGCGTTGAACAAATGTACAGCACAAAATGGCGAAGAGCAGCAATCATACTGCTTCAACCGCGCGATCGGCTCTACAACGATGCCTACATTCATGCAGGCACGTTACTACGATCAGATCACGAGAGCGCAGCTGTCGAAGATCATGGGAGAGTTTGCAAAGAATATACTCTGAAAGACTCCAGATAAGAGTAAGCAATGTACGTTTACAGGAGAAGATCCGGACGGATTAGCAGCATATATGATCCAGGCATGTCAGTTAGGACTGATGAATACAAGCAGACCAAATGACATACTGACAAGAGGAGAGTATATGACGGTGCTTTCAAGAATGTTATATGGTAAAACGCATGAACAGACGAATGTGGAAAGTGAAGAACATCCATTCTACGAGTATCATATGGAGCAGTTGTATAAGGAATGATTGATCAATAGAAAAGAGCCACTAGTGAAAGCACAAAGACTTGTACCATTCTTGACGCTCTACAGACTCGCACAGAAGCTAGAAAAAGAATCAAGATAATAGAAAAACTCCCATCTAGGGAGTTTTTTCTTCAGAAGGAAAATTTAATTTGAGCTGATTAGGATTTGACGGCGGTGGAGGATCGAGTTGATCTTGTCGGTATTTCCTTGTGTCTCCTAGTACCATAGAAAGAAATGTGGGTAGCGTATGAGATCGTCCACATCCAAAACATTTGACCATCCCCATGGTTTTACTGATACAACAGGAAGCTGTCTTCTCTTTGTGATGAGGACAAAGCACGTACAAGTTAGAATATGTTTCTCTGGCGATCGCATTTCATAGTCTCTCTCTCAGAAACGTGGTAATAAACTCACGGTCATAACCTGTACGCATGTCTCTATTGCGATTTTCCATGCTATGTAATCGCGCTCTCGTCTTCTTTTTTACTCCTTTATTTTTACCCGTAGGTTTTCTTCCCACACTCAAAGCTCTCGCAATTTCATTTTTTATCCTTAGTTGAATGATTTCTTTACTTCTTTTCACCCATGTATCATACATTTCTTGATCAACCGATAAAGGAGCATCCTCATACAGAGTAAATGCGTCTTCCGGATTGTTTTTATATATCTCATATGAGTCAATTGCAGCTCTTTCCATGTTTTTTATAGAAAAACAGGAGGGCAAACCCTCCCGATAATCATAATGATCTAAAGAACATGTCTTCGTCACATTGGCCCAATTATAGAAAAAGTCAACACTGATGCAAGCGCAGAAAAACCCGGCTTTAGCCGGGCTTCTGTATTATATTGAGAATTTCGAATTCAACATTTCGAATTATTTTTTAAGTACTCTCAGGTTCTTCCCCGTCTCTTTAATCTCTTCACGATGTTCATATACTTTTTCATATCCCAGCTGACCGCAGGCACCTTTGACTCAGCGTCCGAGTGTATCTCTGACGGTTACCGTCACTCATCCTTTTTCAAGGATCTCTTTAAATCTCATGATCTGGTTTCTGCTTGGCTCTTCGAGGTCGATAGCGGGGTTTTCGTTGTATGGGATAAGATTGATATGTGAGTGAGCAGGTCTTGCTTTGAGGAGGTCTATGAGCTGATATGCGAGTTCTGGCTGGTCAGTCTTTCCCTTGATCATAATGTACTCATAGAACACGCTCTTGCCTGTCTTTGTCGTATATTCATCGATCTGTGCCATGAGCTTGTCTAACGTGTACATCTTCGTGATCGTTGGGATAAGCTCGGAGCGGAGCTCCTGATTTGGTGCGTGGAGTGACAATGCAAGCATGACATCAAGATTGTCATCGATCATCTTTTGTATACCAGGAATAATTCCGCTGGTAGAGATGGTTACGTGACGACGTGAAAGTGAAAATCCGTTTTGGTCGAGGAGATAGTGTACAGTAGCTTTTACATTGTCATAGTTGAGGAGTGGTTCTCCCATACCCATGAAGACGATATTTCTGATCATGTACCATGAGTTGTCTTCTTTTTTGCCGAGCTTCTTTTTGAGGTATGCGTTTGCATAGATAACCTGTCCGATGATTGTTTGGACATCGAGGTTTTTGAGGAGTCCAAGTTTCCCCGTTACGCAGAAGATACATCCAACTGAACATCCTACTTGTGACGAGATACATAAGGTGAGACGGTTGAGTTTTTTACCGTCAACGAGGGTTGTGAACCCTTTCTTATATTCTTCTGATCCTTCGATAATTTCATGATAGTGGAACATAATTACTGATTCGATCACGTTGCCGTCAGGGAGCTTGAAAAGAAACTTCGTTGTGTCTTCAGACTCCTGCATTTCCTGGAGCTCAAAAGGCACAATAGTGAAATTGTCCGACAATGAATCTCTCAGGTCTTTGCTGAGGGCAGTCATCTCTTGGAAATCAGTCACAGAGTTTTTAAAGATTTCGTGAAAAATCTGTTTCAGACGAAATGGCTGAACCTTATGCAGAACTCTTCGTTCTTCTAATTTCTCTTTATCAAAAATAGAGGCTTTCATAGCCTCTACTATAGTGATTTTGCTCTAAAAAACAAGCTTGTTACAGCTGTTTTTCTATCTCTGCGTTGATCTCAGCAGCTAGGTCTTTGACTTGTGTATTGAAGTCCGGCTGCACAGGAACTTTAGCTCCGGCAGCGTACATGTGGCCGCCACCGTTGAAATGGAGTGCAACTTTCTGGACATCGATTCTTCTGCCGTCAGCCATATAGCCTGATCTGAACGATAATCCAACCTTGTCATCTGAACCTTTTCTGATGATAGCAATGACTGGTATAGCTTTCAAAGGTCTCAGATAACTAAAGATGATGGCATCTACTTCGTCTTTATCCATTCATCGGCTTAGTATTTCTTCTGTGGTATATCGAGCATAGCAGATATGTTTTTCGCGAGTCATTCTCTGTATCATGAGCTTTGATACTTCGATAGAAGATCGGTCGCTGTTATTGAAAATATGTTGGATGACCCAATCTTTCTTTGCGCCGTATTCTATTAACCCGACTGCATTTTTCATCGTTCTGACAGAGTCTTTTTCATACTGAAAGTTTCCCGTATCAGTCACGAGTCAGATATACCGGTAGGTCGCAATTGTCTCATCTATGAACTCTGGTCGACATTGTATACTTATCTCATAGAGGAGCTCGCAGCAACTCGAGCTGTCGACATCTTTCAGGAGAACCACCGGTTCAAAGACATCGTCTCCGATATGATGATCGATGATGAGTTTTTGTTTAGCAGTAAAATACTCCTCATGTCCTTCCGTGATCTTGTTGATGCGTCTATAGCCAGTAAAGTCTACAAATACTATCAGATCCCACGCATCGCTATAGTCAAACTCTGTACTAATTTTTTCTAGCCCCGGTATAAAATTATATGATCTTCATGGTTTTGTTGTAGTAAAATATCAGATTTCTTTCCCAAGTTTCTCTAGCAGTGTCCCAAATCCTAGCATCGAACCTATAGCATCACCATCAACGCTTTCGTGGCCAAAAATAGCGATCTTATTCGCATTGCTTATTTTCGTCTTACATTGATCGAGGAGTTCACTTGAAAACATGGTTATTTTCATCAAATATAAAGAAGCAGCTAGATTATACATGATAACATTCTATATGCTATCATCTACTTGCTAACTGCTATATGCTATTTGGTAATCAGTCCCTTTTCTACTAAGAACTTTGCAAGATCTCCGAAGAGTCTACCTGCAGTATATTCACCGTACTGATTTGTTCTTGGTCTACGAACGTGGATGACGACAATATATTTCAAATCATCCCTTGTAACCATGCCTACGAATGAACCATCTGTCCATCCATTTCCGTTCATATACTTTCCTTTGAAGGCAATCTGAGATGTTCCTGTTTTTCCACCTATCGTATAACCTGGGATCCCGTACATTTTTGTAAGCCCTCCATAGACGTCCTGAAAGAGAACTTCTCTGATTTTCTCACTCGTTTCTGGTTTGATAATCTGGTTTCCAACCTTAGGAGTATTCACAATATATTGCTTCGTCACGGGATCATAAATCTTATCTATGATCGTTGGCTTTACGATATATCCGCCATTTACCAGCGCGCTATAACCTGCAGCAATCTGTACTGGTGTCGCAAGCATACCTTGTCCGAACGCATTATTATAGAATTGAGAAAGCGGGATGTTGTTTGGGCCTTCGATCTTACCCTGTGTTTCACCGGCAAGCTCTATACCTGTCTGCTTACCAAATCCAAACTTATCCATAAAGTTATAGAATACTTCTTTTCCTATTTTCTGAGCGATTCTTACCATTCCCACGTTACATGAGTAGACTACTGCATTTATCAGCGGATGAAATCCGCCGCAGTGTTTTTTGTCTGCGTTATTAATAAGCTGAACCACGCCATTTCCAATATCGAGTTTCAACTGATTGTTATCTTGGTAGTAGTCATAAAGACTTACTTCATCGCTATCGAGACCAAAGGCCATCGTAAATGGTTTGATGATCGAACCTGGTTCGTATGGCTGCGCAATGTTTTTGTCGATAAATACCTGAGCTCCCATCTTATTTGCAGCGACATATTTTTGTAGTGATGGATCTTTTCTCTGGTCATATGTTGTCGGTATGATTTTTTCTCCCGAGAGGAAGAAGACTGGAATATCTCTATAGGTGTCGTCGTTTATAATAGTACTTTCAGTAAGGCTTAATGGCTTCAGTTTATATGCTTCCTGATAGTTGTTTGGATTAAAGGTTGGATAGTTCGCCGATGCTATGATCTTACCATTGTGAGGATCCATGATGATGGTAGATATTTCGTCAGCGTTGAATATCTTTGTATAGTATTCTTGTAGTTGCTCAAGCTTCCTCTGGATGAGAGGATCTATCGTAAGATAGACATCACGTCCATCGATAGGCTGTGTGATAGCAATATCATTTGATGCGATTTGTCCGAGGAGCGGCGTAGAAAGTCATTGTATTTCTCCTGCTTTTCCTTTGAGAAGCTCATCGAAATATTGTTCTATGCCATAGAGAGCATAGCCATCTTTTGCGTAAAACCCCAATATGTTTGCTGCGAAGTGATTGTAAGGGTAGTATCTTGTTTCGTATTTTTCCAATCCAAGACCATGCAGTAGGGGAATGCCTTTAACGCAGTTTTCTCCTGCATTTTCACACGTGTTTTTCACGTTATAGTTAGCATTGATGAGGTCATTGATCTTTTTCGCGAGCGTAGCATTGAGCCCATCAGCGAGCTTTACGTATCTGTTTTCCTGTTGGACAAATAAGTTAGAGATCTGTTTTTCTGAATATGCATAACTGTATTTCATGAGGATCGAGTTGATCTCTTTTTTCGCATTGACGACGTTGATTGCTTTAGGTGGTACGACATAGACGTAGTGTTTGCTTTCGATGCTTACGTATGGCAAATTCATCCCTGAGAGGTCTGCAAGAAACTGATCATTTTCAAAGTAACCGAGATAGTTTTTTTCCTTCACTCCAATGGAAATCTTATTGTCCAGGGTCGCTTTGATCATGTTCATGGCTTGATCTCCTGAGAAGGCATTGATGATTTTCGTCCTTTCCTGGTCGATGATGCTATTTTCTTCGACGATCTGTTGCTGCATAAGATCAATTCCTGTTTGTGACCGATAGTTCTCTCCAATCTCTTGTGTATAGAAGACCGTCTTTGGAGCAGGGAGGATCTGTAGCTGAGCAAAGCGTTCAATGTTTTCTATACAACCAAGTTTATCTACATCTACTAGTCCATTTTTTTCACACAGGTGCGCATAGATAATCGGAGAGAGGATATCTATAACTCTTGGTTTGTCCCAGACAAACTTCGGATCGATAAAGACGTTGTACATTTCCATGTTTTGGGTGAGAGCGATGGGTTTATTGCTTGCATCAGTAAGATAGATATTTCCTCTCTTCGCTTTGATGTTTGTTTTATTGAAATGCTGTGCAGTCATCACATCGCTATAGTTTTTCGCCTGTATGATCTGCAGATAGAATAGTCTGATGGTAAGTACAAGAAAAAGAAAAGAAAGGATCCATAAAAGCTGAGCTTCTCTGGTGATTTTTCTTTTACCAAGACCGAATTTTTCTAGTATCTTATGAGCGAGCTTATTTTTTTTCTCTAATAGCATTTGTGAGCGATTTAGTGATATGGTGAAGTTATATGAAAATAGTCGGGGTTTACAAATAATTTCCTCAATAATAGAGGAGTAAAATCAAAAATTATGATCTGATATAATGTATGTTTTACTCCTGCCGGAGGGGCGTTACTTTTTAGCATATCCCTAAAAAGTAACCAAAAAGGTCTAGCCGATTGTAGCACTCTAATATGTGTAACAATCAAGCATTGACTACGAAAGCATTTCGTCCTCACGAACTCAATGCTTTACGACAAACTACTTATCCATACACGACTCCGGAGACGTGGGGTACAATCGGCGGGAGTCTGTATGGCATATTAAAAAACTCGGTACTTACCGAGCTTATTATATAATAAAAAAATCGGCGGATGCCGACTTTCATTATGCTATAGACTGAACTACGAAGAAGACGAGACTTACGAAGAGCCATGCAAGACCGATGAATACGAGTCCGATACCAGACTGTTTCAAGATCTTAAATCCAGCTTCATATTTCTTATCGTCACCAGCTGCAGTAACCATTTGGAAACCACCCCAGAGAAGCACAATAAGTGCGATAAGTCCGAGCAAACCAAGAAGCCAGTTGATACCGTTCTTGATAGTGAGGATGAGGCTGTCTCCAGCGAGTCCTCCTTGTGCGCCTGGTACGTCAGGATTGTATGTTGAATTCTGGTTATTAAATCCTCCTGGAGTTGTTGTACTTACTGCTAGAACATTTCCGATTAGTACAACGCTAGACACAGCACTTGCCACGATAGCATATCCTGTTTTTTTCAGCATAGTAATCTCAAAATTTAAAAGATAAATTTAAATGCAATAGTTAGACAAACAATGGATGAATGCAAGGGAAAAACACATTGCAGAGAGCAATGCTGCTTTACTTTTTATTAAAACATATATCCAATATCTTTTTCTCCGCATTCAGATTGCAATTACACATACAAATGAATAACGTAGTTATATTCCGTGTAACAATTGTGTAGTATGGTATAACATTGTGTAAAAGCGCATGTTCTCAATATTACACGACCTTACACAACTTTACACGACCTTACACAATATTGTGGATGCAAGAAAAATTTCGTCTTCGAAGTGATCTCAATGAGATATCATTAACTGATGCAGAGATGATTGCGTTAACAGATGCATTGGAAAAATATGATACGGTAAAAGCATACCATAGATATCATTACCTTTTCAAAGGATATCATGACCTCGCGCATGGCAAAATAGATGATGAGGCATTTTTTACGTTGGGAGATATATCTTCGGATCGTCCTGTGTTTGCAACAGCTCCTGGAGTATCTCTTGAGGCTCTCTTTTTGATAGAAGAGGATATAGCCCATAGTACGCTCTACATTGTAGAGCAAAGCGCATCTTCTTATTATAACGGAAAGAGCAAAGAAAGAGCAAAGCTAGAGAAGCTTTTAGCTGAACATAATTCAAAGTTGTTAGTTATCTAATCTTAAAAATCAGAAAGGTTGAATGTTAAATGATAAATACCTTATTGTATTTCACATTTAAAATTATTTTTTAGTTTGTAAGTGTATGAGATGTATCGCCCATGAGGATTTCCCGAATTTAATCCACAGCAACAGGCTGTGTTCGATGCTATAGTAGAGACGCTTAACGATGTTTTCAGACAATATCACTATGAACACATCTGGACTCCAGCAGTAGAGTCTGTAGATATTTTGAAAAAAGGAGGAGATATTATTGATAAGCAAGTGTATGGTTTATATGGTCTTGCTCAGGGAGTAGAAGATGTGAAAGACTATGCGCTTCACTTTGATCTTACGATCCCTCTCGCAAGATATATTCTCGATCATAGGAATGATCTGTCATTTCCATTTCGCAGATACCAGATGCAGCCCGTATGGCGTGGTGAAAGAACGAAAAGAGGAAGATTCAAAGAATTCCGGCAGTTTGATGTGGACGTAGTCCGGCCTTCGGAAATGAATATTGGAACGTGGTATGACACCGAAACTGTGGCTGTACTTTCGCGCGCGATGGAAGCAGTATGTAAAAAGTTTTCTATTACGATCGATTCAGTTTTGAAGATGTCGCATATCGGATTGACGAAGGCGATGCTGGAAAGCTTTGGTGTGAATGAGGAGACGAGAGATAAGATTCTTTGATTGCTTGATGGTTACTATAAGATAACGCATGAAGAGTTTACAGAAAAACTCAATGCATTGGCTCCACAAGAGGTTGCGGCGCTTATCCAAAAAGTTATTGCTACTAAAGATCTCTCGCTTATGGCAGATTATGAACACTATGATGCTATGAGAAATATTTTGACGGGACTCGATGAACTCAATATTAACTATGAGTATGATATCTGTATCGTGAGAGGACATAACTACTATAAGTGAATGGTTTGTGAGTGGTTTGATAAGTCAGACATTGCACTTGGTTCGCTTGCTGCTGGAGGAAGATATGATAACATCACCGACTTTATCGATCCGAAGCAGTCATTTAGTGGAGTGGGAACGAGCCTTGGAAGATTTGTCTATCTCGCGATTGAGAAGATTGGTCTTATACCTCCATGTGAGTCATATCTGTTTGTGAACTTTGAAGATACAAACAAAGACATTATCGCGCTTTATGGAAAATTCCTTTCTCAGTGAAAAGTATGCGAGATGTATCCAACAGCTGCGAAGCTTGCAAAACAGTTTGAATATGCTGATAAAAAAGGGCTTTCACATGTTGTTATCTTAGGAGGATCAGAGAAAGAAAAACATGTATTCAAATTAAAAAACTTACAAATAGGAGAAGAAAGAGAATATGCTATGGTCGACTGTTATGGAGCAATAGTTTTTTGTAATCATAAGGTTCTGCTCGTAAAAAATCATCAAGGAGGACGGGGGTTTCCAAAGTGAAAATGAGAGAAAGGGGAAAGTATTGATGAAAGTATTCTCAGAGAGTTAGAGGAAGAAACAGGTATTAATAAAGTAAAATTACTTTCGAGTCATCTCTCTCAGACAAGTTATTTTTATGATAATGGAGAGTTGATATTCAAAACTATTCAGTATAAAGTTTTTGAAACACCTAATGATAAAGTCTCTCTACAAAAAGAAGAACTTGCTGAATATAAGTGGGCTACTCGTGAAGAGGCATTAAAACTTCTGCCGCAAGATATGCATCATCTTATTGATCCAGTAAATAATTATTTTCTTTAAAAAAGAACCGCTCGGACATGCCGTGCGGTTTTTTAAATTACATTGTTGTACGTCTGTTAGTTGAGGTAGGCTGTCATGCTGGCTGCTTTTTTGCCGCTTCCTTTGAGAGGAACGACACTAGCAATGAGCCAGCCGGGACAAGCGGTAGTTATCTTATTCGTTGGAATAGTAACCGAATAGGAATTGTTCTTGATAACTACCGAGATAGGAGTCATAAGTCTATCGGCATGAGTGGCTTCGTCGTAGAGGTTTATCTCTACGTTTACATCCGTATAGCCTGCAGGCAGCTGATCCCATTTGAGCGTCAGCTGTGCTGAGTTGCTTACAGAGAACGAACCTTTGTCCAGCCAGTTTATATTGTTTATCGTGCCCGTCAGATGCAGGAAGCTGTCTGTTGGGTTAGTGGGAGTCGTGGTAGGTGTTGTCACTCCCGGATTGGTATTTGGAGGATTAACTACCACTGTGCTGTCTTTTATCTTGTATTTGTCGTTCTTGTTGCAGCTTATTGTTATTGCTGCTATCGCTATTGCGATGAATGTGATTGTCTGTCTCATAACTTGTTCTTTTGTGTTTGCGCTTTAGTTTGTAATAATAATGTATGCGTTATATTGTTTGCTGTTTTTTGCGGCTGAAGCATATGCTTTGAACCATCCTTTTTTAGGGCAATCAGATGATACCCACAGTAACTGATGTGAATTTTCTTCGCCATACTTTGATTGATACTTATAGCCACCAAGCGAGTCTGAGATTCGTACATATAAGGTTGCTGTTGAAGTTGTTTGCTTCCAAGAAGCTTCAATATTTAGTCCTTGAGCCGAATCTATAACAAGCGTGTCAGTTTTGGTGCCATCTAATAACCGATGATTGATGCTTACTTTGAAATTGAGTAATGAATCATTAGGTGGTGAGTTCGTCACGGTAATTGTTTCCGTTTTTGTGCACGAAGCGACAGCAAATGCTATGCTTATAAGTGCTAACTTAATGAGTGTTTTCATAGTTTTTTTGTTTAGGCCTGTATGATACTTCTCAAAGCTCAAAAGTCAATCCTTTTTGTTGAAACCATGTGAGGAAACTGTCAGAAGAAAGGCTTGTAGTTGCCGAAGGTCTCATTACAACTACTAAACAAATATTTGATACAGATGACAGATACAGATACTGTATGTAAGGGTATCAGTATCTTGTATCAGTATCTTTTAGTAGTAAGTAAGTTAATTAGATGGTAAGTCTCGAAGATATCAAACTGCCTCCTCATAATATAGATGCGGAAAAGTGATTGCTCTGTTGTATTCTTCTCGATAATGAGGTGATGTTTTTGTGTGACAGCATGCACTTATTGCCGGAAGATTTCTACCAGAAAGAACACCAGATGATCTTTGAAGGTATGAAAGATCTCTGGGGGAGTCGTAAGACGATAGATATAATTACTCTCGGAGATGCTCTAGTAAAAAAGCAATATTTTGATCTTGTCGGGGGAAATGATTACCTTTATGAGATATCAACGGCAGTCATGACGACTGCAGTGGGTGGAGAGTACTCAAGGATGGTAAAGGAGAAGGCGATCCTCAGGAATGTACTTAAGGTTGCACAATGAATTATCGGAGATGTCTATGAGCATAGGGAAACGATAGAGATTATTGATACTATTCAGAAGCGTATCTTCGAGTTGACACAGTTTGACATGTCAGATTCGACAAAGCACATTAAAGAGATCTTGGAGCAGCGTGTAGAAGAGCATATGGAGCTGGTGGATAACCCAGAAAAGCTCAATGAACATAAGATTATGTCCGGGTACTTTAAGCTCGATGACTATACAAGTGGCTTTAAACCTGGAGAGTTGGTTATCCTTGCAGCCCGTCCTTCTATGGGTAAAACGGCTTTTGCCCTCAATCTTTTGCTCAATGCAGCACTCAAACATGGTAAATCGGTGGCATTTTTTTCTCTGGAAATGGGTAGTGAGCAGATTGTAGACAGATTGTTATCAGCGGTTTCGGAGATTCATATGGCTAGAATGCAGAAGGGACAGCTCAATGAGTCTGACTTTGCAGAGCTGGGAGAGGCTATGGAAAAGCTAGGTGATACCAGTATTTTCATCGATGATCAAGGTGGTGTTACTATCCCGGCTCTTAAGTCTAAGCTTAGAAAGCTGAAAATCGAACGTGGACGCCTCGATATGGTAGTTATCGACTACCTTCAGCTCATGAGCGGCGGCAATAGTAAGTTCGCCGGAAACAGAGTTCAGGAGATTTCCGAGATTTCTCGTGGTCTAAAAGAGCTTGCAAGGGAGCTAAAAATCCCTATTATTGCACTCTCCCAGCTTTCACGTAATGTGGAAGCACGTGTGGACAAAAAACCACAACTTTCCGACCTCAGAGAGTCTGGGTCGATCGAACAAGATGCCGATACGGTGATCATGCTCTATAGAGACGAGTACTATGACCCGGATACGGATAGAAAATGAACGGCAGATGTCATCATCAGGAAGAACAGAAATGGTCAGGTGGGTGAGGTTGAGCTCTCGTTCAGAGGAGAAATACAAAAATTTTATGACGTTCAAAAATCTTAATGTCTCCATCGTGTCATCCAAAGAGATGAAATATCACGATAGTGGTGCTGTTCCTTATGATAGCGTCAGGGCTTCTTGCCCTGCTGACTTTACAGTTTGTAAAGCACTTCCTTTCTTCTAGTGCTGTCTTGGATCACTACTATAAAGCCTACTATATGGCTCGTGGAGGTATGGAGGCGATGCTTACTCAAGCAAATCTTCGTGGCTATGGATTTGAATACAATCTGGCTGGCTCACCCGTAGCAGCTAACTATTACTCAGGTTGCTCTGCGCACGGAATCTGTCAGTTGCAAGGGCGTACGATCGCAAAAGGCGAAAGTATTAACGCTACGGTTCACAGCTTATCAGATCGCACATGCTCGCCAGAGGCTATGATTCTACTCCAGCCAGGGCAAACGAGCGCCTATCCACTGTTTTACGACAGGGGAGAGGGACCAACCCTCTCATTTGACCCGGTAGAAGATACCGACTATGAGAAAAACGCCCACAATGGGTACCAAGTTACCGTGAGTGGAGGAAAATTGGCTGCGTTTTTATATGATGCAGGGATAGGGTCATTTGGCCAGATAACTGCTACCGATTATATAGTGCCACCAAGCTCTTCACATTTGTTTAGTACACAATCTATTACATATACACACCGGCTTATTCTTTCGAATCCGGTAGATAATCCTGTTGCTGTGTCATATTGCCTTCAAAGCGATGAGACGGCGCAAAAGCTCGTCGGGAATTTTACCACAATCAGTTCCCAGGCGACCTACGAGGATACAACGGTCGGACTGACAGCAATGAAGAAATTTGTCTTTCCTAGTGCCTTTATCCAGTAGCCTTTTATTACTGTTACGGTTACATGTATAAGTATTTGAAAGTTATTGTCGCAACATGAATTATCTCTACTGCTCTCTATTCTATAGCATTTGCTTATGATCTGACGGCTCATGACACCAATCTTGTCTGGCAGCTCAATCAGGAAGTAGATAAAGCTATCCAGAGTACTGAAAGATCTCCTGTCTTCATCGAGAAAGCAGCATCAAAATTTAGTACCCTTGTGGATAGCCTGTCGGCTGATCCTAGAAAAAGGGCAATTATGAAAAATGTCTTTGAACACACGCACAATCAGCTTGTGCTCGCTACGGATACAAGTGTCCGTGCATTTAAGCAGGCGTTTGTGAACAAATATATAGATAATCTTCAGGGTGATGCCTTTGAGCTCAGGCTCCAGTGGTGTGTCCAGAAATTTGATATGGTAAATACGATTGCCAAGAAATATGATGTTCCACCAGCTCTTATCCTTGCAACATGGTTTATGGAAGCAAGTTGTAGACAGGCAAACCCAGATAATAAAAATGGTATCTTCCAGATTACCTCTCACTACTATGAGCCAGGACCTATTGATGATGCTGAGCTTGAAGAGCAGATCATCGACTTCATAGAGTTCTCTCGTGCAAAGTGGAGCTGGTATCACAAGAGTAATCCAGATCGTCAAATAACACTTACCTATAAGAAGTGGGATCTTGAAAGTCTTGAGACTCAGGGAGCCCTCTACAATAGCGTGGGTAGTAGTATCAATGCATGGCCACTGAGAGCTACGAACCAATACTATAACTGGGGCAATTTCTCTCCAGAGTGGAGATCGAGTGTAAAAGATGGTATGATAACTGCATTTGTGAGACTCTTAAATTGGGAACTACAGAACAGATAATTCGAAATGTTGAATTCGAAATTCTAAATATAATATAGTAAAAAAACTGAGAGCGTTAGCTCCAGTTTTTTTATATTTAATATTCAACATTTAACATTTATAATTGCTGTACCGCGTGAATGAATTGATGTGCGCGGTCGAGGTAGTCTTTGAACATGTCAAAGCTGGCGCAGCCAGGGCTCATGAGAATCACATTGATATTATTATTCTTAGCGTACTCATAGGCAAGAGAAACAGCTTCTTCCATAGTTTTTGCATTGGTATGTGCTATGCCTTGCTTCTTCGCGATCTCGGTAAATTGAGGAGCAGTAGTACCGATAAATACTCCATAGCCAAGAGTCTGCTTCATAAGATCTCCGAGTTTGCTGAAGTTATCTCCTTTGTCTGAGCCTCATGCAATAAGTACAATAGGCCCAGGGAAAGCTTCGAGTGCAACATTCAAAGCCTGTGAACTTGTTGCTTTGCTGTCATCATAGAACTTGATGCCAGATTTCTCAGCAATAAGCTGGATCCTATGATCGAGGGGCTTGATGCTGTTCATCGTCGCATGGATGATATCATCAGATACCGAATGGATATCGCTGAGAACTGCTTTTGCTACAAGGTAGCATACTTCAAGATTCCCGGCGTTATGCTTGCCGACAAAGTGCGTATTGTCGAGTGGGTAGTCATTTCCATACATGGTGATAGGTATGGCATGAGTCAGATCGACATGGTGTTCATGGAGGATGTCCATGACACCAGGCGTTATGAACGCCTGTTTATTGGTATGTTGTATGAGAAGATATTTTGTTGCTACATAGTCTGCCATGTCTGGATGCCAGTTGAGGTGGTCTGGCGAGAGATTTGTCCATACGCTGTAGTCAAAGCGCATATCTTTTAGTCCATAGAGGAGAAATGATGAAAGCTCCGTTACGATGATATGCTTTTTGTTCGTAAGCTCTTTATCGAGGATATGATTGAGCGTCGTTGCGATAGACTCATCGAAATTTCCGCTCAGCCAGAGATGATGATCGGGGAGGAGTCATTTGAGTAGGTTATACAATACGTGACAGGTTGTTGATTTGCCATCGGTTCCCGTAACTCCGATAAATGACAGGTTATCTTTCCATGGCTGTTTCTCGAGAAGCTGGCCAATAAAATTGAGCTCTGAGATAGTCTTGTGGCCGTATTTTACATAGATATCGCTGTCGGGCTTTACCGCCTGGTGTACAATAATCTGATCGGCTGTATCAAATAGTTCTTCATCCCGAGCATTATAATCGATACTTTTTGACTCAATCTTAAAGTGTCTGAGTAGCTTCTGAAGTGGAACTCCGATTTTCCCTTGGCCAAAGATTGCGATCATACCTTAAAGTTTATAAAGTTAAAGGTTCATAAAGTTGAAAGTTATTCGTAATTATAGGTCTCAAGATCAAGGCGAGAAACATCATAGAGTATTTTCTTTTCAAGGTTATACCAGCAGTTTTCATAGATGTTCTTCTTGTTTTCCAGGTTGAAGAAGTTCTTTTGCATCATATATGCAGCATGCTTCATCATGACTCATGGATAGCAAAATAAGACCCAATCTTGTCTGTCTTTTATATAATCATTTTGATGAAAGCTAATCATTCACTTTATGCCTAGATAGATCATGAGGTGTTCTTCTAGAAAGAAATGGATCTGATTTTCGTCCAATGCTTTACCAAAGAGTTGAGCATCTTCGAGCATATATTTCTGAAATAATTTGTCTTTATCATAGATCTTTCTTAATTCTCTTAGCATTTCTGGAAATTGTAGTCCTCACTTTATATCAAGATAGAGCTGATTTCGAACTCCAAATGAAAAGAAGCCTTCTGAATATTTCTTATTTCTTTTTAATAGCTTAATAAAACCATTTTTATGTTCTATCTCTAATTGCATATATTTGTTTTTTACTTCGCTGGTAGAGGCTTGATTGTAAAGATAGAGAAAATCTGTGTAACTGAAATGAGCGCCTATGCCATTGTCTATTCTTTGGGTGTCAGGCTTATTTCAAAAGATTTCTATATGCTCAAAGCACTTTCCCGGCAATTGTTTTGTCTGAATATTGCTGATAGAAATGCCAAACCATAGTAATCACATGCCTTTTGGCATGTTCCCTATATCAAAAAACTGATTAGTAGCTGGAGCCATAAGAAGCCCTTATGATTAAATGCTTTGAGTATAAAAAAACTCCCGCCTGTTGCAAGGTAGGAGTTCCTTATTATATTGAGAATTTCGCATTTAGAATTTCGAACTATTCCTCGTCACTTTGAGCTTCTTCATCGGCTTTCTTTTCAGCCTTAGTTTCTGCTTTTCTTTCTTCTTTCCATGCGGTGTTTTCTGCTTTTTCTTCCCATGGTCTGTAGATCGTTTCGATAGTTCCTGTGACGATCTTTTCCATAGGAGTATCCGGCATATCGAGGAGTACCTTATCTGAGTGGATAGTCTTGAGTTCTCCTGTAGTGAGTTTAATTCTTACTGAACCTTCCACCATAGCGATACCACCGGTAATCTTATCTTTACCTTCGATCTCAGCTACCTGAACGATCTTTCCACCACGCTTACCAAACTGAGATTTGCCGAACTTGAGATCTTCAAGTGCTATCATCTTCGCAGCGTTAGTACCATTGATAAGGATAAATGGCTCGTTCTTATAGATGAACATAGCCGCCGGTCCATCACTTTCGTCCTCCACAGAGATAGCTTTTACGCCTGCAGCAGTTTTACCCATAGGGCGACATTGCTCTTCAGGGAAGAGAGAAAGGTATCCTTTTTGTGACAGTACTCCAATCTTGTCCTGGTCTCTCACTGCTTCCACTGCGATGATCTTCTCTTTGTCCGCGAGGGTCATGACTGTTGTAGGGAATTTCTTGAATGAGAGTAACAGTTCTTTTTTAATTTTTTTGAGACTGTTCTGATTTGAAAGGAATACGAGCTCTTTGTAATCATGGAGCATAGAACTACAGAAGATCACATTTCCCTTGAGATTCCATTGTTCTTTTGGATCAACGGCAGGGGATTTCATGTTATGAGAGCCGATGTCCTTGAGTCTTTGGATAACAAGTTCTCCTTTGTCTGTGATGACGATCAATTTATCTTGGTTATGTGTGTAGACAAGTTCGATCGTATCTTCAGGAAGAACATTTACTCTTGACTGGTAGAGAATGCGGAACGAATGATCAGCGCCGATCCAGAGGATCACATCTTCTTTTTTAGCATCTTCCTGCTTGAGCAGCTCTTTCATGCTTCCTGAGAGATTTGCGGCCCCGCCGTCGCCAACAAGCTCTGTTCTTCTTTCATCGCCATACGTTTTCTTCATATATTTCATTTCATCCGTCACCACTTTATCGAGTTTCTTTGGATCATTGATGATACCTTCAAGATATTCGATAAGCTTCTTTTTCTCATCCATTTCATCCAAGATCTTCTGGATTTCAAGACCCACGAGGGATTGGAGTCTCATCTGGAGGATATATTCCGCTTGAACATCTGAGAACTCAAACTTCTTTCCCATAAGTTTATCCTTCGCTTCCTGCTTATCATTTGAATGTCTAATAGCATGGATTACATCATCCAAGATATCAAGCGCACGCTTCAAACCTTCGAGGATGTGCATCCTGTCTTTTGCCTTTCCGAGCTGGAATACAGATCTTCTGTAAACAACTTGTCTTCTGAAGTCAGTAAACTCAAGTAAGAGATCCTTGATGTTAAGGAGTCTTGGCTGCATACCTTTTTCTACGAGCGTTACATTATTGATGTTGAAATTTGTCTGTAGCTCTGTGTACTTAAAGATTTTTGTGAGCACCGCATTTGCATCAACTCCTTTTCTCAAAGTGATACTTACTCTCATTCTTACTCTGTTAGACTCATCACGGATGTCTGTAACACCATCGATCTTCTTGTCTACCACGAGTTCTCCGATCTTCGCTACAAGCGAAGATTTATTTACCTGGTAAGGTATTTCATCTATAACGATAATTTTTCCGTTTTTCCCTTCTTCAATATGTGTTTTCCCTCTCACGGTAATACCACCTTTTCCTGTTTCGTATACTTTCTTGATGTTCTCTCTGTCATACATAAGACCTCCAGTAGGGAAGTCAGGACCTTTGATAATTTCCATGATATCATCTATCGTTGCATCTGGGTTATCCATCAGCAGCAAACACGCATCAATAACCTCAGTAAGATTATGTGGTGCCATATTTGTTGCCATACCTACAGCGATACCCATCGTACCATTACAGAGGTGATTTGGAAATTTCGTTGGCATCATGATCGGCTCCTGACGAGACTGATCATAATTTTCTCTCCAGTCTACTGTATCTTGATCGATATCTTCGATCATCTCTTCAGCAATCTTTGTCAGTCTCGCTTCCGTATATCTCATTGCAGCGGCGCCGTCTCCATCGATAGAACCATAGTTACCTTGTCCATCAACGAGGGGATACCTCAAAGAAAATGGTTGAGCAAGTCTTACCATAGCATCGTATACAGAGGAGTCTCCATGGGGATGGTACTTTGCCAGTACTTCACCGACTACTGCTGCAGACTTTCTATACTTAGCATTGTGCATAAGTCCGATGTCGTACATCGCGTAGAGGATACGTCTGATCACTGGTTTCATACCATCTCTTGTGTCTGGAAGTGCACGAGAAACGATAACCGACATCGCATAGTCGATATATGACTGAGTGATTTCTTTTTCGATCGAATGAGGAGTATTGTTTTGTACTATCTCCACTGGTTCATTTTGTTCTTTTTCTTTCTTTTCAGCCATTTCTTCCTGAAAAACAATAACTAAAAGTGCGTTCGAATAACCAATTCACTATAGAGATTTAGTATGTGTTTGCAACTGGTAATTGCGATAAAATAATAGCTTATAAAAGCCATTTTTAGCGTTTTTCATTGTATGAAAAACTCTAGCAGCGGCGACAGAATTTTACTTGTTATGCTTATATTATGAGATGGTCTTTTTTCGCCTTCTACGGGACCTACTTTTGCCCCGTATTTACTACGGGGCCCAAAAGTAGGCAAAAGCGCTCTTCACCGATTTTAGCGCATAACATGCCAGAGAAACGATTAAGCATTGACTATGAAAGCATCTCGTCCTCACAACTCAATGCTTAATGAAGGATTAGTTATTTACGTGCGGAGTAAGATTTTTTCTACGAAAAACTCGACCATAGGCCGAGCTTGCATAATGTTATGGAGAATTGTATGTTACAGTTGACTGTATAAGTCATCGAGTTTTTCTTCTTTTTCGGCTTCAGCTTGCTGTACAGCGACTTGGTTTTCTGCGCTACTGACGACGAGTTTTCGTCTGTTGAGACGACTCTCGCGCTGAGCGAGGATAGCTTCTTTTTCTTTCTCATCTTCCTGGATAAGGATCTGGAGATTCATTTGTTCCTCGACATAGATCTCAAAGAGTCTGAGAAGCTGGAAGCCCCAAAGTTCTGATACTTTTTTCACTACTACCTGATCTCCGCTTTGTACAGAGATGACAAAATCTGGATCATCTTTATCTGTGTTGTTATCAAAAACCCCATCAGAACTGAATGAAGCTGCAACTAACTGGATAAGAACATCTCGATCAAAGTCATCCTTGATCTCTTCAGGAACGAGATATTTCATGGCTGGGAAGAGGCTTACGTACTCTTTGTACCAGTTTTGATCTTTAATGTCTCCCTGCACAGGACCAAATAACTTTTCGTATTTTTCCACAGTCTCTTTCTTTTCATCTTTTTCTCTGAGCTCTGCTACATACGCTTGAAAATCAAACAGCATAGTTGATGTACGTTATATGAGTGAAGATAAAAACTATTTTTGGAGTTGTTTCTTGAGAGAGTCATACTGTTTTTTCAACATAACAACCTTCTCTTCTATCTGATATTTATCGTTTGCTTCGTCCCGCTTTCCTTTCATCTTTTCCTGCACATCGGCAATATGATCTTGGATCATAGCACCGATCTCTTCTGCTTTTTCATGCGCCATATCATTTGCCTTATCTTTCCATTCCATCACTTTCTCTTCAAATTCTTTCATCTTATCTTCGATCATTTCTACTTCTTTCTGGAACCATACTTTTACATCGTCCCATGTTCCTTCATAATCAAAGTTTTTAACTTCTTCCATCATTTCCTTATTTGCTCATACCCATCCTTCGAAGAAGGCTTTTGCCTTTTGGGCAGGGCCTGAAGCTTTATGTACTTTTTTCTGAAGATTCTTGTCTTTATGCCATAAAATAGCAGCCTGTCCTATGATGAAACCAATAATTCACCATTTCCATTTCTTTATATTCATGCTCATCGTCATCGTGGTTATGAACTAAATGGTGCGATACTCTGCAACTCATACTATCCAATAGTAAAAAATTTGCAAGAGCATTACATGAAGAACTCTTTGATGAATTCATAGATAATTCCTGCTCCAAATATGATAATAATAAGATATGAGAAAAATGTATTATACGGGAGAATATGGGTCGATTTTTTATTGTGCTTTTTCTGAAGGATAAGATTCATGGATCCAACCATAACACAGATGAGACCCGTGAAAATAGCTCCTGAGAAGCCCAATGTGCCGACGAAGTCGCTCTCTATGTAGAGATATGCAATCAGTGGGAGCAGCACGACCGTGGTCCGGGCATCCATGCTGTGGAAGCGGAAAGATTTTTCGAGAGTTTCTTTAAGATGTTCTCCGATAATAAGATGAGGAGAAACAAGTGCGAGTATGCCGACAAGACCGCTGAGTTTCATGACCCATGTTGGGAGAAATGCCTGTAGTCCTGAGAGCGCGTCGGGTGAGGTGGCAGCTCATGAGATGCCAACGATAGATCGTCACCAGAGGAGGACGATAGATATACAGATGATTCAGCTCGTAATGATGACTCATGGAAGGCGTTTTTTCTCTGAGCCCATCATATCTTCAATGAGTGGAATAGTTGAAACGCCGTTCAGTGAATAGATAAGAATACCGTAAGGAAGAAACCATTGGCTATGATCTATGACAGAGAAGTGACCTGGGCTTGTCAGCGAGAATCCATAGATGATAATAAAGAGCAAAGTACAAACGAAAATAGCAACAATAATTTTGTCATACTTCTTAATGCTGTTTATGCCATGGATGAGGAACGCACCGATGCAGAGTGAGTAGATAGCTGCAGTCGTTGCAGGATGGACAGAGTATTCAGGACCGATAAGTAAGTTAAGAAATCAACCGATGAGTGATGTATATGCAAATAGTGCAATGAAAAACTGCATGCACGTGACAAAGAGTCCTGCAAATCAAAGTCTTCTTGGTAGCAGTTTTTTTATCATGCCAGCGAGAGGCATCTTGTCGGGCATGCTCAGTGACACCTCAGTTTGGAGTAAATTTAAGATGATAGTGATAGCCCCAATGATGAGGGTCCATATCGTTCACCGCATAACTCCTGCGTGTGCAAAAACATATGGTACGCCAAAAAGGCCCGCTCCAAGCGTGCCTCCTATGAGTGTCGCGATTCAGACAATTTGTTTTTTTGTTAACATTGCGTGCTTATAGAATAGAACGAAGTCTTTCGATGCCCATCGGATTGAGCTGTCTTTCTATGGTCCCGATCGTTACTGTATGTTCGCCCGGATGATCCTTAATGATCTGCGCAAGAGTCTGGAGGAGAGATGGATTGTCCGGTAAACTAAACTGCATTGGTCACATTGCCTCTTCTCCGCTAGCAGCTCCCGATGGAGTAGATTGAGCTTCACCGTTTCACATATCATTGTTTTCAGGATTGCCCGAATTGCTATCGTCCTGATCTGTTTCATCTTCATCTGTGAGTCCATCCGGAATCGTATCGGTATGCTCAATCTGAATAACTTCTCCTGTTTCTACATCTACCATTTCATCTTCCAGATCATTATTTAACGACAGGATGTTCATACCAAGTCTTGTTGTCTTCACTTCACTCACTGATTCATTGTTAAATTTGCCAGCTTTCTTCGCGTCTTCGGTAATTCTTTCAAGTGATGTCTTGACGATCTTACTGACTTTAAGCGACCTGTTTTTCCATCCCTCGATAATGAGTATGTCAAATTTCTGTAGATCTAACGTCTCTTTCATAAATATTTCTATCTCATCAGAAAGGTCTTCGACCGAAATGAAGTATCATTTCTTTTTTGCTCTCTGGATATTTTTGACATAACATAAGATCTTCACATTTCCAAAGGGTTGCTCTTTATCATAGTATTTGAACATACTGATAAGCGAAAAGCTTCCTTTGATGAATGGATATAAACCATCGAAAGGATGACCCGATACAAATGTTTTAAATACTTCATATTCCGTCAATAGTCTTTCCATCTTTGTGCTTTCTTCTGTCTTGGCGAGTTGCAGCGCGGGCTTTACTGAAGCCATGGCAAAGAGACTATTACTTGCGCTTTCCGATGAAGACATTTTTGTCCAGTCGATGATGCGCGCAATGTTATGGAGGATCGTTTTACGATCCATAAAACCGTTGAATGCACCAGCTTTTGCAAGTGACTCTATCGTTTTTTTATTGATGACGCCTGCACATCTCGTGAGAAAATCTTCAAGTGACGTGTATGGTCCATTTTTGCTTCTTTCATTTTCGATCGTTTCTCCTACTTCGCTTCCGACTCCTTTTATACACTGAAATCATAGTCTGATAGTGTCATCAATCGCAGCAACGTGAGTGAATGAATCATTGACATGAGGAGGAAGTACACGGTATCCTTGGAGCTGTAGTTCATTGATGAACTTGCTGAGCTTTTCCGTGTCTTCTTCTACCGATCTCAGGAGGGCAGCATTAAATTCGATAGGGTAATTTGCTTTCAAATATGCTGTCTGATACGAAAGCATTCCATAGGTCACTGAGTGCGACTTATTGAATGAGTAGAACGCAGCTGGTTCAATCATCTTCTCATAGACCCATCTTGAAGTCTCTTCTTTATAGTTTCTGAACGTCGCAGCTTTTTCGATAAACTGACCTTTAATCTGCTCGATAACCTCCTTAATTTTCTTACCGATACCGCGTCTGAGATTGTCCGCTTCTGCAAGTGAAAATCATGCCATGGCTTGAACCAAGAACATGAGCTGCTCCTGATAGACGGCAATACCATAGGTGAGGCCAAGGATCGGATCAAGATCTTCTGTGAGTTTTCTTTGTTCTTCTAACGCGGTTTCTTCATCGTACTTTCCAATGAGCAGATCATAGAGTTCAGGGAGCATGTATTCAATTGGCTCTTTCCCATGCTTTCTGTCAATATATCTTGGAATAAATTCCATAGGTCCTGGACGATACAGCGCACCCATCGCGATAATATCGTTTACGTCAGTTGGCTTTAGTTTTACCAAGAAATTTCTAATACCATCTCATTCAAACTGAAATACTCATGATGTATCTCCTTTCTGTAACACTCTTTCAAAGGTGTTCTTATCGTCGAGCGCAGGCTCAAACACCATCGTACGGAAATAATCTTCAAATAATTTCGGCAGCTTCTTGCCGGCTTTTGTATATTTTGCTTTCACGATCTTCATCGTGTTTTTAATAAGCGTCAGCGTTCTGAGGCCCAGGAAGTCCATCTTCAAAAGACCAATGTCTTCAAGGTCGTGTCATTCGTATTGAGTTACTAATTGTTTATGTACTTCTTCGCCTGCCTTCCCTTGTGGCTTTGGAGGATGCTGTACCGGCGCAAAGTGAGTGATGACGTCAGGTGCAATAATGATACCACATGCATGTACACCAGTTCCTCTTACCGTACCTTCGAGTTTGATCGCTTCGTCAAAAGTCTTCTTTAAGATAGGATCGTTGTCATACATGTTTTTGAGATCTTCCATCTGGTCGATAGACTCTTTGATGGTCTTTTGTGTAATGAGCGATGCGATGAAATTTGATCTGTCGAACGGTACGCCCATGGTTCTTGCAACGTCTTTAAACGCAGCACGTGCAGCCATGGTCATGTATGTTCCGATATGTGCAACTTTGTCTTTCCCGTATTTGTCTGCAACGTATTCTACTACCTTGTCTCTCTGTACGTCTTCGAAGTCGACGTCGATATCGGGCATAGATACACGAGCAGGATTGAGAAATCTTTCGAAGAGGAGACCGTATGGAATAGGATCTACGTCGGTGATCCCTGTACAATATGCCATGAGAGAACCCGCAGCAGAACCACGACCTGGACCCACAGAAATATTGTTGTTCTTAGCCCGATTGATAAAGTCCTGTACGATAAGGAAGTATGTGTTATATCCCATTTCCTTTACCACTTTGAGTTCATACTCTAAACGTTCGATATAACTTCCTATCGTTAGCTCGCCGTAAAATGTATTTGCATGTTTTTCAATAAACGTTTTTTTATTGTCAGTGTATGTTGCTCTTGTGAGTTCTCTGAGTTCTTCCGGTGTCGTTTCTGTCAGTTTTTTTACAAGCGTACCTGCAGAGGTAATTTCTACCATATCTAAAAGATCTTGGTCTGACCAATGATTTTGTTGAAATCTTCTTCTCATGCCTGCGTAGGACAAATAACGCAGCTCAAATTCAAAAATATCCATCTATTCAACTTAAATCTTAAGACTAAAACCTAAAAACTTTTATAGGTACTATCATTGATGAAAATTTCCTTAGAAAAGCTTTTAGTTTTAAAGTTTACGTTTTTAGTTCGTTAGAGCGTTTATAAAAAAATGAGAATGAAAATCTATCAATAATAAAAAAATCCTCACCGATGCAGTGAGGATGTTGTATTGTTTGCTTAATAGATACTATGGCATAGGTAGTTCTCTACTGATGATGTCTCCCTTTTCTGTAATAGCTTCTCCGAAGTCAGGCACAAAATTGGTTTTTAGTTTTGCTGCATATGCCTGTATGCAAGGCTGAGCCGTGATGAGTAAGCGTAAGTGGGGAGAGGGAGGTAATAACTCCCATATGTTCTCCTTCCCGAATTTGGCCCATTTGTCTTGTGTGAGCTCGTCGCTTTCTTCTATGCTTACGACAAATACATTGTGTTTTGCCAGTTCTGCTTTGATAATGTCTCCGGATTCGCGATTTCTTTGGCGAGGAGCAACAACAATGGATACGAAAGTAGGAAGATAGTTTGCCAGTAGAACAGCAGAAGCTTTCATTTGAGCTACGCCTTCTTCCATAAGAGGACCATCTTTCTCTTCAGGACTAATTTGATTTTTTTTCTCGTAAATGCCATGGCGAAGAAGAATATTATTTCCAAATCTCCCTCTGCATTCTATTGTACGATGGCTCAGGTCTTGTGTGCTGGGGAAATTTCCAGCCTGACCTTTAGTAATGCTTCCAGCATAATGCGGGGAAGATAACGGATGTGGGTTTTTGTTCATGTGCATATATGTTTTTGTTGTTTTATGTGTGTTTGTATATTACTTATTGAATTGAAATTGTCAACATTTGTTCTTTGGGAAGTTTGATTGAGAAATTTTCTGAAATCAAGTAAAAAAGCCATAATCAGGGACTCATGAATGAGAATTGTATTTCGATTGCCTTTGCAAATCATTTCACTATCACTATATGATGCAAAAGATTTTTAGTTACTAGTTCGAGAAACATAATGACAGACAAGAAGCCGCAAGAATATGATGCATCCCAGATTAAGGTACTTGAGGGATTGGAGCCGGTAAGACAAAGGCCGGGTATGTATATTGGTTCAACAGATGTCAGAGGTTTGCACCACTGTGTGTTTGAAATCGTGGATAACTCAGTTGACGAGGCTCTTGCAGGATATTGTAAGAATATTTCTCTTATATTGAATAAAAATGGGTGGATTACCGTTAAAGACGATGGTCGTGGTATCCCTGTAGATAAACATGCAAAAACGGGTAAGTCTGCTCTTGAAACAGTGTACACCGTCCTTCATGCTGGAGGTAAATTTGAAAAAGGTGCATATAAAATTTCAGGAGGTCTTCATGGTGTGGGTGCGTCAGTAGTAAATGCACTTTCAACGCATCTTAAAGTAACAGTTCATAAAAACGGAAAAGAGTACTCTATCAAATTTAAGCGTGGAGTGGCTGAACAAGAACTTCAGGTTATTGGAGACACAAAACTGCGTGGTACAACAGTAGAATTTCTTGCTGACGATACGATTTTCGAAACGATAAAATATAATTATGAAACCCTTGCTAGCAGGATGAAATATGCTGCATATCTGACACCAGGTGTGACATTTACTATTACTGATGAGGCAACAGGAAAGTGCGAAAGATTTTACTATGAAGGTGGTATCAAAACATGGTTAAAGAATCTTGTTGATGATCAAAAACCCCTTTCTTCTTTGCATTATGTTATGCAAGAGGGAAATGATGTACTTGTCGAAACATCGTTTCAGTATGTCAATTCGAGCAATGACAATGTACTTTCATTCGTCAATAATATTAGCACGACGGATGGTGGTACGCATGTAGTTGGTTTCAAAAATGCATTGGTGACTGTTGTCAATGAAGTAGCAAAAGCAAAGGGGAAGATTGATAATAAGATCGGTGAATTCCAGCCATCAGATATTACAGAATGACTCTATGCTATCGTTACGGTGAAGATCCCTGAACCTCAGTTTGAAGGACAGACAAAGGGAAGGCTCGGTAACAGTTACGTGAAGAAAGAGGTAGAAGATATTATGACTGATTACCTCAGAAAAAGTTTCAATGAAAACGAAGAAGAATTTAATTCGATCCTTGAAAGGATCGTGCTCTCTGCGAGAGCAAGACTAGCGGCAAAATTCGCTCGTGAAACGGTTTTGAGAAAGAATGTGCTTGCAGGAGGAGTTCTTCCAGGAAAATTATCAGACTGTTCAAAGCGTGGAAGACATGGAACAGAGATGTATATTGTGGAGGGAGACTCAGCGGGTGGTACAGCGAAGCAAGGACGTGATAGTGAGTTCCAAGCAATCCTTCCGCTTAAGGGTAAGATCTTAAATACTGAGCAGGCGATGGTACAGCGTATCATGGCAAATGACGAAGTGAAAGCACTTATCACTGCTATTGGAGCAGGACTCAAGGATATGTACGATGAAGAAAAGCTTCGTTATGATAAGATCGTGATCATGACCGATGCCGACGTAGACGGTGCACATATTAGAACACTTCTTCTTACGTTCTTCTTCAGATATATGAGACCGCTTATTGAAAATGCGCACTTGTATATCGCTGTTTCGCCTCTCTACAAGGTTAAACAAGGAAAGAAAGAGCAGTATATCTATCCTACGGATGATGCTGACCTTTCAGTCGCGTTGAAGAAATATGGATTTAAAACTGATGAAAAATATGAGATCCAACGTTATAAGGGTCTTGGAGAAATGAATGCGGAACAGCTTTGGGATACAACGATGGATCCAGCAAAGAGACGCATGCTTCAGGTAACGGTAGACGACGCAGAGGAAGCTGATAAGCTCTTCCGTATCCTCATGGGTGAAGATGTTCTCAGTAGAAAGCATTTCATCCTGACACATGCGAAGAATGTGAAAGACTTAGATGTCTAAAACATAGTTCATAAAGTTTATAAAGTTCGTAAAGTTAAAAATCTTCTCTACTTTCTACTTTATGAACCTTTAACTTTTAACTGGTACGAAGTACAATGTTTCATCTGTTCAATGGTCAGTTAGAGGTTCATGGAAACAAGAATTTTCTGACAAATGAGCTGTGTGGGATAGAGGTACAGTATAACGGAAAAGCAAAAAAAGGAACATGGTTCCTTTTTCCGTATATGGATGAGAATAATAAAACTATCCATTACTTTGCCTTTGATACGATTGATCAGAAGCTTGTCTTTGAGCAGATGATGAAGATCTCAGGCATTGGTCCAAAGACTGCATTTGCTATCGCGGCTATAGATAAGAAAGAACTCCAGCATGCCATAGACACCTTTGATGTCAAAGCGGTCCAGAAGATCCCTGGAGTGGGTCCCAAGACAGCAAAGAGGCTTCTGGTAGAGCTGAAAGCGACGCTCCGTTCATCGGATATTCAAAAGCTTGAGATAGACGAAAAGCTTTTCAAAAGTATTGTGGCTACCATGAAGAACATGGGTTGGGACGCCAGGGCAGTCAGATCGAAGCTGCAAGAGTGTCCAGTGATATTGGACAAAGCACATGTGCAGGAAATTGTGAAATGGCTTATATCTGCTGTGTAATATAATCAATGTACAAAAAAACCTCCAATCATGGAGGTTTTTCTTTTACCCGAAGGGTGAATTACTCACCAGCTTCTTCTGCTACTACTTCTTCTTCAGTTCCTTCAGTCATATCCTCAGCAGTATTTGCTTCAGTTGCAACAGTTGTTACTTCTTCTTCGTTGTTCTCGATCATATCGTTCATCGTGTCCTCATTTAAGGGATAAAAAAAGTACTACTCAGTAGTAACTGATGAATGGTACCTATTATTTTTGATAAATCAAGGGATTTCTGGCTTTTTACTATGAGAGTATTATGCGGCGTTATTATCGTGTTTCTTCCTCTTCATACTCTTCTTCTTCATTTTCGCCATTTCTTGCCTTCAGGTTATCTTCGAGTCCTATATTTTCGCTTTCAATATGAAAGCCGTGTCTTTCGAGTTCTGCGTTGGTAAACATGGTCAATTGCTGCTTATCGTATAAATTAGGCCTTCTGAGACTTTGCATAGAGCTCTGCGATATAGTCAGGACTCTTGTAGACCGGGAAGAGGAGCTGATGTAGTGGTATGTTTATATCAATGCTATCTATGAGCTTCTGATTATTTCCAATCCAACCGTCTATCTGTTCTTGCTGATAACCATTGGTTTTGAGGGTCTGAACAATTTCATCTTCACTCATGATGTGCCATTCGCCTTCTTTTTTCTTTCTGCCATGCTCATAATATTGCTTACCATCCTTGATGCATGTTGCAATATCGGCCGCATCTTTTTCGTCTGGTGAGATATAATGGAAGTTATTATCTACGACACAGGGTATAGAAAGGCTCTCGCTGAGTGTCAGAATAGCACTATTTATTTTTTTGAGAGCTGGTACAGCTGTGTATGCTTGCGCTGTGACTTCAAAAAAGAATTGTTCTTCCGGGAAATATCAGCGATGGATACTCATCAGTTCTTCGATTTTCTTTGCGTTTTCTCACTGTTGGAGTAATCGCGCCAGATAGCTTCATTCTCCACCAATAAGGGCAATCAGATGCGTTGATCTCTCTTTCAGTTTTTCCAGCGGAAAATAAGGAATAGAAGCAGTAGAAGCTGTGTGCGCCTCCGATACTATTTCAAGAAGGGCGCGGTAGCCGTCATAGTTTTTCGCAAGAAGTACCGTATAACATGGTTTCTCCATTTTACCTTCTCTGACCACATGCGTACAGAGTTCAACACCCATAATAGGTTTCAAGCCTTCTTTTTTGGCTACCTCATACTGCTGGATGCTTCCGTACATACCATTATAATCGGAAATAGGCATAGTCTCTTGCCCTAAACTTTTGATCTTTTTTGCTATAGGTTTTATGTCTCCTATGGCTTGCAGCAATGAGTAGTGACTATGGCCGTGAATATGATTGAACATAAAGCAGTTTATAAAGTTTATAAAGCTCAAACTAGTTCATAAAGTTTGTAAAGCTCATAAAGCTCATAAAGTTAAAACATCTTAAATGAGTTTAAACTTTCTACTTTAAGAACTTTTAACTGTGATGTGTATAAGAATTTCAGCTCGGTGTTCAATGTCAATAGTGACTGATTTGCATTACATATCGGACTCATTATACATAGATGTAATTGGAGAGGATAGGATAAAAAGAGGAATTGAGAAGCTGATATTAGGAAGATTTTATAACCTGTTTTATTGTATAAAAGCTTATGATTATGAAGAAATATATGCTATGCTGCATGCTTGTTTGTATGAGTGTCTTGGCTTCGTATGGAGTTACATCGGCTGCCTCATGGAATTTGCCATGAGTGACGATAGTCACCCGTGAGGAGTGGGGGGCTGATGAGTCGTGGAAGTATACTGCACGTCCGGAGTATCAGGCCATGCTGAAAGATGAAAGTGATAAATATATTAGTGAGGCGGAAGAGGAAAGACAAAAGCAGGATGCCGAAAAAAACAGGACTGCTCGTCAATTTGCGCTTGAGCATTTTGCCAATGACATCTTTATCGATAGCGTTGTAAAAACAGAAAATGGAAATGAACTGTGGTGGCCATTTGAGTATAGATATAATAAGTCGAAGGTGATCGTTCATCATACGACCAATAGCATCTCTGCCATAAAGACAGAAAAAGATATGAATGCGCTTTTGCAATCTGTCTATAAGTACCATGCTTTTGCTAATGGGCGGGGCGATATTGGATATAACTTTATCATCTCGCCGGGTGGAGTTGTCTATGAAGGGAAGGCTGGCGGTGAAGGTATCATTGGTGCACATGCAACATGGAATAATCAGCAGAGCATCGGGATTGCGCTTATTGGAAATTTCAATGATGAGCAGCCAACAGATGCGCAGATAAAAACTCTTATTAGACTCATCACTTCACTTGCACAGAAATATAATATAGACCCGGAGAGTAAGACTGACTGGCATAAAAAAATGACTGCATATCCATATGTTTCTACATTTCAAAATTATACCGTCGTGGGACATAGAGATGTCGGTGCGACTGCATGTCCAGGTGAAAACCTTTATAAATTGCTTCCTGCTATCCGCGATAGTGTCGTAAACAATTTGAAAAGAGAGGGTTATCTGGCAGCATCTACGCAACCGATAGTAACTACATCGGTGAAGCCAGTTACTACTAAGCCATCTATGCCTCTGCCCGCAAATTCACAAAAGAGTATGATTGGCTTAGCGCCAGTCAGTAGCAATGCAGCAGGTGTCTATCTTGTGCGTACGCGTACTGCAAATATGGGAACTACTTTGCCAAGATGTCAGGTATCAAGCAAAGATGTGCTTATTTCAGGCTGTATGTATCGTGGAGGAGAACTTATCATAGCAGTTAAAAAACGTTCTGCTAGCGTTGATCCTGGGGAGATCAATATTACTGCGACTTCGCGTACATCACAGGTGGTACTATCGGTGGAACTTATAAGTAACAAGACAACAACTGTCAAACCAAGTGCTCCGACAACTTCCACCGTTTCTTCACCAGCGATCACTAATCCATTACTTGAGCAGAGGAGGAAGCTGTTCTCGCTTCCTGCAGTTTCAGCAAATATCAAGATAGCATTGCCGACCTCTGCATCTGATGCACCTTCGTTTATGAAAAAAGATATGCGCGTCTTGCTGTACAATGCCTCTATGCTTTCTTCGTCATGGATTGTTACGTGTAGCGGCTCATGTACTATTTCTGATACGCCGTTTACAAAGATTAATGTAAGCTATACTGGTGGAATGCTCGGCGTCCAGAAAAATGGACTTGTCCGGAAGGAGAGCGGACTTACTGTAGTAGCAAGTTCAGGTTCAACTCTTGCCATTTCTGATGCGTTGACGCAAAAGCAGTATGGTATCTATAGATGAAAGCTTGATATCTTACAGCAGCAAGTCAAAAAGATAGATGGAAACTATGTGACACAATATGCTCTTATCAATACGCTTCCCTTAGAACAATATCTTGCTGGTATCGCAGAAGCATCTGATGCTGAGCCTATGGAGAAGACAAAGGTCTTAGCATTGCTTTCGAAGGCATATGCGCTCTATTACGTGGGAGGAAGCAGTGCACATCCTTCGATACCGAAAGGAGTTGTCTACAACTCTATAGACGATCCTCGCTTCTTCCAGAAGTATGTGGGAGTGACATGGGAACAAAGATCAAAAAATCGATGACCTGCGCTTGCGGCGACGAAAGATATGTATGTCGTCTATAATAATATATTGCCGATTCTTCCATACTTCCACTGTTCGCCAGGCTTCACATGGTCTGCGCGCGAGAAGTGGGGGTGGAATGATACTCCATATTTACAGTCTGTTCTTGATGATTCAGGTTGTACCACATTTGAATGACATGGAGTCGGACTGAGTGGACAATGAGCAACAAAGAAGGCAAAAGACGGTCTCAAAGCAGAGGATATTATTACGTATTACTATCCTGGGACTACGTTACAAATTATCAAATAATCATATTATAATATAAAAAAGGACGTGCGTCGAGCGCGTCCTTTTTACGATCGAAGATCGTTGTGGGAATATCATTTATTTCTGAGTGTGATGTAGATAGGTCGAACTTTTTTATAGAAATTTCTACCATTGCCTTCGTTGTCCAGAAAATGTTTTTCTTCTTCCTCTATTATACTTTGGTCCATGTTTAATTCGTGAAGTAATGTTTCTATCTCGTCAATTAGATGAAGCTTTCTTTGCGAGTTTCCATCTTGTAGTTCTGATAACGCGTCTTTATCTATAGCGCGATATCAGCCAGGGAAGTAACTATGAAAATTGTTGAAATAGCTTATAAAATTAGCATTTTCATCGTTTTGCATCTGTTTGAAAAAAGCCTCAATGTACTTTACGGGCATGTATGTGAAAAAGTCATGCGTTCCGATTTCTCCTAGCGTTATTTTAAGATCATTTGCGACAGTAACTTTTTGCTCTGTCATGATCGGAGTATTATTTTCATCTTTTTCTCAAGTAGGTTTTGTATAAGAAACGATACTCATAGATTGGTAATACAGGTTAAATAATGTCTATTATAAGTATATGTATTGCAAATATGTTGTCAAAAAAAGTCCCCGCAATCAGGGACTAGCTTTTACATAGTATTCTATTGTATAAGATGCATTGATGGTGCCGTCGTCTGTAGGATCAAACTTTGACTTGGTGATGCGGGCATGGGCGACATTAGCAGGAAGCTCTCTTAGGCATTTTGCTAGAACAGCGCCATACGGTTCGAGGTTGTTTACATGCATGTGGAATTCTTTGATTTCTCCTTTCCCTGGCTGATACTTATGTTTCATATAGATGCAATAAGCAATGCGCATAAGACCCAAGAGGATGAGAAATGCGGTAGCAATGCCAAGAATAACCTTCCATTGCTCAAATGATACACCCCAAAATGAGGTTTGAGTTGTGTTTAATAGCATAGAATGTGATTTTTGTGTTGTGATATGATACCGTTATGCAGGTTTATGTCAATGAAATTACTCTTTGTCAGCGACTTGCTCTACATAGACTTTTTGGATAAGTCTCACGATAACAATTCCCTCGAATTTCAGCCCTTTTTCTGTATAGTTACCGCACGATGACTCATCTTCAAGAACTCTTACAGGAGATACAACGTATACCTACTGCTGACCTTAACGCTGTAAAGCGCGCTAAGAGAGATTTTGCGAAAAAATATAATATTTCTGACATCCCGAGTAATGTTGAACTTCTTAAAAAATACCGCTCATTAGTTGCCTCGGGGGACTATGAGGCCAATAAACATTTAGAATCACTTCTCAAGAAAAGAGCCATTCGCTCTGATTCGGGCATTGTGCCTATTCAAGTTTTGACGAAACCTTTCTGGTGTCCAGGGAAGTGTATCTTTTGTCCGAACGATGCAACCATGCCGAAGAGTTACATCAATACTGAACCTGGTGCCATGCGCGCATTGCTCAATCAGTTTGATCCTTACAAGCAAGCATACAATAGATTACTATCGCTTCACTTAACAGGTCACGATACCGATAAGATCGAAATGATCGTGCTCGGTGGTACGTGGGATGTCTATCCAAATGACTACAAGCGTGATTTCCTGAAGTGACTCTATGACGCGTGCAATACGTTTGATCAATTTCTTGCAACGTATGAAAAGCATAATATCCGTGGCGGAAACTATAATATTGCAGACCTTAATATTGCATTCCCGGAGACGATAGAAGAGTCTATGGAGATCAATGAGACAAGCGCTCATCGTATCATCTGACTCACGATTGAAACAAGACCAGAGTATATGACTGATGAAAACTGCCAGATGTGGCGTAGTCGAGGAGTGACTCGTCTGGAGATGGGTTTGCAATCGATGTATGACGACGTGCTCGATGCTAACAAGCGTGGTCATTCTGTGCAGCAGGCAAGAGAAGCGATGCATAAGATGCGTCAATATGGCTTCAAGTTTTCTATTCACTTCATGCCGTGACTCTATGGTTCAACGGTCGATAAAGATGTCGAAACCTTTCGTCTCGCATATAACGATCCGTACATCAAACCCGATGAGATTAAGTTCTACCCAACATCTGTTATCCCAAATACAGAGCTCTATGAACTCTATAGAAAAGGTGCATATAAACCGCTAGAAACAGATGATATTGTACATATTATTCGTACGGTACAATTGGATATCATTCCTTCGTACACAAGAATTAAACGTCTCATTCGTGATATTCCGTCGACGGAAATTGCTGCCGGAAGCAGCATCACAAATCTCAGACAGTTGACAGAAATAGATCTACTTGCTGATCTTTCAAGGGATGAAGGGATGAGGGCTAAGTTGTATGAAAGGCTCTATGAGAATGAAAAGACATATGACTCATTGGCGCAGTATTTGTCTGTCCGGACTTGATCCGGACACCATCCTGATGCTGAATCAAGTTCAGCATGACAAGCTATAGAGACAAGTATTATTGGAACAGCGCCAGATATGAAATCTCCAAGAAATTTTGTATCACTCGATACAAGAGCTCGTGAGATTAGAAACAGAAAGCTTAAAGCAGAACAAGAAGTGGCGAATCTGGTTATAAGAAAATACCAATCATCGGTTGGTGAGGAATATTTTATTAGTTATGAAGACGAGCTTTGATATCTGTATGGATTTACGAGATTGCTTTTGCCAAAAGAAGGAGAGACTATCGAACGAGCAGGACTTGGGGCAGGAACAGCGCTCATCAGAGAGCTTCATGTCTACGGACAGTTAGCTAAGATCCAAAACATAGATGTTGATGCAGATAAAAGCAAGACTCAACATAGAGGATTTGGTTCAAAACTTATGTATGCAGCTGAACAGATAGCAGCTCATTTCTGATATAAGAAGTTATCAGTTATTTCTTGAATATGAGTCAGAGAGTACTATAAGAAAATAGGATATCACAAAGAGGGAACTTATATGATAAAGCAGCTAGCATCTAGCAAATAGCAGCTCGGGATCCTCAAAAACAAAATTTATTATTAACCAAAACAAAAAATGCTTAATTACAAAGAACTTATTGTATGGCAAAGAGCCATGGATCTCGCTGAAGACGTATATAAAATTATTCGTGACTTCCCTAAGTATGTATGGATTGAGTGATCAAATTAGAAGATCGGTTGTTTCTATTCCTTCTAATATTGCAGAATGAATGCAAAGAACAGGAAAGAGTCAAGTACTCTTTTTAAGAATTGCACTAGGATCGTGATCTGAGTTGGAAACTCAAATGCTACTTGCAAAGAGATTGGGATATGCTAATAACATAGATATATTACTAAATCAATTAGAAAACATATTGAAAATGTTGCAAGCGCTTAAAAAGAGAGTGAAAATATAAATTGCTACAATCTATCTGCTAACTGCTATCTGCCATTATGTTAAAATTTATCAAAGACTTCTTCATTTATCCGTTCGCTAGCAATAAAGAATCGAATAGATTCGCGCAGTTTTTGCAGTTTGTGGGAAAGGATTATCCGGCATATTTTTGGGCGAAGCCGTCCGTAGGACGTATATTGGTGCTGCCGTTTCTTATGGTTCGTTTTGTATTTAAGAGGAGCGATAAATAACTTTGTTTTAGAAATATTTTTTGTATAATTTGCCGTATGATAGTAGGTAATAAGCAAGTACAAGAGGTCATGCGTCAGTATGTCCAGACAGTGAAAGCAAGCGGTGTGGTAACGGCTCCTTTTATGATTTTTCATGGGCCGGACTATGTCGGAAAGAGTAGTTTTGCGCTCGATCTTGCGCAAGAGCTTGTGGGTCCTTTTGGATATAGCGATATCTTGCATATTAAAGACATGTCGCATGTTATTGGAAAAAAACATACGTTGAAAGTAGAGCAAGGAGACGACATCGAATATGATAATGGATTGAAATATGAAGACCTTGGTGCAAGAGAGATCCGTGAATGGATGGCGAAGACAGCAGCAAATGAATATAAAGTATTGATATTAGAAAATATAGAACGTATGACGGTGAGTGCCGCAAATGCCTTCCTTAAGTACTTTGAAGAGCCGTTTGCAAAGACGTTGATCATTGCGACGACAAGAAATAAGAGTGAGATACTAGAGACTATTATCTCTCGTGCGTTGCTTGTCGCGTTCTCCTATGTGAGCGATGAAGAAGTGAAGACCTTGCTTCAGCGTGAATATCCTGATACACCAGAACCAAAGCTCCATGCGTTAGTAGATCTCGCAGCAGGAAGACCATGATTTGTCCTGACGCTTATGGGTAAAGACAAAGAGATGATTGTTGATCTGCAGGATAGCGTGCTTCGTTTTATCGCCATGCATCAGCAGTGACCGCGCGTAACAGGCGTCTTCCGTCTGCTCACAGAAATGCAAAAGAAGTGATATCTTGAGGTGTTTCTCGATACGTTGCTTTATCACTATGAGCGTGAACAGAACTATCAGATGATCTCAGAGCTTATTGAGACAAGAAAGAAACTTGGCTACAATATCTCTGGAGAAAATGTGCTTTTTAGCTTTGCATTGCACGAAGCTCAGTAAGACAATGTTAGCAAAATCATATAAACTTACAGGAAAAGATGTGCGCTTTCTTCTGCGCAAAAGATGACTTGTCTATGGGCAAGGCATGGTTTTTGCGATCTATCAGCAATATGATAATAGGTCGTATAACCAACGAAGTCTTCAGGTTTCAACCAAGATATCCAAATCGTCTGTGCACAGAAATTTCATTAAAAGACTTTTCTATGAACAGCTTGCAGAGGATCTGCCCGTAGAAAAAAAGATAGGAGAATGATACTATAAAATCTTTGTCTACTTCCATAAAACCTTGCCTGAAGAGCTCGCAAAGCTTCTTGCAAATACTGATAAAAATGCTATAAAGAGCCAAATAAAAGCTCGCTTTCATGAGCACTTTAATTCATTTCCTGCGCTAGTATGTCGCTTCTGTGATTCTTCAAAAAAATCGGTCATGCCATTGAAAAGAAAACCAACCACATGAAATCCCTCAAGAAAAAAGAGCTAGATGAGATAGAGCGTCTCTATAGCGAGCTTGAGCAAAAGGATGCAGAGTTGGAGCATGAAAAGGCGAAGGCTACTAAACATCATTGGGATACATCCAGTATTTTCAAATTCTGGATTATTGGTGCGCTTATCGTGTACGTATCATATCTTGCTTTTCAGACTTTGGATGTGATCTATCTTATCGCTGCAGCGTTCATTTTTTCTATGGTCATGGATGCGCCGATTGCATTTTTCTCAAAGCGTATGAACAGAGGATTGGCTATCTTCCTTGCATATTTCATCATGGTGATTATTATAGGAAGTTTGATGCTCTTTGTGCTTCCGTTCCTTTTTGATCAGATTGCGGATATTATTAGACTTGCTACTAACGAAGCAGGTGACTTCAGAAATCTTATAGCAACAGAAGGACTGGCGAACAGCATCTCTCGTATTGGTTGGTTGCCTGGTATGATCAAAGACTATATTCTCGATCCCAATACACTCAATCAAATACAGAGTAGCTTGCAGCAAAACATCTCGGATATCGTTTCTCAAGGAACAACATATGCGACAAATATTGGATCATTTGCGGTAAAGATCGTCACGGGAGTGTTCTCAACTATCGCGCAAATTGCGCTTGTGCTTTCACTTTCAGTCTTCTTCTCTATTGAAAAGGATAGCGTCATTAACTTCTTTGCTCGCTTATCAGGAAGCAGAAGTACAACGACATATGTGAAACTTCACCGTCTCTATGCAAAGCTTGGATACTGGTTGAAAGGACAGCTTATTGTCTGCTGCTATATTGGCGTTATGGTATTTATCTTGCTCAACATCGTTGGGCTCTTCGGTATAAACATACCAAATACAGGTTCTCTCTCGCTCATAGCAGGAATGACAAATATCTTTCCATACATCGGTCCTATCCTTGGATCCGTTCCGGCTCTTCTTGTCGTAGCAGTTGCACTTGGTTGGCCAGGTATCATTGCCGTACTTTGTATCTATGTGGTGACACAGTGGACAGAGAATAATATCCTGACGCCGATTGTCATGAATAAGACACTTGGTGTAAGCCCTCTTCTTGTTTTCCTTTGTATGGTTATTGGAGGATTGGTCTTCGGTTTCATTGGAGTATTGTTCGCAGTACCAATCTCCGTAGTGATTAGCGTCTTATCTGAGCGTGAGAAAAAAGACTAATACACTTAGCAGTTGGATTTTAGATGTTAGATTATAGCATCTTGCCAACATCTAAAATCTAACATCTAATTGCTTTCGATTATGAGTAAAATAGGAGTAATAAGCTCGTGAGTTGATATGTTGGTGTTGTTTCGTTTCTTAGCGAAGCATGATTTTGAGTATCATGTTGTCTATGATGATTTGGGATGGCCTTGGGCAGATAAGCCATTTTCATATATGCTCGATCGTGCTCAGAAGGCCATCGATTATGCGGTGCAGCAAGGATGTGCACAGGTAATCGTGCCACCCGTGGTAGAGCTCGCGCTTCGCGCGGACAAGAACTATGCAAAGTATGTTATGCCGATCTATCAGCACTATGTTCTCGATGAATGTATGCCGCTTTCAGTGGTAGGAAAGATCGGTTTTGCTGGTGAGTATAATGATCTTCAGCAGAAAGATTTATTTGAGACATTGGTTGGTGAGTACGCGCCAAATGAGGCCCAGATGAAAAGAATAACAGAACTTCAGAAAAAGAAGCCGGCCTATAAGTGGTCATTGAGTTTCTGGTGGCAGGAGATCGTTATGTGGAAGTACTATCTCACGAAGCTCAGTTTCAAAGACTGGATGGTGCATCAGAGTATGAAAGCTGATTGGCGTTATTTCAAAGATGCGTTGGTTGATACGATCATCCCGACAAGCTATGGTTTTTTTGCGTATGAGACAGTGCTCGGTAAATTTTTGAACAATAGAAAGCAAAGATTTCATAGACTTGCTCTCATTGAGAAGCAATTTAATATTCTTCTAGAGCAAAGAGTAGAGAGCGAAGAGCAGAACTATAATGTGGTGATTTCTTATACAGGAACCCTTGATCATCTTACGAGAGAAAAGAAGTGGATGTGGATGCTACAGAGAGGCAAGGAAGTGCAGGTAGAGACGAAGCATATATCTTTATAATTACGAGTTAACAGTTGCGAATTACGAATGAAATAAGGTATAAAATTTGCCTACTTTTTAGGGCAATGCTAAAAAGTAGGTCCCCTGCGGAAGGAAGAAAAAAGAACTTATTTTTATACTAATAATTCTATGAGAAATATAGCCATCTTAGAAAATATTCGCAGTGTGTACAATGTCGGAAACATCATTCGTACGGCCGATGCGCTATGATGGGATGTATGGTTTACTGGCTATACAGCGACGCCGGAAAGCAATCCAAGAGTGCATAAGACTTCGCTTGGAGCAGAAGATCATGTAAACTGGAAGCATTTTGAGACAACAGAGGGTGCTTTACAGGCAGCCAAGGATTTATGATATCGCACTGCAGCAGCAGAGCTGGATGAGCATGCAATAGCGCTCAATATTTTCTCGCAGCAAAAAGAAAACCCCGTCGCCGTCGTATTTGGCAATGAGGTTGTTGGTGTCGAAAAAGACACATTGGAAAGGGTAGAGAGCATTGTGTTTATCCCGATGGCTGGCGTGAAGGAATCACTCAATGTGTGACAGACTGCAGCTATTTTTATGCGAGAGTTAAGAATGAGGTAGTATGTATTCTGCCTGTTGTAACAGAGGTTCATATTTTTCATACACAGTGTGTAGCATAAGATCGATGCTGTCTATAAGTACTTTATAAGAAATTTCTGCTTCGTGTCTTTGTTCTTCGGAAGTCGCCTTAATAGTTCTATTATCTTCTTCCAGTGTGTCGAGAAAACTATTTATTTGCTGCTCACATTCATTGAGCTCATTGCGGATAGTAATGATATCTCCTAATTCCATATTCCCTAAGGATTCCTGAAAGGTCAAATTGTCCTTGTAAGTAGTTATCCTATAGAGCATTTCATAGAGGGCATGTTTCGCATTTATTATAGAAATTTTCATCTGCTCTTCAGTCGTATATTTTCTATTCTGTAGTACATTGATAAGCTCTGTGGTATAATTAGTGGAAAAAGCATTTCCCTTGTATGCTTTGTCGTAATTATGAGCTCTGTTCATAGCTTTTAACGCTAATTTACGTTGCGAATCTGGACTGTGACCGTCGTTGGAAATGGATGAACGCATGTTTATTTATGAAAAAAGTACATATCTTATTATATGTACTTTTTATTTCTTGTCAAATATTCTGTGTCTATCTTTTACAATCCATCTACCATAACCATGAGATCTTGCTCAAGCTGCTTATCGTGTCTCATGAGTTTTTCAAAGTTTTCGATAGCGTAGATCACTGTTGCGTGGTTACGCCCACCAAAGTAGTCTCCAATCTTTTCGAGAGTCCGGTCAAAGTACTTTTTCGCGATAAACATAAGCATCTGTCTTGTTTGGGAAATCTCTTTTTTTCTGCTATCGCCTCTGACGTCGTTGACAGAAATGTTATAATAATTGCATCCTTTTTCTACGATCTTGCTGAAAGCACCGCTACTTCTATTGCTGACTGCGGTTGGCTGATCGTTATCTTCTTCCTTGACCTTGTAACCAAGTGTGCTCAGAGAATCAAGGATGTCATCCTTATCGAGCTCTTTGTCGACAAGTGTTCTTCTCGTCATGAGGATATTGAGTACGCCTTCCAGCTCTCTGACGTTGGTTTTGATATGCTTCGCGATAAGTCCAAGGTTTTCATTATCAATACTTTCGCCACGTGTAGCGAGCTTTGACTGGAGGATTGCAACTCTTGTCTCATAGTCTGGTGCCTTAATGTCGCACACAAGTCCAAATGCAAAGCGTGTTCTGAGTCTTTCTTCGAGGAGTGTTAGCTCTCTTGGAGCACGATCTGATGTAAGGATGATCTGCTTCTTCTTTGACTGAAAATCATTGAAGATATTGTGAAATACTTCCTGTGTCTTTTCTTTCTCAGCGATAAACTGGATATCATCGACCATGAGGACATCGATATTATCAAGTCTGACCATAAGATCGTGCATCTTGTTTTTTCTGGTTGCATCCACGATTTCATCGATGAGCTTCGTTGCAGGCAAATAGACGACAACCTTATCAGGGTAAAGTCTCATGATCTCATTGCCGATGGCTTGCATAAGGTGAGTCTTTCCCAGTCCTACTTGACCATAGATGAAAAGAGGATTGTAGACGAGACCTGGCTTCTCAGCCGTCTGCTGTGCTGCGTTAAATGCAAGTTTACTGCTTGATCCTGCGACAAATGTGTCGAAAGTAAATTTGTCGTCGAAGAGGATACCAAACTGGTCGGTAAATGTCTTCTTTGTTTTTCCTTCGATTTTGATTTCTTTTTCTGGTTTGTCAGAGATGTTAAGTACTTTTTTGAAATCTACGAGAAGGTCGTGTTTCCCTGTTTGAAATGGTCCGTAGCAGACAAGCTTTACCGAAAACTGAGGGTTATAGAGTTCTTCTATAGCGTTATTGAGGCCTTTTGTGAGAAACTTCTTGATCTGAGAGAGAGAAAACTCGTTTGCCACACCAATGAAAATATGTTTTGCTTTTTCGTCGATAGAGATGATTCCGCTTTTGCTGAGGAAGGTGAAGATCTTTTTCGGGTCATGATTTTGCCCAAGATGCACCACGACTTTTGTCCAGAGGTCTTTGAGAAATTGTTTCTGCTCTGAGTCGTACTCATTGATCATATCTAGTAGCATCTCTCCCGTACATATAAAATAAATCTATTAGCCGAGCTTATGAAAGTCATCAGAGTTTTCAACACAATTGTTGATAAAATGATTAAAAAAGTGGTTGACATATTTCTATTGATAAATGGTGTCTGATGCGCTATATTTAAGCTCTAAAACGAAAACATATGAAACATATATTAAAAAAACTGCCGTGGCTTATTCGTGCCATCATAGGCTTTAGCCTGTTTATGACATTTGTCTATTGTGTCCTTATATGGCCGATAGATACGTTGTGTTGGTTGTTCCTGTGGACATGGGCAACAGAACAACTATCTAAGCATCGGCAGGAGGCTATTGCTATGCTTCTTGCTTTTGTCCTTGCCATGATTCCTACGGCTATAGTAATGGGCATAATGTATGCGTGCCATGTAAATGAATTTATACAACTCATTAGCTATTTCGTAGTGTTTCTGTACGCACTATCTGTGGTTATTGATGAGGAGCGACAAAGGCCGTACATATGGCTATGGCAAAAATGCAAAAGGTTATTCAAAAAGAAAAATTATCACATTCACATCGGATAAAAACATAAAACTATGAATTACATCATTGATCAAACAAAATTCTTTGCCGCTATAGAGCAGGCAACTACTAATCATGTCGCGGTAAAAGATCTGATTTCTCAAATTAAAACAGAGAATACTCAGCCAATAGATGATTCTATCAGTGTACATGAGGATAACTTAGGAATCTTATTTGATGCATCCTTCAATATCTATGTACAGCTACAAGCTCTACTTAGTAATGAAAGGGTGGTGGAAAATGTAACACAGATGAAAGACTTTTTCGCTAAGAACTCTTCAGCGACCACTGTAGCTAATTGTATGGCTTATTTGTTAGGGTACAATCAAAAAGGCATTACAGATATCATGGTAGGATTACTAACTGAAAATTAGGTTTATAATAAATAAAGCCCCGGGGTTCTGCCGGGGCTTTTTCTTATAAAAACATATTAAAAAAGGACAGGAATAATCCTGTCCCTACGAACGGTCCTGCGTGAATTGCATACGGGGAGGACGTAAAATATTACGTCCCTACAATATGGTATTATTTTTATTTATATATTCTTCTGCTTTTGCTTTGAGCTCATCAGCTTTTGAGAGCCATTCTTCTTTGCCTTCTCATCTCGCAATGATTTCGCCGTATCGAGTTTTTCTTCTATCGATTTCGGCGATCGATGCGGTGCAGCAGTTTTCATCATTGATTATAGCTGAGCCTGCCATGTTGATGCCCATATCAGTCGGAGACTGATATTTTCTCGTGGGGTTAGTCGCAGGAAGAAAGGTGTCTGCAAGGTTTTTCACGATATCGAAGGCTTCGACATCACGATTGTAATTGACGCTTTTTACGCCATATGCTTTCTCGTGAAACGGATCGTACATGTTGTAGTCGCCAATATCAATCGTCGCAGCTTCATAGGCAAGATTGATCGGATGTTCGAGCGGTATGTTCCAGATAGGAAATGTCTCGTACTTTGCATAACCACTGTCTGTTCCGTGCGTAAATTCATGGTAGATTTGCCCAAGGCACGTAGACATCTTTCCGCTGTTGGACGCAGCTCCTGTTACGATAACAAGTTTTTTGCTCACAGGAATATACTCATCTTTGCCATAGCCATTTTTGCTGAGTACCTTCGCAGTATCGTGAGGGTAGCCATCCATGAGATATCTTTTCGCGATCTCATAACCGGCAAATGCTGTCATGACTCTGAGCATCGCAACACTGTTTCTCTGGTCGTACGGAATCATATTTACCGAGATGAAAGGCTTGATACCAAGCACAGCGCCAATGCGTTCTACAATGTTTTTGCATGAAGCCAGGTAATCAACGTCTTTATTTGTAAGCTGACGATTCTCCGTAATGTCTTTATAGTTCAAACAAAAAATAATATCTGCGTCTGAGGCGAGGAGCCCAAATATTTTCTTTTTGCTTTCCGGATCAAATCCAGGCAACACTCTGGCTGCATGTGGATCATGGAGAAATTTTCCGCCGATCTCGAGATAGAGTCTTCCTTTAAATTGATTCATCCTTTCACGAATGGCTGACGCCTGGAGCTCAATATATTTCGCTCCATCAAAACCGATTTGTTCAGGAGTATAGCTTATTACTTCAGATGAATTTATCATGCCGAAAGGAGAAATGAGTAAAAGAGAAAAGCTAGAAGCAATTAGATGTTAGATTTTAGACGTTGGCGTTTTTTGCTATAATCTAACATCTATAATCTAATTGCTGTTTAGTATTGCTGTATAATTTAGTATACGAGTTTGTTTCTTTTTTGTCAAAATGCTCAGCATGACATCTATAAAAAAATCTCTGCGTTATGCAGAGATTTCTCTTAGTCTGTATCAGTATCAATAATTTCTTTTTTCGGACGCCACTTCTTTTGAGCAGCAAGCATGATATAGTAAATACATATACCAACTGCGACACCGATAAGTAGATCTTCAGCGAGTATTACGACAAATGTTACCACAAATGGGATGAACTCAAGAAGACCAGCTTTGTATTTCTCAATAAATTTGCTTGGCTTTGTTAGTTGATATCATGTCAGTACGAGTACTGCTGCGAGAGCAGCCATGGGTATCATGTTCATGTATTTCGCTGCAAAGAGGATCGCAACGATCATAAGCACTCCGTGGAAAATAGTAGAAAATTTTGTCTTTGCACCTGCTGAGAGATTGACGCTACTTCTGACGATAACTGATGTTACTGGTAAACCGCCGAGAACACCAGCTGTCATATTTCCGATACCTTGAGCAACAAGTTCACGATTGAGTGAAGTTTTACGATCTTCCGGATCGAGCTTATCAATTGCTTGGATACAGAGAATTGATTCGATACTTGCTACGAGTGCAATAGTGATAGCGCTGATGTAGATAGCAGGATTATCGAGTCACTGGAATGATGGATGGATGACCGATGCCCATGCGCTTTGGAGTGAGTTGATATTTGTTGGTAGGTTAACAAGCTGAGATGTAATTAGTGTTCGCTCAGGGAAATATGCTTTGTAGAGGAGAGCGATAGCGATGGCGATGATCACCGCGATGATAGATGACGGAACTACCTTTAGTTTCTTTCCTATGGATGCATTTCGGATTGTCATGATAAGGATCGAAGTGATACCGATGATAAGTGCATTGTAAGAAATGTTCGCTATGTCCCAGTGAAATGAAGACATATTGATACCGAGCATGATAGGAAGTTGCTTAATGATAAGTGTCATACCGATAGCAGCAAGCATTCCTTTAATAACAGAAACCGGGATATATTTTGAAACCTTACTTGCTTTGGTGATTCCAAGAACTACTTGTATAGCTCCAGCGATGATAAGAGCTACTAGAAATGTACCAAATCCAAGATCTCCTATGGCGGTGACGACGATAGCCACGAGTCCTGCAGCTGGTCCTGAGACGCTCAACGATGAGTCGCCAATAAGTCAAACGATGATACCCCCAATAATACCAGCAACAAGTCCACTCATGAGAGGCGCGCCACTTGCGATTGCGATACCAAGACAGAGTGGTATGGCCACTAAAAAAACCGCTATACCAGCGGGTAAATCATATTTTAGATTCTTTAACATTTTATCGTAGATAGGTGGGATAAAAAAGCACAAGATCGCCTTTATAGACTTCTCAAAACGTAATACAATCCTTTTTTGATAATTTTAAATCTTGCAATTTTGTGTAGCATATATATATATTACGTGCTATGAACCGCAAAGCGGCTCACCAGTTGAAAGTTCTTAACGTTCATAAAGTTAAAACCTTTTATGGACTTTCTACTTTATAAACTTTACAAACAGTTATAGATGTACGATTTTGATCCGCAAAAAGACTATTATAGTGTGCTTGGTGTCAGTGAAAACGCTACTGAAGACGAGATAAAAAAAGCATATCGTAAACTCGCCATGCAGTATCATCCTGATAGAAATAAAGGAGATAAGGCTGCAGAAGAAAAGTTTAAAGAGATCAATGCTGCCAATGATGTCATCGGAGATAATCAGAAACGCCAACAATATGATGTTGCAAGAAAAGGAGGATTTGGTTGATTTGGAGGAGGAGGCTTTGGTGGATTTCAGACAGATGGAGCAACATTTCAGTTTGGTGGAGGAGATATAGGTGATATCTTTGGAGACTTGCTTGGTGGGTTTTTCTGAGGAGGAGCATATTCTAATAGACCTCGTAAAGGAGATGATCTGGAGCTTGTAATGCAGATCACATTTGAGCAGTCATACTTTGGTTTTGACAGAGAGATTGAGTATGCTGTGATTACTGACTACGACCCACAGACAAGGCGTGCGCATGAGGCAAATAAGTCACTTAAGGTAGAAGTGCCGGCATGAATAGTCTCAGGGCAGTATATCAAGTTTACTGGCAAAGGACATGCCGGCCGCAATGGCTGACCTGCAGGAGATCTCTACATCAAAATTGTCGTCAAAGCGTCGTCTGTGTGGCAACGTGAAGGCGATGATATTGTTGTGCTTACTGATGTTTCTGTGTTTGATCTCGTGCTTGGAGCAGAGATTCAAGTAGAGCATCCAGATGGCAAAATTACCGTCAAGATCCCGAAAGGAACACAAGTAAATGATATCCTCAAAGTTTCAGGAAGAGGTTTTGCAAAGGCTCATCATGGAGCTATGGGAAGCAAGAAGGGCAATATGCTCGTGAAGCTTCGCGTGAACATACCAAAGAAAGTAACGAAGAAAGAAGAGACGCTCTGGAACGAACTGGCAGGTAGAGCTTAAAAATAATAATTCGAAATTTTAAATGTTGAATTCTACATATAATCAGGAAAAATCATTGATGATTAAAATCTGATATATAAGTGTTAGAGAGGCGTCCTACAGGGCGTCTCTTCCTTATTATGGGGGCTTTTTTACATATTGACAAACCCCTTTTGGGGATTATAATCCCCTTATAAACACAAATTAACACACATATTGATATGAAAAACATCCTCTATAGCGGCTATGCCGTCATCCGTATGGCTCTCTGTTATACACTGGGAGATCACTGTCTGTTTCCCGTGGAACAGAGCATAAAATTACTGGGAGCGTTTATAAAAATGCGCTTCTAAAGATGTGAATTTAAGGTTGCTTCTTCCCTGGGTTTCTGGGGAGGGAGTTTTTTTATATATGGAAAAAAAAGAGACATCCCGCGGGACGGCTCTTCCTTTCTCTATGAACCTATAAACGTGAATTACATACGGGGCGGAAGCATTACTAATGCGTCCCTACAGGATGGATATTTACATTTTTATCCTACCTTTTCCTGTCTTTTCTATTTTTCCTAATTTCATGAGCAGTGGCTCGATGTCGTCTTCGACAGACTTTTCAGATATGCCGAGTTTCACTGCGATAGTCTTTACTCCGACCGGAGTGCCATCACATTCATCAAGTATATCCAGGTACTTTCTATGCAATGGTGTAAGGCCGCCTTTCTCTATGTTTATCCAGCGGTCAAAATCATTCCATAGCTCTTCAAGGAAGTGAAAGATCTTTCCGTCGTGCTTTGTATGGGAAATAAGATAATCTCTTATCTTTACAATAAAGTTATGGATTTCTCTTGGCGTTGATTCTACTTTTTCTTCGATCTTTTCGAGTATGCTATGTGCAGCTTCAATAGTATAGAGCTTCATATATCTTTTGATGATCTCAAGCTTTTCTGCTTGTGAGTAATCTTGGAAATGAAACTTATAGACAAATCTGTTTTTGAGTGGCCCAGCGATTGATTCCATCTTTGTCGTCGCCCCAATGAGCGTAAACGCATTGATGGGAATTCTGACATTTCCACCTTCCGGCATAACCATATCGATGACAAAGTCTTCCATAGCGATATAGAGGATTTCTTCGATATTTGGCTTGAGTCTATGAATTTCATCGATGAAAAGGATGTCTCCTTGTTCGATATTATTGAGGATAGATATTAACTCAGAAGGTTTAGTGATGGCATAGCCAGTTACTATTTTGATATTTACTCATAGTTCTTTCGCAACAATCTGTGCAAGTGTTGTTTTACCGTGTCCGCTTTCTCCTGAAAAGAGTACATGCCCCAACGGATGCTGGCGCTGTTTTGCAGAGCTGACCGCAGTATGTAAAATTCTTTTAATTTCTTCTTGTCCAACAAACTCCTTAAGTAAAGAAGGTCTTGTTCCTATCTGTGCTTCCTGCTTCGTCTCGATGCTTATCTTCTTTATTTCCATCTTTAATCTTACTTACTATTAAAAGCGTTTAGATTTTAGATTATAGATTTTGGTAATGCTAACATCTAAAATCCAATATCTAATTGCTGGTTTATTGTATATTAGATCCTGTATCCGCGTTCACAGCTCCCGTTGTTTCCAAGCTTGTGCTTGTAGTAGTTGAGTAGCCAGGCTGTAAAGGAATGAGTTCTTTTAGTATGTAGTATGGCGTAGTGCTAGCAGGTCAGAGGATATAACTTGGTTTGCCGTCACCATATGGTCTGATGGTTCCTTCAAGTACCACTGTGTCATTGATCACAAAGTTTGCTATACCAACCTTGGTTGAACCGTCGAGTGTAAAGACGTCACCATACCAAACATACTGTTTATCGAAGTAATTACGGATAGTATTTTTTGCAATCCTGTATGTTGTTCCGAAGAGATCAATAAGGAAATAGTCGCTTGCTTGGTCTTCGAGGAGATATGAGTTCATGATGATATAACCTCTTGCTCGATCACCAGTATTGGTGATAAGCTGCTTCGAGTTATTGATCATCGTAATAAGCTTGTTTTGCATGACATCTGAGTTGAGGCTTTGTACAAGACCATTTTTTACTTTGAGTCTGTACATGAGTGTACTCATTTCATATCTGGTAATAGGTTTATCGAAGTTAACCGATGATGTATCACTGATGAGTCCGAGTTGCTGTGCTTTTGTGAAGTAATTTGTCCATCGTGGAGATGGAGTCTCGTCTTGTGGTTGGTCAAACATTCTCAGGAGGACTGCTATAGCTTCTGGTCTTGTGAGTGACTTTTCAGGGTTGAAATATCCATCTCATCCTTTGAGGATGTTAAGCTTACATGACTGTTGAATCCATCCGCTGAGCGATGGGTCTGCAAGACCAATGTCTGTAAATGTACAATTGCCTGGAGATACTGCGACTTTCCCTGGGAACATGATGTTTCTATATTGTACGAGCATCTTTGCTGCTTGGGCTCTGGTAAGCACATCAAATGGCATAAACTCTGTTGTCCCTGAGAACTTTGTGAGACCATTGTCGAACATCCATCGTACTGTTTCTTTAAACTCTACGCTGTCTGTCACACTTGCCCCTCAGCCGATAAGGCTGAGTAATGCCTCACCGCTCGTAAGGGTTGTGCTACCTGTTGTCGTAATAGTTCCAGACGTCGTTGATCAACTTGTATATGTAATAGGTTGGATAGGTTCTTCGTCGGCATAGATCTTTTTAAATCTATGGAGTATGAGTGCGAGCTCGTATCTTGAAACAGGATTTTGGAAACGACTCATCACAGTTTCTTTTGTCATCCCAAGTTCTTGTGCTTTCACAAAATAGTTCGACCACCATGGCGATGCTGTTTCATCGAGATGTCCATCACTGAACATTCTGATAAGCGCAGCACTGAGCTCTGCTTTAGTGATTGTTCTTGAAGGAGCGAATAGTCCATTTGATCCTTTGAAGATTGTGAACTGACAGGCATCGAGTATGTATGGCTTAAGGGTAGGATCAGTATTTGTAGTGTCAGTAAACTGACAGTTACTGATGTCTATTCTTTGAGGATCCTGTACGTATGTTGAGAAAAACTGTGCAAGCATTTTCGCTGCTTGTTCTCTTGTTACCATGTTGAAAGGGCTATATGTTTCTTGTGTATTGTATTTTGTAATTTGTGTATTATACATCCGCTGGAGAGCAACATCGAATTCAGGATCGTTGATGATCGTCTTAGTTGTAACAATTCCTGAAGTGGCAGTGTAAGTGTCTGCTATAGCAGATTGGATGATTTCTCCTATAGGTAAATTTGATACATCTGCACCAGAGGCTGAAAATGCCTGAGTACCCATCATAAAAACTCATGCGGCGATACCAAAACTCATTTTATATATAGATTTCATTTGTGCATTTTAGAGAAATATAAAATCCATATAAACCTATACAATCTGCTACAACTTGCAATAGTTTTCTCACGTTTTTTCATGGTTTTATGATATAGTATACTACGCCTTGCAACCCGGGAAAGTATGACTATATTCATACTGATCTAGTTTATTCTTCTAAATACTTTTTCTGATGGCTGAGGATAAACTGCTGAGCCTTTTAGGTATCGTCATAGATAATTATATCAATAAATGAGATCCGATCGGGTCGAAGTTTTTGCATACTCTTGAAACGCTTGAATATGCGCCTTCGACACTCAGAAAGTATCTCAATCTCTTAGAAAAAGAATGATTGGTTTATCAGCCCTATAACAGCTCTGGACGCATCCCAACGGTACAAGGGCTCACGCTCTATCTGGATGAATATATGGATCATAATCCCGAAGAGGTTATCGGAGAACTTGCTTTTGATGTGAATTATGCTCGTCAGGGGCTCAGATATATTGTGGAAACCCTTGGAAAGGTGGTCGATGGAGCCGTGGTTGGCTTCCTGAAAAACGATGAATATTATTTCCTTGGTATCAATAATCTGCTTCAGAATGCACAGTTGACAGACATGGACACGACGAAATATATTGTGCAGTATATCGAAGATAAAAAGATCGTTATGGCTATCGATAGCCAACTTCTTAAAAAAGATAAAGTCTATTATACCTTTATCCAGTCTGATGAACATATTATCTCGGCGATCTACGCAAGGATTAACGTCAACGGATATGATGGTGTTATCACCATCCTTGGTCCGACAAGGACCAATTATAAGAAAAATTTAGAAGTGATTCGTAAATTCCTGACAAAGTATAATACCATGAACGGCTAGATCAATTACGAATTAGAAATCACGAGTTACGAATTAAGTATTGCATATTTTATTTCCTTTCTTACCTAACAATGATCGAGGAGTTACCAGGAGAAGAGGAGAACAATAATGGAGAGAGTAAAGAGCAGAGAGGAGAATGAAGGGTGGAGAAATGAGATGGTAATGAGACGGAAAAAGATCTCGATGCATTGAACGCGTCAGTGTTGCTATCGAAGGAAGATGCTGATCGTCAAAATGCAGAGAAGCAGGAAAGACAAGAAAGCAAAGAAGATATAGATGCATTGCATCATCAGATAGAAAACAATCCAAAATCCAAGATCCAAAATCCAGAATTACATAAGCAGAAATTAGGGGCAGCGAACTATGAACAGATGACAGAAGAAGAAATTGAAAACAGAGCAAATGAGGGTAGAAGAGAGTCAGTTACTACTGTGCAAAATATGGTGCATAATAGTTCTGTTATTCCAAATTGGCTGAAGAAGATGACAAATTAATAATAGATACTGATACGAGATACAGATACATCGTTTTCGTATCAGTATCAGTATCAGTCATCAGTATCATGTATAGGTTTTAGATAACTAGAAATAAAGATGAGCGCAACTATCATACAAAGTGCATGAGGTATAGTATATTATATGGCGGCTGACGGACAGCCAAGATATTTGCTTATCAAAAGACATGCTATGTCCGGTAAGATAGAATGGGTTGCGCCAAAGGGGAAACTACAGAAAGGAGAAACGCCAGAACAAGGAGCTGTGAGAGAAGTAAGTGAGGAAGCAGGATTGTCTACAGAGAAGCTATTCATCAGGCAGAAGATTGGTTCGACAAGTTTGCGCAGCACGGAAAATCAAAAGGGTTGGATGGATAAAGACGTGACGTATTTTCTGATGTCATACGATGGTGATCCATCGGCTGTAAGAATCCAGACGGGCGAAGGATATCTTGGGATCTACAAGTGGGCAAGCATCGATGAAGTCCTTGGGCTTATCTACTACCAAAACATGAGAGAGCTTTTCAGACAAACCTATAATATCATCAAAGAACTTGGAGTGAAAGATAAATTCGTTCAAGACCTCTAATCAGTTTATAAAGTTCTTAAAGTTTATAAAGTTAAAACACCTTATTTGTTTCTACTTTATGAACCTTCAACTTTACGAACTATATTTTAGCTGATAAGCATTAGTTCATATGTTACATATTGTGTGGCATGGTCATAGTTTTGTAGAGATCGTAAGTGATAAGGGGAGTATCCTTGTCGATCCGTTTATCACAGGTAATCCAAGATGTGATGTGAGTGTGGAACAGATGCGTGAGAAAAACATTATTGCGATCTGTATCACACATGGGCATGGAGATCATATCGGTGATACTATGGCACTTGTTGCGTGAACAGAAATTCCTGTCATCTGTGAGTACGGTGTTGCTCAGTACTTTGAGGAAGTCGAAGGCTATTCGCATTGTCTCTATGGGGCAATAGGAGGAACAGTATCGCTTCATGATACTTTGAGCGTGAAGTTTTTTGCTGCAACACATGGAGGCAGAATCATGAAGACTGACAGATACTGTTCGCCAGCTGGATTACTTATTACCTATGAAGGCAAGAAAATCTATCATGCTGGTGACACATCGCTCATGATGGATATGCAACTCCTTGCAAAATACAAGATCGATGTGGCATGTGTGCCGATTGACGGCCTCTATAACATGGATATCGAAGATGCGGCACAAGCTGTCTCGTGGATAAAACCAACAACTGTGTTCCCTATACACTATGATACATGGCCGAAGATTCGTGTCGACGCAGTCGACTTTGCAAGACGCGTGATGGCGAGCAGCCCGACAGTACCGAAAGTACTCACCGCAGGACAGTATGTGGTGATAGAGTAAATTGGTTTGAAAGGAGAGAAGTTTTTCGTATAAGTTTGCTATTTATTGCGGTTATACTACCATGGCATACCTTGATATGAATAAAGAAGAACAAGCATATTATAGAAAAAGACTGATGTGGAATATCATCCAGCTCCTTGTTGGTACCGTGCTTTTGCTTGCGGCATATGTGCATCTGCAGAAAAATAACGCAGAGAAAATGAGTATCTCGTCAGGAGTAGAAGTGCTTTCGCAAAAGGTAGTTTTGTGGTTTCACAATATTTTCAATCACAATGGTAGTCAGTATGAAGACCAATTGGCAATGCAGAAAAACTATGCTGAAGTGATCAATGTCGTGCAAAATTCGTCGTGTAAAGATAAGGTAGATGCAAATCTTCTTACTGATAAATACAATGATCTTCAGGATGATTCGGTTGAAGACTATGTGAAGAAAAGCGCAGATTACAATAAGTTTCTCATAGATTTCTATAGAAAGATTTCTGAGGTGTGTCAGAAGGAAGTACATACGCAAACGAACTAACTAAACTAATAAACATGGTGTAATATCGTGTAACAATTGTGTAAGGTTGTGTAACATCGTTACTATCAATATTACACTATGTTACACGCTAAGCTTTACACCATTTTACACTGTGACATATTGAGATGGAGTTTAAGATTTTCAATACGCTGACTCGTCAAAAAGAAATTTTCACGCCAATCGACGAGAACAAAATCCGTGTATACTCATGCGGTCCAACGGTTTATTCTGATCCTCACGTAGGTAACTTGCGTTACTTTTTTTTCTGTGGTTTGCTTGGTGATACACTTCGCCTAATCTACGGAAAAGAGCATGTGAAGCATGTGATGAATATCACTGACGTAGGTCATCTCACTGATGATGGTGATGCAGGTGAAGATAAGATGGAAAAGGGTGCTCGCAGAGAGTGACTGACAGCGTGGGATATCGCGAAGAAATACGAGAATAATTTCAAAAAGTATATAGAGCAGTTACATATTGAGTTCGATGAACTGCCAAGAGCAACTGATAATATCCAGGAGCAAATAGATATCATTAAAATGCTCGAAGAGAAAGCTTATACGTATGAGATCCCAGGAGATGGTATCTATATGGATACGAGCAAAATTGCTGACTATGGTAAGCTTATGTGACCAAATTATCATAAACATCTTGAAGGTCTGCAGGCAGGAGCAAGAGTAGATATCGAAGGAAAAAGAAATGCCACAGACTTTGCTTTATGGAAGTTTTCGCCTGTAGATCAGCAAAGACAGATGGAATGGGATAGCCCATGGGGCAAGGGTTTTCCGGGCTGGCATATCGAGTGTAACGCAATGTCTCGTAGATATCTTGGAGATCATTTTGATATCCATACGGGTGGAGTAGATCATATTACGGTACATCACTCGGATGAAATTGCTCAGGCCGAGTGCAGTTATGCAGCCGAGAAACCATGGGTAAACTACTGGATGCATGTGCAGTTTCTCAATATCAATGGAGCAAAAGTCTCTAAGTCAGCAGGAGATGATTTCAGTTTGCCTGCTTTAAAAAAAGAAGGAATATCTCCCGAAGATTTAAGGTTCTTTTTTCTTAGAGCTAATTATTGAACACAACAAAATTTCACATTAGAAGAGTTAAAAAGAGCTTCTATTGAGAGAAATCAATTGTGGACATCAATGAATTATTTATTGAATTCTACTTTTAACCTAGTAAAAGAAGTTTGATCTTTAGAGGATCTCGAGAATAATCTAATAACTGATATGGGTAAACAAATGCTTGAAAAATTAATGACAGCACTACTTGATAATCTTAATGTAGTTAATCTCATTTCTACTATTTATGCTTATCGCAACAGTTTTGTGCATGATCAAACCCCGACTCAACGAACATCTTCAATAAATTTTAATACTCAACATGATTTTCTAATTGATTTTGTTACTCTTGTTAAATTCTTTGATGACCAATTGTTAAAATTAGACTTATTTCAAGAAGTCTGGAAAAAAGAAATAACTACAACGCCTGAAATACATAAGATGGCAGAAGAAGCTTGGAATGCCAAGATGGCTAAAGATGAAAAAACATATTTTCAGATTATTTTAAAAATGCAAATTAAGAGTGTTACATTAGATAATGATAAACCGAATATAATTGTAATACCTCATGCTATAATGAATATTGCTGCTGATCGTTGGAAAGCAAAGCAGGCAAAAGATTATGCGAAAGCTGATCAACTGAGAGCTGATCTTGAAGCTGCCGGCTGGGAGATGAGAGAAAGCAAAGATGATTATATTGTAAGTCCTTTGAAACATTAAACTTTATATCTCTATACCTATGATCATGACCAATATTGGTAGCTATGAAGTAAGTGCATCAGGGAGTCTCGGTCTTCGTGTTATGACCGCAGATGAATGGAATGCTACTCAGGCATATCTTCAATCGCATGGGCATGCAAAAAAGATATTTGCTCTGCTTTCTGAGGAGGAAAGCGATGATTCTCAAGAATCAGGAGTTGCTTCATATGAGTGTTAAAAGAAATCCCGTCCTGGTGGCGGGATTTTTTTGTTATATAAAACGAAGTGAATTACATATTAATAAAAGGACGGGGCAGTGCCGTCGTCCCTAGAATATTGTATTATCGATTCAATTCATACACAATGCCGTTTCTTTCTGGTACATCAACGGTTAAATTCTTCTGAGGAAACTGTTTCGCAAATGTTTTAGCTATATCGTCAGCCAAGACTTGTCTTTGGTCTCATCCATGCACCATGCAGAGCGTAATGGAGTCGCTGAGGTTCAGCGACAAGAAGTGAGATTTGAGTTCTTCGTGGTCGCCGTGGCCAGAGAAGACGTACGTTGAGATCTGTGCGTTGTTTGAAGAAATAGTTTTATTATTGAGATAGACCGGCTCTTTGAAATCTCCATGAAGGATTTTATATCCATTTGTTCCCGGAACCTGGAAACCGGTAAGGATGAGCTTTGCATGTTTGTCCTGATTGACCTCATCGATATATTGGGTAATCGTTCACTTTTCCAGCATTCCTCATGAACAGATAACGATGCGTCTGCCTTCTGATTCCAGTAACTCTTTGACTTCTTCAGGGTCGGTGAGCCACTTGATAAGATCGGTATCATTGAGGTTTGCGTAAATCCCATTTGGATCGTCAGACATGTACTCCTTCGTCAATCACATCGCAAGAGGAGACTGACAGTAGATCTTTTCGCCTTTGTGGAGCTTGAGTTTTTTGTGATGTGCAGCTTCTACAAGCATACAGATAATCTCCTGAAATCTTTGCAGCGCGAAACATGGGAGAAGTGTCATAGATTTACAGTGATTGATATCATCGATAAGTTTGTCGCGCTCCGCCATACGATCGTTATGCACTCTACCAGCGTACGTTCCTTCCATCATAACATATGAAAGCTCTTCCTGTGGAATAGCAGGTCTGCCGCTGAGTCCTGGTTGTTTGCTTCTTCCAAGGTCTCCGGTAAACATGATATGCACGTTGTCTTTTTTCTCTCCATGAATCGTAAGTACAGTCTGCACCGATCATTCTACATGGCCCGCACTATAGAAAGTAGCACTGAGAAGCCCTGGAAAAATCTCACATGACTTTTCCATAGGCAGCGCTTTAATCTGTCCAAATGCCTGCATGACATCATTGTCATTGAATTCCATGATGGCGAGACGTCTGTCGAGATCTTTAATCTGCTCTTTGTCTGTGATATGATGACGTTCAAGTTTTGCTTTTGCATTGTCATACTGAAGATCTGTGAAATTCTCCTGACTATCAATAATTTCTTTTTTTAGATCAATGAATGAACGAACTATTTCTTCTTCATCAAATGTATTGTCCCAGTTAATCTGACGCAAAATGTTAGCTGTTGTTACCTCGTCGTGCTTACGATTGTACATCGTTTCTTCAATGATTTTCTCCTGTTTCTTCCTGCCAACTTTATACTTCCAGATGAGGTCGTCCAACTTCTTATCGAAGAGACGTTTTATGCTGAAATATTTTTCTCCTATCTTTTCGTGTGGATTTTTGATATGACGAGTTTCGGGTGCCTGGTTACGTACGCGTACGACAAACCATGCTTCATACAGCTCATCTTGCAGATTCCTGACTTTTCTGTTGTGCTCAGCAACATCTTCTTTCTCATGCTTGAGCATATCGTCAAAGATTACACGCGAAAGTTTTTTTGACTTTTCACTCATGTAGATCGGCCCACGATAACCAGCTTTCACAAGGCGTATCACGCTTCCGACATGATCCTGATGTACATGCGAAATGAACAACGCATCGAGCGTTGGAATATCAATATCTATCAATGGATTTTCAATTGTCTTATCGAACGTATTCGACGGTCTGGCTCCCATATCGAGCATAATATTCTTACTCACTTTCCCGTTGCTTACCACGATAGGGTGGTGCGAAGCACCAATATTGCTACTTCCTGGCTCTTCAATCCCTCATGCTACCATGTGTTTGATAGTGATTCACTTAGACATAACTGTGCGAATAATGGCTAAAGAATTCTTTACTCTTATAGTACTGAAAATAGCATATTTATGCTACTTTTACAAGGGCTAATAAGTTGCTTTATTCCGAAAAAAACGTATAATAATTATAGTTATTTTTCTTCATGTTTTATGACTCTCTTAGCCTCATCCGAGAAAGATTCTATTCAAGAAAGACCATATCAAGTTCGTGCTTGGAAAAATATGGGAGATTTTACGAAACAGCGATTGAGACAGACATTAGGAAATCCCAAAAATATAGATCTCTGGACTACGATGACTATCAATATGACTACTGGTTCTTGAAAAACATTTACAGCAGGAGAATTTCTGAGAAGACTCTATCTCATAAGAAATAAACTTGAGAGGATTACTAAATCCGAGATTCCTATACGTATACTTGTAATCAATGATCGTATAAATCTTGTAGATCAATTAAAGACCGATCTCATTGATGGAAGAGATGGTAAACCACCATTGTTAGGGAAAAATATTAAAGAGCATGCAATTATTAAACTTTTTCATTCTGCTGCAGATTCGACAGGAGCTATAAAGGTAAAAGATGAGATTGCTGTTTCATGAACAGGTAAAGACGCAGTTTATTTTTCCACATTTTGAAGTACAGATAAATTTGCTGATGAAGATATTGCGTGGGATATTATTGTGGTTGATGAAGGACATCATCTTAAAGCTGGGACCTATAAAGCTTCGCTTAAAAATGAAATACAAAGAAGTGAAAAGAAAAATGGACGTACTCCGCTTGTCATCCCGATGACAGGAACTCTTGACCCTATTAGTGATATCGTTAATGATCCTGTCGTTAACTATCCACTTGCAGAGTATATTGCCAGTCCATATTCGCCTGATATAGAATATAATCTTGTGACTTCGGCAGACTTTACATCTGAGATGTTAAAGGGTGTATATAATCAAATTCAGAAGATAGGAGAGCTCAAAGATTTTCGTGAAAAGAAAAAACAGATAGAAGAAATGAGAATATACATTGAGGAGCATCTTGCAAAATTTGGTGGACTCACAGAACTGGTTAGTGATATCATTACAAGGTTGAACTCTTTGGATCATACGATTATTTTCGCAAGCTCTATCGAAGAAGTAGATGAGATTACTAAGGAAATTAATAAACAAGCAGGAGCTGATACAGCTATTGCTTTGCATAGTAAAATAGATGAGGCAGATCAGGATGTGTTAGATGCGTATAGAGATGGGAAGAGAAAAATTATTGTCGCAGTTGATAAGCTTAACGAAGGTATAGATCTCCCTGCTACGAAAAATGTTGTCTTTTGGAGAGATGTGAAATCGCCAACAGTTTTTCAGCAGCAGTTTGGAAGAGGAATGAGAGGAGATAAGGTGAGATTTTTTGACTATACAGGAGTGCTCAGAAACATGGCTTGGGTGCAAGGTGTTAATCAAGAAATTCTTGATCTGCCAGAAGAGCTTATTGATAAGGATCCATCAATAGAAACAGAAGAGGCTGGAGAAAGACCAAGAAGAGGAATTACTATGTTGTTTTGAAATGTGAGAAAAAAACCTATATCGAGTGAAGTCTCTTTGGAGGAGATCATTTTACAGATGCAAAAACTTGAAGAGGAAAGTATGCTTTCAAGAGAAGAAATTAAACAATCCTTTGATGATCTTGGAGGATATGATGCTTTAATGAAATATAAACAAGAGGAGCTACAGCAACTGAATTTTAGAGGACATAAGATGAGATCTTTAGCAACACAGTATGGATTTAAGAGTAAGCACGGTTTAGTACCAAACATACAAATATGATTTCGCGAATTTATTAGTCGAATGTATGATAAGGAGTTTGTATATGATCCAGAAGGATTAACGCCTGAGAAAATTAAACAATACTTAGATGGTCTTGGCGGGTACAATGTACTGATAAATTATAAGAAGCACGAGGTAAGAGCTATGAAAATCAATGAGAATAAATTGTCAGCCATCGTTGCAGGATACGGATTTGCAAGTAAGTACTGATTAGATATTCTTAATTCACGAGGATTTAAGGAGTTTATTAGTTATGTGTATGGAAAAGAATTTACTTATGAAAAATTGGTAAAAGAAGATATAAAACCTGTCTTAGATAAGCTTGGAGGGTATGAAGTGCTTATGCAATATAAACAACTTGATCTACAGTCGATAGATATTAAGAAGAATAAAATAGGACGCATAGCTACTGTATACTGATTTAAGAGTATTCATGGTACCGAAGCTCCAGATGAGTTATGGTTTCAGGAATTTATATCTTTTGTGTATGGTAGAGAGTTTACGTACGTGCCAAGGTTTGATAACAAGCTAAAGAAGGAAGACATCAAGAAACAGTTCGACTTATGGGGCTGATATGATGCTCTTATGAATTATTCAGTTGAAGAGATTAAAGCAATGGATATAGGGTGAAATAAGATATTGGCAATAAGTACTATTTGTGGATTTACCGGCAATGGTAAAACTAGTATGCAGACTGCTACTTGATTTCAGCAATTCCTTTCCTTTCTTTATCAAAATGACTTTAAACATGATTAGAAGTAGTGAGTTCTAATATATATTTTCTTGTATCCACAGCCAAAATCCCTATATTGAACCCATGATAGAAAAGATTCGTAATTTTTGCATTATTGCGCATATTGATCACGGGAAGTCGACGCTGGCAGACAGAATGCTAGAGATTACTAGTACGGTGAAAAAAGTCGAGCATAGTCAGATGCTCGATCGTTTAGATATTGAGCAGGAGCGTGGTATTACTATTAAACTCACGCCAGCGCGTATGAGCTGGAAGGGACATGAGTTCAATCTTATCGATACGCCAGGTCACGTAGACTTTGCGTATGAAGTATCGCGCTCACTGGCAGCAGTAGAAGGAGCTATCCTTCTCGTCGATGCGAGCCAGGGTGTACAGGCTCAGACACTTTCAGTATTGTATCAGGCTATGGAAAATGGCTTAGAGATCATTCCTGTGTTGAATAAAATCGACCTTCCTGCTGCAAATCCAGAGAGAGTAGCACAGGAGCTGGAACACTTATTGTGAATAGATAAAGAGTCGATCATCAAAGTGTCGGGTAAGACAGGACAAAATGTTGATCTGGTTCTTGATGCGATCATTGAGCGTATTCCAAATCCTGCAGAGTTCCGTAAGACGCATCAGTCAAAGTTTTTTGCTGATAGTACGATTACGACATTTGACGGAAGCAGAGCACTTATTTTCGACAGTGTGTACGATAAGTATCGTGGCGTAGTATGTTACGTCAAAGTGCTTGATGGTGAGTTTAAGTGAGATGATAAGCTGCATCTTATCTACTCAGAGAAACAGATTCAGCCACCGGAGGTTGGTTATTTTACGCCAAACTATGTAAAAGATAAAAAGCTTTCTGAGGGGCAGATTGGGTATATAGTGACTGGAGGAAAGTCGGTAAGAGATTCGAAGATTGGAGATACGATTATCAAATTTGATGGTCCTCAGCAGACGATAAAAGACTATACGTCGCTCCATAAATTTACTATCCCTGGTTTCAAAAAGGTAAAGCCATATGTTTACGCTGGAGTCTATCCGGTCGACAGCAATGAATTTGAAAAGCTTCGTGACGGTTTTGAGCGCTTGTCGCTCAATGATAGCGCGGTAGAGTTCGAGTACGAAAATAGTCAGGCTCTCGGATATGGTATGAGAGCGGGGTTTCTCGGTATGCTTCACATGGATATTATCAGAGAAAGACTCTCACGTGAGTATAATATCGAGACGATCTTCACTGTGCCAAACGTGGTCTACCTCATGAAAATGAAAAATAATAATCATGAGAAAATAAAGACAGGAACTAATGTCTTAGAGCTTGTAGGATCTGGATACTTTGTGCATATCATTAGTAATTTCACTGGGAAACTCAGCCCTGAAGATCAGGAGAATATTGAGTATAAAAATGATCATGAATTGTCAGAAATATATAAAGAGAAGTTACGCAGCTGGCTTCTCGTAAGGTCTGGAACAGATATGCCTGAGCAGGGTATGATAGAGACGATCTATGAGCCGTATGCTGAGGTAGAGATCGTAGGACCGAAAGATTTTTCAGGAAATATTATGGAGCTTTCACAGGACCATAGATGAGAGATGAAAAGCATGGAATATATCGATGAGACAAGAGTTCTCTGGAGATATATGATACCGCTTGGAGAGATTATTATCGATTTTTATGACCAGCTGAAGTCTCGTACGAAGGGTTATGCGACTATGAACTATGAGTTTGCTCGCTATAGGGACAGCAATCTCGTGAAGGTAGATATCTATATCAATGGTGAGCAGATCGAAGCGTTTAGCATGATCTGTCATAAAGATAAGGCGTATAACCAATGATCTGATATTGTGGTGAAACTTAAGGAACTTATTCCGAAGCATCTCTTTGCTATTCCGCTCCAAGCGGGTATTGGGAGTAAGATGATCGCTCGTGAGACGATCTCAGCGATGAGCAAGGACGTTCTTGCAAAGTGTTATGGAGGAGATATCTCGCGTAAGAGAAAGCTTCTCGAGAAGCAGAAAGAGGGTAAGAAACGTATGAAGTCGATGGGAAATGTAAATGTGCCGCCGGATATCTTTATTAATCTCATGTCGAACAGATAGCAATTAGATGGTAGATGTTAGATTTTAGCACTTATTCTGCTACATCATATGATTTACATCGATTCTAAAGAATTCCATTTCTCAGAGGCACAATTACCATTGCTTATACAGTGAGCGCATAAGATGTGATCTTCGCAGTTTACTGTGAGTACTGCAGTTGAGTTTTTCAATCAATGAAAAAAGATTCTTATGCTCACTGCGTATCATATGGCGAGAGACAAGTTCCTTAGCATGGTTGATGGCAATGTGAAAGAGGTGGGACTTGTAGATGATATAGACCAATATGAAAATCATTATAGTGAAAGACAGGCTATTATCCTTAAGCCAGGTGATGAAAAATTGCTTCAGGAGGTTTGGCCACTCTTACGCGATAGAGATGAGAGGATAATTATTTTAAAGAATATAGAAGGCTTTTCTGCTGAAACATTTCAGCTGGTAAAAGATCATCCGAAGCTCATCCTTTCTGGTGATGTAGATAAGAGCCCAGCGCTTGAACTGATTAAAAACATACCGTTTTCATCGAAGATATTCTTTTCGCCGTCTGTACTTGTTGATGACCTGCCAACGCTTGAAAAATACCATGGACGATATACATCCAAAGATCAGACGGGGATAATAACTTTGTAATTACGAATATCATTATTCTCCATTCTTCGTGAGAAATTCTGAATAGATATAGAAAATACTAAAGAGAAAGCCATGATTGGTTTTCTTTTTTAGTATTCAAATATGCGTATGTCTACAAAAACAAAAATTATTATCATGGCGATTATTGTTCTCACATTCGCCATTCTCTTTTTCCAACGCGGTCTGAGGCTGCAGATAGGAAGCAATCAGTACCATGCAGAGCAGCAGCAGATATTCTCGGGACATCTGATTAATGTAACATGACAGTTGCTCATGTCATGGAGTGATGACACATTAGATATATGGCAAAAGACTGTGGAGGCGAGTCGTAGTGTTGATTTTTGGCTGTATGATTTTACGTATCAACCGCTGCTTGATAGCTTTAAGAAGCTTGCGCGTACTGGCGTGAAAATACGTGGCATCATCGAAAATCAGCTCTATGGAAATAACTCCAAGAACTTCAATAAACTCCATAAGATCTTTACATGAGTATATCATATAGACATCCATTCAGACGAAGCGCTGCGCGATAATTTTATGCATGCAAAGACCTTTCTCTTAGATGATGCGTTTATCATACAAACTGCTAATCTTGGCTATGCAGCTTTCTTTAACAACAGGGAGTTTTTCTTCATAAGCCATGATCCTATTATAAAAGAGAACTTAGAAAAACTCTTTGCGAAGGATCGGGCAGGGCAAAAGTTGGAACCTGAGGACATACATCCTAATGTGCTTTTCTGCCCGATCGACTGTAGGCATAAGACTGAGACTATTCTCTCGGGAGCGAAGCGTTCTATTCGGATGTACCAACAATATATTGTTGATCCGGCTATTCTCTCATTACTTACCGGCAAACAAGAGGGGAATATAGACATTAAACTTATAGTTGGAGATAATAATCAGAAGGAAACTATTTTAAAAACATCCCGACTTGTCGGGATGACACACGTCTGGAAAAAACCATACGTGCATGCGAAGATGATCTTAGTTGATGAGACTTATCTGATAGTAAGTAGTATCAATATGTCTGCCAATTCCATCGATCAAAATAGGGAGATTGGAATTGTCATTATTGATTCGGCTCTGATTAAAGCTTTTAAGCAGCAGTTTGAGAGGGATTGGGCCAAATCACAACCGAAAGAGTAGACATTTTTATGTTGCAATTGCTACAAAAAACCGCTATTGTAGGCTGACTTTACGATTATTATTCGAGAGATGAGTAAGAAGTTTTTCATAACAACGCCAATCTATTATTCAAATGATATACCGCATATCGGGCATGCGTATAGTACGCTTATTGCGGATATTTCGTCACGCTACAAAAGACTGCTTTGATACGAAGTAAAGTTCAGTACGGGAGTAGATGAGAACAGTCAGAAGACGGTGATGAAGGCAAATGAGATGAATATGGAAGTCATGGACTATCTGGATCTGTATGCGGGAAAGCATAAAGAAATTTGGGATTCTCTCAATATGTCATATACTGATTTCATCAGAACCACCAATGAAAAACATAAGGATTTTGTGCAGCAGGTTTTACAGAAGACTTATGAAAATGGCGATATCTACCAGGGAGAGTATGAAGGTCTCTACTGTGTTGGCTGTGAGGCGTTTAAGAAGGAGAGCGATCTTATCGAAAAAGATGGGAAGTTGGTTTGTCCTGATCATCTCAGGGAACCCGAAAAGATCAAAGAGAAGAACTGGTTTTTCAAGCTCAGTAAATATGAGAACGCATTGCTGAAGTTCTATGAAGAGCGTCCTGATTTCATTTCGCCGTCGTTTAGATTTAACGAGATGATAGCATTTGTGAAGGGCGGTCTTGAAGATTTTTCTATCTCTCGCGAGACCAATAAATTTGGTATCCCACTTCCTTTTGATCAAAGCCAAGTGACATACGTGTGGTATGATGCATTGCTCAATTACTTAACGGTGTGTCAGGGTGGTGATGAATCTTTCTGGCCTGCTGTGCACGTACTTGGTAAAGATATTGCACGTTTTCATGCTATCTACTGGCCAGCAATGCTCATGAGCGCTGGATTTGAATTGCCAAAGAAAGAGATTGTGACAGGTTTCTTTACGGTAGAGTGACAAAAGATGTCGAAGTCTCTTGGTAACGCTATCAATCCAATAGATCTCGTGACTAAATACGGTCGTGATGCAGTAGCATTTTATCTCTTCTACGATCTCGTTATTGGTTCGGACGGGGATTTTTCATATTCTCGCTTGGAGTCATGTCGCGAAAGCATGCTTTCAGCATGACGAGGGAACCTCGTATCTCGTGTGAGTAAGCTCGCAGAGAAGAACGGTATCGTGATGGGGAAGAAACACCTTGAGTGTTATGACCTCTGTAAAGATGAGAAAGAAGCTCTGCAGGAGATTATCGCATTAACAGGCGATGAGCTTGATGATATGCTGGAGGCGAAAGGTATCAATTATGTTTTACAGCTTTGGTACAGGGGAGTACAAGCAGCAAATTTCTATATGCAGACAACTGAGCCATGGATTAAGCTTAAAAATGAAGGGACAAGGGATGAGGGACAAGCGCATCTTGAATTCTTATTATTCGTTATTAAGCAATTAGCATTGCTTTCTGCTCCGTTCTTGCTCGAAGGATTTGCTAAGACACAAACTATCCTTGGTAATGAAACTATCAGCGCTGTTTCAACAGCAGTCTCAGGTGATACGTGGAAAACAGCATGGTTCTTAGAGGAGTTTGCTGTCGCGTTGAAACCAGATATCTTGTATCAGAAGTTGGAAGTAATAGAATAATTCTCAATTCTCAGTTCGAAATTTTCAATAAAATATTGAGTAATTATTGAGCATTGAGCCTTTAGAATTTGGAATTATAGGAAAATGCGTTTCATGATCTCCGTTGTAGACAATGCAACAGTCAAAATAGCTGAGCATAGCTATGAAGCAGCCATTGAAAAATGACTGCTGATCTATGTCGGTATCAGCAAAGAAGACATAGAGAGCTATGAAGAAAAGATTGCTAAGTTCGTTGAAAAGATCAGCGTGCTCAAATGCTTTCATGTCGATGGTAAGATCAACTCATCGATAGACGAAGTGCATGGGTCAATATTGCTCATTAGCAATTTCACGCTCTATGGTAGATCAGAAAAGTGACAGAAATTAGATTTTTCGCAGAGTGCAGACTATGAAAATGCGGAGAAGATTTACAATGCATTGATCGAAGCTTTGCGCGCAAAAGGACTCAGAGTGAAAACAGGGATTTTTGGTGCATATATGGAAGTAAGCTCAGTTAATGCTGGTCCGATCAATTTCTTGCTCGATTATTAATCTCTTGCAAAACAATTTTCTCGGGGTATAATTTATTTTCGTCAAACAAAAACTCAACGATAAATACGATAATAATATGGATAAAAAAGAACTTAGTAAGCGATTGAAATTTGGTGAATTTATTGCTGCATATGAACAATGTGGCGATGAAGATGCTGCCTTTTCTGTGGGGCGTATAAGGTCTATAACTATCAATGCTCATCAGGCATGTACTATAGTTATTGGATCGCCTGAGGGGAGGCATGCCTCGTCTTTGCAAATTACCGTATATAGTCAGGATTTTCTCATTGGTTATGAGAATAAAGATGGATATGTAGGTCAGTATGTGCTTTTCTCGTATATGAAACGATATGAGCAAATATGGCTTCATGCCTTTACGCCTGATGTTAACTGTTTATTGCAGGATGTTATTCCAGAAAAATATACTACAGCATTTGAATCTTCTATTGGCGAAGATCAGATTGAAATCCTGCACCATAAAAAAAGAGCCCGTTATAAAAGGCCTTTGTTTACTCTCTTCGCTATGTTTCTTCTATGGAAGAAGAGGAAAAAACTTGAAAAGAAGAAAGAACAAACTGTAGAAAGTAATGTTGTTATCACAATAGCAGAGTAGGTTATTATAACCTACTTTTTTTGTTACCCAAAAAGCCCGCCCTGTGTTGGTAGAGTATACGTTTTTTTTAGTGCGTCGATTCCTTTTTCTAGTGACATAAACTGATACTTGTTGATCAAGATCTCTTTCCAGTGTGAGAAATCTATGTTATTTTCGATGACCTTAGGATCAATATCTGTCCATCCTGGTACTTCCATCCATGTGACGAGTTTCTTGCTCTTTAGCGCCATCTCTTTGTCTGCGATAAGCTTTTCTTTGATCCCGCCATTGATTTCATCGATATGCTCATAGATGTTTTCTATCGTCTTGTATTGCTTAATAAGATCGGCAGCTCCTTTCGGTCATATTCATTTCACACCCGGGATATTGTCGCTGCTGTCTCCGATAATCGCTAAGTAATCAGCAAAATATTTTGGTTCAAATCATCGCTCATTTATAAAAGAGTCTTTGGTTGTTACTATTTCCTTCATCGGATCGCTACATACAACGCAATCGTCCAGAAGGATCTTCAGATCCTTGTCGCTCGTCATGATCGACACTTGAGAAAATTTCTTGCACTGATGTGCGAGGGTAGCAATAATATCATCCGCTTCATAACCCGGAAGCTCAGCATTGTTAATATTCAATTCCTTGATTATATCTTTTGTTGCTCTGATCTGCCATTTGAAGTCGTCTGGCAGCTCTGGTCTTTTGCCTTTGTACTCAGTAAAAGACTCGTGTCTAAGTGTCTTATGAGGCGCATCCCATGCTATCAGAAAATAGTCAGGCTTGCTCGACAGCGCCTTAAAGATCATTCTCAAGAATCCATAGATTGCATGCACAGCATGTCCGTCTTTGTCTGTAAGGGGAGGAAGTCCATAGTAAGCTCTAAACAAAAATCCTGATCCATCGACTATATATAGCGTTTTCATTTTTCTCTCATCTATAATGTTAAATGCAAAATGTTGAATGTTGAATACAATATCGTATTTCTCATTTAACATTTAAAATTCATCATTTTTTAGTATATTAGCGGTGATTTAATTTGTAAGGAATATGATGATTATTGCAACACCAGAGGAGATGGTAGCATATGGAAAACAAATAGGAGAGAAGTACAATTTTGTCTTGCTCGATGGTGAGCTTGGTGCTGGCAAGACGCATTTCGTGAAAGGCTTTGCTGCTGCGAAGGGTGTCGATTCGAACGAGATCAACAGTCCTACCTACACATATCTGCACGAACATGGAAACACATTGCTTCATATGGATATGTACAGGATCGAAGATCCGGAATTTCTGATGCATAAAGGCTTACTTGAAAAGATCCATAGCTATCCATCCGTTATCATTGAGTGGCCGAGGTTTACTGAGCAATATGCAGATCATACGCGAGCACATATTCACATCACGAAAACTTCACCAACTCAAAGAGAGGTCATCTTAAATCTTAAAGCTTAAAACTAAAAAAGATTTTGGATTTCAGTTTTTAGTTTTTAGTTGTTTGTATGAATAAAAGAGAAAAGATTGACATAATTTTTGAAGAATTAGGAAGACGCTTTGGTGGTTCGACGACGGAACTACAATATGAGACGCCGTTCCAACTCCTTATCTGTGTTATGCTTTCTGCGCAGACAACCGATAAACGTGTAAATATGATCACACCGGCATTGTTTACAAAATATCCTGATGCTGCAGCCATGAGTAAAGCTACTGCAGAAGAGATACTACCGTTTATCCGTACGGTAAACTATGCAAATGGTAAGTCGAGATATCTCTCAGACACGGCAAAGAAAATAGCCGCTCGGCAAAAAGAACATAAGACAGATATGATACCTTCGACTATACAAGAGCTGACAGCATTGCAATGAGTCGGTGAAAAGACCGCAAAAGTGTTGCTCAATACATTGTTCGGAGAGAAAGTGATTGCGGTCGATACGCATGTGCATAGAGTCTCGAACAGACTATGATTAGTGAAAACGAATTCACCGCTGCAAACGTCAAAGTATCTTGAAAAGATCGTACCAGAAAAATATAAGTCACGAGCGCATCATGGATTGATATTCTTTGGACGTTATACATGTACGGCAGTCAAACCGAAATGTAGTGAGTGTCCATTTCAGCAGATATGTCCGTACTTTGCTCGCATATTAAGTAAAAATTGAAAACATCGTTAGTAGCAAATAGATTATAGATGTTAGATTATAGCATCTTGCCAATATTTAAAATCCAATATCTAATTGCTTTATTTTATTAAGTAAGTTAATAAGTATGCTAGAACCAATCTGGTGAGTAGAGCTGTTACAAAAACTCAATGAGTTTGTCAGTCAGTCGGAGAATATATTTAATGTGACGGCATGAATTGCTGATTATCCAATATTTCTTATTCCTTTGTTTCTCCTTATCCTTTATTTTGGATATGGTGTAGCAAAGAAAAATAAAGATGCAAAATATGGGGCTTTGCTTATTGTCGGAGCAGCTATTACGGCTACTATTCTTAATATAGTAATTCAATATTTTATGGATAAAGCAAGGCCAGAGACAGCGCTCATGAGTGCGGGACGTCTGGTTATGAAGCATCTTCCAACCCAATCATTTCCATCTGATCACGCTGCGGTTTCCATGGCTATTGCACTGGCTACGCTTTGGCGATCGTATAGAATATCTCAGAAAAAAACTGTCATCATTCGATGACGGATATTGCTGATATGATCTCTCCTTATGTCGGTTGCTCGTGTAGCGGTGGGAGTACACTGGCCGACGGATATTATTGCAGGATGGATTGTGTGATTGGTAGCAACTTGTATTATCTTTATGCCACCAGTAAAGAGATTGCTTGAGAAATATGTTATTGGCTATGTTGTGCAGTTTCAGGAATGGCTCTTTGGTCGTTTCTCTCGCTAATTATGATAAAAGAAAAAAGATAGTAGAGTTCTCTGCTATCTTTTTCGTATGGCTATTGTTGTTTCTTTGGTTCTTGTTCCGTAGGTTTTGTTTCAGTAGTTGGTTTGTTGCCTGTAGTAGCTACCGGCTTTGTGGTAAACTTGTCCATAAGATCATGTCATGTAAAGCTACTTTCATTTGCGAGAGTAGTCATGTATGCTGGTTTCATCTGGTCTGTCAGAGAGAGGAATTCATTTGGTAGAGTATAGTTCTTATCAGTGATGCCAAGAACTCTTGAGACATATTGTACGCAGTTATACTTGTCAGCTTCTACCGATGCACCGTTATTGAGCAGCGAATTGACGCTTGAAAGAGGGTTGTATTTCGCAACTTTCTGATCATTTTCTCCTGTTTTTTCGTTGATATATTTTTTCACATTTGCTTTCATCTGATCAGAGGTGTTCATCACAATAACATCTGATGGGAATTTTTTCATATAGTCCTGAAGATTAACATTGTATTCAACTCCTGTTCCACCAGATAGTTTTTCACCTGCGTGAGAAAACTGCAGAGGACTCTCATTGGTAATCACAATACTATGTGTTGCATCCACATCGTTGTCGGAGAGGTTATTGATGAGATTCCCTCCGATGCCAGCATTTTCTTTATTGAGCAGGAGAACATCTCCGATATGGAGTTTACCTGCAAGCATCTCATACGTAGTAAGACTAGGCTTATCTTGTAAACTTACATAGTCATCCATACGGCTTTTACCGTATACATATCCAAGTTTTTTCTTTATGTTTGTTGCGTTGTCGATCAGCGACTGCATATCGGCTATGGTTTTCATCAGGTCTGTTTTCTTTGGATTTTGACTTAAGACATTTTGTACTTCTTGTTGTACCTTTGCGAAATCTCAAAATCCAAGCGTATTTTTCCCATTGAGCATGTCGGTTCCGAAGAACACATTTCTGACATACTCCCATGCCTTTTTCAAAGCCATGGCTATCTGAACAGGATCTTGGCTTTTCATAGCTTCTTGAAGATCCTTGAAAACTTGTCCAGTCTCAGGATTGGTCGCGAGGGCAGGATCTGATTCGATATTTTTCTGCATATCCTGCGCTGTCTTGTCGTTTACGATGAGAGGTTTCTTTTCTTCTTCTTTTGCTTCCGCTTTCTTCTCTTCTTCTGTCTTTGCAGCTGGCGTTGTCTTATTTGCCTCAGGATTTACCAGTCCTAAGTCAGCCATCAGTTTTTCTGTAGCTTTCTTTGTTTCTGGATCGGTATTTGGATCATTCAGAATATTCTGGAGCGACGGAGCAAGACAATATTTCAATATTTCTCCGTTTTTTGGATCTTTACAATAATCAATAAATTCCTTCCTGTGTTCAGGATGGTCAAGGATATCTTTGCTTTCTTTGATATCTTTTGCGGTGATACCATTGTTGACAGCAGTTTCTATTTTCTGAAGTCCTTCCGGATTTTTAGGTGCCATAGTGACAATGAAATATTATAAATGTTTCAACATTACTTCTAATTGACCGCACTCTTGCTCGCTCTGGAGTAAGTCTGCTTTTTCCAGTTCCTTAATCTTTGCCAGCAGCTCTGCGCTTTTTCTGAGTTTTTCCTTCATGATAGTGCCTTTGACGCTTCCCATTGCTTGTCTGAAAAAGTCGATCAAGCCGTCAAGAGCTTGGTCGTCAAGCTTGCCTAACAATGCAAATCTCTTGAGATCTTTTGCCATCGGCCAGTCTTTCTCTAAAGAGGAGAGGATCATGATGATGTAATCTTTTTTTGTCATTATTTACACCTTACAACTAAAATCTTCAAACTGAAAACAAAAGGTAATAATGTCTTTATTATAATGATTCTTTTTATATCTCGATGATTTAGGTTTTGAGTTTTCAGTTTTTTGCTATTTCTGGTAGACAATTAAGTAAATATGTGATATGATATGTGTCATTTTGCGTTGCATTTACCCGGCAAATGAGTATACATTTCCTGCTATGCCAAGCCCTTGTAGTTCAACGGATAGAATAGGCCCGTCCTAAGGGTTAGATGGTGGTTCGATTCCTCCCAGGGGTAAACTTATCGCCGCATATGCAAATAAGCGACCTTTATAGGGCTAAAACCTCTGAGGTATGCTCATATCTTTTATCTTATTATTTTACTTACGATGACTATGAAAGACGACCTTCTCAAAGTGGCAGAGCCATTTAAGAGACATGAAAATGACAACGGTTCTCCGGAAGTACAAATCGCAATCCTTACTTATGAAATCAGCATGCTTCAGGATCACTTGAAACAGCATGATAAAGACGTAGATGCGAAAAGATCACTTTTGAAGAAAGTAGCAAGAAGAAGAAAATTTACGAAGTATCTTAAAGACACAGATCTTGAGAGATATAACTTAGTAGCGAAGAAACTCGGACTTAAAGCATAAATATTATTTATAGCAACTAGCATGTAGCGATTAGATTCTAGCATTTTCTTGTGCTAATTGCTAACTGCCAACATCTAACTGCTGTTTTTTTATCCCTTAACGTTTTAATAATTAATGGCAAAAGCAAAAGCTAAAGTACAGCCAGTAAACCTCGCTGCTGACATGGAAATTCCTGTTATCAAGAGTGGTGCTAAAATTGGTGGTACTGTACTTAAAGAAATTGAACAGGGAGTTCTCGTAAGTTGTGCCGGTGGTGCATTTACAGGTATTATCCTTTCTAAAGAAGTAAAAGATCTTAGAAGAAATAACTATGACCTTTCTGTTGGAAAAGATCTCGAAGCAGAGATCATGAATACGGATATCAGAAGTGATGAAGGATACTTTGTTATCTCTATCTCTAAACTTATCCAGTACGATGTTTGGAAAAACATCACTGCGAAGTTCAAGGAAGATGATATCATCACTGTTGTTCCTACTGAAGCAAATCTCGGAGGTCTTCTCATCGATATGCACGGTATCAAAGGATTTATCCCACTTTCACAACTCGCTCCAGTTAACTACCCAAGAGTAGAGGACGGTGATCAGGAAAAGATCTTTGAAAAACTCCTCAATCTCGTTGGTAAAGAGTTCAAGGTACGTATCATCAATATTGATGAAGAAAACAAGCGTATCGTTCTTTCTGAAAGAGAAGCTCTTAAAGAAGAAAGAGAAAAGATCCTTGAAACTATCAAGGTTGGAAATGAGTACGATGGTACTGTTTCAGGACTTTCTTCATACGGTCTTTTCGTGACTATTGGAGGAGGTATCGAAGGTCTTGTACATATTTCTGAAATCACATACGGTCACGTTTCAAATGTAGACAGACTTGCAAAGGTTGGTGATGCTATGAAAGTGAAGGTGATCGGATACGAAGATGGAAAGATCTCTCTTTCTGCTAAGCAGCTTAAGAGAGACCCATGGAAAGTGATTCCTGAAAAGTTCAAGATTGGTGACGTTATCGAAGGTGAAGCGGTGAGATTTGTGCCATACGGAGTGTTCATTCGTATCTACGATGACATCAATGGTCTTATCCACTTGAGCGAAATCTCAAACGCAAACATCAGCAGTCCTACTGAAGCGGTTAAACTCGGTCAGGTAGTGAAGGCGAAGATTATCGCGCTTGAGCCACACAACAGAAAAATCGGTCTTTCTATTAAGGCTATGCAAGCTCCAACGGAGTCTGCAGCAGCGCCGGCGAAAGCATCAGAAGGTGAGGCTGAAGAAGCTAAGCCAGCAAAGAAGGCTCCTGCTAAGAAAAAAGAGGCAGCAGCTGAATAATAAACTAACAACATTACTTATAATAAGAAAATCCTTCTGAGAGATCAGAGGGATTTTTTTATACAAAAAAACCGATCATAGATCGGTGGTAGAAAGAGATAAGAGTTTTAACTGCGGAAGTCAGTTTTTTTACTGGTCCATACATTACTTTTAACATCGTGGCTGAACGCCCATATTAACTCTGAGATCAGTTTAATGTTTTTCAGCGGAACGAAACAATCTCTCATCCTATACAGATTGTCTTCCTTCTCATTCATCTCGATGGTCAAGAGCATTGCTCGCGCACCAATATACGCCGCGATACAGGCGATAGCAGGTAATACATATACTACGATGCTCGCAATAATGATTAAAGTCCAGTTCATATATTTGTGATTTAGGATCTGAGTATAGCGCTGTATCCCCATAAGTCAATATAACTTCCTGCATATTTCCTCTACAATTTTCATTACATATTTCTATTATCGTTGTTGTAATACAACAACGGACGCAGATTGCGTCCTTATAAATAAACGTGAATTGCATACGGTACAATACGGAATATTTATTATTTTTATCTATTATATATTATTTGAAAATGGACGCAGTTCTGCATAAGCCGAAAAACCATACGCTTAATTATGTCATTTTTTTCCAAGCACTTATCGCTATGCTGGGATCGCTTTACTATAGCAATTTTGGCGATCCAGTACAAAATATCCAAGCCGGCAATTTCTTTCCTACAGAGGCAGGATATGAGCCATGTGGTATGTGCTGGTGGTCTCGTATACTTATGTATCCTATTGTCTGGTTTTCTCTTTGGGCGCTCTTTCGTCAAGATCGTAAAGTAGTAAACGTTATCCAATGGGTCTCAGTTGCTGGTATATTGTTGTCGACATATCATTATCTTCTGCAGAAGACCACATTTATTAAGACATCTGCTTTCTGTACTCTTCAAAATCCATGTGCTGCATTACAGGTTGATTACTTTGGTATCATAACTATTCCATTTTTAGCACTTATTGCATATATTGTTATTTTCATCTCATGCTGGATTGTAAAATCGAGCACGCCAAAAACTATCGAAATGGAGCATCATAATTTCTAATGAACGTAAATCTTAAAACTGAAAACTAAAAGCTCTTCTCAGACGGATTTATCAATAATCTTACCTATAAAAGTTTTTAGGTTTTAGTCTTTAGTCTTTAGTTTTCGACTCTCTATGGATAAGATTATCGCAAAGCTCTCTGCAGCAGATGAGGCAGAGATTATTCAGCAAATTGTTGCACACTATCAACGCCACAAATATACATGCGTCAATTTTCTCTATTTTGCAAATGCGATGACATATCGCCTCTTTGAGGCGAATTCAAAATCAAAAATCCAAAATCTAAAATCAGAGGAGTATAAAAAAACATTGCTCGCAAGTGATTTCTTGTTGCCGGATGGCATAGCGTTGCAGCTTTGGAGTAAGTGGACAGAAAAAAAGAAGCTTCATAATCTCAACGGTACTGATTTGACTCCTGATATGCTGGCGTATTTGAATAAGCATTCGGCAGCTTCGTTGTATATCTATTCTTTGTATGATCCAAAGATTGGTAAAGGCGAGGAGTGGCTGCATAAAGCTATTAGTAATATCCAAGCAGACTATCCGAATATCCATATAGCGCATAGTTATCAGTCGCTCTATAGTAACAGATGAAAGGATTTCCCATTTGATGAGGTAAAAAAAATCAGCGAAGCTGACGATGTGGAAGTGAAACTATTCTTGAATTGTACTGGAACGCCATTTCAGGAGATGCGGACAGAGGAGTATAAAGATTTTTTCCAGGCATGTGGATTTCTTGTTATGAATGTAGGTGGATTCATTGATTTCGTTGCATGATTTGAGAAGCGTGCACCGCGTTGGGTAGTAAAGGCAAGAGTGCTTGAGACCTTTTGGCGCGTGCTGAGCAATCCCCGCAAAAACCTCAAGAAATTCCTTGCAATGTTTGGCATATTCCGCATAATTTCCGGTAGATTGCGCTTGAAAAAAAAGCACAGTTAAGTATTTGTATATCTACATTTGTCTCTTAATATTTGTATTTTTCATGGAACTTCTGCATAACGCTTTGACATATGGTCCGGACCAATCACATGTGTCTATCCATAAGGACGTCGGAAATAATATTACTGTGCATGCAGATATTGTACTTCTTTCAGAGAAATTTCTTGAATACCAAAGAACGATCTTGGATGAATTTTTTGCGCAGCTTTTTGATCTTACGTATAGTGAAAACATCCTTTTTGATGAGATCATTGATGGCTTTGAGATGCTTCTTCAGTCTCTCAATACGAAGCTTGAGACATTCGCGAGCAAGATAAGCGATACCCCGTTTTTTGATATACGCGGAAGCATCCAGCTCTTTCATCATCAGGATTATATTGCATCGCTGATTGGTGATGTAACATTGCTCGTGGTCAGAGGTGAAAAGGTTCAGTACACGCTGCATAACGATGTTATGGGAGGTCGTCCTATCGCGCTTTTCTCAGATTTTATCCAGGGTGATGTGTTTTCTGGAGATCATATTTTCATCATAGGAGGAGACACTACTCAGTATTTTGATCATTATGAACTTCAGGAGTTCGTAGACGGACTTGCGGGTAAAGAGGATGAAGCAGTTCTTTATATGCGTGATGCGCTCAAGCAAAGGTGTGCAGTAGAGGATCTTGGTATTATCTCTTCATACAGTATTGCATTGCCGAAGAGCGTGCGTGGATCTGCGAAAAACATTGTGAAGCTTCTTGATAATTCGCCGCTTTCAAAGGTTTTTGCTGGTTTCAAGATGTCTGATAGATGGGTATTGTTCACAAGAAATATTCGTGATCTCATGTCTCAGTACAGATATGCTATTGTTATTGGACTCTTTGGTATTTTCCTTCTCTATCTTTTGTTTGGTCTTGTGTCAAATTTTGTGAAAAACAATACAACCAATACTATCAACAAAGATGGAACTATCACTGCAACCCTTACGATCGAGGATATTAAAAAAGAAATAGTACAATTTCAAAAGCTTGATCCATCAACCCCAGAAAAAATTACAAAATATAACGCGCTTAAAACCCAGCTTGATGCGCTTGCAGCGCAGGGCAAATGGACCAATGATGTTGCCCAACTGAAGACCATCCTCAATACTGAGTATTATAGAGGCTTCAATATTATCCTCGTCGATGGTTTGACAGACCAGAATGTCTATACGTTCTCAAGTCTGGAAAAAAACACAATGGGAATACCTCTCAGTATCTTCTATAACAAATCATTTACTATAGCAGGAGATAAAGGTATGATTCTCGGTGGTATCAGTGATGATGTCAGAGGAAATAACATTACTTATTCTCTTGGTCTCAATGCGAAAGCATGTGTCCTCAATCTCTTAAAGGATGGCGTCTATTGTGCTTCGACTAATAATACGATCTTCAATACGACGAAAGCAGGAAGCGAAGATGTCAAAGTAAATGGTGGAAATTTTCCTGAAGGCATTATCGGACTTGGTACATTTGGAAGCGCAAATTTCTACGTATTGCTGAAGAATGCTAGTCTTGCGAAGGACGGAGTCTTCATGATGAAGTATAGCAATATGCTTGGTTCTCAGGTAACCTTTAACCAATGAGTGCTTCTCGGTCTTGGTGACCCAGCACAAACAGCTGACATGCAAAATGGCTTCTCTGCTTTTACTATTGATGGAACATTTCTTCTGTGGTCACAGGATAACAAACAGCTCTATCAGATGTCCAGAAATAGTGCAGGACAAAGCCTTATGATGCGTCCTGTTCCACTCAATGGCGGAACAAACATAGGAGATGGTTATAGTGAAACAGTAAAACCTCTAGCTCCGATTGGTAGCAAATACGTCTATCTCTTCGATAAGAGAAATCAGACGCTTACGGTCTATCTCAGCAATCCTGTGAAGACAAATGACGCGTACACAAACAGCTATGGGTTGACTTATATTATGAGGATAAACTTTGCTATCGCAAATAACTCGATCATAGATGTAACGGTTGACGAGAGCAATGGAAAACAAATATTATATGTCCTTCACAATGAAGGAGTCGCTAAATTTGTTCTTTCTGACTATATGCAAAACTTTGCGCAAACAGCTCCAACTAACTAAAAAAACTCTCATTATTGTGCATAAAAAACTCTTCCTTCCGGGGGGAGTTTTTTGTATAATTCCTTATGCATTGATAGTATAATATGTCAATAAATTAGATGTCTATTATTGATAATATTGCTATGACTACCATTGTAATTGTATACTGAAAAGTATATATATGAGCTTGGTAAAACTTTTACTTATATTACGAGTTCCTCACATATCATGACTATAACCCCTCTCGCGTTATACGCCAGTGCAGGAGCATTGGTTCTTGGAGGCATTATGGGGTATTTCCTCTATAGCCTTATCTGGAAAAGAAAAAGCAATGAACTACAGGAAAAAATTGATAAAGCAGATTTTACTGCACTAGAAATTGTGAAGCGTGCAGAAGAAAGATATAGAAAGGCAGAAAACATTAGTAAAGAACTGATAGAAAACGGTCAGCGTGAATTTGATAAGCGCATGCAAAAGGCAGACCAGATCGAAGAAAGGCTTCGCCAAAAGGAAGAAAAGATGGAGCAAAAGATGGAAGTTCTGGACAACGAAAAACAGAAATTCATTCAGAAACAGCAGGATCTTGATGTGCAGATCTCTCAAGAAAAAGAGGTCCTTTCTCAGATTGCCAGACTGACTCCCGATGAGGCAAAGGAAAAGCTTTTCTCATTGGTAGAACAGCAGTATAGTCAGGACATTTCTGCGTTTATTGAGAAGTATAAACTGCTCAAGCAGGAAGAAGCAGAGAAAGAAGCGACACATATTCTTACAAAGATACTTCCACGCGTGGCGGTCAGCGCAGTGACCGAATTCACTGTTTCTCTCGTCGAACTACCGAGCGAAGATACTAAGGGTAAACTTATCGGACGTGAAGGAAGAAATGTATCATACTTTGAAAAAATTACAGGAGTGGAGGTTCTTATCGATGATACTCCGCTTATCGTAAGGCTTTCGTCATATGATAATGAGAAGCGTTTTCTCGCAACAGAGACCCTCAAGCGTCTTGTGAAAGATGGACGTATTAACCCTGTGTACATTGAAAAGATATATAATGAAGTAGTCGCATGATTTGATACTCTTTTGACAGAGAAAGGAAAAGAAGCATTGCTCATGCTCAATATTCCTATGATGAAGCCAGATGTCGTGAAGATGATCGGGCAGTTCCACTTCAGATATTCATACGGACAAAATCTATGGATACATTCGATCGAGGTTGCTAAGATCTCTGAAGCTATTGCACTTGAAATGGGTCTTGATGCAATGACTGCGAAGAAAGCAGGTCTTCTCCATGACATTGGAAAGATTGCAGCTATTAACGGTCAGTCTCATACACAGGTCGGTGCAGATATTCTCAGAAAGTATGGATTCGATGATACGATCGTCAATACGGCACAAGCTCATCACTTTGATGTGCCTCTCACCACAGCTATTGGTTGGGTGGTGACAGCAGCAGACGCGATTTCTGCAGGTCGTCCGGGTGTGAGATTTAATGCGAAAGAGGTCTTTGTCGAGAAGATGTCTGAGCTTGAGAAGCTTATCTCAAGTGTGTCAGGAGTCGATAAAGTACATATTATGCAGGCAGGACGTGAGATCATGATTTTCGTCAACCCAACGCTTATTGATGATCTTGGTGTACAAAAACTTATCAAGGAAATTGGTATCAAGGTTGAAGACCAGCTTGATTATCCTGGTATCATCCGCGTCGTCGCCATTAGGGAAACCAAAGTTGTCGACTACTTACGCTAATAATAGCAAGTAGCAGATGGCAACTAGCAGATAGCATGCTAATTGCTACCCGCTATAATCTATCTGCCTTTTTAGTTTGTTAATTAGTTAATATGTATCCTTTTCTTACCCTCTGGGGTGTGAAAATTTATATGACAGGGTTGGGTATAGTGGTAGGGCTTTTTACTTTTTTGATTGCAGCGTGGGTGCTGTGCAGAAAGTATAAGCTTAACTTCCGGAAGCTTTTCTATTGGTTTCCTACCTTGCTTATTACCACATATCTCCTTGGCTCATATACGTATTTGCTGATAGAAAAAGGTATCTGGTTTCCACTGAGTAGCCTTGCAAACCTTAAGGCATTGCTTTCTCCTTATGGATATAAATTCCATTTTGTTGGTATCCTTCTTGGTATCGTCTGGTCTATGCGTAGATTCTTTAAGAAGCTTGTTGTATGATCAGAGAAACTCCAGTGGATGGATCTCTTCTTTTTTTCGACAAGCATTGCCCTTATCCCAATGGGTGTTTTCTTTGTGCTTGGTGATACTATTATTGGTAAGCCTGCGCCGTTTTCTAGCTTAGGTGTGAGTGATCTGACGTCTGGTGGTTTCAGCGAGCTCAGCAAATATGGAAAGGTATTTCCTGTCGGTATATTCCTTTCTATTGTGAGTATGTTTTCATGGGGTATTACTTTCGCTGGAAAGTCGATCATGAAGAAAAATGGTTGGGGATATATAGGATTTGCGCTGTTACTCTTGCTGCTTAATATCATTTTCTCATACCAACAATATACAAGACATGGTGTTTTTTCTCTAGGGGGAGCTGTTTTTGATATTAAGAACTTTCTTGCTACATTCGTAGGTATCATCTGCTTTGTTGTCGGTATACGTATCATTAAGAGACACAGATAATGAAAATTTTTTTTACGAGGGGTGATAGTTTTTATAAAATATGTAAGACACTCGAAAAGCTTCCAAAAAGCAAGAAGGTCTCTTTTTTTATGGATCCACAAAATAGTTTTTTTCAAAATCCTCGATGGTGAAAACAGGTAAAAAACATCCTTGCAGAAAGAACTATTCCGTATGTGTTTGTCTGTAAAACAGAGAGAACAAGACGTTATTGTGAGGAAACAGGTCTTGTCTATACATATGATCAGCCAAACCATTTTCTCAAGTCATTGAAGCTTATCTATATGTTTTTCTTTCAGGCGCAAAAGTTTCATCTTTCGCTCTTTAATAAGAAAAGCACCCTTTCCTATGTATTCTTTATTGGGGAGGTGCTGATTATCTGACTGATAGCATATTTCCTTTACCAGTTTGTTCTGCCAAGCGCGACCGTCTATCTCAAACCTTCTTATACCGTAGAAGATGTCGTCTACAATTTTCGCTACTATCCTTCTTGGAGTGGAGAGTATCTTGAAGAAACTTCATTCATTAGTGTTCCGTATTATACCGGCGAGATGAAATACACATATACACTGAAAACAAGTACGGAAAATATTAGCTTTATGCAAAAGCAAGCGGTGGGTTCTATCAAACTTATTAATACTACCTATCAATCATTTTCTCTTAAACCAAACACAAGACTTGTTACCAGCGATGGTATCTATTTTACTATGCCGAATTCTGTAGAGATTGCGCCCGCAACGAGGAATGGTCCAAGTGAGATGGTGGTAGCAGTCATCGCGATGGATAAAGATGATCAAAATAACATTATTGGTGAGAGAGGAAACATCGCCGTATGAACTCAGCTTCTCATCAAAAACTTACCCATAAGCTTCAATAGCAAGCTTGTCTATGCTGTGAGTATCGATAATTTTTCAGGAGGAGAAACGAGGAAAAGCGGCTCTCTTTCTACCGGAGATCTACAAAATATAAGACAGCGTTTAGGAGACTATGTGCGTGCAAACAAGAAACAAATTGTCCAGGACCAATATGCAAAAGAACAAGATAAATATGCGTTGCCGTTTAAAAATCTGATTGACGTTCGTGTAGATGATGTCAGATTTAATGCAAAGCCGGGAGATAATATCACTGATGTAGAAGGTAAGATAGACGTAACTTATATCGTCAGATATTTTACATGGAATGATATGCGCTTTGCTTTGACGAAATATCTCTGACAGCGCCCTTCGCAAACGCTTGATATCATCAGTATGCAGAAGAGTAGTTTGACCTTCTTTCCCGATCAAAATAAGCCCATTACCGGAGATTCGCTCTTAGTAATGCCGACGAAGATGAGCGTGATATGGGGATATGATTTTGATAAAGATTACAATAGTCTGAAGGAAGATATGAAAAATGAGATTATCGGTAAGAAAAAGGATGAAGCCCAAAAAGAGCTTCTTGACTATGCAGAAGTGGGGAGTGTTCTTATAAGAGTTTCACCACCATGGTCAGATAGCATTCCATCTATCAGATCGAGGGTGAGTTTCAAGGTGAGTGAGGAATAACACAGATAAAAACAGATGAGTTCTAGATTAACGCAGATTATACATACAGTTTATTGACAATGAGTGTTGCTGTTGACTATACTAAGAGAAAAATTATGATTGCTATGTTGTAGAGGCAAATCCGCCAGATAGGTTTCTACGATGCTCATAATCAATAGCCCTGCGATTCGCGGGGCCTTTTTTTAATAATTTTTTAGAACGGATTTTTGTATACAAAAAACGGGAGATGTCGTCCCGTTTTTGAGTAACTTTTCTTGTTTCTTTCTATGATTTTGATAAGCTGATTTCTAATGATATTTTATATGTTTCATGGGGCGGCCGACGGGAATTGAACCCGCGGCCAGAGGATCCACAAACCTCTGCTCTACCACTGAGCTACGGCCGCCACGAGTGCAAGTGACTATATAGATTAGGACGGCTATTGCAATACAAATTCTTTACTATTATCTTCAGGCTTCTTATGAAAAGATCGATTTTCGCTCTTTGTGCTGCGGTATTTGTCTTGTCTCTGTGATATTCTGTGTCGGCTATCGGAGCTATTAGAGTGCTTCCATGAAGGACAACTCATTATACTACTGCAAAGGGTTCAGAGGTATGGCATTATCAAATTCCTAAGATAACCGTTATTAAGCCCTCCGCTTTTGACATACTCTTTGAAGGACAAGGAGACACCGTAACCGATGTGGTCCATCAACATGAGTATAGTGCCGCTATCAATGCTTCGTACTTCGGGTGGAATAGCGATGGTAGTTATTTCCCTGCATGAGTCTGGTATGACAATGGTTTTCTGATAACACCTCAAAGCCTCAATCAAAAAGATCTCAATCTGCAAGTATTAGCATATTACCATAAGTGACAGCTAGAGCTCTATGATAATAACGCTGTAGATATCAGTACGCTTTCATATACGACACCAGGTCTCTATTTCAATGCTGGTCCATGGTTGGTGAAGCAAGGAAAGATCAATCCTGACATAGTGAAATCTCGCTCGCACTGGCAGTCAAAAACATATAGAACAGCAATCCTTCGTAAAGTAGATGGAACTGTCTACTTCCTGGTAGCCACTGCAAAGATAGATCTTCCACAGTTTATCGTGTTTGCCTTCAAAAGTAATCTCATCCAAAAGGATGAGAAGTTTGATCTAGTGAACCTTGATGGTTGATCGTCAACATCACTCTGGTCGCCGGCTGTGAAGTTCAATGCGAAGAAGAAGTTACCATTGTTTATAGGAATTAAATAGCAATTGGATTATAGACGTTAGATATTAGATTTTAGATTTTAGTAAATTACTATGTATCCGTGAAGGTTAATTTGTGTGTTGTGAGTGTCATGATCGTGAAAGAACACGATGATTCAGGAATTGTTGAAGTCTGATCTTGGTCTCAAGAAATTGATTTCGTGTAAAACGAGGGAGCTGAGAGAGGGAGAAAAAGACGGAGTTGATTACTATCACTATACTATGGAGCAGTTTCAACATGCAGTAGAGGCTGGTGAGTTCCTTGAATATCAGCAAAATTATGGATTAGGTTGGTATGCGACAAGAAAATCTGATGTAATAGATGCTATCTCCCAGGGACAATATGTTATTAAAGATCTTGATATAAAAGGATTGCTCAGCATTTCCACTCATCATCCTGATGTCTGGGAGGTTACGAGAAGCGTATTTATAGACATAGACGATGAGACTATGAGGGCGCGTATTCTTTCGAGATCAACATTGCCGGAGGAAGAGATAAGTAAAAGAATTGCTACTGCGGCTATGGAAAGAGAGTTAGCAAAACAAATATGTACTGACGTGATTGATGGTAGCTGAACAATAGAAGAGGAGTTTGCAAGTATATACGCCGTTGTTTCCCGCTACTGTGAACCTTCAGCTACAGCGTTTATTTCTCCATCAGCTATCTAATGCGTATCCATATCCACGTAGTTCCATGATCAAAGAAACAATCAGTGGAAAAACAGGGGGAAGATATATATGGTCATCCTGTCTATAAGATTAAGATTGCTGAGAAGCCTATTGATGGCCAAGCAAACAAGGGTTTGCTGGATGCTATTGCTGAATACTTTCATGTGCCTATAAGACAGATTACTATCGTCTGAGGACATACATCCAGAGAGAAACTTATTGAAATAACAGATAACAAATAATAGATAGGAAAATTTATTTGCTCTATGTATATACATGAAGAAGTTTATAGGATTTATTGTACTCATGGTTCTTATTGGGCTTGGAGCTCTCTGGATTTATCTCAAAAATTTCGCAACGAAGGCAGATGTATGGTCATGGGAGTATAATTATAAAATGACTTTGCCGCTATGGATGAAAGCGTTGCCTCAAACAACTTGAGATCTGACAGATTTTATCGACAAGAAAAGAGATGAAGCACTTCAGGAGCTTGGTGTCGTAAAAGAAGATAAAAAAGCTCAGTTTAATGCCTGGCTTACAGGTCTCCAAAAAGACATCGAAGATAAGGCAAAGGAAAAAGCTCATGAGTGGGTTGATGAACAGTTTAATTCAGGATCAAATTAATATGAACTCATTACTGATGGTAGCACTAGGAGTGCTCATAGTGGCAATTATAGCGCTTCTGCTCGTGGTGTTTTTTTCGAGGAAGGGTATTTCTCCTGTAGAATGAACAAAGACTCGATCGGGTAATCAATCCATCTTTTTCGATGGTCTTTCTACTATCCATGTCGCTCATCCGGACATGAAGCATATTCTTTCCCAGCTCCAGCAACATATCATTGGCATGGATTACTTTTTACATGGATTGCTCATAGCGTTTCTTGCTGGCTGACATGTGCTTGTAGAAGGAGCTCCTGGGCTGGCTAAGACAAAGACTATTCGTCTGCTTTCGTCCCTCCTTGCGCTCGATACAAAGCGCATTCAGTTTACGCCAGACATGCTACCAGCTGATCTTATTGGAGTAGATATGTTCAATCCTTCGACGCGCGCATTTGAAACGTTCTTTGGACCATTATTTACCAATATATTACTTGCAGACGAAATCAATCGTGCGACACCGAAAGTGCAGTCTGCACTACTCGAAGCGATGCAAGAGAAACAGGTGAGTATAGGCGGTGTTTCTTATCCACTTACTGCTCCATTCTTTGTGCTTGCAACTCAAAATCCTATAGAACAAGATGGGACATATCCATTGCCTGAAGCACAGCTCGATAGATTTATCATGAAACTTACTGTGAGCTATCCATCGCTTGAAGCCGAAAAACAAATACTCCAAGCAGGACAACGTGATGAGAAACGATCTATCGAATCAATTCTTTCTGCAGAGAAGGTGCTTGCATTACAGTCTGACGTAGAAGCAATACATATCAGTGAAGATATCCGTTCATATATTGCTCAGGTTTCTGTTGCTACGAGAAAGTCACATCCAGCGCTTGCATATGGGGTCTCGCCAAGAGGATCGCTGGCGATCCTTTCACTCGCAAAAGCTATCGCTTATATCGAGTGAAGAAAAGAGGTCGTCAGATCGGATGTACAGAAGGTCATACTTCCGGCTCTCAGGCATCGTATTATCCTTTCGACTCAAGCGCACATGGAAGGACTGAGTGGTGAGGAGGTGTTGTTTGATCTTATGAAAGATATTCTCTAATAATTAAATATATTTCTTATAAAAAAATGAAGAATGATTAGTTCTTCATTTTTTTGTAGATGTTATACCAGACTGTAGTGAAGAATGCTTCCACGATCCCATTGATATAAGCCGTAAGAAGACCGAGAATAATAAGTGTCCCGTAAATAATGTACTTAATGAAACCTTGACTACTTATGTCTAGTCTTGTCGCTCCATAGATTATTAGCGCTGGGATGCCGAGAAAGATAAGAATATTGATGAGAGCTCTGAGATGAAGCACATAGCTAATGAGCGCGAACTTCACGCTGAGTCTGAGGTTTTCCAAGCCAAGCTGCATACTTTTTTTGATGGCTTGCAGAGGACTCATGTTCTCCAGAACGATAAGAAATCTTGCATACGGTAGGAATACTGCTGTAAAGAAAATAATCAGTCCCCATAAGGTAAGTATGATGATGACAAATGGGTTTCAGAGGAGTCAGAGTACCCAAAATCTCGAGCCGAAGATGAAAAAGGTAAGCGGATCGAAAAACGACATGAGTCCATGATACTCGAACATAGGAAAGAATTTTGTAAATCATTTTCCTATAGATAACGTTCCTTTTCTCTCGTAGTTGTCGAGATAGTAGATCATGGCTGCTTCGGCGATAGGCGGTAGGAGTACATAGCCAATAACCAGCACTATTCCAATTCCTATGAACCAAAAAAACACATTTGGTCAGGTGAAAAGCTCTTTTGCGAAGGAGAAGATATCCCCAACTGGCATACTTCATCCTTGTCTCTCTGTTACAACAAAAAAAACTGAATAGATAATATACAACAAGAATCCCATAGAATGTATGAATGTTGTTATTGTCGTCAGTCTTATGAACTTTGTATCATCGGTAATATGATCGTATGCACGCGCCACGACATGTTCCTGTTCTGTTTCGGTAATATGATCGTCCATACTCATCTTATGTATCTATTTTTTCTTCGGTAAAATCACCGGATTGATCGTCGTTATGTCAGGAAATAGTTTTTTCAGATCGCTCGGTATGTCGGTCTGTATATAGAGATTTTTTTCCGAAAAACAATCATAAAACCCATAGCCGTAACTATGCAGGAGTTGACGTGATACTTTTTCTTTTCTGTATGCTATATCATTTAACTTTTCGTCACCGTACATGATATCTCCAATGATCGGTAGATTTTCTGATGCGAGGTGAACGCGTATCTGGTGCATTCTTCCTGTGTGAAGTGTCACAAGCAAGAGTGATATGTCACCAAGCGTTTCGTTTGAAATAGTTGAAATACATTCAAACTCAGTCTTAGACTCGAGGCCTTTTTCCTTGCTTACATACATTTGAGCTCTTTCATCATTTGCATTAAACCCTTTAAACAAAGGCTTGTCTATGATCATATGTGCTGGTGCTTTCCCCTTTACTACAGCGAGATATTTCTTTGTTACCTTTCTATCTCTGATGATCTCATTGAGATATTGAAGTGCCTCATAATCCTTTGCTCATACGATAAGTCCTGATGTATCTTTATCGAGTCTAAATCCAAATGAAGGTTTAAATGTTGCGCCCATCTTTGTCGGATCTTTCCCTTCTTTTTTCCATACCCAGTGCACATATGTCTCCAAATAATCATTGAGCGTGATGTCATTGAGATGGAGGTTTCCTGGATGGATGACAATGCCATAAGGTTTGTTCCAGAAAATCCAGTGGGCGTCTTCGTAGACGATTTGCTTCTTAATATCCTCAATCGAGATGTTATGCTTCTTAAGAGTCTTTTCTGCGTGTGCAATAAATGGCTGCTTTAAGGTCAACTTCTCTTCGCTAAACTCTACTACGTCGCCGAGGACAAGTTTATAATTTTCTTCTTTTTTCTTTCCGTTTACCTTGATCGCTCCTTTTCTGATCCATGAATAGATATCAGCAAGTGTCACTTCGGTTTCTAGTTTGAAATATTTTCTTAAAAATCTATCAAAGCGTTGATTAGCTTCGTTTACATGAATTTCTTTACGTGACATTGGATGTCTGGAGAATAAAAAATAGACTATAACTATCTAAGGAGTAAGTATACTGAAAAGAGTGTATTGAACAAGGACAATTAGATTGTAATTTGTAAACAGGTATTTTCTATTTACGGTTGCAAATGAGCCCATAAAACCTACAACGTACGAAAGAAATTATCGGTTATTATTTTTCCTTCCTCCTGATGAAAAAACATAAGCATATACAGAAAAAAATACCATACCTTTACGTTGGAATAGCTGCAGGAGTGGTCGCATTGGTGGGTATTTTCTTGTATCTCAAAATCGTCTATTTTCCAGATAGAGCGCAGTTTGGTCTCGGGGGTTCTTTCAATTTTGCAAAGGAAGATATTGATCGCGCTCGTGCTCTCGATATTGGTGCGCTGCACTCATTCACAGGTGATTACATCGTTTCGGCAAACACGCTTACTTCTATGGAAGCTGTCTATAAGGAGACGCATGATCACAAGGTCGCATTTTCTTTGCTGCAAATGTATATTATCCACTATCAATTTGATAAGGCGTTTCTTCTGATCAAAGACATGTACCGTAAGGAGATTGATTTTACCGTGATCCCGCCTTCAACATTTCTCTATATCTTTTTTAATTCCTCTCAGCTCTCGCCTTCAAACTATGAGCTTATACAGGGTATCATAGAAGATTATAAAAATAACGAGCGTATAGATCAAGAAACAGCAATAGTATATCGCTCTCTGTTGGATCTCTATAGATGAGACCAGATTTCTTTTTATAGTGGTGTGCAAACGCTTTCTGTGACAGGAGAATATAAGAGTCTGGTAGAAGGAATTCAGAATGCGCAAAAAGCAGCAAGAGATATTGGTACATCATTGGCGTATTATCAGGATGGGCTTTGAGCATTGGTATTGCTTCAGGAGTGATACTTTAGAGTAGCCCAGAAATGGGCTGTTACTATTAGAACAAAAGATACGAAGTATGTACTTCCGTATCAAATTTTAGCTCAGGCAGCATTGCTTCAGAGCCACCGGGATGAAGCTGCGCAGTATTTTGATACATTGTTAAAGATGGATAATACACATCCAAGTCAGTATCAGTTTGGCTTATGCAGGAGTTACTTCCGGCTTGGGGATTATGCAAAAGCAGTACAGCACTGTCAGCAAGTAAAAGACAAAAGTTTGTACGATGCTTTAAGATATGAGCTCCTTGCATATTATCAGAAAAAAGATTGGCAGGGAATGATGAACACCTTTCAAGGACTTCTGACAAAGAAACAGATCAGTGAAAATGATTATTATACGTTTTTTGATATCGTCTTTTACCAGCCATTTGTGACTGATAAGGACTTCGCTCATGTGCAAAAGTATTATGTTTCAGTAGTTCTTCCTTATCTGAATCAATGTGTGTCAGACTTCAGTGCGTCTGCAACAGTATGTAAATATGGGCAGGCATGATTTTACTTGTACAAAAACGACTTCTCAAAAGCATATAGAGACCTGCTCTTTCTTGCATCTCGTCATCCGAGTAGTTATGTGTTTAGAGCTCTTGGTCAGTACTATGAATGACGTGGAGATGAGGATAAAGCAAAGGCATACTACCTCAGAGCGTCAACTCCAACGACGTGAGCAGTTCTCGATATCTCTTCGTTAATAAGTTGAGCTTGAAATAGCTCGAAGAATGAATAATAATCGCTATGTTTAGCTTTTTTCTGATTGTCTGAATGTATGATACTATTTTACGTATAGCACACGATATCGTGCTTATCGGATGAGCATTGCTGATGATTTTAGGAGTTATTTTACTCCTTATCCTTATTGGTATCTCCGTAAGAATTAATAAGATAGTATCAAAAGGTATGCATGCCGTGTCTCTGGTGTCAGAGTATATTATGCTGCCATTCTCTTACATTACAGCATTGTTCGCTGCACGTAAGAGTGAGCCGGAAGAGGAGACTCCACCTGCGAAAAGGAAGACAACAACAAGAAGAAAGTAGTATGTCATTTTAGTAGTTATCATTAGTGTAAACATGAGTGCGAAAAAAAAGGGTAATCGTTTATTGATGTATGTAGGGTTATTTGCTGTGTCACTTTTCCTTATATTCTTTGTAGGAACGAGCATTGATAAAGAGACATGAAAGTCTCAGACTGTTATAACTGCAAATGGATTGCAACATTTTAAGAAAGGACTTGATATCGCAGGTTGAGTAAGATTGACCTATAAGATAGACTTTTCTAAATATGAAGAAGCATATAAAAATGAAGCCGAGCTTCTTCAGGTAAAGAAAACAGCGCAAAATATTATTTTGAAAAATATTGATAATAGAATTTCAAAACTTTGAGTAAGCGATTACTCAGCGTATATCCAGAAACTCACGGATGGAGAATATCTTATCGTGGAGATTGGAGGTTTAAGTGATATTGATGAAGCAAAAGGTATCATTGGTAAGACTGTAGAACTTGAGTTCAAACTTGCTAATAGCGATAATGAAGGATCTGCTGAACTCTATGCGCAGAGACAGAGGATAGCAGAAAATATGCTCGTTAATGTGTCGGCTACTCCTGCTCAGTTTGAACAACTCGGTAGTGGGAAAATTTCAGAAGATATTTTCTATTCTCATTATACTGATGCTCAGCTTGAGCAGCTTCCAGACTTGTATCGTCAAAATCCTGAGCTTCTTTCGTCGCTCACTGCAGGGTCTATCTATCCAACCTTGTTGACTGATACGTATCATACGCTTACAGGACAGGATGCGAGTGGAAATATCCAAAGTCAGCAGCTTAAAGGGTTTACTATCCTTAAGTTTAATGGTGTTAAGACTGTAGCTCTCAATGCTGTAGATTCGGCAAGAGTGATAGCAGTCGCTGAAACTCGTAAACTTGCTCATGATATTGTTTGGGCAAAAGATGAAGCTCCTTCGCTTACGGGAACATTAACGTTTGATGGAAGATCTACAGTGAAGTTTGTAGGTCAAGAAGTTCTTCAAGGTATTTCTGGTTATAATATGACACTCTATCAGGTTGCAGATACTACGGTAGGGGAAAAGGTCGCGTCTCAGATCAAGGCAGGGAAAAAGCCAGCTACAACAGATGCTACTATTATTGCAGAAGGATGGGCTGAAGGTGCGGTACTTGGAGCTCAGCTTATTGGTTTTGATCCTGCGGCTCAGGTAAAGATATACGATCAGCAAGAAGGAACATTCGTGTTGTCTATTACTGATAGTAAAGAGGCAAATGAAATACTGGTTCCTACTATTTTCTTTAGAGGACAGAACAAGCAAAATGCTGAGAACCTTATCTTTGCTATAACAAATGCAAACTTGTATGATATCGAAGATATCCGTGTTCAGGATACACAGAGCTGGGTAGTGGCAAAAGATCCAAAGAGTAATGATATCCTCAATGGAGCGTTCTTTAAGTTTGCCAATGTTGGTCAATCTCAGACTGGTAAGCCAGTAGTAAGTATTAACTTTGACGACAAGGGGAAAGAAATTTTCTGTAATATTACTGAAGAAAATATCGGTAAACAGATGGCTATCTTCGTCGGTGGTAGTCTTATGACTTCGCCAGTCATCCAAGATAAAATCTGTGGTGGTTCCGCTCAGATTGATGGTACGTTTGATTCAAAGGGAGCGAAAGAGCTCACAGAAAACCTCAATAGTGGTGCTCTTCCAGCGCCCCTTCTTCTCTCGCATGAAGAGAAAGTCTCTCCAACGCTTGGAGCATCAGCATTGACAGGATCATTCATCGCAGCTGGTGTAGGGTTTATAGTGATCTACATCCTTATGTTCTTCATGTATGGATGGAAGAAGGCAAATGTTGTGATCATTACGCTTATCGTTTTCGTCGCATTCCTTATGGCGATCTTTAAACTGATAGGTATCGTTTCGTCTCTTTCTGCTATCGCTGCTGCTATCCTTACCGTAGGTATGGCGGTTGATGCAAATGTACTTATCTTTGAAAGACTGAAAGAGGAGCTTGCTGAAGGAAAGTCTATGCATATGGCTATCGAAGATGCATATGAAAGAAGCTGGTATCCGATCAGAGATGGTAATGTGAGTACAGGTCTTATTGGTTTCCTTCTCTTCACTATGGGAGTAAATGTGTTTAAGGGATTCGGTACGACGATCCTTATCAATATGTTCCTTATCCTTCTCGTAAACGTGCCTTTGACAAAAGAACTGTTGCTACTTTTCTACAGTGATAAACGTTAATAGTATATACTGCATATGAGCTGCTACTTGCTAGCAGCTCTTTGACAAGGAGAAATAGTTATGATACGCTTTTATCAGTTTAGTCTATCCGCTTCTATGAAAAAGACGATCTTTCTTATTGTAGGTATCCTTATTGTTCTTGTCCTTTGATATCAGGTATTTGATGCATATCTTGCAAATCATACATATTACCGGGGAACGGCTACTGACGTTGGTATGATTGGAAGCGGAGCAAATTGGAAGATACTGATCTGGTCTATCGTATTTGCTGCACTTCCTATTACGTATCTTCTCGCATTTAAAAAGAAGACGCTGAAGGGCTTTGCTATTTCCTTGTTTTCATGACTTTTCTTATATTCAGTAGCAGCGTCTGCAGTGAAAGATGCGCTTATTTGACCAGGATTCCTTATTATGTTATTTAAGTATGTGATCCTTTTTGCTGTTATCTCTTACTTTATAGCAGGTCTTGTTTCTACAGGAACGTGGATAAGACATAAGATTTTTGGTCAACATCATCGAAGTATCGAACAAATATTTCTCAATATCGGCCTTGGACTTATGGCTTTCTGTCTTATTAATTACGTCCTTATTGTTCTTCATCTTTTCTATGGAATTGTTGTCGCTATCTTCTTTGTTGCATATGGTGTTTGCAGCTGGATGATGAAAAAGGAACTTACTCATGTAAAGACAACGATTGAACATATCCTCAATATTATCTCGTGGGAAAAGGTGAAACACTCTCCGATGTTTTTTGTGTACATCTTATTGATACTTTTTTCACTCATGTATATTTACCATGGATTTGTCCTTGCGGACATCCCATACCCAACAGCATGGGACGCAAATCATGCATATATGTACTTCCCTAAAATATGGGCTTTGAATAGTGGTTATTACTGGGAAGCAGGACTGGCGAATAACCCTCAAATCTGGTATACATATATAGCGTTTTGGTTTAAACTTATGTATATTTTTGGGACAAATACATGGATCAGTGCTGATAATCTCGCTGTTATTATGAACTTTATCAGTGGAGTATTTGTGCTCTCGTTTGGACTTATCCTGGTGAGAGAGGTTATTCACTTCATCCAGGGTAACGATGAGCATCAGGAAAATATTTTCTTTATCATCGGATGGTTCCTTCTTATCCTTTGGTTAACCAGTGGTATGGGAGCATTTCTTGTATTCGTTGATAATAAGACGGATCTTGGTATTATGGCTCTTACGATCTTAGCTCTTTACTCAGGCTTCTTGTTTATCAACCAGCTTGCTACTTCAGGTCAGCATAAAGACTCTATGCAATATGCTATTCTTTCAGGAGTATTGTTCGCGGGAGCTATTCTTGCAAAACCGACAGCTACGTTTGATGTGATTAATTTCACTGTTACGTTGATCGCATTGTGGTTTGGAGGTATCTTGGCATTGGGTGTTATCTTAGGAATCATAGGGGTGCTTGGTAAGTCTTCTATCCTCACTGCGCAGAAGTTTATTAGTCCGGCTCTTGCCAATCAAATGCTCATCTCATGAGGTGTACTTTCAATTATAGGAGTTGTTTACGCATGGATAAAGAAGAAATGGCAGCATATTCGTTATATTATTGTATGGGCGGCTGTCATCATAGGTACACTTCTTATCGTAAAAGGACCATACCTTCTTGCAAAACAACTAAAGATAGATCATGAATTTAAGCCTTCTCAGCTAGTAAAAGATATATTCCTTACGCAGCAGACAGAGCAAAAAAAGAAACCAATCTTGCTCGCAAGTACTGTAGATTATAATCAGCTTTTAGCAGCAGATATTGATATAAGCGATGCAGCAGCAGTAGCTACTACAGGTGCAACTTCTCCTATGGATGCAGCACTTGCTGCATGTAAGGCGCAAAATGTTTCTACAGAAGATCTTTATAAAGATCTTAAGACGCCTCCGGGAAGTGCTCTCAATGAAGACGTTGGAAGATACGTCGGATATGGATGGAGAAGCTTTACCAATCCATGGTGGTGATTTGTTATAGGAAATGGATGTCATGGGAAAAAAGACGCAAAGATTCTCTGTGAAAATCAGGGTATTCTAGAAGCTCCTACGCATTCAGGATTGCAAATGATCCATGATATGTTGCCAGATGAAAGCGAAGCAAAATCTATGATAGGAGAAGCTTTATTGCTAGATCCGACAGCTCTCGCTACGAGTGAGATTATGCTCAATATTAAATCATACTATCAAGATGGAAGCTGGGCAAAGCAGAATGGTGTTGTCTCTTTACCATATATTGCTCTTGTTCCTTTCAATATTACATTTAACTGGTCGCTTCAAAATCTTACGAGTTATTATACTGATATTGGAGTAATCTGGCTTATCTGTTTGTTTATTGTTATACTCGGTTTTGTATATAGTCTTGTACAATGGAATAAAAAACTTTTCGCTGTCACTCTTTCTGCTCTTTGTGGATGGACGATTTGGTGGATTGCGGGAGGAGCTATTCTTTGGTATTCTCTTGGTGTGGTCATCTGGACTATCATCGCAACTATCCTTGTGCTGTATACATTTGGACAACGTAATAATGCACTCCAGAAAAATCTTTTCTCAGCAATTATCCTTATACTTGCTCTCATTGGTATCTACCAACTGTTTCTTAACTTTATCAGAATATCGTCGCAGTGAGGCGGAGGACCATTCGTATGGTACAAAGCAAATGTGGGAAATAAGATGAAATTTGATAATAATTTGCAGCAGCAAACTGTGCAGAAAATAGGATATAACGATAAGGATGTGTTTGAACTGCAGTTCGGTTCATATACGCCCATTATTAATATACTTGATCAAAGAGGTGAAGATGAAGGAGTTATCGTTGCCGGAACATATCTTTCGTATTTCCTACGTAATCAGCACAGACTTGAATCTGATGGTTTTCTTGTTAGTTTCCGGAAAAATCTCTCTGACAATAATCCATGTAATACATATCTGAGGTTGCGCGATCAAAAAATTGGTTATATAGTTATTGATCCAAATATTGCCAGCGTCGTTATGGGTGATGCAAATAGTACTCTCAGAGACAGAATATTTGGTAAGTTTGATGCAACAAACTCTAAGGTTGTTGATTATGGTTCTATGACTATGATCGCAAAAATGATCAATGATGGATATATGTCTCTTGCTTCTACCAATATCATTAGCGCGAAATATGCGTTTACACTTTCGTATGAGGAGTTAAAAGCAGCATATCCAAACGTGCAGGAAGAGGAGTTCGTGTTAAGAACAAAACTTGCAACTCTGAGATTTTGGGGCAATGCGCAGGAACTTTTCAATGGTATCCCTGCCATCTTTAATCAAAGAATGATCAATGGAGAGGCTGTAAGTGATGTAGCAACTGTGTTGGGTAAGGATGTCGACATCACAAAGATAAGAGGAATAGCTTCTTCAGTTCTCTCTCAAAAGAAACTCAATGTCGATGTGATTGCTCCTCTCAATGAAGATGAAAGAACAGTACTTGTGCAATATCTTAGTTTATACAATATGATGAAAACAAATCCTCAGCAATATCAGCAGGTGATGATTTCTCTTCTTCAACAAAGTGTGCTTGGAAATAGTCAGATTATGCTCTTTAAGCTCAACTAGTCTTTAACATTCTATGTATCTGTCATAAGTACGATGAAAACGATTTACCTTCTCGACTGGCTTATAAGCAAACATGTTGTTGTCCGTGATGTGCCTGATCATGTACATTTTGAGGTGGGCGAGAGGGTGATATACGTCAATAAAGAAGACAATAAAAAATATCTTGGTTCATATGTAGGTTATCCAGTGGAGTCAGAAAAAGAAGGAGCTTTCCATGCAATTCTCTCATGAAAGGACCTTGAGCAGTTTCAGGGTTATCAGAAAAGAGCAATGGAAATGTACGCCTTATTTAAGAAGCAATTTGCGTCGCAGTTCGCTGGTGCCACTCCAATAACGGCCAGATCTGATCTCTATGGTAGTATTATTTATTTTTATTTTTATTCTGAGGAAAGGTATAACTTTGCCGACTTCGTGAGATCATTTAGAGCTCAACTTCCCTGTCAGTTCTTTATCTATCAGGTAGGAGCAAGGGATATGATAAGGCTTTCTCCTCATGCAAAAGACTATCTTGCTGCCTGTGGGTGTGGCCCATTGGGCTGCTGTAGTCTTGGAAAGCTTCCGAGTGTGGAAATGGATAATATTGCACTTCAGTCGTTGGAAGGAAGGGACGTTGAAAAACTAAAATGAAGATGCGGGAAGCTCAAATGTAGTATTGTGTATGAAAGAGCACTTTACCTTGAAGAAACCCAGAAATTTCCTAAAAAAGGGGAAATGGTTACGTTATCTACGACTGGTGTAACGGGACTATGCATCGGGCACAATATCATGACCTGAGAGATCACTATAAAAACAGAAACCTGAGAAATCCTAAGAACAAGTGTTTAGTGTTTTATCTTACGTTCTGTGAGCTACGATGTTTCAGTATATTATACAATGATGGTATATATTGACGATAGTACTGGTTGCGTGTATCATTGGCTATATTGCATATTATGCTCTTGAACGATTTTCAGCAAGAAGAGCAAAAAAGATGGTGGTAGAATCACATAAAACTAACAATGAGGAAATCGAAGATATTCTTCTTATAGAACAAGAAACAGTCATACTTACTTCTGATGAATCTACAGGAAAGGTAGATTTACTTGTTGAAGAAAAGAATATTCTTATAGAAACTGCAGAGGATGAGAGTGAAGAAAAAATATGGCTCAATGATGATGTAATAGAAATCAATCCTGAAGGAGAAGGGCAAGAAGACAAGGATAATCCTGGATTTTCTTTGAAAAAGCATAAGGTGAAAAATATTGCTGAAGGAGTAAGTAGGGACGATATTCTTCAGGATAAGCATGAGAAAAACCTCCAGAAAGTCAAATATGAAGCATTGCTTTGTAAGCAAAGAAATGACCTTGCTGGCTATGAAAAGAAGCTTATTGAAGGTCTCATATTAGATCCAGATGATATTGATATATTTAGGCAGCTTGCTGATTTCTACTTTGGAGAGGGGAAATATACAAAAGCCCTTAGTATGTTCAGAAAGATACTTACTTTTGATCCGGAAGATCATCATGCGCTTTGGCAGATTGGTGAGATATACATTGAACAAGGGCAGTATGAAGATGCGCAGGTATTTGTAGAAAAAGCTCTTTCTCTTTCGCCAGACAATCCTAAATATTATATTAGTCTGATAGACATTACTATCGCTAAAAATGAGCTTCAACAGGCGCTTGGATACCTTGAGAAGATCGTTGCTTTGAGGCCAAGAAATATCTCTTATCTTATGGCCCTTGGGGAGATGTATGAGAAGCTTGATCGCCCTGAAGACGCAAAACAAACATACTTTAGGGTATTAGAGATAGATCCTCTGCATATTGATGTGAAACATATTTTGAAAAGATTTTAATTATTTTTATCGTGAGGTTATGCATACTAAGAAGAAAACTTTTGTGAAGATACTTACATGGATCATAGTTATCTTGATGATTCTTACAATATTTTCGCCTTTTATCGGTTATATTTTCACGTCAGATAGTACCATTACACAATAAGTCATTTTATTTTCTGAAGTATTTCTAGATGAAGTGTCCAACGTGTGGTAATGCTGATACGAAAGTCGTAGATTCAAGAGTGGTCGAAGCGGGGTATGCGATAAGACGCAGACGTGAATGTGAATACTGTGAAGAAAGATTTACTACCTTTGAAAGAAGGGGAAATACAGATCTTATTGTGATTAAGAAGGACGGAACAAAGGAACTCTATGATAGGATGAAGATAAAGAAGGCATTTCTGCTCGCATTTGCAAAGAGAGAAATCTCTAATGAAGCGATGGAGGAGATGATTAATCAGCTAGAGATGCAATGGACAAAACATGGAGCAGAAATAGAATCATCTATGATAGGAAAGGATATCGTAGCTCTGCTTAAGGAGAAAGATCCGGTTGCCTATGTAAGATTCGCATCAGTCTATCTTTCATTTAATACGCTCGCTGACTTTAAGGATATTGTAAAATAGTAAAAAGCTCCCCGATGGGAGCTTTTCTTATTATGCTTTATACTTCTGTAACATGTATTTGCCGAGCTTAATAGATCAGAGCTGATAAATACCTACTTTGGTTCTTTTAAGGTCTTTTACTATGTAGCCAAGGGCCTTAAACATGCGTCTAATATGGCGTTTTTTTCATTCATTAAGCGTGACGATGGCATAGTATTTGTCTTTTACATGTTCATATCTTATATTGAGAGCTTTGAGCATCTCTCCGCTTACTCCTGATGCTTTTCACTTCTCTGTTCTTATCATATTTCATTCTTCATCTACAGGTATTCATCTTTTAGCTTGTTGAATATGATTGCTTTTGATGGGCTTGTCGATCTGTACCTCATAGATTTTATGGATGTCATTTTCTGGTTTTTCATAATAATCAACCAATGCGGGATCATTAGTAAGTAGTAAAAGACCATGAGAGTCTTTGTCGAGCCTTCCGATATAATAGAAGTCCTTCTTTCGGCTTGCAGGGAGCAGTTCATAAATAGTCTTATTATGTTTATCTTCCTTTGAAACGGCGTATCCTTTCGGCTTATTGAATAGTACGATCATGGTCGGTTTTTTCTTTAACTCTTGTATTTTCTCTGTGAGTAATATTTTTTTTCATGAACGTATTTCAAGTGTCGTTCCAGGAGTGCTCATAGCCTGCATGGAAGTAACGGGAGTTTCATCGATATATATGGCTCCTTCCTTAAGCATTTGCATATATTCTCTTCTGCTTATGCCGTGTTTTTCTTGGAGATAGGAAAATAGTTTTTTCATGATTAGGGTAGGACGATAATAAAATGTCTACTTCTGTCTATATTAAATGAATGGTGTATCTTGTTTTTTTATAATCACTCTCGGGAAGGTTGTAAGATCTATTTCATAATAGAAGTTGTTGTCTATGGATCATAAGATAGTAGCAAGATATTGTAGCTGTTCCTGTATGCTTCTTTTATGATCAAAAGTCATTTTTTTATTTTCTGATATGATAATACTCTTTTGTGCTCATGGAAGATAGAGAATATCACTTATTGCCATAGTATTTGTAATAAGCGTAAAGTCGTCTTTTAGTTTCTCGGGTCACATGAGTGCGAGATATCATGTACTATTGGTGATGATATCTTCTCCGCTGAAGTAGTCCGGGAGTCTTATGACAAGAGCCCCAGAATTTAATGTATCGCTTTCCAATGTCGGGAAAAGAGTTTGATTGGTGTAAGCTATCGATAGAGAGCTGTTTTTAAAAAGAAGCTGTGCTGGGTAAAACTCTAAAGATACGGTAATCTTGCCTGGTCATGTTTTGCTAAAGGATACATCTTTGATCATGTGATATGTATCTTCAAGATCATTTTTAATCCTCCTATTACCCTTTGCCTTGAGGATGATAATGTTTTTTCCCATGAATTTTTCTCTTGCTTCGAGATACATGTCTCTGTGGTTGTATGTGGCAATATTTTCATCGGTAAAAATTACTTCGCTGATAATATTTGTTGGTCTTCCAATAGTATAGATGTATGCAAACTGTAGTATTATAGCAAATAATCCAAGGATAATAAGAACGAGTAGCGAATTTTTATAAGTAATTATAAATCTTTTGAGTGATGAGAAAAAAAGCGACTTACGTCTTTTCTTTGGTAAGCGCCTTTGTGCAGGAGAAGAAATATATGAGTTTCTTTTGCCGTTGTACATTTTATGAGATGAGTATAGAGTTGATAAGTGGCGTGATGTAATAGATGATCCATGTAAGGGCGCTACCTACAAATATTCCACCTACTACTTCTACAAGCGTGTGTCCCAATCTTTCTTTTAAGTCATTGAGCTTATAGTCTATGAAAGAAAATGACTTTAGTTCTTCTTTGATTTCATTGATGTACTGAGCATGTTTTCCGGCTTCGTATCTTACGTTCATGGCGTCATACCAGAAGAGGAAAGAAAAGCATAATGCTATAGCAAATTGAGGACTTTGGATGCCATAAGTCAAACCCATGAGAGTAGTAAGGCTGCTTGATATTCCACTATGTACAGATGGAAATCCACCTGCTCTCCAGAGATAATCTATTTTCAATTTCTTTCTTCATTCCGCGAAAAAATCCACGATGATTTTTATCGATTGGATAATGATAGCAACCACAAGAGGTATGACAAATAGCGGTAGATTTATCATGGATGAAAGAGGGAAATAATTGATCTCTATTATAGATATAGAATAGATGGGCAAAATCAAATCAAAATGCTTAGGGTGTTTGGATTGTATTTAGCCTTGTTTTCTGTATCGTGAAGTCGTTTTTATCTTGTCTATTGGCTATGCTAAGAGTAGGTGCACACACGTCTATTGCTTGATGAATACATCTTGCTTTTGAAAGATCACATCAGATTTGAGGAAATACATTGCAAATATTTGCAAAGTCGCCAAGAGGGCGATCTGTTCCCGCTTATACAGAAGCAGATTATCAGCTGGCAAGAGAGTATAGAGAGAAATATGCCCAGGTGTGAGGTTTGATTCACGCGAATTATCTGGCAAATCTTTCTAAGCCATTTGAAGAATGCCAAGTAGATATAAAAAGCATTTTGCATGATTTTGAAGTATGACATTATACGTGATTTGAAGCAGTAAATGTGCATGTTGGTAAGGGTAAGTGATTTGCAGATAAGCATGAAGCATATAAGAATATGGCAAAAAATGTAGAGTATATTATCGCTGAAAACGCTAAAAAGGGTTATACTCCAAAGTTTCTTTTTGAGATCACGGCAGGTCAGGGGAGCGAGCTTTGATATCTTATCGAAGATCTGGCAGAGTTTTATAATGGCTACCTTAAGCACTTACCTATTGCATTCTGCTTTGATACTGCACATGCGCGGTGATGAGGAAATGACTTGAAACAATGGGATACACTTATGGCTTTATGGGATGAGAAAATAGGAATAGATAAGCTATATAGCTTCCACCTCAATGATAGTAAAGCAATGCTTGGCTCTCATCTTGATAGGCATGCCCCACTTGGAAGGGGCGCAATAGGAATGCCTACACTAGCTCATATTATTCAATGGTGAGTAAAGCATAATAAACCAATATTTCTTGAAACATCGGAGCCCGAGTTGTGGCCAGAAGAGATAGAGTTCATAAAGAAAATTTCAGAGTGAGATGTAGCATGGATTGAAACTTTCCATGCAGAACATGCAGGTAAACATCTATTGAAAAAGTTTCAAGCAGATCAAGGGTCGTTATTTGGATAATCCTATTATATGAAAAAGCAATCATCGTGAAAGATAGTTCTTGCCATAGATCCATGAGTACGTAAGCTTGGATATGCTTTAGTGCAGGATGATATGAAGATCATTGATGCTGGTATATTGTTGCAAAATATTTCTTCTCCAACAAGAATGGATCAGTTTGCGAGAATGCAAAAGATCTATCATTTCTTTTCTGAGATGTTGACAGAGATAGACATAAGCGCGTGCGTCATGGAAAAGCTTTTTTTTACTAATGCAAATCAGTCAAATGCTGAGTTTGTCTTTGGTGTAAGATGAATACTTATTGCGCTTATGCTTGAGAAGTGAATCATCGTAAAAGAATATACACCGATAGAACTTAAGAAATATATTACTGGAAATGGAAAAGCGGATAAGCTTTTTGTGCAAAAGATGATCATGAAGATATATAAACTTGAAGCTATGCCTCAGTATAATGATGCAGCAGATGCCTTATGATTGGCATATATATGAATAAAGACTTCTTAAATATAATTCGCAATGTTGAATTCTAAATGAAATAATAATGTATTTATCAGAATAAGACATAATTAATTTATTGTATTGCATCATAATATAAGTATATATTTAATATTGTTTATTTTTTTGTAAAAGGAAGAAGTGCCAATATTGATCATAGGAGCGTTGCTCATCATTATATGAATACTAGCCATCTATAGCGTGAGCATTCACGAATCTTTTACGCTTACTTTGACGAAGGTTGCTGCCGGAGTTATGGCAGAACCATCAAACTATTTCTACTTCAATAAGCATTTGCTCAATATCGTTATTGCTCTGGGTATCTCACTTATTACTTATAAAATCCCTTTAAAACTTTTCAAAAAATATAATCATATCATTTTTGCATTGGCATTTGTCTTTCAGATGCTCGTATTTACCAATCTTTGATTGTCCCTACAGGGAGCGAAATGATGGCTTTATCTTGGTTTTACAACTATTCAGCCCTCAGAGTTCTTTAAGCTAGCGTTTGTTATTTTCTTTGCTGGCTGGCTTGTGAGAAAGAAACATATCATCTGAAAAGTCCCATGATATGTCTCATTTCTTGCTATACTAGGGATAAGCGCTCTTATCTTTCTTGCGATCCCCGACCTTGGAACACTACTCGTTCTTCTTCCTTTAGCATTTGTTATGATGTGGTATGGCGGTGGAAAAATCAAACACTTGCTTGGCATTCTTGCTGTATGTTGAAGTATAGGTATCCTTGTTGGTATGCAATTTACTTATATTAAAAGTAGATTGGAATCGTTTGTGAATCCTGATGCTGATAAGACTGGTAAGGGTATTTCATACCAAATCAATCAGTCGCTTATCGCAGTCTGAGCCGGTGGACTTTTTGGAAAAGGATACGGAAAAGGTCTCCAGAAATTTGGATATATTCCTGAGGCACAGTCTGACTTTATCTTTGCTGCATTCTCTGAAGAAATAGGATTCTTTGGTAATATGGTCTTATTGTCTTTGTATTTCTTTCTTGCTTATAAGTTTCTTAAGCGTTTGCCTGACATCAAAGATGAGTATGCGAAAAATCTTGGTGCTGGAATTATCTCATTGATTATCATCCAGATGTTTGTAAATATGGGAGTAAATATCAAGCTTTTACCGCTTACTGGTCTTACTTTGCCATTTATTAGCGCATGATGATCGGCTCTCATGGTAAATGTCATAGAACTTGTGCTTTTATATAAGATCGCATATAAACAGGAAAAGATCTAATGCTTATAGTAACGCCTCATAATCTTATTGGTCTTGGATTGCCTGTCGAGGGAAAGGAATTTACTCGTTATTTTTCATGATTCCCGCTGACTGCTTTTGATCAGGAGGTTATCTGCTATCATAAAAAAAACATCGTTACCAAGCGCTGGAAAGATATTGGTTCTGGCGTTGAAATATTTCTTTGTAGACAGAAAAAAGAAGATACTATTTCTCCTGAAATGCTTGATCTCTGTATAAGATATGGTGAAGTGCTTGTTCGTGATGATGTTGTTACCGGGATACAAGTACATATTCCACTTACAGGAGCATTTCTTGGTAAAGAAGGCTATTTTTCTGATATGGTAGCTGATCTTTGGAAAGAAGGCTTTGTGGTAGTCCAGAGCGTGATTCAAACAAAGAATTTTCCTCTTATCCAATGGTCTATTACAGATCCAACGCTATTGGAAACTCTCGTTTCCTCTTTGAAACAGGTTGAAAAGCCTGCTGATTTGTCTATAGTGCAAAGCATTGCTACCGTAGAACGTAGAAAACAGATCTTTGTTGCTTTTGAGGAATGGGCAACAAGCCAAGGATTTGATGCAAACTTACTTGATGAGTACGACGTTGTCGTATTATCTTGTGATACATAGGGGGTTAGTGTAGCGGTAACACAACGGTCTTCGGAACCGTCATCGTCAGTTCGAACCTGGCACTCCCTGAACTCAATGAAATTTTAATTGTGAATATTAGATTTTCATATACATGTTCTCGGCATGGCTAAAAGTGTAGTATGTCGGTGGACTTTTTTCTTTATAAAAAAAACGCCAGCCAAATGAGCTAGCGTTCAGATCTTTTTTAGTTAGCTGTTAGGAGCACTTTTATTCGACTATTGTTGCGACATCATTTTCCACTTTTATGGTTATGGAGTCGCCTTCCTTTTGGTCCCTTTTTCCCATTACGAGTACATAGAGCGATTTGGTGCCATCTTCCTCATTCTTAGAAAAGACTACATTTTTATTGTCTTCATGTAAATATAGAGCAAGTTGTCCTGCTTTATCTATCTCTAATTCCAGAGGACTTGGTAGAGATCTTGTCCATGTTATATTTTCTTCTGTGCCTTCGAGCTCGGCTATATAACATGCATTGTTGTTATCACCGTCGGATTGAAGCAGCATTAGGGGAAATTGTGTTTTAATTATGCCCCTTGTTGTTCCTGATTCGTCGCAGCCTATAAGTGATAGTAGTAAGAATGTAATAAAAAGAATCGTTAGAGAATGTTTCATGTTTTCATTTTTTTTGTTAATCCGTATTTTAGCCATTAAAATTTATAAGTCAATTTCTTTTTTTGTCCTTAGGAGGTTCTAATGTATATAAAAAGCTCCCCTTCAATAGGGAGCTTTTTTCTTATTGCTTGATAGTATTGATAATATTTTGCATGAAGAGGGCGAATTTTCCTCTGCTGATAGCGTTGTTGTAGTTCATGCTTGGATCGTAATCCAGGAGTGGTTTATTGTAGTATTTCAGTATGTTATTTCCGATAGTATAGATATCCGCATATCTGATATACGATCTTGGGTCATGAGGTTGAGATGTGGTGCTTGCCCAGAGATTTACCTTTTGTCCTGCGAATCTGTATCTGTCAGACCAGTGAGCCGGATTGGCAGTACGAGAGAAGCTGAGCCCCGCAAGTCTTGAGAACACCTTATATGCTTCACCCCATCTGAGGTAATTATAGACGCCGAACATCTTTCCGCCATTGTATTCGCCCTGTACGAGACAGTAGTCGAGCATAAGGTCTACCGCTGGTTTGAAGATAGAATTTTGAATGTCCTTGAAGGTGGTTTTATATCTTTCGAAATCTCCGTCCTTATAGATACATACTTCGTCATCAAGCAGAGTAGGAGCAGAACCGAGAGAGACTATGTTTGGGATAGGATTGCTTCCGAATCATCCTCCTGCATACCCTCGTGGATCAGGATTGGTTGGATTGTTTCATGTTGTAGATCCCGTAGATAAGCTTCATCCTGTGGCTGAATTTCCTGTGAGTGCTTCAATATAGAGGAAAGATGCGTTGTTTATCATAGATACATCTTGGTAGATGCTTCCCGTAATAGTTGCAACATTCATCGCAAATCATCCGCCTGAATAGATCTCATCATTTACTATAGCCTGTACAAGAATCGTACGAGAAGTGTTTGCAGGAATGCCTGCAGGTAAGTGCCAACTAAGAAGAGTCCCGCTATATGACCAGCTTCCTATTGGGAAGGTTCACATACTTTCCAATACAGTATTTGCTGCAATAGTCAGTCCTGATGTATAATTACTACTCACATATGTCAGTCATGCTTGCATCTGATCTTGTACATATACTCCTGTTATGGTGTTTGCTCAGCTGTTCATATAGGTAAGTGTAAACGTAATAGGCTGTCCAGGTATAACACCAGTAAGAACCGATGCAGATTTGAATATAGCAAGATCTCCGGTTATAAGAGGAGCAAATACTCTTACAGGAGAGGATGTAGATGTATTGTTTGTTCGATTGATATCTTGGAGATCACCACTAATAGATGCTGTATTTGTAAGTATTGTTCCTGAGACAACGCTAGCATCAACCTGAACATATACTTTAAATGATCACGTTGCGTTTGGAGTAAGAGCCCATAGTTGCCATGTAATAGATGAACCGGTCACCGTTATGCCTGTCGTATAGTCGATGTTGAGAGGATTGTCGCTAAAGTCAGTGGTGACATACGTAAGACCCGCAGGTAATATATCTGAGATAATGATGGGTTCAGGAATACTATTATTTTCTGTTCTATAGTAGATGTCATATGAAAGTATGCTTCATGCAGTGATGGTTGTCCCGGTTGTAGACTTTGTTATTGAGATGTCTCCGGTTGCAAGCATGACATTAATGTTTGTAGTGGAACTATTATTTGCTGGATTTACGTCGGAAAGATATCCATCAATAGTAGCTGTATTGGGAACTATTGTTCCAGATGCAAATGGACCACCGACATAAATATACATTACGATACTACCGCTTTGCATAGGAGTAAGTGTACCGATATCCCATGATATATCTCTAAATCCTGTTATCATTATTGGTGCGGGAACAGCGCCATCATAGTCAGGGAGTGAAAGCCCCGTCATAAGAAGGTCATGAATAACGACGCCAGTAATGGTTGATGCTCAGCTGTTTACATAATTGATAATATAGGTTATGAAATTACCTATATGAGCTGTAGCAGATCCAGAGACCGTTTTCGTGATCACAAGATCTGATGGTATATCCACGTCAAATAGTGTGACTGGTAGAGTAGTAGATAAGTTGTTGTTATTGTCGATATCACTGAGATTCCCATCAATGTTGACGGTATTTGAGATTACATCACCCGATACGAAGCTTTCACTTATATATCCAGTGAGGAAGATTCTACCGCTTTGCATAGCAGTAAGAGTGCCAATATCCCATACAAGATCGCTGCCGCTTACACTTGTTGGAGCAGGAGATGCACTTATAAAACTGAATCCAGACTGAAGACTATCATAGACGGAAATTCCTGAAACGGAAGTGCTTCCGCTATTTATATAATTTATGACATATGTGAAAGTTGAACCTATAAGGCCTGTAGTATTCCCATTTATCTTTACAACTCTCAAGTCAGAATAAATACTTGGGTCTATAACGGTTACAGGATTGCTTATTGATGAATCGTTGAGCTCATCTCCGCTTAGCTGATGGACGCGTCAGTATATCGTTGCCATGTTGGTGATGGTGTCTCATGACATAAAAGGCACACCATCCCAGTTTGTATCTACCTGTCCCGTAAGGATGATATAGCCTGTTTGCATCGAAAGAAGTTCACCAATATCCCAAGAAAGAGAACCGCCAATGACTGTTGTTGGGGCTGGTGATGCGCTGATAAAGTTCAGTCCAAGAGGCATGTCGTCGTAAATCATCACTCCTGATACAGCCATGGCTCAGCTATTTACATAGCTTATAATATAGGTCACAAGTCCACCACCGATGGTGGCGTTTACGTTTGTACTTGATTTGTTAATTGCAAGATCTGATATAACACATCGATATTGAGTTAATTTCCAATCTGCTTCTGCTTGTGCATCTACAAATGCTGCAGGAGGTTCTGGTAAGAGTGTGTTGAGACAATTGTAATTAATCATTAATCATCCTGAAACAATACTTGTCATATTTGTCCGACTTGCAGGAACATTTCCTGTCAGATAGTTTTGTCTCAGATCCATTTGAGTAATACCAGTCCGTGCAGACCAACTTGCAGGAAGAGTCCCCACTAGACCATTTCCTGCGAGAGAAAGATAGCCAATTTTTTTCCAAGTTGACCAAGTCGAAGGAAGGGTGCCAGTGAGTTGATTTGAACTAATATTTACATTCTCTACACCAGTCCAAGTCGACCAACTTGTTGGTAATGACCCAGTTACTTCATTGTGATGAATAGTGAATTCACGTATTTTTGTCCAACCAGACCAGCTTGCTGGAAGGGAGCCTTGGAGTTTATTTCTATACATATAAAAAACATCCATCTTCGTCCAAGTCGACCAGCTTGTAGGCAATGGTCCTGTTATTTCATTATCCATCATGTAAAAGGCAGACATATTCGTCCAACCAGACCAACTTGCAGGAAGGGTCCCTTTGAGAAAATTAGAATTTAAATCAATATACATTATTGATGACCATCCTCCCCATTCGCTTGGAAGAGTTCATGTCAGGAGATTAAATGGCATTACAAATGACTGAATTTCTTTCCATCCCGTCCAACTGGTAGGAAGACTTGTGAACTTATTATAGCCAGCGTGAAATGACTTAATCCCCGTCCAAGTTGACCAAGTCGAAGGTAATGCTCATGAGAGGTTATTGAAACTTATATTAAATTGTTGAATTCCTGTCCAAGTTGACCACGTAAGCGGGAGTGTGCCTTGGAGAGAATTGTTCGCAAGATTGAGTCCTGTAATATATCTCAATCCCGACATGCTATTCGGAAGAGGACCTCCTATAATATTGTTTGAGGGGAGTGTTACTCTTGTAACATGATCCTGTCCGGCAATGTTTGTACAACCAATACCATACCATGTACACACATTGGTATTTGTATTCCAGTTTGTGCTATTTGTCCATGAGGCTCAAGCAGTATTGTTAAACAGTTCCACAAGTCCCTGACATTCTATTACGGGGACATTGATACTTCATGCTGTGCTACAGTTAAGCATAACGGCAGAAGAATCTTTTGCGGTAAATGCAAAATAGTAGAGCATGCTTGCCGCTATAAAGGTCCCCGCGAGACCTCGATGATGTTTGCGTATTTTCATTGAGAAGAGATGAATATAAATAATGAATAATATTTTTTTAGTATTATAGAAAAGAGCGCCTTTGTACAGCGCTCTTCGTATTAATCTGGTTGACATTTATTTGCTCGTATCTATTGTTTAATGGTCGTGATAAGTTGCGCAATAAAGAGAGCAAATTTACCTCTGCTGATTGCGTTATTATAGTTTAATGTTGGATCGTATTCGAGTGGAGGTTTGTTGTAATATCTGAGTATGTTATTCCCAATAGTGAATATATCGGCATATCTGATATATGATCTTGGGTCATGAGGTTGAGATGTAGTACTTGCCCAGAGGTTTAATTTCATTCCCGCAAATCTATATGTGTCTGACCAATGAGTCGGACGAGCTTTTTTAGTAAAATCTACTCACGCGAGTCTTCAAAAGATTTTATATGCCTCACCCCATCTAAGGTAATTATAGACTCCAAACATCTTTCACTGATTGCGCTCTCATTGAACAAGACAATAATCGAGCATAGTATCTACAGCAGCCTTAAAGATAGAGTTTTGTATGTCTTTAAACGTCGTTTTAAATTTTTCAAAATCACCGTCGTTGTATATACATGTTTCATTGTCGAGGAGCGTGGGAGCTCCTAGTTCAACTATACTAGTATTTTCTGTTTCTCCTGTGATACTGTGATACGTAATGCGTGGGGGATCCCATCCTCCAGGTCCTGCATACGATCGTGTCTCGTTATCGTTCGAAGGAGTGCTGAAGCTATCTCCGCTTATATCGCTTGCAACGAGGAACGTGAAGCTCACATTTGATATATTGTTATCGCTATCGATGTCAGTAGGAATAGGACTTTCTATCTGAATAGTATTTCGTAGGCTGCCTCAAGATGTTCCTGTCATAACCTGAGCTTGCATTGTTATAATACCAGAGCTATGAGCTGCTAGTCCTGTAGGCAAGTACCAGTAAAATGAAGTATATGATATATCTCCTGTTACGATATCTGGCGCAAGACTGGAAGTCAGATACATGAGATCTGGGCTCATGATATCCAGTAACGATATCCCTGTCACGGCATTTTCACCACTGTTCGTATAGACAATCGTAAATGTAACGACGTCTCCAGAATATGCTCCTGTATGAGAACTTGATTTGATAATAGCTAAGTCTCATGTGAAAATCGCTCCAAAGACAAGTATATCGTTAGCGGTAGATATATTGTTTGTCCAATTGCTATCTTCTATGGTGCCTGTTATGAACGCTGTATTGCTTATCAATGTTCATGAGCTAGTGCCTCCATCTATTTGTGCATATACGGTAATGATACCAGTGCTTTGAGAGTCTACTTCCCAGAAATTCCACGTGATGTTGGAACCGCTGACAACAATACCAGTACTGAAGTCGTATCATGAACCAAAATCTGTAGATACATATGTTAATTCTACAGGGAGAGAGTCAGATATGCTAAATGCTGATGGAGCATTTCCTGATGTGTATTGTTCATTGCTATATTCTAGTGTATATGCAATAGTGTCTCCTGCAGTGGCAGATGTGTTTAATGAAGTTTTTTCTAGAGAAAGATCTCCAGTAATTGGGCTACCTATAATGGTTATTGGAGATGTTGTTGATGTGTTGTTTAGTGTGTCTATGTCTGTCAATATTCATTCAATAGTTGCTGTGTTGCTTGCTGCGTCGCCCGAGAAGAATCCATTTCAAATAGATACAACCAATGTTATTGTTCCTCATTCCATGGGAGTAAGTGTACCGATATCCCATGATATTTCTTGTCATGTGATCATAGTCGCACTAGGAGTTGCATTGTCATAGGTAAATCCTGTGAGCAATGTATCGCGTATAATTACTCCTGATACAGCCATGGCTCAGCTATTGATGTAATCTATAGTGTATGTATATGTTCAGTTAATAATTCCTGTTGTTAGTGTGCTATTGTTTTTTGTGATGACGAGATCAGATTCGATTGCACACAGATCCTGTAGGCTTTCCCAGCCTGTTCCTGCTTTTGATTCTACAAATGAAGCTGGAGGTTCAGGGAGATCTGGTTCAAGACAGTTATTTTCAAGATGTAGTCCTATAGTAGATGCTAATGGTGTAGTAAGCGCCGTCATAGATGTCCAGCTTGCAGGCACTTCGCCTTCTAGAAAGTTTGAATTTAGTAAAAGATTGTTTACTCATACCCACGCCGACCACGATCCTGGTAAGGTTCCAGTAAGAATATTGTTATTCACCGCGAAGCCTACTAGATTTGTCCATGTTGACCAGCTTGTAGGCAGATTTCATCATAGCAAATTATTTCCTACGTCAAAATATCTCATTTGTGTCCAAGTCGACCAGCTTGCTGGCAATGTTCCAATAAGATCATTGTTTTTGGCTCCAAAGGCGGAAATGTCAGTCCGCGTAGACCAGCCTGCAGATAGAGTTCCAGTGAGATTATTTTCATCAACATAAAAGGCTGTTATGTTGCTCCATGTTGACCATTCTGTTGGTATGATTCATATTAATTGATTATTTCTTGCGCAGAAGTAATCCAGCTGTGTCCATGCCGACCACGATGCTGGTAGGGTTCCAGTGAGGTTGTTGTAGCATACTCTAAAGTGTGTAAGATTTGTCCATGTAGACCACTCGCTTGGTAATGTTCCTGTAAAATGATTACTGTCTATTCTAAAACTTTCTAGGTTTGTCCATCATGAAAGTGATGCTAGAGGCTGTCATTGTAGCTCATTTGCGGACACTAGAAACTGTCTCATTCCAGTTAGCAACCTCCATTCATTGGGTATAAATCCGACTATCTTATTTACACTTAAATCTATTATTTCGAGAGCACTCAAGGTTCGCCAGTCCGAGGGAAGTGTTCCAGTAAAGTTATTATATGATGCATAAAATTCTCTCAAAGGATATCCAGCGGGCACTCATCCATTGCCCCAGATTGCAGGAAGTTCTCAGGTAAACTGATTTTCGGCGATATTAATAATCTCTACGCTTGGTAATCGGTCAATCCATCAGCTCCAAGGGCCTGTTCATCCTATAGAGTTTGTCGATACATTGAACTCTTTTATGTTTGTCCATGTAGCCCATTCTGTTGGTAGTGTTCCAGTTAAACTATTGCGTGAGGTGTTGAAATATTGTATGTTTCCCCATGTTGACCAACTTGCTGGAAGTTCTCATGTAAGTTGATTTCCTCCGACGCTAAAGTGTTGTATATTTGTCCATGAGCTCCATGCTGTTGGTAATATGCTTGAAATTCTATTACTTCAAACATTGAAATATTGTATGTTTTCCCACGTTGACCATTCGCTTGGAAGAGTTCCTGTTGTTCCTATGAGAAATCATACGTTTACTCATTGCATATTAAAATACTCTATGCCCGTCCACGTTGACCATTCGGCGGGAAGCATCCCTCCCAGTGTATTGTCTGATAGATTTAAACCTGTTAAGTAGCTTAATCCTGACATACTCTTTGGTATCAGAGTTCATGACATATTATTACTCGGTAGCGCAAGCACAGTGACATGATCCTGTCCTGCGATATTTGTACAAGTGATACCTGCCCAACTACAAATATTTGTATCTGTATTCCAGTTGGTATTGTATCATCGTGATGGACCATCCATGTTGTTATAGAGTTCAACCAGTCCCCAACATTCAATAGCTGGTACGTTGATGCTTGATGCTGTATTACAGTCGAGCATGACAGCAGAGGATTGCTGAGACGTCAATCAAAAATAGTAGAGCAATGTCGCTGCTACAAACATACCTGCTAACCCTCGATGGTGGCGATGTATTTTCATGAGTGAACAATAGAATATAAGCTATACTCATCAATAATACTCTATTTTTGGATAAAATAAAAAATCCTTCTATAAGTAAGCCATTTTGCTCTAAAACGATTTGACATATTTGGACAAACCATTTTAATATATTTCCCAGGGTTCTTTGTCTTCTTATTTTCTGACGTTTCGCTTGCTATTTTACGCCCGTTTACTATATTCGTGCAATGCGCTACGCGCTCACTATCTGGTCTCATCGTTCAATGGATAGGACACAACCCTGCGAAGGTTGTAATACAGGTTCGACTCCTGTTGGGACCACCATAATTAAGTGTAAAGTTCATAAAGTCTATAAAGTTAAAAATTCATTGAACTTTATACTTTATAAATCTTTTACTTTAAGAACTCTGTGTGTATGTACTCTGATGTGTGTGAAAAGCTTATGGAGCAAAATGCGGATAACTTCATTTCGCTCTTCAATGAGATAGATAAGTATCTTGATAAGCTTTTGCAGACAGAGAAATTTATGCCATTTAATGAAAAGCTTAAGCAAGTATCTGAAGCTGATTATCATATAAGTTCATTTGTCAAAGAACATCTTATAAAACTCAAATATTTCGGGGAACTGAGGAATCATATCATACATGGACAGCAGATGGAAGGACAGTACTATAGTGTTCCTACTTATCATGCAGTCGATGAAATAAGAAAATATAGAGAGCAGATGTTGCAACCGGTTTCATGTTATGATCTTTTCAAGAAAGAAGTGTATACATGCAAGACCACTGATCTTCTGCAAAATGTGATCATAGAAATGAGAAATCGTAATGATAGTCATGTGCCTGCATATGACTCTACAGGTCTATTTGTTGGCGTACTTACTGAATCTACTCTTTCACATTGGCTTGCTGACGAAAGTGAAAAAGGTTCTGTTGCATTAAAGACAACTCGTATTGGTGATCTTGATCTGAATGAAAGCAATGAAACATATCTTTTCGTTGCGAAGAATAAAAATATCTATGAGATCCCAGTCTTGTTTGATCAGACCATGATGAGTAAAAAGAAGGTAGGAGTTATTTATATTACGGAAACAGGAAGCGACAGGGAAAAAATCGAATGAGTTATAACGCCTTTGGATATACCTAAGATAGCCACATATCACGCATAATATTTATTTCATTTGTTATGTATCGATGGATACAAAAAAGATTCTTACAGAGCTTGCCGCTGTAGCATCATCGAAAGAACTAGACTCTTGGTATGAGGCTTATCTTGGTAAGAAGGGAGAGATAACATTGGCATCTAAAGGGCTATCTGCTCTTTCTCCTGAAGAGAAAAAAGAGATGGGTCAAAAGCTGAGTGAGGCAAAAAAGAGCGTGACAGAAGCATATGAGCTCAGAGCCGTAGAATTTCAGCGCGAAGCTATCAATGCTCAGCTTGCTGATGATATCGTAGATATCTCTCTTGAGAAGCCACTGAGCGCGGCATGACATGCTCATCTTTTGCATGCAGAAAGAAGACGTATCGAAGAGATCTGTCAGGGAATGGGTTTCATTATTGAGTACGGAAAGGATGTGGTAACGAAATATGAAAATTTCTATTCGGTTAATATCCCCGCAACACATCCTGCAACTGAAATGCACGATACATATTTTCTTTCTCAATTAGACCCTGACGGAGATAATTTCGTGCTTCGTACACAAACATCTGCGATGCAAAATGATCTCATGAAGCGCTACGGCGCACCACTGAAAGCGGTTGTTCCGGGAAAAGTATATAGAAATGAGAGTACTGATGCGTCGCATGATACTGTATTCCGACAGCTCGAAGGAATGGTAATAGATAAAAACATGAGTATTGGACACTGTAAAGAAATGCTCACATCGTTACTTTCTGCTATCTTTGGAAAGAGTATGACGATTAGGATGAGACCCGCATATTTCCCTTTCGTAGAACCAGGTTTTGAGATAGATGCGAGTTGTCCTATCTGTGAACAGAAAGGATGTTCGCTTTGTAAGCAGACTGGTTGGATTGAGATTGTTGGTGCTGGTATGATTCATCCACGTGTCTTGGAAGAAGGAGGAATAGACAGTAAAGAGTATACTGGATTTGCCTTTGGTATGGGTATCAATAGAGTTGTTTCTATCAAATATGCTATAAAGGATATCAGATATTTCACCAATGGTGATCTGAGGTTCCTGAAGAGCTTCTCTGCGTAATAGCACTATTCACTATAAGAAGAGACTGCATCATCAGTCTTTTTTCTTATAAAAACTCTCCATTGGCTCAATAATTCTTTACTTTTACCTTTTCTTGTATACGATTGAACTGGTTTTATATTTGTTTTGATACTTATGAAATACTTTGCACTGGTAACGCGTTGACTTGAAGATATCGCCTTAGAGGACTTACAGGCGAATTTTTCAGATGTGAAACTTATTTCTCATGCGTATAAGAGAATCATTTTTGAGTATGCAGGAAACCCTGAGGATCTTTTATCTTTGAGATCGGTTGATGATCTCTTTTTTTATGTCGATACATTAACCGTAGGTAAGTATAGAGAGACGCTCATAACGCTTAAAGAGTACTTGATGCTTATGAAGTTAGGACATATTACCCAGGCAATTCAGAAGCTGAGAGGTGCGAAAGAACCATCGTTTTCCGTGTCGGTGAGTAATGTTGGCGACAAGAATTATACGCCAAAAGAAATCAAAGAGATTGCTGTAGCAGGTATTGGATCCGCTTTTGATTGGCATGAAAGAGAAGATGGAGAGCAATCATGTAATATAAGAATTTTCATCGAAAAAGAGGAGTGTCTGATCGGCGTAAGAGTCGCGGCTGCGCCGCTCCATAGAAGAGAGTATAAGACAGCGACGCTGCCTGGGTCGCTGAAAGCACCGATTGCTTATGCAATGCTGAAAGTTGCTGGAGTAAAACAAGGTTCTGTCGTCCTTGATCCGATGTGCGGAGTAGGAACCATAGTGCTGGAAGCAGCAACGCTGACGAGTAATATTATTGCTGGAGACATGAACCAAGAAGCGTTACAGATCGTCCAAGATAGCAATACGACTGATGCAGATATTGCTTTTTGCCAATGGGATGCACGTCACATGTCACTTGATGCTTCATCTATAGATCATATTGTGACTAACCTTCCATTTGGAAAACAGATCCCCATAGAGGAGCCGGAAGCATTTTTCTCTGCATTGCTTACAGAGTTTATAAGAGTGCTTAAACTTAGTGGAAATATCGTGCTTTTAACGATGCATAAGGAGATTGTTTTAAAGGTGTCGACTGAGCTTTGATTGCATATTATTTCTGAAACAGAAATTAGTTTATTTTGACTGAACCCGTCAATTCTTCTTATCGAGAAAAAATAGTTATCTCTTCTGTCTATTGAGTGGTCTTTCTGGCAAAAAAGCCTTGTATTCTTTAAAATTTTGGTTACATTGTAGATATAGTATCATTAATTTAGATTTTGTCAACTAATTGCTATGAGAGATACATTGAAGTTTATTATTCAGGTAGCCGTTATTGTATTTGTAGGGTGGTTCCTGGTGAAATTTACGACGATAGATGATTCCATCATCTCATTTTTTCGCGCAAATAGTACGGTTATGACATGAAATGTTTCAGTTATCAATAACGGAGGAGATATTGTAGCCGGTGACGGCGCGTCGTGTACGACTCCATGGGGTGAAACACTCAATCATGGAACGTATATCATCGCCTATGAAAGCACGCAGTCATGTAAATATGAAAAGAGATTTTGTAATAATGGATATCTTGAAGGAACTTATTCATCAGACCACTGTAATTCACCTGAAGGCATCATCCAAAAGACTGTCGTAAAACCCGTTATTTCTAAGATTGCATATGGTTATGTGCAGGGGACAACACAAAGCAATTATAGTTCTCCGAGCCTTACCAATGGTAATGGAACAGTAACCATCATCAACTCATGGAATAATACGAAAGGGAATCCAACGACTATTTCAGCAAATGATAGTAACTATAAGAAGCCAACAGCTTATAAAAACTATGACCTTACACAGCATGGATGTACAACGCCATGGGGAAGTTATATAGATAGCAGCGAATGGGTTATTGCCTATAAGTCACCAAAGCCAGCCTATGCAGGAGCTTCATGTACGTATGAAAGAAGAACATGTTTCCAGGGTACGCTTGGTGGAAGTTACATCTATCCAACATGTACACTTGCTAACAATAACACTATCTATAATAATTATGGTCAGGATTACTATTATCCAACTTCAGTCACAAACAGATCTTGTATAACACCATGGGGACAGTCAGTAAGAAATGGTTCTCGTGTTTATGCGTACAGATCATCATACTCTTCATCAAGCTATGGATGTCAGGGAGAGTATAGAACTTGTAGAAATGGTTACCTCGATGGTAGTTACCAGTACAGCTCATGTAATAACTATGATAATGGTTGTCACTATGGTAACTGTGGAGGAAATGACTATGGTAGAAGCTGCTCACTTCCATGGGGAGGTAGCATAGCAGATGGGTCATCAGTAACAGCGTACAACAACTCATCAGCACCATGTTCAAGTGAAAGAAGAACATGTAGAAATGGCTATCTTGAGGGTAGTTATCAGTATAGTTCATGTAATAATACACCAACATATAGTTCTTGTTCACTCCCATGGGGAGGTTCTATTCAGAACGGACAGACAGTAGAAGCTTACCAAAACTCATCAGCTCCATGTTACAAAGAGGTAAGAACATGTTACAATGGTTCGCTTGGTGGAAGCTTTCAGTATGCATCATGTAACCCTGGAACAAATCCAACAGGCGGATCAGATACATATGGTAGCTGGCAAAGTGCTGGTGACAAGGAAGGAAACGTTGATAGCCTTGATACTTGTAACTCTAATGCAACATCGCCATATACGTGTGGATCAGAAAGCTCAAATAGCTGTACTGACTACCAGAAAATTAATTGTACATCATTTTCTCCTATGATCTGTTCATATCAAACAAGAGCGGTATCGTGTGTCAAATAAACTCAAAGAGTAGAAAGCAAAGAGCAAAATTATTATGGTAAAAATCCTGCAATATCGCAGGATTTTTTCTTGAAAGAAAAGCGCTTATTCGTATGATTATCAATACATCTAAACATTACATGTATGAGACCACAACCACGTAAAAATTCGCTCAAGAAGAAGGTAATTAGCAAAATCCGATATGCTAAAGTTGTTCGGCACTGCACACCCAACCGCTATCGCGGTCTTCGCTGGAAGTAGTTCTAAAAGACAATTGTATTCAGATCCCGTTTCGGGGTCTTTTTTTTATGCTTGATATAGCATAGTTATCAAAAAGAGGTCCATTTCGCATGTCTGCGCATATCATTTTTTATATGTCAAACAACTATATCACAAAATTCTTTTTACTGCTACACCCTTTTGCGAAATCCCGAAAAATCTCTAATATAGAACTATCACAAAACCTAGAGAAAAGGTTGTAGCCTGTCTTTGGATGTTGCGATCGAGGTATCCCTCGTTAAACTCGTTATCACTCCTATGAAAGCATATGAGGATAATAATTAACTCTGGTTTGATGAGGTTTTCTTCAAGATCAAGTGGCTGACTGTATTTCTTTCATCCTCTTCATCTTGGCGAAAGCCACCTCATCGGATCATAGTGATGAGGTGACTGTATTCAGTCATCTTTTTCTTTATTAAAAAAAATCCTCGCCAAGCGAAGATCCTATTGTATAAGTCAGCTTCAAAGCAGTTCATCTCATTGATATATCGCTACTATTTGTCCCGAACTGATTGCTCTTTGCGGCTCAGTAAACACTATTTTCCATTCTCAATTCTCTGTTCTCATTATTGTTGCGTCTTGGTCGGCTTGGCGATAACGGATCTTAGCTGCTGCATGCAAGGGGAGTGGATATTCATTTCCGATCCGCTGTCGCTCGGTAGCGATTAATTCCTTATGGTACAAAGCTTCATCGCTCGCGGTTCCAACGGTAATAATATTGTTTACCACATCTTTTTTCACCACGAACAGCGGTTCGCTATAAGCCACTTTTATTCCTTGTCTTTGGCCGATCGTATAGCCAAATGCTCATTGATGTTTTCCCAGTACCTTTCCTGAGGTGTCGATAATATCTCCTTCTTTCTCAGGAATCTGTTGCTTGAGAAATTCGTACATATCAACTTTCCCTATAAAGCATATTCCCTGGCTGTCTTTACGATCTGCGTTTGGGAGTCCTGCCTCACGGGCTATCTTTCTGACTTCGGATTTATGCATATTTCCGAGAGGAAACATGCTGCGCGAAAGCTGTTGTTGGTTGAGGCGCGAAAGGAAATAGCTTTGATCCTTTTCCGGATCGATTCATTTGAGTAGCTTATATTGTTCACCGTCTTGAGTAATACGTGCATAGTGTCCTGTAGCAATGGCATCAAAGCCTAATGAAACAGCTTCATCGAGAAAAAGCCTGAATTTAATATCGCTGTTACAAAGTACATCAGGGTTTGGTGTGATTCAACTTCTATAGCCGTTGATAATGTATTGTACAATACGTTCTTCATACTCTTTTCTGAAGTCGAACGTATAGAGCTTTATACCGAGAAACTCTGCCACTTTCTTTGCTTCCTCAAGGTCTGCTTTCGTGGTACAGTCAGGACTATCGGTCATATAATTTATCATAAATCCTGCAGTAACTTCATATCCTTGTTGCAACAAAAGGTACGCTGTTACCGCGCTATCAACTCATCCAGATAGTCCAACTAATATTTTTTTCATGGGTTGAAGTATATTTTTTTATAACAAAAAAACAATGAAATATCATTTCACAGAAAGAAAAAATAGAGCTTATTTATTGTATTCAATTTCTTTTATAATAGCTTAATAGAGCCATTATAATGGAGTGGTGGTTTCTGAAAAAACAATGGTTCTCGATCGCTTACGACGACACAAGAAGAGTGGAGACACATCCGGAAATTTACTTTTGGGATACTTACTGTATATCTAAGCGCTTTTTCAGTGCAAGCAAAAAGAGCATCTTCCTGTAATTATGGATTGACTTGTTTTCCATATTTCATATAAATATGAAACAAAAACACATAATTGAAATATGAAACAGTTAGTATTAATTCTCTTTGGACCACCAGGGTGTGGCAAAGGCACACAAGCAGAAAATGTTGTGCAACAATATGGGCTACTTCACATCAGTACAGGAGATTTACTCCGGGATGAAATAGCTGCTCAGACTGATCTGGGTAAAGAAGCAAAAAAGCACATGGATCTGGGAGAGCTTGTACCAGATGAGGTGGTGATGAAAATGATCAGTGAATACATTGCTGCTAACTCTGATGCTCCAGGATTCCTTTTTGATGGATTTCCCCGTACTAATGCACAAGCTGAGTTTCTTACTGCGCTTTTGCAGGAAAAACTAATAGAACTTATTGGTCTTATAACCTTGGATGTGCCAGAAGATCTCCTTGTTGAGCGTTTGGTGCAACGAGGAATAGAGAAAGGTCGTACTGACGATACTCCGGAGGTTATCCGAGACCGTCTCAAAACCTATGCTACCAAAACTATGCCAGTGCTTGAATATTATACAAGTATTGGTAAAAAAATTGTCAGTCTTGATGGCGTAGGACACGTTAAAGTCGTTTTTGCGCGTATTGTCAGTGCATTAAACGAGATGATGTAAGTGAAAACCAAATAATTGTTATGTAAAGCCGGGTAATCCCGGCTTTTTCTTTTTCGGAGAAAAAGATGAGGAGAAAGGTGAGAATTACTGCAAATTCGTTGTTATGAAGCCATTTGTAGATGGTCTTTTTTGATGGGTCATTTTTTGCGTTTTTGTGCTATTTCGAGTATAATAAATACGTTAGATTTTTTACGGAAGTTTTTCTCGAAAAACCGCAATGGTAAACCAATTGACGAAGAAGATACTTGAGCAGGAGGATGTGAAGGCGTTACAGCCTGATTTTTCGTTCGTTAAACTTCTTCCCAGAGAGATAGCTTCTAAGGCTCAGACCATAGTGTTTGATGGGGCAAAAAGTAACCTTATGCTGTTGACGACAAATTTCAATGCAGCAGCAGTTAACTCTATCGTGCAGCAATTGACCGTAAAAGGGTACAAGCCAGAGCTTTACTATACCGATCCATTTTCTTTTGAAATAGCGTTGGGGTGGTATGACCAGATTGAGAAGAACGAGGCAAAGGCTGCAGAAGATAAAGCTGCGCAGCAAAATGCCCTTGGTAAATCTGCAGAAGAACTTCTCAAGAAGCTCTATGATGAAAAACAGAACTATGAAGATGGTCTGTTTCTTCATGAAATTATTAGACTTGCATACCAGTCTGGAGCATCAGATCTTCATTTTCAGCCAGAGCAGGAGAAGATTGCGATGCGTATGAGAAAGGACGGTATCATGAAAGATGTGTTGGACTTTACGCAGGCAGAGTTTAAGAAATATCTTTTGAAGCTGAAGTTTATGTCAGGAGCAAAGATGAATATTGATTATCTGCCGCAAGATGGACGTTTTGACTTTCAGGTTGATATCAATGGTTTAAAGAAGCAGATTGACGTGCGTGTGAACTTCATGCCAGGACTGAGAGGAGAGGGGATAGTTATGAGATTCCTTGATGCACAAGCGGGTATTATGACATTTACGGATATTGGATTTTTGCCGGAAAGTATCAAAGTCATGAAGGAACAGATGGCAAAGAACTACGGTATGATCCTTATGACTGGTCCTACTGGTTCGGGTAAAACAACAACACTTTACTCTATGCTCCAGTATTTGAATAATTCAACAAAGAAGATTATTACGCTTGAAGAGCCGGTGGAGTTTGAAATTCCTGGTATCGAGCAATCTCAGATAAATCCGCTCAAGGGTTATACGTATGAAGAAGGTTTGAAGTCGATTCTCCGTCATGATCCGGATGTAATCCTCGTGGGAGAAATACGTACCAAAGAAACAGCAGAAATTGCCCTTAATGCGGCTCTTACTGGTCACTTGGTTCTTTCTACGCTCCATACCAACTCAGCTATCGAAGCAGTCTCCAGACTTGTCAATCTTGGTATCCCTGGATATCAGTTAGCTCCAGCACTCAATCTTGTGATTGGACAAAGACTCGTAAGAAAGCTCCATACATGCGCTACAAAGCGTGAGGCGACACTTCCTGAACAGCAAGAGATCAAAGAAGTGATTCGTCATATCCATGAGATGGATCCAACTCGTAAAATCGATTTTGACGGACATATCTGGAGTGCTGTAGGTTGTGAGGAGTGTGGTCACGATGGGTATCAGTGACGTCTTGCTGTAGTAGAGACATTTGACGTTAATAGCGACATCAAAGATATGATCCTCAATGGAAAAAATACTCTGGATGTCTATGCAGAAATGCGTCAGCATGGCTATCTGACTATGAAAGAAGATGCATATATTAAGATGCTTGAAGGTAAGACAACGTTAGAGGAGATAAGAAGAGTATTGTAGTCTTTATATTTCTTTTTCATTACAATATGGAACGTTATTATATTGGCAGCAGAAAAGCAGTAGAAAAAGAGGAAGAAAGAGAGCGGTATATGAATACTATCTCTGATCTTCAGGCAACATTATTTTCTACTGAGAAGGTAATACTTGATCAAATAGATCGTGATATAGATGGGGCTGTAAAGTTATATATAAAGCCATTATTTGCTGATAATCATAAAGATCTTATTGTTACAAGAGTAAAAAATACTATTAAAGATTATCTCAACGAATGATTATTGAAGCAACCACCTGGTTTTTGGGAGTATTTTTTCTCGGGCGAGTTTGCCTACCATTTCTCCTATCGGATTAGCTATAACAAGAACATCGTAGATCATTATTATGCTCATAAGGATGTAGATAAATACGAAGATGTGTTGATTGACTCTTTTAAAGATGCTGCGGAGCAGGTGCTTGAACAATATAATGAGAACGAGAAAAATAAATCAAAGAAAATTATCAATGAAGTAAAAGAAGTAGATATTGGTCTAAATTAACGAATAACATCATCAAAACATATTCCTAAACAATCGGGAATATGTTTTTATATTACTTCAACGTTCTCATCAAAAGATCCATAACGTCAATTCTACGATTCTTTATGATCCTTAGGCGAGAGGTTTCATCATATCTTTTAAGAATAATCTGCAGCTCATTTGTGCTGAGAGTATCGTATGGTCTGAAACTCGGTGTAAGTGTATTGGCTGTTGAGCCTCTTCCCATGAGACCGAGATTACAGATGTCTTGTATGACGCTTCTTACTGACTCGTTAATACTTTCATCAATATCTTGGTATGCATAAATATTACATTCGCTACGAGGTTCGATTTCCTGCTGTGCTACATTTTTTACGTAGTTGACGATCATCGTAGCAGCTTCATACCTTTGTACTGGCACATAGAGTCTTGCTCTGCTCAGTGGCATAGTTGTCACGCCATTATCATGTGCCCATCTATAGACACTTGCAGGCGATGGATTTGTACCCATGTTTCCTCTATCTGGTATCGGTTCATTTCCTGTTTCAATAGGTTTAGATTGGCTTTCTGCCGTAAGTATAGGTCTTGTATTGAGATTAAATGTCGGAGAAGCTCCGTCTTTGCCTGTAGCGACATTTGCGCGTTCTGGAAGAATAGTATCTATCCATGCATATGTGCCGGTAAGTGTATTGTTCGAATGATCGCTATCGTATCCAGACCAGAGAGTAAATGTGAAGTCGTAGATTACCCCGGTTGTGGTATCTATGACAAAAGCTCCGGTAAAGAGAATAGTTGCATCATTTTGTGCAGAACTACTTGGGAGGATAGTATATGTATATATTCCACTACCAAGTGATGTCCATCAGTTATTGTTGCTTGCAGAAATCATTCCGGTACCAATATCCACTCTCAGAGAACCAGTGAATGAAGCACTTGCTTCTCCTTGTGAGTAACGTGCTCCCAGAGTAAGAGTTGAACCTGTCATTTGAGTTCCTGATGTTGGAGAGAGGACAATGCTATTAAGTCTGCTGTCGCTGAGTATCGTCTGTGTATCTTCCCAGTTTACCTGATATGTATCCATGATGTCTAGCTCAGTACTTGCTATAACAGCTCTTGCAAGATGGTTGTAAGAAACATCTAATACATTGAGATTGCTGAGTGAAGAGAGAGTATTGCCAGGTATAGTAATAAGTTCATTGTGAGCAATGGAGAAGAATTCCAAATTACTAATATTGAGAATGGTTGTTGGGAGCGTAGAGAAGTTATTTGTACTTATGTCTACTGCTGTAAGATATGGAAGTGAAGCAATGCTACTTGGGAGAGAAGAAAGATTGTTTGCAGAGAGGTCTATTCAGACAATATGTCATCCTGCGCAGCTTATGCCTTGCCAGTCACATATATTACTAATAGCGTTAGTACCCCAAGCCTGAGACCAACCACTCATGTTTGCAACTGTTGTTCCTGAAAGGGCAGTAGCAAAGTTTACTATTGTCTTACATTCATTTTCTGATATATCGAGCACTCATGCGCACGTACTTATCGTAACGCTTGATGCGTCAGTTGTCGCAGTTCTTATATCTCCTATATTTCCCATGAGATCTTGATATGAGATCGCTATACTTATAGCTCCTGCCGATACATTATTGTCAATTTCAAGCTCAGCTGTATAACAGTAGCTTTCGCATACTGTTTGTGAGACGCTAGCGCTTTGGCCTCATAGCGAAACGGCAAGAGTACTCATGTTCAATTGTTCATTTGATCTGAACGTCAGAGTAATAGTATCTCCATTTTCGCCAATCGTTGGATTCGTATTGTCTGTGCCTATGTGGATAGTATCGAGCAAAGGTTTCTGTGTGTCTATATTTACTGTTCCGCTTGTTACCGCTGTTCTTACGGCGCCTATATTTCCTGCAAGGTCTGCATACGATATACGAATGCCTGCGATACCATTGTTTGTAGTACCATCCACCGTAATGCTTCCTGAGTAACAGAATCCATCGCAGCTCATTCTTTGGAGATTTGCTGATCTTCCTGCTATGAGTCCAGACAGGCTTCCGGTCATGAGCGCTTCGCTTGCTGTAAAGAGGAGTGTTATTTTATCTCCTGATTTTGCACCTGTAGAATAGATGTTATTTGAAAAAATGAAGATATTTGAAAGAGTAGGAACAGATGCGTCTATACTTACTGATGAACTATCAGTTGTTTCTGTGATAGTTCATCCTGTGTTGCCTGCAGCGTCTTTATATGATACCGCTAATGCTACTGTTCATGAGGTGGTAGTACTGTCTACGACAATGCTTCCTGAATAACAGAACCCCGGACAGTTAGACATCCTTACTACCGATCCGGACTTATTTGCTATACTGAGAGAGATCGATCAGGTGAGGAGGATTTCATCCGTTGTGAAAGATACCATGATAGTGTCGCCAGATCTTGCAACTCATGTTTGTGAGTTTGATGAGCGTATGTTTGCGGATAATAGAGCAGGTATTTGGTTGTCTATAGTTACTGAAGATCAATCAGTTACTGTAGTAAATTGAGTCCCAGAAACACCTATCATGTTTGTATAATCTATAGTGAATGAGACTGGATTACTGAATGCCTGAGACACCTGTGCTGTCGCAGTATAACAATGAGATCCGCATGATCCGGTAGCAATACTAGCTTGCTGTCAATTTATGTCTACATTTATGTTGTTGATATCCAATTGTTCAGAACCTGTAAATGAAAGTATGATATTGTCTCCAGATTTTGCCAATGAGGTATTGTTTGCATTGTTAGAAGCGATATGCACATAAGTAAGCGTCGGTGCTTCTCTGACTACTTGTACTGATGAGCTATCTGTTGTAGAAATATGAGTTACTCATGAGTTTCCAAATAAGTCGCTGTAAGAGATTGATATATCAAGTTCTCCATCAGAGAAATTACTATCAATCGTAACAGTAGCGGTATAACATATCCCGCCACATGATGCCTCTTCAAGTGTTGCAGTTTGTCATCCTATAGTCACGTTTGCGCTGGTAAGATCAATTTGTTCATCAGTCTCGAAGCTTAGTGTGACATCGTCTCATTCTACGGCGATAGCAGTATTGTCATTTGATGATGCAATAGATGCCATGACGATCTGAGGAGCTATTGTATCAATAATTACTTCCGAACTATCAGTAGTTGATGTCATGGTATTGGAGGTGTTTCACCTGTCATCTACATAGCTCACAGATATATCAACAGTGCCATTTTGGGTTCCATTATCTACGATGATGGTTCATTCAAAGCATGTATCAGAACAACCTCTTATCATGTTTGCCGATTCTCCTGCTATGGTTGCAGAGATAGTATCAGCGTCAAATAATTTATTTGTTCGTATGTACAACGTTATGGTGTCTCATGATACTGCCTGAGTAGAATTTGTATTATTGGATGATGTAATAGATACTTCATCAATGGTTGGCATACGCCCATCTATAGAAATACCCATATATATACCTGTAAAGACGTTATTGGGATTGCCAGCAAGATCGGTGGCTGTAACACTAAAGAGGGGATTTCCTACTGCCATTTGTTCATTTGCAAGAGTAGTGAGTGTATAACAAATACCTCCACAGTCTACACTTTGTAGCGTTCCTGTCTGTCACGCAATAAGCACGTGTATACTTCCTGAAATCAGTGGTTCATCGCTTTCGAAATATATTGTGAGTGTATCTCCTGAAATAGCTATCGTTGGGTCAGTATTATCCGAACTGATGTTCATTTGACTTATATTTACAGGAGTGGTATCTATGGTGATTGCATCATAATTGAGCCCAGTAGAAGACTGATTTCCAAAAGTGTCATATATATCTACTTCCAAGTAGAGAGTGCTATTGCTGTTGTTATTATCTATGACGAGAGCTCCAGAATAGCAGAATTCACCACAGTTCATTTTTTGTATATTTACTGTTTCGCCATCAATAGTTACATGCGAAAGGCCTGTTGCTATAGCTTCATCTGTCTGAAACAGAACTGTTACCGTATCGCCTGATTTTGCAAATGAACTATTTGGATTGGTAGAAAAAGCACTAATATTATAAATAATAGCAAGAGTATTGTCTATGGTGATCGAAGATCCGTCTGTTGTGGAGTATGTCTCTCCTGCGTTTTCATAACTGTCTGTATAGTAAAGATAGAATGATGCAAGTCAGTCTGACCGATAAGGAAGAGCTATTACTGATCATGAGTAACAATATGTCTCACATGAAATTGCTGTAAGATTTGATATGCTTTCGCCATTGATATCTGCATAGAAGCTAGATAATGATATCTCTTCATCGCTTTTGAAAGTAAGTGTTATAATGTCCCCACTCTTTGCGGTTTGGTTAGAAGTAACATTGTTCGATTGTAGATGAATATCAGAAATTGCTGGCGCTCTTGTATCAATGTATACTGCGCTGTCTCAGGTCTCTAAACTAGTAAAGGTTGTTGTATTTCCCGCAAGATCATTGTATTGCACGAAGAGAGATGCATGTCACTGCTCGCTGTTTCCGCTTACAATAATCTCTCATAGATAACAATAAAAAGGTAGGCATCCCGAAGCCATGGCTCCTGATAGGACGTGTATAGTGCCTGTTTGTCCTGCAATAAGCATTGAAATAGTATTTGCTTTCAATGGTTCAAGCGTTTCTATAAATAAGGTTATAATATTGCCTGATATCGCAATATCGCTTGAAAGCGGATTGTCCGAATACATATCTTTTCAAATAGGAGTTGCTGGCGTATTGTCTGCTGTGACCGATGATCCATCCGTAGTTGCATCAACCCCGTTATGTGCATTACCGAAGCGATCAGTAATGTTTATCCGGAACGAAATAAGAGTATTTGTTGTGTTGTCCACTACGGTAGAAAAACTATAACAAAAACCATCACTACATGTAAATGATGCTAATGGTAAAGTAAGGTTATCCATGTTAGCATTATATATAATTCCGTCAGATCGTGTTGTGTCCAATGGTTCATTTGATTTGAATGAAACCGTGACTATGTCTCATGATTTTGCAAATCCTGTAGAAGAGAGGTTGTTTGACTCGATATGAACATTTGAAATAATCGGCTCTGTATTGTCTATGGTAATTGACGATCCATCTGTTGTCCCGCTAAATTGTACTCACTCGTTACCTGGCAGATCCGCATAGTCTATATTGATAGACTGGATTCACTCCGAGAAGTTTCAGTCTATTGTTATTTGTCATTGATAACAGTATTGGTTGGCGCTTCCTCCACATTCTCATACGCCGACAAAAGAGAGGTGGTCTCCAGTAATTCCTCCAAATATGGGATAGACATAACTTAACTCTTCTGAAGATAGTATGGTGAAATTTATAGTGTCTCCTATGCGCGCGAAACCTGTATAATTTGTACTGGAAACAGACACATATGGAAGAATTGGTTTTATGGTATCTATAATAACATATGTGCCGTTATATGTAGCAGATATTATCCCGTTATCAGATACGTTTCCTACTTGGTCTGTATAGTAGATGCTGAAAGTGCCAGTCCCTTGTGTAGTGCCACTTTGTACTATTACGCTTACATCATAACAGAAAGCCATATTGCACGATGTTCCTGTAGCTGCAGAGTATACTGGAATGCCTGCTATGTCGCCTGTAATACTATTGGTGATGATAGGTTCGCTTGTGTCAAAGTGGACGGTGATGGTATTGCCTTGTTTTGCAAGAGAATTGTCATTTACATTTGAAGAAGTGATAGTTACAAACTCATGCTGGGGATTGATAATGTCTACTATGACATACGATCCGTCTGTTGTGCTCGTGTATTCTTCGCTTGGATTTCATGTTATATCTTTCACAAGAATACCTATCTCTGGTTCGTCGCCAGATCGGTCTTGATCTATAAGAAAAGTGGCTTCATAACAGTACCCATCACAGGCTATCTGTGAAAGAATTGCTTGAATACTATTGATGTAGACGCCTTGTCCTGGTTCTAGATTTGGCAGATCTATTTCTTCATCGGATTCAAATGAGACAGTGAGTGTATCTCCTAGTCTTGCGTAATAGCTTGGAGTGCGATTTGACTCAATATGAATGTTTGAAAGGGTGGGTGCTATAGTATCAAGAAGCACGCTTGATGCATCGCTTGTCTGATTAATAGTTTCTCCGGTGTTACCATAGTTGTCATAATAGATGATTTCTACATTTACAAAATCATTGGGTTCTCATGAGCCAGTAACCGTTCGAATTGCCTGGTAACAATAAGTTCCACATCATATTGGAGATTCGACGATAGAATGACCATTGATAAACACTTCAGCAGAGATGGGTTCGTCAGCCTCAAAGGTAAGGAAAATATTGTTTCCTACTGAAGCTAATGTAGTATTTGGATTGTCTGATTCGATATGAACCGCTGATATAACAGGTGCGATGCTTTCTATTTCTACAGCAGAGCTATCGCTAGTGGCGGTTTCTTCCAATCATGCATTTCCAAATAGATCTTGATAGCCTATAGTAAACTGTGCATTTCACTGTTGAGAATATTGATCTATCAAGATGTTTGCTAGATAACAAAATACTCATGGTCCACAGTCACCTTGTGAAGCTGAAGCTGATTGGCCTGCAATAGTAACCGTAAGAGTATTGAGGTCCAATTCTTCATTTGCAAAGAAACTCAAAGAAACTTCATCTCCAAAAACTGCTATAGCGGGATCATTGGAATTTGTTGACTCGATATGTATGTCACTCAACCCAGGAGGATCAAGATCTACTCCATATTGAGTGCTTTCCCAGTCGGGTTGCAGTAAATCCAGTATGTCAGTCTCTGTTGAGGCAAGGTTATTTCTATTGAGGTAGTTATACGAAGCATCAATGGACGTGAGAGTGTTTCCTATTTGTGCAAAAAGACCTGCGTCAAGATAACTAATAAGGTTGCCACTAAATCATAAAGAGCTAAGATTGGCAAGCGATCAAATTTCTACTGGTAGAGCTGTTAGCTGATTGTTAGAAACATTGAGAGCGGTGAGAGCAGATATGTCATAAATACTTGAGTCTATGATAGATATTTGATTATTGCTCACATCAAGAATATTGAGTACGTTGAATGATCCAAGAGTATATAACTCACTAGGAAGAGATGAAATCTGATTGTGATTCAAAAAAAGTGATACTAGTCATTGTAAGAGACTTATGCTGGAAGGAATAGAACTAATCTGATTATGTGAAAGATCAAGTAGTTCAAGATTTGCTATTTCTTCAAGTTCATCTGGCAAGCTGCTGATCTGATTGTTGCTGAGGTGGAGTTGGCTTAATTCAGCTAATCCATTGAAGAAACCGCTTGAGACTATCGAGATGTTTGCTCAAGAAAGATCAATAGCGTTTGCTCGTCACTTAGAAGTACAGCTTATGCCTTGCCAGTTACAGATCGTAGTTATGATGGGTGTTGATTCAAGTAATGCCGACCATCCAGGAAAAGAAGTAAGATCGCTTCAAGGGTTCTCTGTTGCCAATTGTAAGAGACTTCTACACTGTTTGCCTTCGATGCCTTTCATGAGATCACAATATTGAAATTGAGAAGAAGTTATATCCCGCTGATAGGTTCAGGTAGTAACATTGTTCTCCATATTGATGTCGTACTGATATTCTTGACGTCTTTGGCTCAAGAGAAAAAGGAACGGATATATATATCACGTATTTACCTTGCCGCCCAATGTTCAAGTGAAAACAATAGTCCCCGACGATGGCTCAAATGAAGAAGTGGGTAGCGCATAATAATAGTAGCCACTTGTACTGTCAAATCTCCAGTTTGGATCATTTGCTGGGTCTGGTGTAAGAGTATTGGTATTAAATCTAAATATAATACTATTTCATAAAACAGAGCCTCCTGATCATAGATTATAATCTACTGCAATGGTAAGTAGTCTATAGTTGTTTTCATATCCAATTTGTACATTACTCAGTATATTATCATTTTCAAAAGTTTGTGTATTTTGCCAATTTGGTGCATAGGTATCTAGGAAGGTAATAGTGCTTTCAGCAAGCCCGCCAGTTGTCAGATAATTATTATCAATAGAAAATGTACTTATGCTAGGAATTGCATCAAACGCACCTTCTTCTATCGTAAGAAGATGATTATTATCAAAAGTAAGTGTGTGAAGAAAAGTAAGATTTCATAATCATATAACAGAAGTAAGTTGATTATCATTGAAAAGAGCTACCTCAAGGTTTCCTAGTCATTGGAGGTCTGGCATGCTGGTGAGCTGGTTGTGTGACAGATCTAAGCTTGTAAGCAAAGCAAAGCTGCTCAATGTAGAAGGAGCTTGCGTTATATTGGTATGGGAAATTTGGAGCGAAGAAAGAGACGTAATATTCGCGATAGAGTCTGGTATGACATCGAGTGCGAGGTTTGTTAGAGAAACTTCCGTAATAGAGCCGTTTCTACATGTTACTCCTTGCCAGTCACACACCGTGTCGTCCGATGTACTAAGGACGAGCGTTTCAAACCATCCTGGATAATTTGACCAGTCTGCAGAAGTGTTGTTGTCATAGATATCTACCAGAGCAGAACATTCTAAAGGATTAACATCCGAGACCTGATTACAATCCATGCCTCCTGTTGCGTGTGCGACATATTGTGGTGCCACCAATGAAAATAAGACTACAACAAAGGCTAACAATAAACTTCCAGCTACAATTTTTTTCATTCAATACAAACGAAAAGCGAATAAATACTTAGTTAATATGATGAAATACCCATCAATTGCAAAAGATAACATCAAAAAACCATTGAAAAATCTTTCCATATCACCTATACTATGTATAGTTATATACATGGCTCGGAGAGCCATTTATGAGAATGAGAGACGATTTGAAAAATACTATGAATTGCGTTTTGCAAATACTCCGTCTTTCAGTATTATTGAAGTATATATTTTTTGATAAAAAGAGATGAGTTTTTTTGTGTTTAAAGAGAGGGTAGAGGACTTTATCGTAGAAGAAATACTCGAGAAAGAGCCGCTATGAAAAGGTGATTATCACTATATTTTCATCGAAAAGAAAAACCTGGCGACGTTTGAGCTTATCAGAAAATTACAGGATGAGTTTGGATTCAATAGGAATATGATTGGTATAGCATGACTGAAAGATAAGCAAGGTGTCACTCGCCAGTGGCTTAGTTTTCTCAAACGCGATGTGCAAAAGTACTGTCAGGGCATCAATAATCTCCTCGCATTTTTTAGAAAGACATGAAAGGTGGTAAGCGCGACCTATGGTGAAAAGATGCTTAAGCTTGGTGTCAACAAGGGTAATGGTTTTCATGTTATCCTTCGTAGCGCTAAGAAAAAGGATTATGAGAAGATACAGGATGCAGTAGAAAAGATCCTGACAGATATTAAAACCTATGGAGTGCCGAACTACTTTGGTCCACAGCGTTTCGGACATAGAGGAAATAATTGGCAGACTGGAGAAAAGCTTGTGAAAGGAGAAATCAGATCACTCAAGTGAGATAATAATACTCTTGTGGAAAAGCGTTTTAAGGTGCAGGCGTTTGCCAGCTATGTGTTCAATACATATCTGGATATTAGAATGTCGAAAGGTAAGTTGTGGAAATTATTGCCTGGTGATGTGATCATCCCCGCAGATGGACGTTATACTCACTGGAAAGAAGGGGAGCGTGACAATACCGAGAGAATTACTATTACTGGTCCGGTGATCGGAGACGATCTCGCTCATGCAAAAGACACAGCGCTTAAACTTGAGGAAGAAGCGTATAAAAAGTTTGAACTTCCGAAGAATATAGAAAAATTATTTCAAAACTTTGGCTTGTTTGGTATACGTCGTGCTATCCTTATCTATCCTGAAAATATCTCATGGAAGCGGACGAAAGACCGTAATCTCATGCTCTCATTTACTTTGCCTTCAGGAGCGTATGCGTCGGTGCTGATCGATGTGCTGGAGCAAAGACTGAAAGAAATGCTTTGATAGATGTCGAAGCATTTTTTTATAAAAAAATAGCCAGTCTGTAAACAGACTGACTGTAGTAACTTCATTGTCCTGGCCCCAGATTAGGTAGTTGCCGTTGTTTCATCGCCACCAGTGTTGGTTGTTTCGTCGCCGCCGGTATTGGTTGTTTCATCGCCACCAGTGTTGGTTGTTTCATCGCCACCAGTGTTGGTTGTTTCGTCGCCGCCGGTATTGGTTGTTTCATCGCCACCAGTGTTGGTTTCGTCTTTCCCTATGCAATTGCTGGCCGGTGCCTTTTCGTCCGATGTGTAGCCGCCGCTTGATGCCGTGTGTCCGTGGTCAAATAAGAATGTTTTTTTCATGACTCTTAATTTTTTTTGGTGAGGCTCTATGATAATCAATCAATAATATTTGTCAATGGTTATTTCTTATGTGTGCTATATAGATATGACAGTCTAAAATAAGCACTAAAAGCTATTTTCCCTTGCAATGTGTTCGACTCTCTGTAGATAGGAAACATTTATTCTCTGTTTCTCTACAGGTATGAAAACCTTTCATAAAAAATCTCTTATTTTCCTTGTTCCAGCATTAGGCTTGATATTTTTCACATCTGCCTTCTCCTACGGTAAAACTATTACCACGTTTTCCTCAAATAATCCTTCGCTTATAAGTGATCAAGAAGGTTATGATCGGGCTTATACCAATAACATTACGACACAGCCGAAGGCTCTCGCAAACCTTACTGGTTCTGTCAGAAGATATGAACTCGCAAAAATGATGTCAGAGTTTTATACTACTGTCATGGGCTACGCTATAACACCAAATCCAGCATGTGATATAACGCTATTTTCTGATTACGGGACTTTTAATCTGGAAATGAAAACATATATAAAGAATATATGTGATATGGGTATCATGGGCTGGAACGCTAAAAAAACTGCATTATTGCCTTCATTTCAGGCTAATATGGTTCTATCAGCTATAGATTTCAATACGATCATGATAAGATACATTAGGATGGCACGTATAAACTATAGCTTTAGACTTCCTAAAGTAGTAACGAGAAGTGATGTCTTTCGCTTTCTCTATGATATGGGTAAATATCAGACTCCACAGCAGCCAGGGCAGGGGGGTGTACAAAATAATGCATTAGGACAATAATATAAAATAATTCCTTTCCGAAGGAATTTTCTTTTACAAAGACATATTATTATACAGTGATAATTTCATGCATAGAAAATATTAAAAGAGGAGTGTACATGTCACAGACACAAGTCGACACACTCTAATTGTTGAAAAGTGGCTCCCCTGGGCATTGTGATAAAAATGATATAATATATTTTCATGTGAATAGAAATAATAACTAGTGTGTATTTTACATAAACATGGGGAACCAGGGGTTATATAATCCCCTTAAGGCTGATATATGAAAAACATACCCAACCTTGCACAAGATATATTGTGCAATGTAAGAACATGACCAAGGGTAGGGTCCGTAGAATAAAATCCACACAGGAAAAAATATAAAATTATAACGTGATTTATTGTGCGCCATATAAAATATATAATCCTGCGTTCAAAATATGTAAGCATAAAATTTCTCTATCCTTATTCCTCTGCTCACTATTTCAAAATAATAAAAAATCATGAAAAATGCTGTTTTTCATGATCTAGATTTGATGATTTCTGGATGCGGGTGGACCCAAGTGCCACCCAGAGTTCAAAAACTGCCTGAATAGAAAAAGGGTAGTTTGTACCTATGAAAATGGGGTAGTTACTCCCCTGTTTTAGAAAAACTAAATAATAGATAGTATTTATTAGTAACTATTTCCAATTATTATTGCTACCACGTAGAATATTCTAAATTATTTATATCAGATTCAATATTATCCATATTATATTGAACGTCGTCTATATTTGATTGTACATTATCTATGCTATCTTGTGCATTATATATGTCATCTTCGGCGTAATCCATTCTATTTTTGAGATCATCAATCTCATATTGCATATCGTAGATATCACTTTTTAATCAATATATTTCGTCTTCTAATGCTGAAATTCTTTTACCCGTTTTAGATGTACAACCAGATAAAATAAGGCTAAAAATGAGTGTTATTAACAATGTGGCTTTTTTCATCATAGAAAATTTGCATCTAAAATTATTTACAATATGACTTGTCTACATATGTTTTATTTCCACTATTATTTACATAGTAACATCCGTCTTTAGGTCACTTAATATATTTAATGGTAATCTTCTTAGTTGAAGGTAGCTTACAGTATGACTTATGGCAATGATATTGATCTGTCTTATAGCCGTATCTTGCACAGTTTGTCCTGCAATAATGACCTCCATTAGAATCTAATCCACCAGGACTAGCAAAGGTGAAGCTTGTGATTCATACTAATGTAGTAATAAGCAATAAAAGTGCTTTCTTCATGCCGGCTAAATGAAAGAATAAATATGGCTAAAGATTATCCTTATGGGATATTATTACAACATAAATAAGATATTGTAATTATGTTTTTGTGTATTTTCACTCCTCCGCCGCTTCGGAGGGCCAATTTGAATTTGTGTACGATCATATTTTTATATAAAAAAAAAGGAGCTTTCGCTCCCCTATCTTCCATGAGATCTTTTCTGGTTGTGTCACCATTTTTTGCCTTCGTTTCTATGATTACTATTTGGGTGGGCTCTTCCTGAAGATCATGTATTTCTTGGTGGTCTTTGTTGCTTCTTTGGAGTTGGTGTATAGACGCCGTTTGTATAAGGATGATCTTTTACTACCGGGATATCTTGTTTAATAAGTTTTTGAATCTCTTTGATGTGCTTTTTCTCTTCTGTGTCAGAGAATACAATAGCTTTCCCTTGTGCTCCTGCGCGTCATGTACGACCTATGCGGTGCACATATGTTTCTGGTTCGGTAGGAACATCATAGATGAATACATGAGATAGCAAATCAATATCAATACCTCTTGCTGCAATATCTGTTGCGACAAGAACTCTTATTTTCTTTTCTTTAATATCTTTCAACGCATTTTGCCTTGCGCCTTGTGACTTGTTTCCATGAATAGCAGCAGCTTTAATCCCCGCTTTTGCAAGAACAGTTGTTACCTTGTCTGCTCCATGTTTTGTCCTCGTAAATACGATAGCATTTTCTATGCTTGTGTCTTTCAGAAGATGTAAGAGAAGATCTTTTTTATCTTGTTTTTCTACGTAATAGAGCGATTGTCAAACTGTGTCTACTGCGGATGAGACAGGAGTGATTTCCACTTTCACAGGATCTTTCAATATCGTATGAGCAAGCTCCAATATTGCTTTTGGCATAGTAGCAGAAAAGAAAAGCGTTTGTCTTTTGAAAGGAACTTTAGAAACTATTTTCTTCACATCATGAATAAATCACATATCTAACATACGATCTGCTTCATCGAGGATAAGCATCTTCACATATCAAAGATTGATATGCTTTTGATTGATAAGATCGAGAAGTCTTCCTGGAGTCGCAATAAGTATGTCTACTCCTTTGCGAAGTGTCTTTACCTGTGGTGCTTGTCCTACTCCACCAAATATAACAGTGTGTCTGAGGCCTGTATGTTTTCCATATGCTGCAAAATTTTCACCTATTTGTATGGCTAGTTCTCTTGTTGGCGTAAGTACAAGTGCTTTGATGCGATCTTTGTCCTCTCCTCCTTGTGGTGCTGAGTATAACATCTGTAATGTCGGAATAGCAAATGACGCTGTTTTCCCTGTTCCTGTTTGTGCACATCCAAAGAGGTCTTTCCCTGAGAGTACAACAGGAATTGACTGTGCTTGAATGGGCGTTGGAGTCGTATAACCCTCTGATTCAAGAGCTTTCAGTATCGGTTCAATGAGTTGTAAGTCGCTAAATTTCATGTTTTAATTATTTCAAGAAGATGGTAAAATTATTTAATCTGCTAGTAAGTATACGGTAAAATTGTTATAAGACAAATGAAAAAAGAGGATTTAATCCTCTCTTATCACCAACTAATATTTCATTTTATGCTGCTTTCGCCTGGTGTCTCTTTCTTAGGCATTGTATTTCTTGGTACTTGTTTAGCTGCTGGCTTGACTGTTCATTCATTGAGTGTTTTCATGCTCAGACTTACTTTTTCTCTTTCAAGGTCTACTTCCAATACTCTTACTTTTACTTGCATACCTACTGATACAACATCACTAGGGTTTGCAACGAAGCGATCTGCGAGCTGAGATTTATGTACGAGTCCATCATTATGTAGACCGATGTCGACAAACGCTCCAAAGTCCGTTACATTTCTTACTGTCCCATCGAGTACCATACCTATTTGCAGATCTTTTGTTTCAAGAATATCTGATTTAAATGACGGTGGTTCTATGTTTTCGCGAGGATCTAGTCATGGACGTTGTAGCTCCTTTATGATATCTGAAAGTGTTTCAAAACCTATGTCATATGTGGTAGCCCATGATTGAATAGTCTTTTCATTTGCTGTTTGAAGCTTAGCGTCAACGAGTGGTAATTGTAGTTTCTTTTTTGTGAGACCAAGCTCTTTTTCAAGGAAGTCATATGTCTTGTCATACATTTCCGGATGGATGCCTGTTGCATCGAGTGGTTCTTTTCCTCCGATGATACGTAGAAATCCAATACATTGTTCATATGCTTTAGGTCAAAGTCCTTTTACTTTTTTCAGCTGAGACTTACTAGTAAACATGCCGTTTTCATCACGATAGGTGACAATATTTTTTGCGATAGTGAGAGACAATCATGCGATGTATTGCAAGAGTGTATAACTTGCCGTATTCACATCAACGCCAACACTATTCACGACATCCTCTACTCTTTCATCGAGTTTCTCCATAAGAAGTTTCTGATCTACATCGTGTTGATATTGTCCTACTCATATAGATTTTGGATCAATCTTTGTAAGTTCAGCAAGTGGATCTTGTACACGATGAGCAATGCTGATCGCTCCTCTGACTGTCACATCGAGATGTGGATACTCTTCCTGGGCAAGTTCTGATGCTGAATAGACAGATGCTCCTGCTTCAGAGACGATCATATATTTCGTATCCAGCTTATGCTCTTTAATGAACTCACTGACAAAGCGTTCTGACTCACGAGATGCTGTACCATTTCCGATAACAATAAGATCAACACTATATTTCTTTATCATATCGAGTAATTTCTTTTGTGAATTTTGTATTTGTGCATCTCCGTTTGTCGGATAGATGACGTCATTGTAGAGAAATTTTCCTGTCTGGTCTACCACAGCAAGCTTGCATCCTGTACGGAACCCCGGATCAAAACCAAGTACAGTCAGTCCTCTCACAGGAGGTGTAAGTAATAGATGTTTCATGTTTTCTCCAAAGACCTTTATTGCTGCTTCATCTGCCCAACGCTTCTTATTGCTATGTATCTCTCTTTCAACCGATGGCAATAACAATCTTTCAAGTCCGTCTTCAATTGCCTGCTTTAGATAGACAACGACGCTACCAGCATTTTTCGGGATAAATTCTTGCTCTGCAAGATCTATAATCCTTGGCATAGAGAATGTAAGACCTGTAGAAAGTTGTTTCTCTTCTTCTGCTCTGGCTATAGCGAGATATGCGTATGAAGGCATGTCTGCTATCTTTTTGCTATAATTAGCATAGATCTTATAGACTCCATTTTCTTCAAATGTTTTGCTTGTCTTCGTGGTGAGCACGGCATTATTCTCTTCGAAGGTACGTATGTTGTCACGAAGTGATGGACTATCACTCACCTCTTCAGCAACAATATCTTTTGCTCATTGGATTGCTTCAGTGCTATCAAATACAGATGTCTTTTTATCTCCCGTATCTTTGATGAATTTCTCTGCTTCCACAATAAATTCTTCTTCTGTGATAAGACATGTGCGAAGGATCTCAGCAAGAGGTCAAAGCCCTTTGGCTTTAGCGATAGTTGCTTTGGTGTTCTTCTTTTCCTTGAAAGGTCTATAGAGATCTTCCACTCTTGCAAGTGTCTCTGCAGCCATGATTGCAGCTTCAAGCTCAGGGGTCATAAGTCCCTTTTCAGCTATAAGACGAATGACGTCGAGCTTACGCTGCTCGAGATTTTTCGTATATGTGTAGATCTCATGAAAGTCGCGAAGCTGTTCGTCAGTTGCCCCTTCAGTTAGTTCCTTACGATAACGAGCGATGAAGGGAACGGTATTCCCCTGATCTAAAAGATCTATAATTACCTGTACGGTATTTTTGCTCATGCCTACTTTCTTGACGATGTTTTGTATAAGATCTGCCATATCTTTCCTGTATTATTTTATAAAATCGTACCCGCCAGTATAGCATTTTAGCTGGTAAATACCAGAGATCATACAATCTTTATTTGTGTCTATGTTTGTCTATATTTCTTCTTCCAAGGGTTGTTATTTCCAATAAAATAACTATCATACTGCTATGAAATCCCTCGCTAAAAACCTTATTTTCTGAGCATGACTTCTTGCGGCAACTTCGCTCCCTGATGGGATTTTAGCGCAGACAAATAAAAGAGGTAGAATTCAACTTATAGAAGTATTGGATACGCCAAAAGTGTCTATTAGTAGGATCGCAAATAAGAAGCCTATAGAAGCTATTAAAAGAAATCCTGAGATAAACAGATCTATCTATAAAAGTATTCATACTCTGGATAGCATGGTATCCAGCTTACAAAAACGGGATACCGTGAATCATATTGTATGAGAAGATATATGTTTTATCTGGAAAAAAGATGGATGGCAAACTGAACTCACAGTTCATACTGCTACTCCTCACGCTTCTACCTATCCTGCAGAAAACCTACTCTATGTCTTTGATTTCGTAAAAACGAAGACAGATGAAAAATGAGATGTTATCTATGGCAATAAGAGAGAGACAATTCGTCAGTGAGTTTCAAGAAAGATACTTGTAGAAACTATAGGCGGAGAGCTATATGCTTACTATAAAGACTATGATAATAGCAGGTATATGGATGTCGCTACTCCGCTCTCTGATACAAAAGTAATGCGATCTGATGCTCCTGATTTTTTTGTTCCAGAAGACGCAGCTAAACGATATGCTTATAGAAAGATCGGTTCTAAAAAATTAGCGTTTGAGGTTGAGAATATTCGTCTTCTTCTTGAACAAGCAAAAAGAGATTATCTTCATTATATTCATAAAGATAACCCCAAAGAAAGTATAAAATAATAAGCCGGACATCCGGCATTTTCAATTGACAACGAAGGCTGAAAAGCTAAATACTTATTCAATTACTTCTTTATATTCTTATTGTCATTCTATGTTAGTGGTCAATGTAATAGGATTACTCTTTCTTATACTTATTATCGTACTTATCGTAAACTACTCTGCATGGTTCTTTATTCTTCTTCTTATCCTCGTCGTCGCGTATGTAATTGCGCTTGGGAAAGTACAGAGAGAAAAGAAATAAGTCGTATATACATGATTAAAAAAACTACTCATAAGAGTAGTTTTTTAGTATGATTATTTTTTAGGATACATGCTGTAGAGGAAGCCTAAGAGGTTTGATTTGGTATTACTAGTCGGAAAGAGGTGGATAGTTGTTCGTATGTATCTTTGTAAAATGATATTGAGCTCTTGTTTTTTGCTAATAAGACCGTCTATGGCCCGCAAATAAGTGCTTACAGAACTGATAGTAACGAGCTTGTATAAAATCTCTGATTTCATGTCTTTCTATCCTCTCATTCTTTTTCCTGCTGAGTAATATTTTTTTGCTTCCGTTACTCCACTCTTTCAAAAAGCGAGAGCCGTCTTGAATAACGACTTTTTTCTTGTTTTTGAGGAATACAATGAGTTTCATAGTAGCTGTTGGTTATGAAGTAAACTTTTTCCCAACATCCGCTTGTTACTCCTTTTTAGCTATCTTGCAAGAGCAAATAATCTTTATGTAGACGAAAATATCCTAATATGCTATGCAGTATATTGACAGCTGATTTTTCTGATTTACTAAAAAATCCTGCATTGAACAGGACTTTTTATAAAATAATAGCTTTTTTTATTATCCTTTGATGAAAATGAAGATGATAATGATAATAATGACAATAAACATAATAGACATCCATACGATGTTTTTTGTTCTTTCTCCTTTATATCCGCTGTAGACTTCTTTGAGCTTTCCCTCAAGTCTTTCCTTTTCTATGAGAAGTTTCTGCTTTTCTTCAGTATGTTCAGGAAGTGCGATCATGCTTTTCATTCTACCTTCGAGTTCACCAAGCTTTTGTTGGAGAACAAAGATGACTTTGTTCTTGTCTTCAAGCGCTTTGTCTTTTTCTGTTATTAGTCAGAAAAACTGATCGAGTCTTTCATTGATGCCTTGATTTCCTCCGCCGTTGCTTGAAGAAGAAGGCTTAGCAATTGCATTATTGCTAGATGAAATAACTTCAGTATACTCTGCGTCCTGACGAAGAAGATTGAAATCATCCTTAATGGTGTCTACTTCTTCTTTTGCAAGAATAACTTTATTAGCAACTTTTTTGTATGATAGTTTGCCAGATTTTACATACCTATCAATAGTTCTTGTAGAGACTCCGAGATACTGTGCTGCAGCTTCGCGAGAGATGTTATAGCTCAAGTCAGACATCGTATTAGAAAATTTTCTTAAGAATTAAAGTGAGAAGAGTGATGATAATTGACAGTATAAATGTCTGTTCTATGCTTCCGAGGCGAACAGTGATATCCAATCAAAGCATGCTTACGACATACTGAAATGCATAGAGTATGATCATATTGAGGATAATACTTGCAATACCAAGTGTCAGCATGTTAATAGGAGTAGCCAAGAATTTCAGTATCTTTCTTATCACCCAGTACATCAGCCAGAAGATAGCTCCCAGCAAGAGCAACAACGGTGTTGCAGCCCATGAAAGAGGCTCTATGGTCAATCCTCACTGAGGAATGTACAAGGCTGTTATGACCAATACGAGCGTATTGATAATGATAGAGAGAACAAGTCAACCAAGCATAGTCTGGACATGTCGAGACGAATTAAATGTCGATTTCACCAAAGGTGACGTAAGGTCACTTATAAAAATATTCTTGACAGTTGCAAGAGAAAATATTGACAGATTTTTACTAATATGGACAAAAAAGATTGCCCTTTTACAGGCAATCTTCCTTTATCTTGTATACATATGCTCTTAGTTTTTTTTCATGCATTTCCCGGTAAGGATGCTTGCTACGAAAATGAGTACAAATGTCAGCCAGAAATACCACTGAGTGTAATATTGCAACAATTGCTTCATCCCTTCTATTGTTGTTCCCCCAGGCATTGCTACGGTCCACATAAGTATGTCCATGATGAATCCTACTATGACCATGTAGATGGCAAAGTAGAATCCATAGATCGTACCTTTCTTTGTCTTTTTACCACGGAAGTAGAGCCATGCTGCGAGCCAGCAAAGAAGAGCTGCTCCTATTGAAGAAACAATACATAGCCATAATGGTGGCGTACTCATTGCTGTCATGTCCAATCCGGCTACCGTAGTAGTAATCATACCTACGATCATCGTCAGGATATATGCTAATACTGCAAATCCTATTGCTCTTCGTGCCTTCATATTTCAACGTATTAACTAATAAAACAAACTTACTTATAGGGCTAAGGGACGAGGGCAGAGGGATAAGTGTTTTCCCTTATCCCCGATCCCTTTATCCTTAGTCCTTGTATTAGCCTATAAGATGAAGCCAACTTTTTTGTATACTTCCTCAATCTTCGCTTGTGCTATCGCTTGTGCCTTAGGTGTCGACTCATTGATAATAGCAATAATCTCTTCATCAGTAATCTTATTGTATCTTTCCTGGATTGGTTTTACGAATTCGACGATCTTTTCATAGAGATAATCTTTCACTTCTTTGTATCCCATGCCGCCGTCGGTATATCTTTTTCTGATGGCTATATCTTCATCCTTGGTGAGAAATAATTTCAATATATTATACACGTTACACGTGTCAGGATCCTTCGGCTCCTCTACTCACTTCGTATCCGTAGAAATTACTTTGACCTTCTTGAGAATCGTCTTCTCGTCATCCATTAGACCAATGTAATTATTGTATGACTTAGACATCTTACGCCCATCGATTCCTGGTACGACAGCAACTGACTCTTCTATCTTAGGTGTCGGTTCTTTCAATGTCTCTCCAAAGAGTTTATTGAATCTTGCTGCTATGTCACGAGCGTATTCTACATGCTGTTTCTGGTCTTTTCCGACAGGAACAACATCGGTATCATACAATAGAATGTCAGCAGCCATAAGTATTGGATAGCTGAATACCCCAACTGAAATTTCACCAGCTTTTCCTTTCGCAACAGAATCTTTATAAGCATGCATGCGTTCCGCGGTTCCCATGTTTGTAATGCATTGTAATACCCATGCAAGTTGTGAGTGACCAGGAATCATTGCTTGATTGTAAATAAGACTTTTTTTAGGATCTATTCAGCATGCGAGATAGAGTTTTAGAGCGTTGAAACTATATTGACGTATCTTTTCTGAATTATGAAGCGCTGTCAATGAATGCATGTTAGCAAGGAAGATAAATACTTCATATTCTCCCGACTCCTGGTATTTAAGCATCTGAGGAATCTGCATTCCAAAGTAATTTCCAATATGAAAATGCTCTCCTGTTGGTTTAAGTCACGTAAGTAATCTCTTCTTCATAGTCGTCTTTTCTAAAAATAAAACTTCTTAGTTATGTTACTTGTGATCAATGATTTTCCCTTATTATATTTCGAATTCAACATTTAGAATTATAATAAGTTCGCTTCAATAACTCTTCTCGCATTGCTGTAGAGGACTTTTTCTGTAATGATGCTTCCAAACCTCTCAAGCATTTTTGATTCTAGTAACGATATTCCTCTGACATCTTCAAAGCCTTTTACCGTTTTGTCTTTTGGTACTCCATGCCAATCAGTTCCAATGCCTACATGATCTTCACCAATACGATTGATGAGATAGTCTATCTGATCGAGATACATATCCATCGTCACTTCAGGCTCACTACTTATGAACGGCTGGTAGATGCTGACTCCTACTACTCCGCCATTCGCCGGAAAGAGATCAAGAATGTCGTCAGGGATATTTCTTTGGTGTGCATGTAATGTATAGACATTGCTATGCGAGTTCAAGATGGGTTTTGTGCTCTGCTGCAAGATCTCTCTCATGCCCTGCCAGCTCATATGCGCTGTGTCAATGATCATTCCTCGTTCGTTCATGGCATGCATGACCTCATAGCCAAGTGGTGTGAGTCATGACTCGCTCTTATTGCCTCCACTGAGCGGCGTATCGTGATTCCATGTCCGTCCAAATGATCTTACTCACTGATCATACAGAGCTTTCAGCTCACTGACAGAGGCTAATGTGTCATGTCCTTCTAAGTGAATAAGTATCTTACATCATTCTTTATTGAGATCTTCTTTGTTCATGACAAGAGGGATCTTGCTTCACCAGCTTTTGTAACCATCAAGTCATGTTTGAATTCCTGTGCGATTAAATGAGATGACTCTGTTATGTAAGTCCTGCATATCGCCTTCACATGTATATGGTCGGACAGCTCCAAATATAAGATCAAAACGATTTTTGTAGTCTTCAAATATCCCCACGTTGCATTGCGGCATAAGTGCTTTTCACTCTTCGCTAAAGAATGCTTCCGGCTTAGATTCAAATGTCAGGATAAGGTCTTGATGTAAATCTATTATCTTCATATAACTTACTTACTTATAAATATAGCAGCAATTAGATTATAGATGTTAGATTATAGCAAAAAGTTGCTAACATCTAAAATCCAACATCTAATTGCTATGTGGATTAGTTACTAAAGAACAATCTACTAAACTCCAATCCTTTTTCAACACACGATAGCCTGAAGTTTTCTCCCACTCCGTGCATGTTGCAGTCTTCATTTGCTAGGTCGGCGATGATGACGCTTGCGCCGAGTACTTCTTGGAACATACCAGTCACAGGAATAGCTGCGCCTACATACCTATAGACAGTCTCAGTATTGTACAGTTCTCCGAGGATCTTCGCCGCTCTTCCGATCTCGACATGTGAGAGGTCGATCATGATAGCAGGATATGGGTCGCTAGTCTCTAGTGTATAGTCAACGTAATCTGGTAGTTCTTGTGTAACCCACTCTGAAAATAATGCTATCATGTTTTCAGGATGTTGTCATGGAGCGAAACGAAAGTTCATTTTAATGGTTGTTGTTGCAGGGATCGCATTACGATAGCCATTACCCGTATAACCAGATTGGATACCACTTATTTGAATCGTTGGTAGTAGTCCATTTGCCGTGACCGGATCATATCCCTCCTGTACAACCAATTTTTTCATCCCTGTCATGTTCTTTACATTTTCTTCATGAAAAGGAACAGTCTTATTATTTTGTCTCATTTCGTCAGTAATGACACCTACGCTATCATAGTAGCCCGGCACGAAGATTTCATTTTTTTCGTTATACAGCTTTGAAAGCAACTTCGTTGCTTCGTATGCGCTGTTAGGAGCTATTCCTCCGAAGAGTCCACTGTGTAGATCGACGTTTGCAGTTTTGAGTGTCAGTGTCATGTTGCAACCTCCTCTGAAACTTGCTCCAATAGTTGGCGTGGTGTGACCAATGATCTCGCCGTCACTTATTAATACAAGATCACACGAAAGTAAGTCTTTATAGTCATCAACAAACTTTGCGAGAAATGGCGAACCGGTCTCTTCGTCTCATTCGATCATGAATTTAACGTTGTACTTTAGCTCCCCTTTCTTGATCAGATCAATGATCGTGACGATATGTATCATAATCTGTCCTTTGTTATCGACGGCTCCGCGAGCGACAAGTTTATTGTCTTGGATAATGAGCTTGAATGGATCGTGCTCCCAGCCTTCGCTGATGTCAGCTGGCTGCACATCGTAGTGACCATAGACCAAATATGTTGGTAAGCTTGGATCGACAACATAGTGCCCATAGACTATAGGGTTACTGTAGCCAGTGATTGCTTGTGCTACAAAGCCATTGCTTTTGAGAAGATCGACTAAGAAGTGAGCAGTCTTTTCGAGCTCCGGTTTGAATTGTTCGTCTGTTGAGATTGAGCGAAAGGCAATAAATTGCTGCATTAGTTCTAAGTAGTTTTGCATTCTGTATCGTATATAAGAAGATAAATGCAGAGAAAAGTTTGTGTCATCATAAGAGAATACTCTTTGACAACACAAACGCAATTAATGATAACCAGGATGTACTTTCCCGGCGGTAACAACAATACTGTTATTACGTGCAGTTTTTTCATTTTGTTCATCTGCTTTGTCATCTGGCTTGTCCGATGAGTTTCTTGTACGTGCAAGATGAATGTCTTCATGAATAGCCCAATGCTTGTTCAAATGGTACTGCTCTGCTGGCTGCTGTTTTTTGTCTTTTGTGTACATAACTTTTTATTTTTGATGATGAGTAATTTTGTTTCAATCTATATAATAAAAAGTCCCCTGGTGCTTTCGCATAGGAGACTCGATTATTATCGTGATGACAGTAGTTGTCGGGCTAGAAGGTCTGTAAGTAATATGCCGGCAACTGTGTATCATTATCTCTATGCGAAAATCTGACATGATGATGCCACTTTCTCATAAATGATCTAATAATACAAACAGTCTTTTGCATAGAGTTTTTCTGTGTTGGATATTTTCTAAATTGTATTTCATTTATAAAAAACTACTATTGGGTTGTCAATACTATTTTAGTACGAAATTCTATGATGATAGAAAGAAGCAAACGAGAGCCATTTGTTGAGGTGTTCTTCAATAAAAATAAAGAACTAAATCTTTCTGCTATCCGTGATGCAGATGGAATTTTTGTGAAACACGTTCTCGATTCTCTCGAAGTTCGTAAAGTAGAAAGTTGAAAGTTCGTAAAGTGAAATGAGGTAATTGATGTGTGAACAGGTGGATGAATTCCCCTGCTTCCATTGGCTATAGCATATCCTGATGTACATTTCACAGGACTCGACAGTGTCAAAAAGAAAACAGTAGCTATTGCAGATATGGCTGCTACCTTGGGATTACATAATGTCGATGTCGTGTGGTCTCGCGCCGAAGAACATAAGAAACAGTATGACATACTGACGGCGCGCGCTATGGCATATATTGATGATCTTATGAAGCGATGCTATCACCTTGTAAAAAAAGGTGGACTCTTCGTCTTATATAAAATGTTTTCAGAGGAGGAAGAAGCAAGAATAGATGGTTACTGTGAACAGAGAAAGATGAAAGTCCTTAGTAAACACTATTATAAATTATTTGAAGAAGACATTCAGAGAGTGATTTACGTTATACAGAAATAGAGGCGCTGTCGTCTCTTTTTTTTGTATAAAAAAACTCCCAATATGGGAGGTATTAATAATATTCAATTTGAATAAGCCATTCTTTCTTGCCGATTTTGCGGGAATAAATACGATGAAACTTATAGGTCACATCCTCCAACGCTTCTCCGTAATCTTCTTCAATGGGACTTCTTTGTCTGACAATGTTGATTATCTTTCCTTCTCCCGGAGGAAAAGAATAATAACAATAACTTTGAGACATTGTAATAAATGCAACAATTAAGAGGCCTAAACCGATTATCCGTTTGCATTGACCTGGAGATATATTACATGTCGGGCCAATAACCCAATACAACATACTCAGGATAAAAATTCCTGCAATCATAGGAATAAGAATACGAGTTTTGAACACGTAAGCTTTTTTGGGATGTGAGAATAATAATGTGCTCATAATTTTGTGTTTTGGGGGTTGGTTTAAAATGTTACACTTATGTTTGTATTTTTCAATATAAAAAAACTCCGCCATATTGGCGGAGTAAGATCGCGAGTATGCGTACCTATAAAAAAACCGCAGGCTAACCTGCGATTGAGTTTTTTCATTGTTTCCAGCGCTTTCGATAGCTGATAAAGTATCCTGTAACAGCTATTAGATAGAATGTCTCTGCTCCTATTGGAATAAGAGCCCATATGCCAGCAAAAAATGCGACAATGCCTGTAATGATTAGGCATGCAATAATACTTAAGATAGCAGCATCTTTGGAAAAGGTCAAATATTCTTTGATGTTTCCATAGACTTCTGCCTCCCGAGGGAAGAATGGTGTAGTGAGAAGTTCAAAAGCATCTCCTGGTGAAAGGAAGTATGATCCATATTCACCGATAAATATACGTATATTTTTTAGTATCATATGGTATGTGTCTTGGTGTACGTAAGAGCATAACCTTATGCGTGAGTAAATCAATAGCTGTAATGAAAAAACTAAGGAGAATCCTCCTTAGCTATTGGTTATATTTTGTGTTCGATATTTGCTTGGTGCTATTCCTTTGTTCCACCAGAATACTATGGTGATAATATAGGTAAGCACCGTAGGAATGCCATATGTGGCAAAACATGTAATAGATGTCTCTATCCATGCCAATGGCGTCCATGATGTGAGTAATATTGCAAGAACACAACTCATGCATAACCAAATAAGCAGTGCAAGTGCAGTGTATTTGCTATATTCCTTATACCTTCCTCTTAGCTCAAAGTGTCGTGGAAAGAAAGGAACCAATAGTAGTTGTGGTGATTTTCTGAGAAGAGCAATAAACTTTTCAGTTCGTTTCTTAATTATCCCACGAAAACGAAGCAATATATAGAGTAAAGCTAACATAGTGATGTAGTTTTTATTTGTGTGTCAGGAATAGTAACCATTTTTTTTAGGAATGCAATCTAAGAGCTTAGAAAAGCCCCTGTTGCTTTGGTGCGTCTTTTTTCTCTGTTTTCTTTGCGGCGAAAAGCTTCATGGGTTGAATATCATCGCTGAGAAATGGAAAACGTTGCTCGAGTTTTTCGAGTCATTCGACGATAGGAATGTTATATTCACCTGCTTTTTCGATTTTGCTCGAAGGATCGTTTCCCGCTATAAGAAAATGAGTAGACTGGGAAATGTTGTCTACAACTACCCCGCCGTGCTTAGACAAAATATCTGCTAGTACTTTCCTCGGTATTTCGAACGTTCCAGTGATGCAAAAACTAATGCCAGAAAGTTTTCCTTCGACGACTTTCTTTCTCAAATCGAATATCGCAAAATTAATCCCCTGTTTCCCAAGCTTTTCAAGAAGCTGTCTGTTATTCTCATTTGCGAACCAGACGGCGAGTGCCGTGATGGTTTCTTCACCAATTCATTTGATAGAAAGAAGAAACTCTCTGTCGCTCAGGAGCTGCTCAAGATCCGTGAGTGAGAAATCTTTCTTCTCCTGATATCCTCTTGCGGTGATCGCTTCGACAATGATCTGAGCTGTCTTTTTTCCTATGTGTTGTATTCATAAACCGTTTATCACTCTCCAGAGAGGATTGTTTTTCGACTTCTTGAGCTCTTCCACGATCAGATGATATTTCCTTTGTCCAATAAGTGGCATCGCCATCATCTGTAGTCTTTTCTGGCTTTCCTCCAGTGAATAGAGATCGGCAACTGTATTGACGAGTCCCTGATCGACTAATTGTTCAATGATGCTGTCGCCGATACCATCGATATTCATGGCATCGCGTGATACCCGGTAGGCTATTTTTCCTTTGATCTGAGCTGGACATGTGGCATTTGGACAGTAGATGTGGATATCTGTTTTACTTCGTACTACTTCTGTGTTACATACCGGACAGTGCGTTGGTATCGCGATCTCTTGTTCATCGCCATTACGAGATTGCTTCACAGGACCGACAACATATGGAATCACCTCTCCGCTTCTTTGTATCCAGACGCTATCTTCCATAAGGATTTCCTTGTCGCGGATGAAATCCGCATTGTGTAAGCTGGCACGTGATATGGTAACTCCGCCTAACATCACTGGATCGAGGTTCGCAGTAGGTGTTAAAATTCCTGTTCTTCCTACCTGCCGATCAATAGACACGAGCTTAGTAACAATTTGCTGTGCCGGAAATTTATAGGCGATAGCCCATCTTGGATGATGGTTTGTTTCACCTAGGATGGCGCGTAATTTCAGATCATTTACTTTCACCACTATACCATCAAAGTCTATATCTTGTTTATCAAATGTTTGTTTTGTATGTGGATCAAGACAGAGTGATATTACAGTGTCGATACTGCTGCAGTGCTTCAGCCAAGGAAACACCATAAATCATTGTTCGCGAAGAAACTCAAGCGACTCTTGATGGGTATGGATTGGTCATGCGTTATAGGTCATAGGTCCTTCCAAGACTTGATAGACATAGCACACAAGTCATCTCTTTGCTGTTATGGATGTGTCGAGTTGTCTGAGACTTCCTGAGGCTGCATTGCGAGGGTTTGCAAAAAGCGCCTCTCCGGCTTCCTGTCTTTCTTTGTTTACTCTCTCAAAAGCCTTTTTCGTCATGACAATTTCGCCTCTCAGACGAAGAGAACCAATAGTTTTATCTTTCAGAAAAAATGGAACAGACAAAATGGTTTTTACATTCTCTGTAATGTCTTCTCCGACATACCCATCTCCGCGCGTGATGGCCTGCACGAATGCTCCGCGCTCGTACACGAGCTCTATACTTATCCCGTCATACTTTGGCTCACAGGTATAAGTGATTCATGTCTCCGTAGGAAATTCAGTATTCTTCTCTTCATCAATCGCAGTATTTTTTATATGCTTCAATACTAATTTTTGCAAACTCTCATCCCAGTCTTTCAGATCCTCAGCGTTATAACTATTTTCAAGAGACAGAAGTGGCACAGGATGCTCAGCCTGTGCGAAGTTATCTTGCAGCTGATAGGTAAGACGCTGCGTGGGACTATCGCCACGCATCATATGCGGAAATGTCTCCTCTGCCAGTTTGAGATATGAAAATAGCTCGTCATATTGTTTGTCTGAAGTAACAGGCATAGAGTCGATATAGTAGAGTTTGTTATGCTGTCCTATCAGCGCGATAAGATCTTCGTAGATACGAGAAAATTCCTCTTCTGTCAAAGAGACTATAGGATGAGACTGTATATAGTCGAGGTAGTTCTTTGTCTGCTGCTGTAAATCCATGCATTGCTTATATACAATGCCGATCTGAAAACAATAAAAAAACCATCGAATTGAGCAGATATTATAAGTCAACAATAAGAAAACTCCCCTTTTCAGGAGAGTCTTTAGAGTTTACATATGTAGTCTAGTATAAATTAGAATACAGTAGGTGGATGTTAGTCATCGAGGTAGCTGAAATCGTCGTCATCCTCCCCCCATCCTGTTGACTTCTCTTCATCGTCATCAGACACTTTAGGGAGTTTCCCTTTCCCTTTCTTTCATCCTTTGTTCATGAGCTCCATCTTTTCGATGTCATCTTCGATACCAAGGATTTTCTGGAGACCGATATGCTCCTTCAATTTCTGAAGAACCTTTTGCTCGATCTGTCTGACACGTTCACGAGTTACCTGAAACTCTTCACCAACCTGTTCAAGTGTATATTTAGGTCCATCGATACCATATCTCATCTTGATGATCTTTGCTTCACGTTCATCAAGCATGCCAAGTATGTATCCAAGATTGTTCTTAATGGCATCCTTTTCAGCAGCCTGGTCAGGTCTCATCGTGTTCTTATCCTCGATAAGGTCTCCGAGAGAGTCTTTTCCGTCATCACCTACTTCACTGTCGAGTGAGACATTTCCGAAGATCACTTCTTCGAGCTTCTTGATCTTTTTGATGTTGAAGTTCAATTTTGCTCCGATCTCTTTTGATGTCGGTTCACGTCCGAGCTTTTGGAAGAGTTCCTGATACGCTTTGTTATAGCTGTTGATTTCATCGATAAGATGTACCGGTATTCTTACGTGTTTGGTCATGTCGGCAATAGCCTTTGTAACCGACTGTTTGATCCACCATGTTGCATAGGTAGAAAATTTGAAATCCTTATCCGGATCAAACTTTTCAATAGCTTTGATAAGACCAACATTTCCTTCTTGAATGAGGTCTGAGAAGCTTAGTCTCGATCCAAAAAATCTTTTTGCGATAGAGATAACGAGTCTGAGATTTGACTCAATAAGCTTTTTCTTTGCATTTTCATCTCCACGTCTTACACGGATAGCGATTGCTTTTTCCTCTTCTGCATTTAACAGAGGGATCTTAGAAATATCGTTGAAGTAGAGCTTAATATGATCGTGATACTGCTTGTCATTGATCGTATATTTTTTCTCATAGAGCTCAATTTTTCCAAGTTTTGTAGCGCCGTTTTCTTTCTCTTTCTTGTTTTCTTGTTCGAAAATTTCTTCGATAGTATATATTTTGATGCTGAGTTTTTCAGCAAGCTCGTAGAGCTTTTCAACGGTTTTGAGTTTCGCGTCGAGATCGTCTACTTCCGTAAGGATTTCGTCTTCCGTGATTTGCCCTGTTTGAGATCCTTTCTTGAGCAGGTTTTGTAGTTCCGGAGTCAGTTCATTGATATCGTCGCTTAGTTTTTCCCAAAGCTGTTGTCTATTAACGGTTGATTTCTTCGCTACTTTTCCTCCGGCAGCTTTGGTATCAGCATTTTTCTTTGCTTCCTTGTCGGCAGCTACTTTATTTTTTGTTGCCTGGGCAGCACCGAGCTTTGTGAGTGTCGCAAGCTGTTCCTTCTTTTTGGCTTGCGCAGCTATCCTTACCTGCTTTTCAAGCATGTACTGATCACGCTTGCTAAGTCTCACTTCTTTTGCAGAGGGTCTTACAGTCGCTTTTCCAGTCGTCTTTTTCGCTGGCGTAACGACTTTTTTCGTCGTTTTTGCGATGACAGATTTCTTTGCAGATGCGGCAGGGTTTTTAGGAGCTGCTTTCTTTGCTTTTCCAACAACCTTTTTCGCTCATTTCTTTGAAACCGGCTTTGATACTTTTTTCGTTCCTCCAGTAGATTTCTTACTGGGAGCTTTTTTGCTAGTTTTCTGGGGAGCTGCTTTTTTCGTTGCCTTCTTCTCAGGTTTTTTAGGTGCAGCCTTTTTTACTTTTACTGGGGCTTTCTTTGTTGCCTTTTTTGGTACAACTTTTTTAACAGGTTTTTTCTTGCTCGCCATCCATGGATTGTATAAATTAAAAGACATGCATTTTTCTTAAGTAGCAGTTAGATGTTGCATTGTAGATGATAGCATGAGTCGATCTTCGAATTGATAATTGAATTGCCAAAATCTAATATCTATAATCTCATTGCTATATGGTAGTTTGTTAGTTTCTTAGCTGTGCTCAATGTTTTTCTGCGGTTTGGACAACGCTTTGGATAATAGTATTGATCTGTTCCGATGTCATAGTGCCATCGCCTTGTATGCTAAATGTGAATGCTATAGACTTCTTGCCTTCCGGTAGTTTGTTGCCTGCATATAAGTCGAATATTTCAATGTTGCTGATAGTATCAAGTTTGCGAATCGGATCCAGTATGGTATCCCATGATTTATCTTTATCGATAACGAGACACACATCTCTTGAGATGATCTGATCTTGCAGTGTCTTGTAGCTCACTGCGGTTTCAGCAGGTTTTTGCATATACTCTTTTAACGCATCCATTCATACAGAGACAAAGGAAACTTGAGATGAATCTGCTAGCTTATAACGCTGTGCTACCAAAGGATGTATTGTAGCAATGTATCCTATAATTTTTCCATCAGCCTTGATCTCGGCCTGTTTTTTTGGATGAAACCATTCATGTGTCGTTGGCACGAGTTCAATGCTTTGTACACCGATACGCTTAAGCAATCCATAGAGATGTTCTTTTATGTCGAGTATTGTATCGTCTTCCCAACTGCTGATAGCTTTTTTATAGTGGATCATACCAAGCGCTTTCAACTCGATCGGTGTACCATTGATGACTGGCCAGATCTTACCTGTATCAAAACATCTTATTTCATCGAATGTTCTGTGATTTTTCTCTACCAGTTCCATCATACTGTAGATGATTTCTGGTCTCAGGTAACGAAGCTCGGGAGCTGAAGGATTGAGAAGCATATATTTGTTATCAGATTGTTCTCGGAAGTTGTTGTAGCTTTTCTCATCAGCCCATGGATATGTTTCACACTGATCCATATGAGCATCGTGGATAAGATAGTCCTCTACGAGTCTCTGTAAAGCAACTTCCGGCGTATAGGCTACATATGGCGTATTTCCTGTCAGTCACTTTGAAGCAATATTGTCATAACCATATATTCTTACGATTTCTTCATAGATATCTTCAGCGATATTCATATCGTCCGGTGAGCGTCGGAAAGGAATCGTTACAGTGTTATCTTTATAGTGAAATCCAAGATTAGTCAGTATCTTTGCAGCTATAGTATCAAAATTGCCTACTGCTTCACCAAAGATGAGCGTACTTCCTTTTATAGGATCTATGGTAATAGTTTTCTTATGTGAAAGTGCGCTTTGGAGTATCTCTGCTACATGGTAACTAATTCCATGGATAGTATGTCCTCCAAGATCTGTTGCAAAGAACTTGATCTCTTCCAGGAAGAGCAAGCAACTTGAGAGTGAGAAGATAGGATTGATATGTTTTTCAAACCTCAATTCTGCATCAGTTCTGAGTCCAAGTCTTGTCCCTGTCTTTCTTACTGTGACGGGATTGAAATGAGCAATTTCTGCAATAATATTTTTCGTGCTGTCTGTCACACCACTGGTTTTTCCTCCGATAACTCCTCCCAGCGCAAGTATTTTTTCGTCATCGGCGATGACGATATCCTGCGGATCAAGGATGTGCTCTTTATCGAATAAGTCTGTGAATGTCTCGCCTTCCTTGGCATTTCTGACGGTGATTTTTCCCTTGATAGTATCAGCATCGAAGAAGTGTATAGGCTGACCGGTTGTCATCATGAAGATGTTTGAAAAATCGATCCGGTTATTTCTGCTTTGCTGTCCGATGTCCTGCATCATGAGTCTTGTATAGAGCGACGATCTTTGGACAGTGATGTCTTTGAACTCGATGGCTATATAGCTCTGGCAGTCAGCCGTTTCTACGTTTAGTTTGATGTCAGCTTTCTTTGCGTTATTGAGTGTGTCTAGTACATTAGTAGTAGAGAATATATGTTGCCAGTCAGTCAGTTTGTTGAAAGGAATTTTTGCATCGAGCATACCGTAGATAGCTTGTAACTCCCATGCTATACCGAAATGTCCCGTAAGATCTGGCCTGTGCGTGACTGTCTTGTTGTCGACATCGAGAATAGCGTTGTTCATCCATGGATATTTCTCACCAAGCGATATACCAATGTCTGCATCTGTCAGATCAGAAAGATCCTCGTTCATAATCCAAATCCAGTGCTTGTCTTCATCTTCGATGATACCAATCTCCCCTTTCGAACAGATCATCCCGTTTGAGTCTTCGCCTCTCATCTTTCTTGGTTCGATCTTGAGATCAATAGCCGGAAGATAACATCCAGGGATCGCTACAGGCACATAGACATTTTCTATGATGTTTTCGCCTCCAGTACAGATCTGAAATTTCCCTGCTTTTCCGCAGTCGATCTGGCAGACTTTGAGCTTATCAGCATTTTCATGTTGCTTCACCGAAAGAACCTTGCCAATAACTACCTCAGCAGGCAGTTGTCTACTGATGATTTCTTCGATTTCACATGTTTTCAGTGTCAGGTGACGAGCGATGTTCTCTGCTGTGTCCTGTACACCGATATACTTCTTCACGAGATTGAGCGAATAGCGCATTCTACCTACCTTTTCGTTATAATGAATAAAAAATTGACACTATAAAATCAGGGCCGTTTGTCAATATATAACAAATACTGCTAAAGATGCAAGTGAAATGCCTCATTTTATTGATTTATAGCGTAATATATGTATCATTAGATCATATTGATTTTGGTTTGTTTTGCATATCTTATGAAACAGCATAAATATACGCCTCTAGATTCTCTCATAACAGTTCCTTCCCAAGATATTTCTTTGAAGGGATTTAAGGCTATTACAGCAAAAAATGTAGAAGATATTTTCTGAGTTGAAGAAAATAAAGACAATGCATATGCTCTTAGACTCTTTCTGGAAAATGATGACCATGGGGCGGAACATGTGTACAATGTATTTACGAAAGCAAGTGAGATCGCTGATGAGGTAGAAGAAAAGACAGAAGCTAATGTAGATAGAAATATGCTCTATACCATGATAGCGCTTCATGATTCGGGGAGATTTCATGTGCAGGCGCCTGAAAGCGGTGATACTGAGAAAGATACCAAGAGAAAGGAAAAAAAAGCAAAAAGAGCTGATAGTAAGCATGAACTTTATGGTGTCGCACAGATGAAGTTTGCTCTCGCAAAACTGAAAAAAGAGGGAAAGGAAATTGATCCTGAGATAGAAAAGAAAATTGCTGAATATGTCTACAATCATGACTACATGACTCCTCAGCTCAATGGTGATAGGTTTCATGAGCCTTCTTCGATCGAAGGACAGATCGCAAGACTTGCTGATAGGATTAGTACTTCTGCTATTACAGAAATTGAAAGATACTGGAAGACCGGTAAAAGAATGGGTACAACGTTTTTTAAAGAAGAGATTCCATTTTCAGCTAGAGAAAGTTTTAGGTTCTCTGATATCGGAAAGTATATCAAGGCGTGACACCTGGATCAGTTCATGTTCTTTATGACGCTTCTTGCGGTGAAGGCTGAAGACTTTCAAAATCCTGTGCTCCAGGAAATCTATGCTGCTTGGGTTCCTCAGAAGCGTGAAGCAGTAGAAAGAATTCTTACGCTCGCACAGGAGGAGGGATATACAGGTGAACAGCTTGAAGCTATGAAAAATACTATCTCTCAATATGCAAAGATCTATGAGTTTGATTTTTAGGTAGGTTTTTATGCGAAAATCTATAGTATAACCGTCTCTCGCTAGAGCGGTTTTTTGTTTTGTTTCTTTTTATCATGCTACAGGATTATCATTTGCTAAAGCATAGGAGAAATGGTTCAGCTATTTATCGCTGTAATCATTATACTCATTATATGAAAATGGGGTCGTTTGATGAAATACTGAAAGAAGTTGGTCTCTATCAAAAGCTCCTTTCTCATGGTATTCCTTTACCAAAGCTTCTAGGATATGAAGCAGCACAGGATGATATAGGGTGGATGAAAGAAGAATCTTTGAAAGGAAAATTATACTCAGAGCTTTTTACCGAAGAGTACGAGAGGATATGAGTTATTAGTCATGAACTTGTAGATCAGTTTATTGATTATCAGTGGAGACATCTTGAGGCTCAGGCAAACACCGTCAATGATAGAAGTATTGTTGCTCATGAATTCTCTCTTTATCCATATTTATATGAAGAGAAAATTATTGCTGCAGAGAAAAATGACAGATGTCTTGCGGCCATGCAAAATGTTCTCTCCTCTCTTGCACAATGACGAAATCACGGAGATCATAATGCTTATAATATCTTTGACGATGGTGTTATCGATCTTGAAGATAGTTTCTTTGGTCCTATTGGTTATGATACGATTACATCACTGACGCAAAATTACTGGTTCCCTCCTGCATGAAGTGAATTGGGGGAACTGACCAGACAACATGAATTTTCAAAAGATCATATTACTCGCTACCTTATAACGTTGTCGGGGCATCCGCTTGGCATCGATTTTACCAATCACCAGATCTTTGGTGCTTTGTTTCTGATGAGGGGAATATTTGTCACGGTAAAATCATGAGCGACTCCTCTGCTGGAAAAATACAGATACACAAGACTTGAACAGGCTATGGATGCATATCTTGCAGGAGAAGACATGATTACATTTTTCTTAGATACTTATTAGTTTTACAAAAAACTCGGCTTTGTACCGAGTTTTTCTTATGTGATTGTGAACTCTGAATTCATATTACAGCATTTTTCCAAGATCGATAGTCTGTAAGTCCTCTAGTTTGTTGACGAATGTTTCATCATGGCTGATCAGTATCATGGCTCCTTCGTACTCGTTGAGTGCTTCGGCGATAACAGGAAGATGACGGAAATTGATGTGGTTTGTTGGTTCATCGAGGATGAGCAAGTGAGGCTTTTGTATACAAAATCTTGCATAACAGAGAAGTCCTTTTTGTCCTTCAGAAAGTGATTCGATAGGATTTTTAAGAAGATCTCCGGTAAGAAGAAACTGAGCAGCAGTCTTATAGACTTCCTGATCAGTGACTTCGTTTGACATCTCATGCAGGGCATCCCATACTGTCATTTGCATGTCGAGTGCGTTGAAATCCTGGCTATAGTAACCTACCCTTACGTCTGGAGCAAGTGTTGCATCTCCGCTATGAGCATTGAGGAGTCTTTTGAGGAGCGTTGATTTTCCAATACCATTTGGACCGATAAGCTGGTATCTCATACCCTTCTTGAGCACCATATCTATTTTCTTTGAGACGCGCTCATGTTGCTTATTCATAAGCTCCACGCTGTTGATCGTCACGATCGGTCCCACAAAATTTTCAAATGGAATAGTAAACGATGTGATCGTTCTGTCTTCTCTTCTTACTTCTACTTTGTTTTCTTCTGCCTCCTCTACTTCGTCTCTCATCTTACTCGCAAGCTTACGCATCTTACCTCCTTTATTTGCAAAGAAGTTAATCTTTTCTTTTGCGTCAGTAATCTTCTTTTCCATACGTGCATTGAGCGACTTTGCTTTCTCAATATCAGCAGCGATCTGCTCTACTACATCATAGTAGTCTCCCCAGTATTGCTCTACTTTATGCGTTGAGACATTGAGATATAAGACGCCGTCTGTAAACATGTTCAAGAAGTCGGCGTCGTGGCTAATCACTACGACAGTCTTGTCGTATCCAAGGAGAAAGCCTATAAGATGATTGATGCCGTCGGTATCGAGGTTGTTTGTCGGTTCATCCAATAAGAGAATGTCTGGTTTTTGAATAAGTGCATATGCGAGAAGTACGCGTGCTTGTTGTCCTCCAGAAAGATCTTTCAGGTGCTTGTCGAGTGGCATGTCGAAATTCACTGCCTCAAACGCTTCACCAATCTTTCTGTCGAGCTGATAGTCCTTTTCAGCAAAGGCTGTCGCAAAGTACTCTCTGATGGTCATATGCATCATATCTCTTGGGATAACCTGCTTCGCAATAGCGATAGATTTATTTTGACCAATGTTGATCTTTCCAATTTGTGGCTTAAGCTCTCCTGTAATCATCTTAAAAATAGTCGACTTCCCTGCTCCGTTTTGTCCCATGATCGTAATCTTTGTGTTTTCACGAAGTGTAAAATCACTCTCGATGAGGATAGGCTTTTTACCATCTCCATAGGCGAAAGATACTGTGTCAAAGCTCAGGATGACGGGGTTGTTTTTATTGGACATTGAGTATAAGGAAAAATTAAAATATTTACTGTGCTTTATAGTGGGTAAGTATAATAATCTCCTCTCTTTTTTCAATGGAAGGCTGTCGCTGATAAACTCATGTTCTTCAGCATATAGAACCTCTGTACAATGCTATTTGCCTTTTATGCCTTGGTTACAAGGTATTTTTTTATGTAAAAAACCCGTTTCAATTGATTCTGTGACTATACTAGCTTTGATTGACTTGTTTCTTGAGTTGTTTATAATGCTAATTCGAACTAAAAAACAAAATCTTATGAATCACACAACAACTATTCTCATCATTTCCGGTATCTTACTTATTGCTCTGGTCATCAGATACTACTATGTCGCTCCTCAATCTCGTTATCCCAATATACAGGGTTATATGCAGGTATGGAACACACTCTCGCCTTCGCAGAAGCGAAAATTTAAGAAAACCTTTTACATTGATAGGTTGGAATATCCCCAGCGTATTATTGTCCGGATCCGTCAGCTCCGCAAACAGTATACTTTGCTCGCGACACAAACAAATGAAGTTAATTCTTTTTACAGAAAAGCAGAAGATGGCATAAAGGATATACGTTACTATACACCTCTTGCTGCTCTAGAGGTGATTTCCGATACTAGCTGGTATATACCTTCCTCTATGAAAGAATATGAAGAAATAAAAAAGTTCATGCCTGGTAGTACATCCCAGCAAAAGATGTGGAACTTTATAGCGCTCTTTGAGCTTATGAACTATGGGGAGTTCAATACAGCAGAGAAGAAATGGTATTTACGAGAAGAGCATACTTCAAGAATTTGTCTGGGTGTGTCAAAAGTAGATAAATTGGTGTGTCTCTTTGACTATAATGTACAAAATCAAATGGGATACGCTCATATCCAGTCGGGGATGTATAACTCTATTGCATTACCCATACTGGCAGCGAAGAAAACGTCATGGTAGTGTCATCGTAAGTAATATGTATAGAGAGGCGTTATGCGCCTCTTTTTTTGTAAAAAAAACCGCGATATACGCGGAAATAATAATATAATAATACATTTGTTTTACTTAGTTGCTTACTAAGTGCTCCTTGATCTTATCACCAAGGGTCTCTACGTTCTCCACCAATAACATATCCGAAGCTAAGGATCCAGCTCCCTTGTATCGCACAGGACTAACGCGGCGCTTTCTGATAGATATGGCTTGGAAAGAGCTTGTGTTTAATTGACCGTTGGGTAAGAAGTGGAAGTTTATATCCTCCCATTTATTACCGTCAGCCTCATTTGCCGGCAATGTTTCGTGAATGATGGTTTTAATTTTTGCGATATCTCCCGCTTCAGTAATGGGGATGACAATGCTAGTGTAGTTCATAATTGCTTTGTTTTTTTGTGAGTGTATTGTATTTGAAAAAGTGCGTATGTCAACAAAAAAGCTCTCTTTTCATTGATTAGTTTAAACGCATCCATATGATGGACGCTATTATGCAATATCTGTTAGTCAAAAATGTATATAAGTCGTTTACAGGAAAGCCATTGCTCAATGGTGTAAATTTTTCTATTGAGAGATGACAAAAAGTGGCACTTGTTGCGAGAAATGGAGCTGGTAAGACCACCCTCTTGAAGCTCTTGATGTGACAGATAGAATGAAGCGCTGGTGAGATATTATTTACGAAAAATGTCCGTGTGGGATTTTTGTCGCAAGACCTGGAGGTAAAGCCCGAGACAAGTGTGTTAGAGGCGCTCTTTACACATGAAAATGAGCTTGGGCAGCTTATCAGGCACTATGAAGCGTTGCTCCTCGATCCGCAGCACGATGAGCAGGAGATGCAAAAAGTGCTTGCACAGATCGAAGCTGCGCATGCATGGGAGTATGAAGTAAAAGTGAAGACGATCATTGGTCAGCTCAATCTGACTGAGCATCTGCAAAAACCCATTGGTTCGCTGTCAGGGTGAGAGGCTAAACGTGTGGCTCTTGCAAAGGCGCTCCTCGATGAACCAGATTTTCTTATCCTTGATGAGCCGACAAACCATCTCGACTTAGATATGATTGAGTGGCTTGAAAACTACCTGAAGCAGTCACATCTGACGCTTCTGCTCGTGACTCACGATCGTTATTTTCTGGAGCGTATCTGTACGCATATCCTTGAGCTGGATAAGGGAAAGATCTATCCTTACGCTGGTAACTATGCTGTCTTTCTCGAGAAGAAAGCTGCTCGTGAAGAACTGGAACAAAGAACAGCGCATCACATGAAGCAGCTCTGGAAGCATGAACTTGAGTGGATGCGCAGAGCTCCTGGTGCGAGAAGAACAAAGCAATACGCGAGGATAAAAAACTTTGGTGAGATAGAAGATACCTATCATGAAAGCAAAGCTATACTCCAGGAGAAAGGCAAGAAACTTGAGCTGGAGATCAATCAGAGAAGAATGGGTGACAAGATCCTCAAGATTCACCATTTGAAAAAATCCTTTGGTGATAAGGTTATCTTGAAAGACTTTTCGCACGATTTTAGACATGGTGAGCGTGTAGGTGTCATCGGAAAGAATGGCGTTGGAAAGTCTACGTTTGTACGTATCCTCACTGGTGAAGAATCTGCTGATAGCGGAGATATCCAGCAGTGAAAGACGATCTATCTTGGGCACTACCAACAGAAGCAGGCATTGTTCGAGACAGATAAGAGAGTTATCGATATTGTGAAAGATACCGCTGAGTATATTTTTGTTGCAAAGGGGAAAAAACTGACTGCTGCGCAGATGCTTGAGCGTTTTCTGTTCTCCCCTCTCCAGCAGCAGGCATTTGCCAGTACGCTGAGCGGAGGTGAAAAGAGACGTCTACACCTTCTTCTCGTTCTTATAAAAAGTCCAAATTTTCTGATACTGGACGAACCGACCAATGATCTCGACCTTGTCACCCTGGCGATACTCGAGGAGTTTTTACTGGACTACACCGGCTGTCTTATCGTCATCTCGCACGATAGATTTTTCATGGATAGAATCGTCGACCATATCTTTGCGTTTGAAGGCGATGGTGAAGTAAAGGATTTCTGGGGTTCTTATACCGAGTATGTAGCGCATAGAGCGCAGGAGATCCAAACAGAGAAAAAACAAAATAGGGCTGCAAAGATACAGATGACAGAGGCTGATACTCCTGCTGTTTCACCAGAAAAGAAAAAGCTCTCCTATAAAGAAAGGATGGAGCTTGATAAACTTGGCCAGGAGATCAGTGTTCTCGAGAAAAGAGTCGACGAGATCAATTTCATCTTCCAGTCTGAAACTATGGACGCCGACAAGATGAAGAAACTCGGCAGAGAGATGGATGAAATTGTGACGGCACTTGGCGTGAAAGAAGCGAGATGGTTAGAGTTAGCGGAGAGGGATTAGAAACCTACTCCCATCGAGGCTTTTGCTCATTGGCATAGGTAGTTTCTTTGCGTATAGTTTTATTTACCCATTGTTTTGCAAATACGTGTAAAGTTGGTCTTTCTAATTTGTTCAAACTACATATTGCTTTATCAATTTCCTCCACTTCAGCCTGAGATACTTGCCCTTTCTTGTAATAACTTTCAGCTTTTCTATATACGTTTAGATATTTATTCCCCCATTCATTATATAATTCCTGATTTTTTCAATAACTAATATGATATATTAGGGCGAATATACTTAAGAATAGTCCTATAATATCTAGTATTTTCACTCATCATTCTGCTAGGGAAATAATCGCCAGTAGTATAGGTATAGACAATAAAGTTATTTGAATAAACATAGCTAAATCATGAGATTTATAGAACGCTTTGTATTGCATTCAAGCGTTTTCTCAAAGATTTTTGAGTAGTTCGGTCTGTTTTGTCATGTTATCTTTTTAAGATTTTAAATAATCAATAAGAGAATCTTCAGAAATATTTATTTTTTCTTCCAATAATATAAGTAGGTCTTTTATCGTCTTTTTTTGGTCAGTACTTAATGTGTAATACATATATTCGTATCAAGGAAGATCCTGAATGTTGCAGTATTGATCTACGTTGCTATAAATGTAATTAATAACGACTTTGAATAAATTACTATATGTGTCTTCATGTTGTGAGTGTATATTTAGAGCATGATAAACAAGGCATTCTAAAATATAGGACTTAAAACTTACTCCATAGTTTTTATTTTGATTCCGATATTTAAGTACCTTTATTAATCCTTTTAATTTTCAGTTATAATGAGTTTCATTATTAAGCGTGTTAACTTTTTCTTCATCCATTTTTGGATTGGTCTTTTTTCGGTATATATTGTTTTCTCATTTAGGAATAAGTATATAGTCCTCTTCTTTGACTGCAAAGAATGGTACGCAATCAATGGTGAGATCATAGGTAGATAAATATGAAGTAACACATTCTCAGTTCCTACCTATTTCACCAGTAGTCGAATAGGTTTCCTTAATTTTTTCTCTGAAATAATTTAATATCCTTATGGGAGAAACTTCATAGCGTTTCTTAAGAGGATTATGACTAGAGAAGTCATTTAATACATGATCGTTATTATACTGATCTTCTGTGATGTAGATTATGCATCAGTCGTTTGTTTCTTCAAAGAATCAAGAACCTCCATCAAATTTAAAAAAAATATCTAAATCATTAATAGGAGAATTTTTAGTTCTTCTTTTAAACGATCACGCTAAAAAATTATCCTTGATCTCACTCATTTTATTTTGGAGAGCTTCTCTTATGTAATTACCAGACTTCTGAACTCCGTCTATTTCTTCTCAAGTTGGACTTATTTCGTTAATAAAGCTAAGTAAACTCATTGATTAGCCAATAAATATATAAACATTTTAAGCCTATTCTTTGGAATAAGTAATTCTCCTATTCTACTTAATCAGCACCACCACTTCATTCTTCTTCATAAACCAGATAGTTCGTGGTTGATATGATTTCATGAGGAATGGCTTAGAAACTACGGTAATGCCATCGACCTTCAACTTGGTGATGAAAAGTTCAGCTTCGTGGTTAAATTCCTCTTCAGTTAGTGAGCCACGCACGGTATAGACAGCCGCTTTAAATGCAGGAAGAGTAAGAAGCTCGACCCTTGGGTCGTTTGGTTTTGGGATAGAGTTTATGCCGGTGTATTGTTGAGGCATGAAATAAGCCACCGTTGTTCTGTTCGCATTGCTTTGGATAATGACCGGCGCAGTCACAGGGATAGAAGCCTGGATGGCATTTCCGCCAAAGAAAAACCCCGCAAGGATGGTTTGTGAATCCAGCTCAACGCTCGCCATGTCCCCCGTTTGTACGACCTGTGCAACGATGTGACTCGCATACTCGCGCACCTCATAACCGCTCCTCTTTTCGATGAGTGTATAGGTTACTTTCTCCGTTCCAAGCGTCGGAGCGATACTCGCTATTGTCCAGCCGATAAGCCCTAAGACAACCAGGCCTATGATCCAACTAAACATCCTCATGATGACACGCATTTTCTCGTCTACAAATGATAAATACTATCCTTATGTACTACTCAAAAAGCGACTTGTTGCAACTCGAACCATTCTCGGTTTTGGATATTCTGAGATTGACATTCGCCCGTACTGCCCTATAATACCAGAACAACAAAAGATATCTCGAAACGAATAAAAAAACTTCATTATGGATCCACAAAAGAATTACGTAACTATTGTCAGAACTGTCCTCGCGAGAAATACCTCGATAGGAGAAATTATCATGTCTTTGAGGCAAACCTTTATTGGTGAATTGGATGGTGAAACAAAGAAATACCTTGAGTGTTTTCTCCAGTTTCTTACTCGTGTACAGCTTGCCATCGGCAAGATGAAAGGAGAAAATGACCTTTCAATTGGCTTTATGCCAGAACTGAAAGGATTCTATCGTATAGAATTCTTCGGGATAGCAAAGCTTCTCATACAGGAGCATGGCTTTACGCCCGCATATGCTCCTGCTAATAGTGCTGAGGAAACAGCGCTCATTATTCATCGTCTTAATCTCGATTTTATCCTGTGCGACGGTTGTAAAAATGTGCGAGAGCCTCATCCGCATAGTTGCCACAAGGGCAATATGAGACTCGATGGAAGTTCTGTAGACATGCATTGTGAATGTCAGGATTGCCTGGAGGTGGAAACATTTAGACTACTTGGTGTTTTTGGTCACGATGACTGGAGTGGTATGCAAGACTACTTAAAAAAAATAGCAGCTCATTACGCTGCTAATGCTAGTAACTAATGTAATTCGCTTATTATCAAGCCCCGTATCGGGGCTTTTTTTATACAAAAAAAGAAGGCGGCGCCTTCATTATTATATTTGGAATTTAATATTTCGAATGTAAAATTTTATAGAGTTGCTCCAGCAGCTGTTGCATGTTGATTAATAATTTCTTCGACTCTTGCTGGAGGAACAACGCCGATGAACTGATCAACTTGTACTCCGTTCTTGAAAAATGTGACTTGTGGGATGCTGTTTACCTGATACTGTACCGCGAGTGGATAGTTGTCTTGCTGATCAACATCGATCTTTACGAGCGTTACCTTGTCTCCATGTTTTGCTGTGAGATCTTCAAGTACTGGCTTGAGGATACGACAAGGACCACACCATTCAGCCCAGAAATCTACCATAACAAGCTTATCTGATGTGCTAATGAGTTCGTTGAACTGCGTTGCGCCTACTATATCCATGATCATATCTTGCTAATTTTATAAAGTGGCAATTAGATGTTAGATTTTAGATATTGGCAGGATGCTACAATCTAACATCTATGATCTAATTGCTATGTTTATTAGTATGCTTCCGCAACATGTCCGTAACAAACATTGCGAACCATATCTTTGAGAGCTTGCATGACACCGTAAGAGAATTCCACGTATCATTTCACTGCCACGACTTCAAACTCTTCGAGTTCGTTCCATCCTGGTTTCATGCTGATGAGGAACTTGTGAGAGTTGATCTCCAGTACTACATCATACTTTCCTTCTTCCTTTTCATGGAAGATCGCTTTCATGTTGTTTCCTTGTACTGTGTGTCTGTCGAGAGTATCTTGTGTAAACAAAGCGGCTTGATACATATGTGAGAGACTAACTTACTAGCTAAATGGCAGTTCGATGGTCGATTTTTGAAAGTTCGAATCTGATGTTTTCGTGCTTTCTTATTTTATCGCTTCCTCTTTTTTCCTTTTAAGCGTGAAACGTTAATACCGTTTTCTATTTCCATTGCAATGGAAAAAACGTTATAATTTTTTGGGAAAGTTCGACTTGATTTTTTGGGAAGATACATTATTTTTTATTTGTTATTATCTATAGGTTGTACCTGCTCTATGAGAAAAAGCTATTTCAACATTGTTGTGGAGAAACTTTCAAAAACTGTCGACAAGGTCGTAGAAATTGGGTTTATCAAAAAAATCCTCCAGCAGTGCATGGATGACGCCTATACCGACACAAAAACCTACAAACTTTTGCATCAGTTAAAAAATAAAGGATACATTGTTTCTCTCAGAAAAGACTTACTTTATGTCACGCTCCCCGACCGTCCCGCAGATCTTGCATATATTATCCAAAAGCATTATTGGTCGATCTTAAGAAAACACTGCCAGACATATGCAAACACATGACGAACTGTCACATGACTCAAAGCCCTTGAGCTACACATGATGAACTATGATGCGCCGGAGGCGGTCGATGTGCTCGACGAGAAGAAGCAGGCACAGGAGACGATCGTGGGTGACAAGAAGATTCGTTATAAAACGATGAAAGCAGAGGGAAAATCATTTTTGAAGAAAATTGTTCCGTATACCACCAAGCTCTATGTCGGAGGACATAGTTTTACTGTGACTAATGTGATATTATCTATCTTAGAAACTCTTTATAGCTTGGACGGTAGTGATGATACGTATCGCTATGAGCTGATTAAGAAAGCACTGAAGAAGTATCATAAGAGCATTGATCGGGAATGCGTAGTATTTGTCCTGCGTCAGTGAAAGTATCATACCAGTATCAACAGACTCTATAGGATCGCGCGTGGCATCGATGAGAAAATTGCACAGACGATAAAGGAGATCATCAAGAAGCACAGTTATGATATTTCGGTATAAAAAAACCTCCTGCTAGATACTTACAGGAGGCACTCTTTCTCGATGATACGCAACTCATATTAACGTTTATTGTTTTTCTACGACCGGTGGCACGTAGGTGTTTATTTCATGTATAAGTGGATAAAGTTTGCTGAGTACTCTTTTAATACTTAATCTTGGTTCCATACATTTTATTTAGATGGTTAGGAATGGTTATGCCGCACAGCGTACTTCATTGGTATAGCCACGGCTGTTATAGCCGTATTCATATTTGCCTATGCGCTGCCAAAATGTTGGCTCATATATCTCCGGGGATTGTTGCGGAAGAAGTAGTCCCTCAGCCTCCATGCGACAAGTCGCGTCTGCTATTGCTGTTTCCAGCTCATCAAAGTTGATTTTCGTTTTTTCAGTTTCATATTGTTGATTTTTGTGTTTGTGTCTGAATGAAATAGTAATGTCCTGAAGCTATAAGTCAATCGTAATTTCTATAGCTTTCTACGCCTAAATACATAATTATCATATATACCTCAAAACTTAAACCTGAAACCTCAAATCGGATTTTAGTTTTAAGCTTTTAGTTTTTAGTTATTCGATATGCGCTCAAGCTTATCACAAATAACACTATTGCAATGATACTATAAGTTCTTATCGCTTGCGATGTTCTTCGATCATCGTATAAAGACTGATGAGAGCATGCGCGTCGAAGACGGCATACGCATGCTTACGGGTGAAGGCACAGCTTTTTCGCTCAACACCACTATGATAAAAAAGCTGCTCGCAGATATCCATAAGCACCCGGATAAGAAAAATATCTTTGGTTATCTGGCAACGATCAGTGGATTGAGATGAATCTTTTCTTGCATGAAGGACTTTATGCAGCAGGATCATCACTTTGAAAAGTTCCTGAAAGATCTGCTTGGCGAGCAATTTTCAGCATTTCAGAGGATCATTTTCTTTTGCCGCAATGTGCTTTCGCATCATATCACCGCAGATATTGTGCTGACCAAAGATGACTATGAGAAGCAGATGCTCATGCTGCAGCATGTAAAGACATTGGCATTTGATATGAACTATAAAGACGTCTTTGGTGCTGTGCGAAAAGGCAAAGAAAACTATGGGTTTGCAATACATATAGATACGGCTTCGATCCGTGAAGGACAAAAATACGCTGATATTATCCCATGGCACGAACAGCGAATGTTGGCTGAATTATGCTATAATTTCTCTGAGTACTATAAAGCAAAGAAAATCAGTAAAGCAGCGAAAGTGTCTGCACCGGTGAAACCAAGACAACCTCGCATGCCGAAAAAGAATAAACATGGAGTGTAATACGCATATAGCATATAGCAGTTGGCAGATAGTAGATAACATTTGTTGCTATTTGCTAGCTGCTACTTGCAATATGCTTTTTATGATGTGTAAGAAATACGTGTATGAACTATTATCATGAGCCCGTTCGATTGGTTGAACCCGTTGGAAATAATGCTATTGCCTATGACGACAGAATGGCTTTGGGCTCTCAGTGAAAACTCTTTATTCCTCAGCTGGTTACATGAACGTTGGATGATCTCGCTTTGTGAGATGAGATTGTTTTTGAGGAAGTCGAAAATGGAAAACTTATCTCGTGTAAGGGTCTACAATCATTACTCAAAATAGTACATAACTGAAAAGCCATTTACATCACAGACAATCATAATCACGCGTTATACTTCCGGTACGACGCGCTCCACAACGGGCTTATTCAACCTGGAGCTATGCTCCTGCATATCGATCAGCATGCAGATTTTAATGAACCAAACTTTTATTTAAACTGAGAGAGCAAAGAGCTGAGAGCAGAGTGAAATACGGAAAAAATATTCAATAGAGAGGAAATGAGAAAAAGAGAAAATGAGGAAGCGTTGACTAGTGACCAGTGACTAGCAGCTAGTGACGATTATGACTTATGAGTTATTGCTGAATACGTGAATACACAAACACAGATAGCTTCTTTCATTAAGCCAGCATTACACTCAGGACTTATTGGCGATTGCATTCAAATCAGAAGTGAGGCTAAGCTTCAGGAGATAATCCACAATAATATTATTGAGAATTGAGCCTTGAGAATTGGGAATAGTATTGTAGATATCGACATTGATTTCTTCGCTCATGAAACAGATGTGACTCATAAGATGTCACTTCTTCGCCAGCTCCTCTCCTCTGCCTCAGTGGCGACTATTGCCACGTCGCCTTATTTTATCGATCAGCAAAGAGCAATCGAGCTTGTTCGTGAGTTGTTACAAGAGAGTGAAAAATAAGGATAATTTTATATCTGAGATTGACAAATAATATAAATTGATTACCATTTTTGGATCACAAACTAAAAACAAACCCCATATGAAATCAAATCATTATTCTAATCACAACAGGTGCTATAAAGGCGACAGTCGTTCTTCCGGTGGTAATGTCATTTGCATAGCTTCTCTTGCAGATGATGGCAAGAAATTTGTAAATCATAAAGCTCTACAAAAAGCTGCAAAACTGATAAAAAAAGGTGGTGCAGGTACAGCTCAGCGACCGAAGTTGCCCTCTATCACCGGAGAAATAAGTGATGCCTTTCATGAACTAGGCAAAGGCAGAAATACCGCTCTCCATCGTATTTGAACTTATTTTTATCACTTTTCAAAGGTACGACCGTTATCATGGTCGTACTTTTTTTATTGACAAACAGCTTTGTATGCATACAATTTCCCCTACACCATTAAATTCATAGGTATGGCAAAGAAACATTATTTATGTAAAAAAAAGAATGAATTTAAGCCAATCACATTGTCGCCCGGTGTTGAAAAAGCACTCCGTGACAAAAAAATAAGGCTTGAACAAAAAGAATTGGGGCAAAAACAACAGCGCCAACCTGGTCCAGAGCCAAGAGGCATGCTCCCTGGTTATAGCTGTAAAAAAGTGGAGAGAATATTGGCTGGAGAGCTGACATTTGAAAAAGGATTAAAGGCCGCGGAGCCATTAATCCTTCCTAATCCTACCCTTGTATTCTCTCGGTTGCAAGTAAGCAGACATGGGCGACCATTGCACTCACGTGCCGTTAAAGTTGCCTCATTTACCCTTATGGCTTAAAAGCCCATTAAGAGCGATCGGAACCCCGAGAGCTCTTTTTTTATAGAAAAAGGGTCTTTTTGCTCTATTTTTGCATTTTACAGCCAATCTGGTTATAATAAGATATATATAATTTATGATTTTTCTTCCGGAATGGGTTTTACATCTGTTATGAAAAAAGTGTGAGCTGCGCTTGGTATCTCTTCGGTGGAAGAGGTCGAAGCAACAAGAAAGGCTGCAAATGAGAAGCCGCTTATTTCTGGTAAAGAAAATGAGGTGCTGAAGGAGACAAAAAGCTATTTTTCCAAGGATTATATGGATAAACAGTGGACCACAGTAAAAAATGGATTTGCATCAGTTTTCAATAAAGTTTTTGATGAAGATACAATCAATCTTGATCCTCAGGACACCCCATGTGCCTATATTTCCGATAGAATTTATCTCAATCCTTTCGAGCGCCCAAGACATATCTTTGGGTATGAACTCGACGAAAAGTATAACGATATTGAGTCTGCGCTTTATGTAAATCATACCAATAAGACCTGGATCCTTGGATATAGAGGAACAGAAATCACGGAAGTAAAAGATTATATGAGCGATTTGCATATCCTTTTTGGTACGCAGGCATGGAATACAAGATTTAACGCCTCTGTTCAAAGTTATGAAAATGCGAAAAAGGTATATCCTGACTATCATTCGGTAGTAACCGGTCATTCACTCGGTGGAACCATTGCGTATTTTATTGCCCAAAAGTTTAATCCGGATCGTTGTGTCGCTTTCAACCCTGGATCAAGCGCAAACCCAACCTTTGCGCAGCTCATCGCTGATACACACAATCAAAAGCCATGGACAAGACATGTTTTTACATATCGTATGTCTCGTGACCCTATTTCATCTTTGAGTGTTATCGGTTATACAAGAAGCTTCCGTACTCGTAAGTTGAGTCCGATAGCTCTTCATCGTGTTGCAAATTTCTGTACGATCAAGGATGTAAGTAAGGACGTTTACTAGTTTCTAAATGTTATTGAAAAAGGGAAATGTATGGCTACAATACGGCTCTAAACATATTTCTTATGAGTATAACCAACAAAAAACAGCACCCCTTTGATAAGAGGTATGGGAATACTCATATAGAAAATATATGTTTACTCCTTCTTCTTATTGCCATCGATCTGTTCATCTTTAGTCGTGAACATTTGCGAGCGTCAGCAGGATGGACTTTTATGTGCATCATAGTGATGTATGTATTTATCCTTGTTCGCCCTGCTCTACTACGTCTCTCAGTATTCTCAAACATGGGAATGCGAATAAAAAAAATAAAACTTTTCCTCAAGGCTCAATTCTTTCAACTTGGGAAAGTTGCTATCACCCAACCCCCCTTCTATAGGTATTCGATTGTATTTGCAGGAATTATCGTAGGAGGATTATTCAATTATCTTGGTATAGATAACATGCAACAGGAAGATACAAGGTACGTGATCGTTCCATGTACGGTTGGCTCTCTCTTATTTGTGTTATTTACTGTTATTCCTCTTATAGGGATATATCTCTATACAAAGAGACGTAAGAAAAGATTATTAGCCTGACCGTTCTGGTTAGGCTTTTTTTTATGCGGTAAATATGTATAATTAGCGGTTGAGAAAAATCTTCCGTCCACATTTTAGAGTGGACACCTCCTTTGCAAAAGGAGGCTTCTATTGATTATAATAAGATGATACGAGGTTTAGCCCCTATGGATGGAATAACAAACGCTTCTTACCGCATCGTCGTGAAGCGTATTTTTGACAAATATGCAAATCCTCACCCTCATATAGCTGAGGGAGCTCCTTTACAAAAGGAGCCTTCTATTGACGCCTTACGAATGCGAACTGAGTTCATGAATGCAGAAGGCTATGTGCGCCAGCCACAGCGTTTGGTGCATCATATCATGAGAACAGAATTTGAGAACCAAACGATAGCGCAGATCTACTGAGGAGATCATGAAGATTTGATACAGACAGCGAAAGATATTGTTGCAAAGTATCCTGGCTTTGCTGGTATTGAACTGAATATTTGATGCCCATCACCGAAGGTGATGTCGTGCGGTGGTGGGGCTGGTATGATGAGAGATAAAGCCAAAACGCTCGAGTTGATCGAGCGTTTGAGAGATGCTGTCTACCCAATCCCATTTAGTATAAAGACGCGTGCAGGATTGACCGATGATGATAAGGCTGCACAGAAAGAGTTTATCGTGGCTGCGGCGAAGTTTTGTAGGACGATTACGATCCATGGAAGAACATATAAGCAGTGACACTCAGGAAGTGTCGATCGGGAGTACTTGTATGATGTGAAAAATCGCGTAGGTGACTCCTGTCTTATCATCGGTAATGGAGGCGTGAAATCATATGAGGATGCACTGACAAAGAAAGGGAACCTCGATGGTGTTATGATAGGACAAGCTGCGATTGCGGATCCATGGATATTTATTGGTCATACGCCTACTCTGGCAGAACGTCATGAAACGATACTCTTTCATCTGAAACTGATGATTATTGCGTATGATTACTACAATAAAAATCTGCATTTCACAGAAATATTTCAACAGCCGTCATATGAACAGTGGATGAAAGAAGTTGAAGAGTTTGATGTGACGCGTTATGATATAGGAAAGTCAGTGATTGAGTTTAGAAAATATCTGTTCAACTACGTCAATGGTCTTGTCGGTAACAGAGATTTCAAAAATGTGGTTGCGACAATTAGAGAGTATGAACCGTTGGTTGAAGCGATAAATACGTTCTTTAGCTGATTTGAACAATAGAAAAAGGCCCCGTCATAGTGGGCCTTTTCTTATGGGATATATTAATTCTCTAAGCGCTCTCCCGTATAAGAAACTTTCATGATGATCTTATCGAGCGTGAAATTGTGGGTATCTCTTTCACTGTCGAGATACTTGTTACCGCTCATCACATACTCCCATACTCTTTTTTGTTCTTCCGTGTTTTTTATTGCAATCAAGCTATATTCAAACTCGATCTTATCGAGGTCTTTTTGTTGTTGTCTTAAGAAAAATCCTAGTGTCGACCCCTGGTTTACGAAGTAGATATAGACACCAATAAAAAATAGTACCAATCCTCCAATGGCTCATACTTTTATGTATTCAACTAGTTTCTTATTTGCCCTGAGTCTTTTCTGGAGCTTCAAATACTCTCTTGCGACTGACTTGGCTATGGGTAACTTATTCATTAACTAAGTTTATAAAGTTCGTAAAGTCGAAAGTATAAACTACATATACGGTTTCAAAAGTTTCTTTCAATCTCCTTTACTATTTATAATTGACATCCTCTTTAATTTGTAATTCGTTATTATTTTATGCTACCCTCTCAATGATCCTAAACTTTGCACTTCTTGCTGCTCTATTACTCTTTACCTCGAGGTAATGCGGAGCGATAACCTTTTTATTGTAGAGGACAAACGAAGGGTTTTCATCAATTATTTTCTTGAAAGCGAGCTTTACGATGCGGTCTTCGATGCTATGATATGTCATGATAGCGCATCTTCATCATACATTGAGTGCAGCGGGAAATTTCTCCAGAAATGTGATAAGCTCTCCCAGCTCATTATTAGTCTCTATTCTTAAGCACTGAAAGACTACGGCCATCTGCTCTTTTCTAATGCCTTTATTTCTCAGTGTGTTATTGAGCTCATGTGTGGTTTCGATCTTCTTCTCCGCTCTTTTTTCGATGATAGCATCTGCCATATACAGCCCACTTGTCGGCGCAAAATCACCGTAGGTGGTGAACATCGTTGCAAGCTTTTCACGAGAGTATGTATTTACCACATCTGCTGCACTCTGCCCACTACTCTGGTCAAAACGCATATCCAGTGGCGCGTCGTACAGAAATGAAAACCCACGGTCAGGATCTTTAAAATGTTCCATATTTACTCCAATATCCAGTAGGATATAATCAGCTCATGCTATCCCCTCTTTTTTCAAAATCTCATCAATATTTTTATAACTATCACGTACAAATCTTATATTCGCATGGTACTTTTCTACTAGCGCTTTGCCTTTTTCGAGCATCTTTTCATCGCGATCTATGGCTATTATCCTAACTGATGGATCATATGTCATAGCTCATCATATATTGTCGCTAGCTGCTAGCTGCTCGCTGCTAGTCAATGATTCCTCCGAATTTAATTGTGCTTTGTGAATTGTACTTTGTAAATTGTTAAGTATGTACTCGACATGTCCTCCATGCCCAAAAGTACCGTCGACATATACTTTTCGGTCGACAGGCATAGAAGCAAGAGTCTCTTTCGCCATAACTGGCTGGTGACGTAACATAAGGCTAACTAACTTATAAAGTTGTAGAGCAATTGGCAGCTAGCAGTTAGCATATCCCCTGCTAGTTGCTACCTGCTATAATCTACCTGCCATATTAGTGAAATAAGGCTCAAAAACCACTATAAGTTACAATTGACTTAGATAAGCCGCTCAGTACAATTTAACCCTGTCGATCTCGACAAGCGTCATTAAAAATTAATCACAAATCTAAACACATTTTATGAAAAAAGCATTCTTATTGTTTGCAGCAAGCTTACTAACTACTACATGCGCTGTAGCCGCAAAACGCATCACAGTGGATGCGGCTATGAAGCAAATCGCATCTGTTCTTCCGCAGCAGGGACCATCTACAAAATGGCTCTACATTGAAGCGGGTAAAGAGACCTGTAAAGTGTTCAATAGCACAGACGGTCATACTCATGAATTTACCCTTTCTCATGTCGTATGGAAATACGATGAATTGACAGGGAAAATACAGAAAAACACTTCTGTATCTAAGAAAGCGGCTCGTACTATCCGGCGTTTTTGTCGTGATATAAGCGAAAACGACTATTCCGTCGAGTATGTCTCTAAAGCGCAGGCTGAATGTATGAACTAATGCTAATATATTATCAATCAGCCGGTCCTCCGGCTGATTTTTCTTTTCTAAAAGAAAAACCAGTTATCATTGACTTATATTGCTGGCTCCGTACAATTTACTCCTGTCAATATCGACACGTTCATTAACATTTATCACGAATCAAAAACACCAAACAATTACAATGAAAAAAACACTATTGTTGCTCGTTTTCGCCTTTGCGCTTTGTTCTAATACTGCTACAGCGCAGCAGGACTCTCTGCTTGATATTATGAGGGGGAGAATGAAAGAATATAAAGACTCTACTTACACCATCGAAGTTTCGCCGCAAACGGCTGACTTCATGCAATTGCTGACGGCTATTACGTTGGCTGGCGATGTGCCTCCCAAAATAAATTACTTCTTACAGCCTAGTAGTTCAACACGATTTATTATTGTGCCCCGTATGTTCAAATACCCAGCATTCATAGGCGCTGATTATTATGAGTGTGATTATCGGTACGGTCAGCTAAAGTGGCATTACAACATGCATAACCAATCATGTGAAAATGTTACTATTCGTGTGAAAAGCGGTAATAGGTATACGCAGCGCGGTCAGGTGCTTGATATACAGGAGGGCCTCTACTCTTTGCTTGAGGACGTTAAACATAAACGTTTATACGAAATTCCTGTTATAGACGTTCGCAAGAAGAGTGAGTTGGAAATACTCCCTTCACCAGTCTTTACTTTTTTGGAACCTGAATACTTTAAGTATGATAGTGTCTTGGGCTTCTATAGCACCACTGTTCAGCCTGATGTAGAGGGTTCGGCTGAGCTTTTTCAGCTACTTAACAGCATTACTATGAAAACAAAAGGAAGTATCAGTAAAAATACCTACCAACTTGTTACACCTACGAAAGATATTCCTATTCAGGAGGTAATAGGAAGTTACTATTATCAGTTCGGAGATATAAGTTGGTATGCAGAACATGGTAAGGTTACTCAAGTACATATCTATACTTCCAATATCTCGAAACTTATGGTGGAGGGTATTTTGTATCAGCATGTTCTGTCACTTGTGGCAAACGACATTCAGCAGGACAAATGGACGGTCGACAACCGTAAATTATAAACATTCCATATCATTTCAATAATAGATCAGCTGGGCTTTCCCGGCTGATTTTTTGTTTGAATCGGGTCTTGCTTTGGCTATCAAAACACTTATTATTCTCTTGTTCATCAAATGTAGATCATATGGAAAAAGAATCACTCGTCATTGAAATTAAGAATCATCCCTCCTATTTGCTGGATGTTCATGGTACATATGAGTACCTTATGGGTTTGGATATAACCAAGCTTCAGGAGATAGTAGCTGAGCAAAAACAGAAGGCAACATAAGAGAAAAAGGACGCAACCGAGCATCTGCCGGTTGTTTTTCTTTATCGGATAAAACGCGGACTTTATCAAAAGCTCTGCTTGACTTCCTTGTTTTCGTAAGTATTATTACTTGCGTCAGCCGTATTGGTGACGTTGAACCTTAAAAATCATTACAACAAACAGATTAAATCAACATTTTATGAGAAAAATCACAAACAGGACCTTTCTAGTTTCGGAAGAAAAAAAGGAAACTTTACATGTATTTACTGTGGGAGATAAGAAATTTTGTCTTCATCAAGTTTTGCGTGAAGAGTCGGGTGAGAGCATAATAATCAATAATATCTATATTGTACCGTACGAGTTTGAGTGCAGTTTTAAGTCATTGTATGTATTCTTGGAAGTCGCTCAGCCCACATCCTATTTGTCTATCGTGGGCAAAGATGATAAAAGCATTACTGCGATTGGTCGTGGCTTCGAAAACTATGATGCGTATAAGACTTTTTCTGAAAAAATGAAGATAAAACCTTCATCAGAGGAAGCATATCAATTCTTTGACGCACTTGAAGGTACTAACAAGATTTTGTTCGCAATGATGATTGCGGACTTACCTGATGAAATGATAGTTCCTTTCCAGCCAGCAGATAGTGTGCCCGTTTCCCCAAAGCCTCCACTTGATACGCCAGTTTCATTTGAAGTATTGCTTAAAGCATATAATCACAAACCTGATTCAACACTTCTAATGAACATAAGCTATCACCTTGCTTATTCTGATAAGGGAGATGTCACCTATGATGTCCTGAAATATGCTCATTCTGATGTTCTTCAGGTAGCGTTCAACTGGGTTAACCCGCCCCGTCTTACTCCTGAAGAAATAGTGAAAATATGTCAAACTCGCAGGGATGAAACAATAACAAGGCATGCCCTGGCCAGTAATCGGCTTGATCCGAGCCAAGCAAATATAGTATATGCGCTTCTATCATCTTAAGTGTATATGCTAAATATCTTAAAGCCCTGCTATATGCGGGGCTTTTTTTACTCGTGAAATACTATTGTTACTATTCTTTTCTTATTTGACTTTCATAGATCCGCGAGTATAATATATACAAGTCAATAGTCTAAAAATCTATTGATGACACAAAATCTAAAAACACAAAAACACACAATATTATGAACAAACAATTCTCTATTGTTATGCTTACCCCAGGGTTCGCATCAAACAATTTCCGTAAAGATGTTTTTATGGTAGACAGCCGGGTTTACACTGCTGAAATGTCAATTCTTCAGCAAGAAGGCGAAATAGTGTGCCATATAAAGCATGAAGGCGTTATTATAATGACTCTCTATTATGCTTCTAAAGAGCATGCTATGGAAGCTGCTACTATTACAGACTATGCGAGCTATGCTGCTTTTTGTACAGCGCATGACTCTAAGCCAGTGGAAGAAGAAAAGGGCCTGAAACTCCTTATGACTAACGGGGTAACTATCCCGCAGCTCATAGAGCTTTTCAATCCTCATCTTACTGATGCTTACTGGGCCGCCTTGGAAGAGGTGAAAGCAAACATCAACTAATGTACATGCGGTTTCTCGCATGTGGTCAGCGGGTTATTATCTGCTGACTTTTTTTGTTATTTAAATCCAACTGGAAATAGATACTCTGTGTGTATGAATTACGAGCGCTTTGAGCAAGCATGAAAGAAAATATTTTTGGTAGATATGAAGCAGGATAAGACGGCTTCTGGTTTTTCGTCGTTGGCTGATGGTGGGATTCGTAAGATGCTTGCTACAGGTAAGAAAGTATTGATCATTGCCAATAAGAAATGATATGCCACGGGTATGCTGTGCGATGACTGCGGGTATATTCCCAAATGCGACCACTGTGACATTCCTGTCGCGTTTCATCAAGATGAGAACCAGCATCTGTACGGTATTTGTCATATCTGCAAGAAGCACTACCCTGCATTTGGCGAATGTCCGCAATGCCGCTGACACAATATTCATCTCTATGGAAAAGGCGTGCAGAAACTGGAGACGATTTTGGGTAAAGAGTTTGGTACGAAGAAGATCCTGACGATTGAGTCTGAAACCGCTGGTAGTATGCCGAAGGTAAAAAAGATCTTGCAGCAACTGCCTGAGACACAGATCATTATTGGTACATCTCTCCTCATGACTCCTCCGGCAGGTCGAAAGCCAGATCTTGTGGTGGTCATGAACGCTGATAGCTCGCTACATATTCCTGACTACAAATCACATGAAAAAGCATTTTCTACTCTCAAGACGATTATTGATAATTATCCCGATAATATCATTGTCCAATCATATCACGTAGACAATCCCGCGATACGCTTTGCATGCAGCGGTGATACGGACGCGTTCCGCGTCCGAGAGGATCAATTTCGCAAAGATCATAGCTATCCTCCATATAGTCAGCTCGCGGTGCTTTTGTTCAAAAATGAGATCGAACAGAAGATGTTTACGACAGTCAACAAACTCTATCAAGAACTTCTGTTTCTCAATGAGCAGCAAAAAGCCGGCATCGAAATCTATGCGACGCCGCCACTTGTCTACAAGATGCACGATAAGTACAGATATAACATTGTGCTCAAAGGCAAAGAACTTCGTCCTTTCCTTGACCGTGCATTTGACCAACTCAACATCTTTTGACGCGGCTTCAAGATAGACCGGATGCCGGAATCACTGATTTAAATAATACCTTATTGTAGGACAGGATTATTCCTGTCCTTTTTGTTTGAATAAAAATAAAAAAACCCCGGACATGCCGGGAGTTACTAATATTTTTCTGCTTTTGTTATGATCCCATCATTACCAACTCCCTGTAGGGAAGTCGAATAATAGATTTCATTATCAGCCCCTAGCCAGACGTGTGCCATATAAGGTACGAGTACTTTACAGGCAACATAATTGTCCAATTCAAGTGACTGAAGTTCGTATGGTGTGCCATCATAGCCTGCCGATAGTTTCTTGTCAGACTGCTCTACAAAAAACGAGAGTTGTGTATAGCCGTTTTCGGGTGCTTGAGTTTTTTCGTAGTAAACAACTTTACATAATGGATTAGTAATCTCATAATACGTAAAGTCGCCTGAACCAGCCCAATAAGGCCCTTCTCTAGATTCTGCTACTCTTTTTTTCATGTAATACCCCATCCCTTTAACGGCTTTCACTACTTTATTCATGAGGTCTTGTTCTTCAGAACGAATGCCCAATGAAGCCATGCATACTGTTTTTTTATCCTGCATATATTGTATAGCTTTGAATGCTAATGCATGAATACGTGCCTGTTCTGGAGTGAGTTTTTCTTGTGGGAATAATGATATATGTGGTGTCATAAGAGTTTTATTTTGTTTGTTGACATTTTATCATTTTTGACCGACAAAGCAATGCAAAAATTAATAATACTGATCGGGAAATCTTGTTCCATCTGTATCGATAATATCTTTTCTTTTTATTCCCCCTTTATATTCATAATTTTCCCATTCAGTCAATTTTTTTTCAAAATTTTTCGTTCAAAGATCCCCAGGACTCATTCATATGAGTCTTGTATTTATACGAGGGTTGTTGTGATATGCACGGATGAAATCCTCTATGAGAGCCTGTTTCTCTGCATTGCCAGTCTGTCGCCTATCCACATATGCTTTTACATCATCAATTCCACTGAAATAACAGAAAAACGCCTCGAGAAACCACTGTTGGCTTGAGCCTTCTCCCCGTGAAGGTAACTTTCAAAGCTTTTGTATATGTAATGCTTCGGATAGTTCATTCAGTATTTCTTGAGGAAGTCACGTAGATCTAATATCTTGTTCCAAAGCATTTTTTAGATGAGAAAAATCTCCAAAGTCATTGACTTGTGATTCCCAACCATTGTGAATACAAAAGCTATGTGCGTCTCCTAAGGCTCTCTCCTTTGCTTCTTGCTGGGTCAATTTTTCGCCAGCCTGCATAAAATCATTACGATAGTAGTCATACATGCTGTTATATGTATTTTTATATTTTACTGCAGTTTTTATAATGTTATTCAATAATCCCGAGAGAGACGCTCTTGAATATCCAAGAGATAGTGATCCAAATCTCGGAAACCTTTTATTCCCTTTATTTTGTATATAAAAACCATAGCTGTCTTCTTGCATCTTAGCATTGGTAGTTACTATTTCTTTAATCACCCTTGTATATCAGTTTGTATCAACAAGAATCTGTTTAAGTCGATATAGCAGATCTCTTTTTATACCGATTTTTAACAGAGCATAGATATGTGTTCTAGGAAGTCATGTTACTATTAAACTCTGTTCTATTTCCTGTAAAACCCCTGTTATCTTAAGAACAGATTGCAGATTGTCTTTGTTCTTTTTCAGTAAATTATCTATGTATGGCGAAAATTCTGCAGCATTACCAGAAAATTGAGCTTGTTCAAAAGCTGTCTTTAAGGTGTCATAGGTAAATTTCTCTGATCAATGCATCATGTTGGAAGATTATACTCATGTGATAATACATGTCAATGTGTTAGACGTAGTAAAAGTCTTCTAGAATTACACAAGCAAATCAATAGTTTATAGAACGATTGTTTCATTTTTGTAATTCATTTCATGGATATAAAGCAATATATAAGCGGACAGTTGAACGCAGAGCAGACAGGTGCAGCCCTTCATACTGATACATCATCACTCATCCTTGCGGGTGCGGGTTCCGGAAAGACAAGAGTGCTCACCTATAAGATAGCATATCTTTTGTATGAGAAAAAAATAAAACCAGACCAGATCTTGGCGGTTACTTTCACCAACAAAGCTGCAAAGGAGATGAAAGAACGTCTTGTGAAAATTTCAGAAGAAATTTCGACAACTCAAAACTCAAATCACAAAACTCAAAACTCCCCCGCCGAATCAGTCATGGATTTTGATTCATTGGTTTCTGGAGTTCAGGAGGCTACCTCAGTTGCCTCTTCTTCACTCCCTCATTTCAATGCTACTTCATTCAAATGGATAGGAACCTTTCACGGTATGTTTCTTCGTTTTCTTAAAGAAGAGATGAAGCATGCTGAAGGCTTTGGGTATAACGGAAGCTTTGGTGTCTATGATGAGCAGGAAGCGCAGTCTGTCATGAAAGATATCATCAAGCAGCTCAAGATGGAAGAAGATGTCGAGCTTAGAGAGGTAAGATCATTTATTTCAAAACTGAAAAGTCAGGGTATTACTGCGAAGCAGTTTGGTCATGGTAACGATGGCTACGAGCAAACCATGGGTATGATCTATGAGCTTTATGAAAAAAAACTCAGGGAAAATAATAGTTGTGACTTTGATGATCTGTTGCTCCTTCCCTATCTTATCCTCAAGAAATATCCAGAGATTGCTCAGCGCTGGCAAAAGAAATTTTCATATATTCTTGTCGATGAGGCGCAGGACACAAACTGGATTCAATTCGAACTCATGAAACTACTGACAGCCGGTGGTAGCAATATCACCTTCATCGGTGATGATTACCAAAGTATTTACCGCTGGCGCGGTGCCGTCATGGAAAACTTCCTCCAGGTAAAAAGGATACGGCCGGATATTGAGATCTATAAGCTCCAGACAAATTATCGTTCTCGTCCACACATTGTGAACGCAGGTAATTTCATCATTAAAAATAATAAGAACCAGTACGATAAGACGGTCGTTCCGCACCGTTCTGGGGAAGAAAAGATTATGATTTTTAACCACGGAGATGAAACTGATGAGGCTATGACACTCATCGATCTTATGAAGAAGATGAAGACTGATAAAAATAAGTCACGAGCAGACTTCGCTATCCTCTATAGGACGAATGCACAGTCAGCGATCTTTGAGCAGGTGCTTTTGCAGGAAGCTATCCCCTATAAGGTCTTTGGATGATTTAAGTTCTTTGAAAGAAAAGAAGTAAAAGACATTATCTCATATTTGAAATACTTATTGAATCCCAGAGATACTGTAGGTCTTAAGAGAATCATCAATACGCCAAAGAGAAAGATATGATCGGATAGCGTTGCTAAACTTGAGGAATATGCGGCTGCGCATGATGTCTTATTGTCAGATGTGGTGGAACAGATCGACACGCAGCCGGTGACTATCGGGCCTGCGACACAAAAAGCAGTCAGCCAATTTGCAACTTCTATGAAGTTTCTCAGGCAGGCCGCAGCAGGACTCTCCCCCGCAAAGCTTATAGAGCAGATCGTGAAGACGATCAAATATAGAGACTATTTGATCGATGCAGAAGGTCGTGAAACAGGCGAGGAAAAGTTTGAAAATATCGGTCAGCTTATCAATATCGCCACAAGATACGACAGCGATGAGGTCGAAGAGCTCCAAAATGGCATGGTGCTTCTGACGCAGTTTCTCGAGGAAGTGTCGTTGATGACGGATATCGAAGATAATAATGAGTGAGAGTTAGAAGCAGTGAAACTGATGAGTATCCATTCGAGTAAGTGACTGGAGTTTCCTGTTGTCTTCATCGTAGGCCTGGAAGAAAATATCTTCCCATTGGCAAAGGCAGTGTTTGAGGAAGCTGAGCTTGAAGAGGAAAGACGTCTCATGTATGTTGCTATCACACGTGCAAAAGACCATCTCTTTATGTCTCATGCAAATAGCCGTAAACAGTGGTGACAAACTAAGTATAACGAGCCATCACGTTTCATTGAAGAGATTCCCGAAGAACTGAAGAAAATGTTTGATCTGACTGCGGCGTCAGGAGCCACCAGAGCAACGAGCCGTTATGCGGTACAAACTACCCTCGAAGAAGGCGATGTAGTCAAACATAAACTCTTTGGTATGGGTGTGGTCATCGAAGTATGGCGTGACACCGCAGTCGTCAGATTCCAAAACGAAAAGTTCGGTGTCAGAAAGATAGAAGCAAGATTCTTAGAAAAGAAATAAGGAAAAACAGTGACCAAGAAGAGACGTGCCGCGGCACGTCTCTTCTTGTATGTAGTATCTATCATTTCTTAGTGAATAGTAATCTGCATATGTACACTCTTCATGCTATTGTTCGTCCCATTTGCCATATAGTAGAGAAGGTTATGCGAGAACGGTGTGTCGAACAGTTGACTTGTTCTCATCTGGCCTGTAGGATGGGAAATGGTCACATGTTTTGGTGTATAGACTACTCCTCTTGTTGCCCATACCGGAAACACTCCTAAGATGCTTTTTTCTCTAACAGTTAATTCGATGCCGTATTTCTTTTCGAGTCCTGAAATTTCATCCGTATAGGTAGGTGGCACCGTCATCATATAACTAACACTGACATGATATGTTCCTTTTGGGAGCGATGCTATATCCACGATATCTTTTGTTGTATCAATCACCCTTTTCCCTTCACTATTAGTAAAGACAATATTCTTCTTAATGAACATATCGATCTTGTTATAACTGCTGTTATAATCCCAGAAGTAGATCTGATCGTCACGGAAACTGGTCGTGAGACCCTGGGTTACCAGTGATTTGGTAAGGCCTCCTCCGATGTCTTCAAGATAGACGTGCACGTAATTGTTATCCAGGAGATAACGAATATTTTTTATGGTGTTTTTTATAATAGTATCTTTTTGGCTATTGAGGATCGCTGCCACCTCTTCTAGATAATGCTGCTTCTTGTTTGGGAAGTTTCCTCCACGAATGATATCGGTAGCTGCGTTGGTAAACATCCATTCTCTGAGCTTCTTGTCAAAGTCAGGGATAAGATCCGCAAACATCTGTGAATTTACAAAGATGACTCCTCTCACCTTCTGGTGAAATGCATTTTCGTAGATAGCTTTAATATTTTTTCCATCCATGTCGGTAAAGCCGAACTTATTGGACGCGAGAAATGTAATGGTGCTATCTCATGAAAGAAATGTATTGGTCGCCCAGTCTGGAGCCTGTACAGTGGCAGATGGATCGATCTTATTTGGATAGTAACTGTCCATGAGCTCAATATTTTTGATCCTTGCATCTTTGATAGTAACGATTGCAAATGAACCGAAAAACCCACCATTTGGACGTTTTTCTGCACTGTTTTGTAGTACGACGAGATATCTTTGTTCGCGATCTTCGCCTAAAAGAGAAAAGATGTCGTTGTTGTATTGAGAAATATCACTGACGAGATCGATGATGCCTGCGTAATCATGGAGACCAAGCTGTTTGAGTTGGTCGGGATGATTTGAAAGGTATTGGAGGATGTATTGGATATTACCTTTGTTATCTCTGAGAAAATGATCTTCTTCCTTGTCGTAGCTATGTTTTACAGCATCGATAGACATGAGTAGATTCGCAGTTTTCTGGTCTACTCCCATAAAATAAAATGCAAGGTCTTCCAGATTATTCGCAAAAAGATCTGTCTTGCTCTCGGCAAAAACAAGTCTTGAAACATTGTTATAGAGAGAAAAACACGAGAAAGCGAGAAATACTAAAATAACAAAACCCCGATTGACGTGTTTTGCATAAAATTTCCAATCTCTCTTTTCTGGCTTTTTCCAGCCAAATTCCTTATTTATTTGCATTACTCATGTGAGGTGTCTTAAATGAGTATTTGTGAGTGTCGAATTGGGATGATGATTAAGTATATACATATCTTTATCCAGCGCAAAAGCAATGTGCACTATGATGCTATAGCCTGGTTAGCGTTGACATAATTATGCTACGGTTTTAAATCAGGTTTCCTCTACTACGGAATTGTTCGTCATGCAAAGTTCTCTCATGATCGAAACCATTCCATCGCGTAGATTCTTGCCATTGTCTGTGCTAGCACACTCTTCTATCACATAGGTGAAATACCCCAGGTCAAATGCTTCCTGTGCAGTTGCAAAGACACAATCATAAATATCATATCCGACAATATGTACTTCTTCGATGTCATATTCCTGTAGTGCTTTATGAAGATCTGGATTTCATTTGAAACATGATTTCGTTGTTTTCTCCAGCGGTATTTGTGGTTTGTTAGCAGGAATATATGGGGCAATCATATTTTGATAGTCAGGATGAGACTTGGGAAATGTCCATTGTGCTTGTTGGTCCCATAGTGCCCCTTCTTCTGTATGGAACGACGCATTCACATAGAGATCATACTCTACATACGATAATAATTTCTGAGTATATACAAAAGCTGAAGGCTCCTCTGCCATAAATCATTTCTGAAAATCTACGAGAATCAGTGCTTTGCATCTTCCTGATTGAGGTATTTTCATGGTTATATATAGATGAGATAAATTACTTTATTGCTCATTAATTCGGTAGAGCCCATCGTGAACTATACTCATCTGACCATGCAAATGAAAATGTTGGATCGAAAGGATAAATAAGCTTTCAGTCCAGAGAGATAAGTTTCGCCTGGAGTCCGTCACGAAGGAGAATACATCTTATATTGCTTTGATTTTTGCCTGCCTCACAGAGCTCTGTTCGACTATGCTGGGTACTTTCTTTGATTGCTCATGCTTTTTGCAAGCATGTATAACTTGTTCCGCACTCTTCATGCTTCTCACTCGCTTCGGTGATGAGCTGTAATTGTATCTCAAACAGAGCTTTTCACCATGCTCTTTTTGCTTCAGATTCATCTTCGTTTGCAAGATTGGTATATCTGTCGTATCGCAGCGTAGCACTCTTCAAATGCTGTCCGGCTCTTCCATACACCAATGCGGCAAGTGTTGGCGTCAATGCAGGTGCATCATCATGAAACGCAGAGATTCTATACTGCTCTGCTGCATGCTCACTGTCAGCAAGATACGTAAAGTAATTAAACGCCATATAATGCGGCAACTCATAGTTCATGCAAGGATTTTCGATTTCCATATTTCATTCTGCTCTTTGCTCTTTGCTCTTTCAGTTTAATACTATGAACTCTTCTTCGGTGAGTCCTGTAATAACTTTAATCTTATCTTCATTGCATAAATAATATTCTCATTTCTTTGCAAGGCGTATTGCCTCCTCTCGAGACTTTTCCTGCGATTGATTATAATGACCGCTTGCGGTCTCCCGCTGTAGCGGGGTTTTTGGTAAAGGAATAATGAGTTGTCCAAATATGTATGGATAGTTCCAAAAGGGCGATAAGGTGGTGAGAGAATCGAGAACCGTTGCGACGCCATTGTTGTCGAGTGTGTCGGGGTTTGTACCGATGTACTGGATGCTCCCAAGCCATAAGATGTCAGCATAGAGTTGTTGCCGAGGCATGAACTGACAGAGCTTTTGGTTTGTATGACAGTATTCGTTATATGCAGGAAGCATGGGGGTTTGGAAAATAGCATGCGGCTTTTGTCTTTGTGTTTCAAGATGTGCGACATACGGCATAGGATTGATGCTTTCAGTCAGATGGCTTGCTTTTTGTGTGCGCACAAAAACACTGTTGTAACTTACAACAAGCGCAAGTGATATGGTTATGATTCATACAGATTTCCGCATATGAAAGACGTCTATCTGCTTCTAAAAGCTTTAATTTCCTTCTCCGCTAATCTTGCCGTATCTTTATCTTTAATAAGCTGTTTTTTCTCTATTTTCTTCCTCAGTTTGCCGACACCTATTGTTACTTTGATAATTCTGAATTTGTTTTCCCATATTGTAAGCGGGACAATAGAAAGTCATGTTTTCGTTGTTGCTGCTGCTATCTTCGCAAGTTCTTTCTGGTTGACCAGCAGTTTTCTTCTCCCTTTTGCTTCGTAGCCTGGCACAGAGTCGAAGCTGGTTTTGGCATATAGAGGGATATCCATATTGGTAATATACAATTCTTTTGTGTCATAGTCGAGCTTTACGATAGCATCTTTGATGTTTACATTGCTGGTTTTGATAGACTTCACCTCATGTCACTGCAAAACAATACCAGCTTCATACTCCTGCTGGATATCATAGTCACTATAAGCAAATTTATTCTTGGTGATTACACGCATGTTATTTACTCAATGATAATAACTTCTCCGTCTTTCAGTGTTTTATAGGCGATAGCATGTTCTTGTAAATATTTTTCCATAATTTCTGTTTTCCTTCACATCTCTCAGTCTTTATATGTCGACTTATAGTGAGGTATAACCATATAATCAATTAGTTGTACCCCGGGCTCTATAGATGAACGAATTGTTCCATAAGGATTTACTGTAGGATCATCAATAAGTTCCATGCCTTCCAGGGTAGGAGCTAATACGCATACTCCAGCGCTGTCTCCTCCATAAACTAAAGTATGGTTTTCTTTAGAGAAATTCTGAAGGATAATGTCTAATCCACTAAGTCTCATAGCATCTCTGAGCACATAGGTATTTCCTCACATAACTCGCAGGAGATCAATGTTTCTAATAAGATCTTCTAATATGTCTTGTTTCGTAAAGTAATCTTGCAGATCTATGATCTCTGTATTTACTGAGAGGGTGTTTTTACACTCATTGATTATGTTGGTATGTACTTCCTGAATATGAGCAACGCCGTCTTTAGCATTCGGTATAATGCCAATGCGAGCATTCTTTGGAAGCATAGCCTTAAGCTCCTCTATCTTTTCTCCAAATAAATATGAGCTTAAATACAGTTTCATCGTATACAATAGTTGTTAAATTAGTTAGTAAGTTCTTCCGTATTAATACTCTCAAATACCTCTTTCAAATCTGCTTCGGCTTTGAGCTCAAAGCCTTTGAGATATTTTGCTAAGTAAGGCTTTTTCTTAATAAGATCTCCGAGTGACTTCATAAGGAAGTCATAATCCCCCGCTTTTGGATAGACGTATGTACGAGGATCTAAAAGACCAGTCGGTCTGATGATCTGTTCTACGACCTGATCACTATGATCAATCTCGTATTGAGATGGTGTCGCAGAGACAAAGAGAGTTTTTGGAGCTTTCTTGATCTTATCTTTTTGGTAATTTGCGAGATCGTGTTGCTCCCATCTCATCGTCGTTGAGAGCTCTTCAAAGTTTAGAGGACGATGATCTGCAGCCGATGGTAAACGAAATCCGTGCTCTATAAGCGATCTCTTTCTTGCTTTATCTCCTTCCGGCATAGCACGGAGCTGAGGTACAGACATGTGGGACTCGTCGACGATCATCAACATGTCGTCTGGGAAATAGTCGAAAATGGTATATGGAGCTTGTCCCGGTTGTCTCTTATCGAAGTAGATACTGTAATTTTCGATACCGTTCACAAAGCCAGTTTCTTTGATCATTCTGATATCGTACATAACACGCTTTCCTATTCTATGAGCTTCGATATCTTTACCTGCTTTCTTGAGTTCATCTACTCTATATTTCATCTCAGCTTCTATGGCTTTGAGGATGTTCTCTAAGTCTGACATGTCTTGCAGATATTGAGAACTTGGCCAGATAAGACACTTTTGCACATTGCCGAGAGCCTTAAATGAGACCGCGTCTTTGCTTTCTATGATCTCGAGCTTATCTTCGTTGAAGTGCATGCGGTAGATCACGTTTTCAATAGACGCATAGACATCGAGCAGCTCTCCTCTCAGGTCAAAAGTTCCTGGCTCGATTTTGCTCTGCATGGGCTTGTATTGCATGGCAATAAGCTGGCGTTTGATAGTGTCGCGGTCGTAGGTTTTCCCTACTTCAAAGTAGATACTATGTTTTTGAAAATACTCTTTTTGTCCGAGACCGTAGAGAGATGAGACCGATGAAACAACGATAACGTCTTCGCGAGTCAGGAGCGAAGCCAATGTACCAAGACGGTACATCTCTATTTCTTTGTTGATAGTTGCTTCTTTCTCGATGTACATGTCCTTATCTGCAAGATATGCTTCCGGCTGATAGTAGTCGAAGTAACTCACGAAATAGTGCACGGCATTGTGCGGGAAAAAATATTTGAACTCGGTTGCGAGCTGTGCAGCAAGTGTCTTGTTGTGCGAAATAACAAGCGTTGGCTTCTGGAGTTTTTGTATGACGTTGGCCATGGTAAACGTCTTACCAGTACCTGTCGCACCAAGAAGCGTGATCGCTTTTTCGCCATTTTGAAAACCTCCCACAATTTTTTCGATTGCTTGTGGCTGGTCTCCTTGCGGTTGATATGCTGATTCGAGCTGAAATGACATGCCTCTTTTCTAGTGAGGTAAATAGACAGTATGGTAATAGGGAAAATTAGCATTTTTGCAATCAAAAAAGAGAGGCAAAACCGCCTCTCTGTAACATTCTGTAGTAGGTCTGTTTTTTATGCTTCTTGCAGCTTCTTAGAGCCGAAGCCCAGCTCTTGTAACTGTGCGAGTGTCGCCAGTAAGCCTTTACTGCCGCGAGTCGAAAGCAAGCTTGCGATGCCCTCCATCTGTCCGAGATTGTCGCAAAATGCATCGGAATTCTCTAACAGAGCGAGGATTCTTGGGTCGCCAGTTGCTCTCAATATCTCTATATTTTGAGCATTTTCTAGTGCCGCTATTTTGTTATAAAGTTCCTTATCGAAACGAGCAGCAGTTACCAGTGCGTCAAATGCAAAGATGTTCTGAGTAGTTACTGCTTGGGCTTCCTGCAGAATAGCCTGAGCTACTTCTGTTTGTGTAGTTTTACACTCTGCCGCCGTTGGTGCTGCTTCAGAAAGCGCCTGCCAGAATAACTTCTTATTCGTCATGCTTAAGCCACCTAAGCATAAATTTGCCATAGGGATATCGTGTACCTCTATTTCTTTGCCTATAATAGCAGCATTTCCTGGCACAATGGCTAGTTTACCATTTTCTTCCTTTACATAAGGGGTCGTTATTACCTCATTGTCTTTGTTAAGGTAAAAACCTACATATAATCCTTTTGTATTAGTTGTTGTGGATGATCTGCTTTGATATCTTTCCAGTAGTGTTACGCTGCTTTCGGGAGTGTACTCAGAAACATCTAAGAGTGATGTGATGAGACTGTATCCCGTAGGTTTGTTGTCTGCTATTGCTACATGAGGTAACAATAGTCTTTTCTGTTTTGCCAATGTGATGGCGTCTGTTTTGTTGAATTGGTGTGGTTGCATACGAGTTGATAATATTTGTTTTTGAGGTGAATAATATGTTTTTTAGCCAAAAGAAAATACTCCTTTTGATTAGGAGTATTTTATGGAATATGCTTAGTAAGTCAATAACTACTCTTTTATGAGTTTCTCTCTTTCATTCCAGACGAATTCAGCGAGTTCCTTAATTCTTGCAGGAGAGAAGTCAAATGGAATGCCGGCTGTTTCATAGAGCATTGGGAGTTTTCTGGTGTATCCAAGCGATAGTGCAGCTATATATTGCTCCAGCGCTTTCTTTGGATCTGCCATATAGTTTTTCCATACTCCTATTGCTCCAAGCTGAGCGATACCGTACTCGATATAGTAGAATGGTACTTCGAATATATGCAGCTGTGCTTGTCGACGTTTATGTGCAAACTTCTCATATCCACTGTAATCTATCCAGGGCATATATTCCCTCAACAGAGAGCTGAATTTTTCATCTCTTTGTGCAATAGTATGATCTGGATTTTTATAGAGCCAGTATTGAAATGAATCAATAATTGATATCCATGGAAATATATCTAATCCTCCTTCAATCTGCATTTCCTGAGCTCTATGAAGCTCTGCTTCGCTTTCGTAGAAATTTCACCAGAAGTACATACTCATGAACTCCATGCTCATAGATGCAACCTCACCAAACTCGATAGGATAGTTTTTAAATAGATTATTACTAATTGCACCTTCCATGCAGAAGCTATGCATCGCATGTCACGCTTCGTGGACAAATGTCTCTACGTCTCTTTGAGTTCCTGCTGCATTCATGAAGATGAATGGATAGAGACTCACGGGCATAGAACAATTATATCCCCCAGGTCTCTTTCCTTTTCTTGATGAAAGATCAAAGCGTCAGTTTTTTTCCATAAGACGGAGATTGTCTCCAAATGGCTTATGAAGAGCCTCTACTGTCGCTATTCCTTTTTGAAGCAGCTCCTCTCCCGTTTGAAAAGGCTTGAGTGGCTTTTCATCTTTATTTCTTATCTCAAGATCATATGGCTTAAGTGATTCTACTCAAATTATTTGTTTTCTTTTATCATAAATTTTCTGCAGTATTGGAACTATGTGCTGTTTTACACCTTCATGAAAATTAAATACATCTTGCTGATTGTAGTCAAATCTATTCAGATTGTCCCACTGATATTCAACGTAGCTCTCATAACCTGCATTTTTAGCAATGGCGTTTCTTAAGTGAATGAGATCTGTCATAAGATTATCAAGCTTGTTTGCGTCTTCTAATCTTCTATTTTGTATTTTTTCATAGATATTTTTTCTCAGATTTCTATCTGGTTCTTGTATCAATTTAGTAGCTTGTTGTAGCGTCAAAGTTTCTCCTTCATGCTCTATCATCATAGAGCCAGTAGTTTCTCCATATATTTTTTCTTTTTCAGAATCTTGCGTCTTAAGAGAAATATTTTCTTCTTTATACATTTCGCGAGCTTTCCTAATGCTTCTTATCCATATCTCATATCCTTCTTCGCCGGCACTTAACTCCTCTATCCCAGGTAGCTCAAGTACTTTCTGATTGAGTACGTCATCTATCTCCTGAAGTTTTGGTGATATTTCAGTGATAAAATCATCATATTTTTTCTTCAATGCTTCATTTGCTGTATCACAGGTGTGGCGTACAAACCTTCGATTTACATCTTCCTGGATTTGAGACTGCAATAAATCATAATCCTTTATCCAAAGCGCCGTCTCTTCTTTTGTGCTTACGGTGCGATTTACTAAATCATCAAGATATGGCTTGAGATCGTCGTATGTATTCAATACAAACGTATCAAAGGAGAAATCCATCACTTACATCATAAGGGATAAAAGGCTTGTTGTATTAATTAGTCTTATTTCTATTTACCCATCGCTGATCATCTTTGTCGGTAAATCGTCGTTCATCATATGCTGTTTCAAGGATCTGAGTACACATCTCTTTTGCAACATCCGTCTTGAGTCTTTGTCTTGCTGAATCGAGCCAGTTCTTTGCGCGCTGATTTCCAAGATCCCATTGCTCTTTGAGCACCAGGATAAGTTCTATATTATCAGCATCCTTTGCAATGAGAGATTCTTTACTCTCGCGCTGTTCATATTCTTCCAAGATATGACGCATTGCATTTCCGAAAGGGAGATTTGCTGTGAGATCTTCGATAGCCTTGTGTTCATCAACTTGTACATATTTCTGATGCACATAGTTATGATCGAGTGTTCTTCCCTCAGCAAGGTCGTGGAAAAGACACATCTGCATTACTTTACCAGCATCAACCGTACCATCGAGCATGGCCAATGCATATCAGATGTAACATACCCTGTTCGTATGCTCTGCAACGCTCTGACTTCCGCTTCCAAGGAAAGCAAATCAACTTCTTGGGGTCTTAGCAAGCATTCCAACTTCGAAAAGAAAATTTGCGACACTTTTCATCCACAATAATAATGAATAAAAATACCTTATGTAATTCGTAATTATTTAGTAATTATGACAATCTGTCTTCCGACCTTCTGCTTTGGTCTCTTATAGACCTCAGGTAAGAACTCATAATTAATCTTACGGTCATTACACCACTCTTCCAAGCTTTCTTTCACGTAGCTCGATGTTCAAAGGTGGATTGGTATCGTAAATACTGCTACTATCTTGTCGTAAAATGTATCAATATTTTCTAGAAATGCCTTATAGAGTTTCACGATTTCATCCTGTGCTTTGAAAATTTCTTTTTCTGATGTTCTATCGGTAATGATAGGACCAAGCCATCCTTCGCTTGCTATAACTTGTACGCTCTTAAGAAATGGTTTCTTTCGTGACTCAAAAATATCATGTTTAAATGTCGTGATTCTCTTGTCTGCATGAGCATATTTCTGCTCCAGCCATCGATCAGCATTTCTTTTCATCGCAGTGATTTCTTTGTCTGATGCGATACAATCATATCCGAGTGCATTTGCCAGAAATGCTGTTGTTCCTAGTCCTACAAACGGATCATATATGGTCACGTTATTAAATCATAACTCCTTTCATTCTCAATTTGAAGTGCTCAATTCTCAATCCTTATTTAATGTAGAATTTAGAATTCAGAATTTAGAATTAGTAAGTTGTGACACTCAAATATTAATGAGCATAAGAGCGAGTTTAGACGGCATCATGCCAATATTCATGCTGTTGACTGGCTTGTCAAAGTCGATGGTTTCATAGAGAGCAATGTCTTGGTAGCCAGTTACTTCAATGACTTCTGATTGCTCATTGAGGTCTTCATAGCTTCCTACCAGGATATACTCTTTTCCTTTCTCGCGAACTTCCATATCGGTCTGATCCAGATCAACTTCTTTAAATCTTCTGGTCAGTCATTTTCCTTTCAGATACTTTCCTACTGCTCTTTCCGATACTCCGCACAGCTCTGGTACCTCTGAGAGCTCTTCGAGCTTTTTTACTTCTCATCGTTTGATGAGGCCTCCGAGGGAGGCAAGTTTTTGAGGTGAATTAGTGCTGAAAAGAGCAATATGTCACTGTACGTGAAGATTTTCCGGTTGCACGAGCTCCAGTTCTTTCAGTGAAATTGTTCTATTTTTCCCAAGGATTGCTCCGTACATATTTTCTTTTAAACCTATAAAAGCAGCTCGCAGATTGCAGTTAGCAAGTAGCAGACTCTATGCTAGCTGCCAATTGCTATATGCGAATAAGAATAGTGAATAAGCCATTTTTTTCAAGTAAGAAAAAACCCCAGCACGCAGTCCGTCAACGTTATCTAGGGTTTTTATATTGTAGAAAGATTCTACCTGTTCTATCAGATGATAGCTCACTATCATCTATCAAAGATTGTGTATTTCTACTTTCCTCCGTTCATAAGTCTTTTTCTCATGAATGGTGGAGTTTCGAAATCCTGCTGTGGTTGCTGTGGAGCTTCCATAGCAGATGTGGCAGGAGTGTTGTCTCTTGCCGTGTTAAGCTCTCTTGATACAAAGTCTTCACTTCTTGTCGGTCTTGCTGATCCCATAAATCCACTTGTCGATCTCATTCCAGTATATTTGCTTCCTGACATCTCTCTAAGTGATCCTCCCTTAATCATAACCTCCTGATTAGAGTCAGAGAACCCAGTTGCGATGATCGTTACTTTCACTTCACCCTGGTATGCTTCATCGATAGACATTCCCCAAATGATGTTTGCTTCAGGGTCTGCGATCTCTTCTACGATACGAGCTGCTTCTTGTACTTCGATAGGAGTAAGGTCATCACCACCAGTTACGGCGAAGATAACGTTCTTAGCTCCAGCAAGATGAGACTCAAGAAGTGGGTTGTCGATGGCGCGTCTTGCAGCTTCTACTGCTCTACTTTCACCATCTCCGTATCCGATACCAAGAAGTGCTGTTCCAGAACTTTGCATGATACGCTTGATATCTGCGAAGTCGATATTGATGAGACCTGGCTTGATAACGAGGTCAGTAATACCCTGTACACCGAGTGTCAGGATCTTGTCGATCATAGAAAATGCCTGTTTGAATGTTGTTTTCTTATCAACGATATTGAAGATTTTGTCGTTCGGGATGATGATAAGTGTATCAACATTGTTCTTCAATCTTTCAAGACCGTCGATAGAGTTAATAAATCTCTGCTTCCCTTCAAATGAGAATGGCTTTGTAACAACAGCTACTGTAAGGATACCCATTTCCTTTGCGATTTGCGCGATAACAGGTGCTCCACCAGTACCAGTTCCACCTCCCATGCCAGCTGAGATGAACACCATGTCAGCATCCTTAAGCATATGCTTGATGCTTTCTACGTCTTCTTCAGCAGCCTTTCTTCCGATATCAGGATTTGCTCCTGCACCGAGACCCTTTGTAAGGTTAAGACCGATATTTACTTTATGAGGTGCAAGGCTATTTACAAGCTGCTGAGCATCTGTATTTACTGAGATGAACTCTACACCTTGGATACCTTCACCGATCATGCGGTTTACTGCATTCACTCCAGCTCCACCAACACCAATCACCTTGATACGTGCGCCTGGGATAAATTCTGGATTAATTTCCTGTATTACCATTGTCCATAAGATTACAAAGTTAAAGATTCAATGCTTGATACAGATACAGATGACAGATACAGTAGTTAGCGTATCGGTATCTTGTATCAGTATCTTTTTTAAAAGTAAGTGAGTATGTAAGTTTTGTTAGAAGACATTTTTGATCCATTCCCATATCTTTGAGAGCCAATTTGTGCCCGCGCCGATATTGAAGTTCAGGTTGAGATTTTTAAATAGTCCTTTTTTCCCTTCATAATATTTTTCTGACCACGTATAGATACCGATAAGGTTTGTGAACTGTGGATTGAGCGAGAGCTCTCCAAGGTTCATTACCCTGTCTTTTCCATAGTGAGTCACGAGCTTAAAGATTGTCTTTCCAAATATATCAAGGTTTTTCATCTTAGCTCCTCCTCCTATAAGGATGATACCTCATGGTAATCTTCCTTCTCTTTCGATTTCTCCAAGTTTCTGATTAACGAGTTCAAATATTTGCTCATATCTTGCACCGATGATTTCTGATAAGAAGCCAACGTCGATCTGTGTTTCCTGTAAGTTTTTTTCTGGAGCGAGAAGAAGCCCATTGTTCTTTTTCATTTCTTCTGCCTCCTTGATGTCAACCTGCATACCGAGTGATATGTCTCTTGTTACATCCTCACCTCCAACTGGTAATGTGCCATATGACAGAGGATTTCCTTCTTCGTAGACTACGAAGCTTGTATGATTTGCCCCAATGTCGATAAGAGCTACACCAAGGTCTCTCATATCGAAGTCGAGTGCAACTTCACTTGCTCCAAGTATGTTCGGTATGATATCAACAACGTTAAGGTTCAGTTTATCAAATATTTCGATGAGGTTATTATAGAAATTTCTTGGTATCATGAACACATCTGCTACAAGCTCAAGTTTTTTTGCCTGTAGGCCGAGTGGGTCCTTCTCTCTCTTATTGTCATCTATTAATCGATAGACAGGCATGATCTTAAGTGTTTCATAGTTTGCATGTCCGCTGATTTCACTGACGATTCTTGAAAGGTGCTGGATGTCATCATTAGTGATCCTGTCACTCATGATTCTCTTTTGTTCCTGTATTCTGGTAACAAGCATCTCAGGATGAGAAACTCCAATGAATACCTGCTCGAGAAAATCACCTCCAAGCTTCTTATGAAATCCATCTATGATGTTGCTCATCGACAGCATGAGGTCGTCCATATCAAGCACTTTACCTTTGCGAAGACCTTTTGTCTTTACAATTTCCTTAGCAAGGATGAGTTGTTTTCCATCATCTTTACCAAAGAGAGCTGCTTTTATGTACCCATTGCCTATGTCAAAGATTGCTTTTAGTTCCTGCATATCACCTCAGCTGATTAGTAGATGTAAAATAGATTAGTCATTATTTATAGAAAGGCTTTATCATTACAAGAAGATGAAAAACAATACTGATAGCTTATAGTTATCAGTTGATATTTTGCTATATAACCGATGGTTATATGGTTTAAAATTGATGATATGATAGAATAAATATATTTCGATAAATAATATTTATGGTTATCGCCATTTATGAGGTAGGTCCTTAAAATAAAATACAAAAAAATACCAGTCATTTATCTCATAGATTTCCATATTTTTATGAGATTTTTAAAAAAAGAACGCATATTACTGCATTCTTATGATATTTCATTTTGTTCTTTGATTTCTGAATTATGTATTTAGTTGATATTCCCCCCCTGCCATACAGCACACTTTTTTTCTGTTCCATATTGTGAACACTTCTGGAGGAACATATCGCTTACCCTGGTATCAAAGAATATTCTATGACTTTCTTTACATTGTACTGCTGTATTACATGTTCGGAATGTGATCGCACCTGTATTAACATCTGCGAGTGCTCATGAAAACCATTGTGATGGTTGGATAAGCATTTTTCTCGCATTTATAGATGCCGAGTTTTGAAATCCTACGCGGAGCGCGGTAGTGTTTGGATATGCACTTGAGATAGTATACGTGACAAAGAACTCAGCATTTGCACACCCTTTGACAGGGGTATATTCTGGTGAAAGTGGATAGTTGATTCACCATACGGGTAGATATAAGATACCATAGACATCTCCTGTGAGATCCAGAGGCTCATCTATATCCCCTGTTCCTCTGTACAGATATGCCCAGGAAGTAATATTTGAAGAACGAAGTGCTTCACCATCATAACTGCCAAGAACGCTAAGATTGGATGGCGTTTCCCTGAGAGCTTGAACAATTCAGGAAGCATTTTCTACATTTACGATAAACTGAGGGTCGCTATATTTGCTAGGAGTTCTCAAAACGATGTTATATCGATCAGGAGTCTCTATATTGTTTCCTCCAGAGAGAAAGAGCCCTGAAAGAGTTCTTGTCCTTCATAGAAGCGCGGCATTACTGATTTCTCTCAGATTATAGAACATATTGTTTATGCAACTTTCCCCTGCATAGTAGATCTTATTTTCATTTGAAAAATACTGTCTGCTCATCAGGAACATGATGCTCAGTATGGCCATAACAATCATAAACTCCACGATCGTGAATGCGGGTTTTTTCATTACATAACATAAAACATAAAACTTAAACCTCAAAACTAGATTTTAGTTTTAAGTCTTCGGGTTTTAGTTATTTCACCAGTGGTCTGATCACATACTTATAATTAGCATCGTCTTTGTCCATAAAGATGACAGGTTTTTCACTATTGACGATATTCATAGAAATGTCACTATTTTCTGTTGCTCTGACGAAGTCTGTGACATATTTGCCATTGAGACCGAGTATGACATCTGGTCCATCAACGATGGCTGAAAGTGTACTATTTGCTTCTCCTCTATCAGTTTCTCCTGAATTGATGAAAAGAGTGCTTGGCGAAATCTGTAGAGAAATATAATTATTGATATCTCTTGTGATGATAGAAATTTTTCTGATAGCCTTCTCTATTTGATTCTTGTCGATCATGACCTTTGTGTTGAAGCTTGTTGGCATGATGTTCTCATTTTCGTATTCCGGGAATGAACCTTGGATAAGCAGAGAGGTCATAGTAACCTGCATACCATCCAGAGATGCGCTACATGAAAGGAGGTTATCTGAAAATTTCATAGCGATCTGTTCTCCACCCTTTCCGATGAAATAATCTACTACTTTCTTGATATCACCAATATTTGACTTAGGAATGATAACATCCATGGCTCCTGCATCACCGTGAAAATCGATCTTGTACTCGGCAAGTCTGAACGAATCAGTTCCGACGAATACGAGCTTATTACCACCTTCTGATGCTTTGAGTCTCATCAAAATACCTGTTAATACAGGAGAAAAATTCTTTTCTGTCACTGCGTATTCTACTTTCCCGATACCTTTTGAAAAGGCCTGTGCTTCAAACGTAATACTCTTATCACTTTGTACCTCCGGTACTGCAACATATTCGCTTGCAGAGATACCTTTGATCTTGAAGTCATCTGATGCAGTCTTGATAGTCATAAGATCCTTACTTCCATCGATATGGATCTGGACCTGGTCGTCATCGAGCGTCTTGATGATATCTCCGAAAGTTCTTGCATTGACTGTCAGTGCTCCCTCATTGTCGATACTTGCAGGAATTTGTACTTCGATGTACTTTTCCATGTCCGTTGCTCTCAGTAAGAGTGTATCTATATTGCCCTTAATATATATGTTTTCCAAAATAGGCAGTGTCGAATGCTTAGAAACGAATCTTCCTACAATATCGATAATCTCCTGAAGCTGTAGAGTATTGAGGGTTACTTTCATCCTTTCTCATGTATAAAGTAATAAAGTATAATAGTTTGGCAATTAGATATTGGATTTTAGATATTAGCACGATGCTATAATCTACCATCTATAATCTATAATCTGATTGCTGTATATGTTTATTAGTTTATTTGCCGTAATTTCTTTTGTCTGCGACCTCATTGAACCATTGTAGTGCAATATCTATGTCTGCAGGTCCAAATGCTGGATACGTCTTTGGTGTAAAGTAGAGCTCTGCATAGCCTATCCGTCGAGCCATAAAGCCAGATGTTCTTTGTGCTTCATCTCCTTTTGTTCTTATAACCATTTCTACAGGAGGTAGATGACCCAAGTCCATAGATTTGCTCAATACTTCTTCATTGATACTACTGGTCTCCTGACCAGATGCTAGCATCTTTTTTATGCCTCTTATTATTTCGTCTCTTCCTCCATAGTTTATAGCAAATACCGAATATCTCTCTGACTCGGGAAATGAGAAGTTTTTTTCCTTTTTATCAAGGAACTCTTTGAAATCATCAGGTATCCCCTCAGGATTTCCTATCCATTTGAAGTTTATATGGTTTTCAGCAAGAAACTCATCTAAGTCGTTCCCAATAACCTTGTAGATACTAAAGATGAATTCTAATTCTGCAGTCGATCTTTTCTGAAGGTTTTCTGTGCTTAAGAACCACCCTGTTACTACTTTTACTTCTGTTGTGCTGAATATGTGCTTAAACAGGTCTATGGTGTTCTTTGCTCCGGCAAAATGCCCATCCATTGGTGTCATTCACTCATTCTTTGCTCGTGTTCTGTTTCCGTCTGCGATGACAGCGAGATGCTTTGGATATATCATGCTTTCTTCATAACTAGTGCTTAAAAGCTCCGATTAACTCAATTTTTGATATTGTGTATGAGTTTATGAACCCTCAACTGTGTAATGATCTTTATAGTAGTTGATGCATTTACTCAGTATAAGATTGAGTTTCTCCATGCTTGCGAGATCTTTTTTATCGATAACTAATTTCAGACTTACATATCCCTCATAATTTGCATGAGAAAGTTTTCTCATAAGCGATGGAATGTTGAGAACTCCTTCTCCTGGACTAACATGAGACTGATCGTATTTTGTCTTATCCGAAAGATAGAGCGTTGAGATATAAGGAACATAGTTATTGATGTTTCTGAGCAAAGCTCCTTCAAACTCCTCTTCTTCCATATTTGAAATATCCAAACCAAGATATGCATGATAGATCTTGATGATCTTGATGATGCTATTGAAACGATATTTTGGCAATGCGAGCAAGATGGTTCCCTTTTCTGGATTGATGATTGAAAATTTGATCCCGGGATTAGCCTTTTTATATGTTTCCAGATTATCTACGACAAATTTATATGCTTTGATATTGAAAAAGCTTGGTGGATTGATGGTGATGGTGTTTACCCCAAGTAAACCTGCAAGGTCAAGAGCCTGATTCATCTCTTTTACATTGAGATCTTTAGATGTCTGGATAACTTTTACTGGAAGCCCATACTTCTCTACAAGTCTTTTTACGTATTCGATATTCCAGCTGTCGAAATTTTTCCAGATCGCGAGATCTATTCCGTCAAATCCATTTTGCTTCGCAAGCTCGAAAATAAGGTCGAGCCCATATCCTGTTAGTGTATCAGTACTCAAGAGAAATGGAGGTATTTTCTGCTCTGCCATGTAACGTCGAAAAACAGTAAAAGTTTCGTTTAATCTATCTAATATTGCCACTAGTTCAATAGGAAAACGTCATAAAAGTTCATAAAGTGGAAGGTTTATAAAGTTGAAAGTTCAAAGGAATTTTAACTTTATACTTTACAAACTTTATGAACTAAATATTTGTACTCCGGTCATTTCGAGTCTCGCCTCATGTAATTGGGCAATTTTTTTCATAATTTCGCGTGTATCGTAGCGAGGATCTTGCTGGCTTTTATAGTATCGTTGGTGACTATCCATAAGCGTAATGAGTTTAAGATCTTTTCGATCCTGAAATACCTGAGATGATGTACAAATAAGTGTATTTACATGACCCATTTTGATTCCCCATCGAGCTTTGTCTTTCTGCTGCTGTGTCGAAGTGCTGTTGAGTATGACAATGCCTGATTTTTCAACTATTCCTCGCTTTTCGAGCGTGTTTATCATAGTTCGGACGTCAGGGAAGACGATAAGTTGTTGTCCCTCCATATTATTTTGAATTTTGAATTCTATATTTTGAATTATTTTTGTATCTGTATCTTGTATCTGTATCTTAGGGAAAAAAGGCTTCTTTTTGACCGTAAGTTCTTTCTTAAATAAGTCTGCTAATTCTCCTGTTACAAATAACTTTACGACATTTTTATAAGATGTATAATACTCCTTCACCATTCGTCTTATCAATTCTACAGTTTCTTTGCTGAGAAATCATTTATGATGCAAGGTTAGCTCTTCAGTAATTTTCGATTTCGGAGTCAATTCTGCTCTCTGCTCTTTGAATTTTGATTTCCCCTCATTTCCTCGTTTCCTCGTTTCCTCGATAACAAGAAACATATCGTGAGAGCCAACTAATAAGTCTCACACCAAAAAATTATCTTGGTCTGTTCGACAAAGCTTATCTCCGCCATATCGTCACTGGAAGGCGTATAATAACATACTTACTTAAAATGGTGTAAAATGGTGTAATACTTCGTGTGTAACAATAGTGTAATATTGATATGTGACTATGTTACACAATCATTACACGATATTACACAGATTGTGTGTCATGAGGCTTAAGTGCTTCTAAGTCTTCAATAGGCTCTGCTTTCGCTTCATCAATAATTCCTTGTAACTCTTTTGGCGCATCAGCAAACATCTCTTTGAGTCTGAGCTCTCTTATATGTCTTGCCTTCTCCTCTTCCACGCTTTCGTGGTCTGCTACCTGGAGACTAAGATCTTCTTCCTGGATGGTCATACCATATGCATTATACAATAAATGCGCATAAAATGCTTGCTTTTGACTATAGGATTTTCCTTTGCTAATACCATAGTTTTCATACGAAAAAATCCTAGCCGAAACTAGAATTTCTCATTAGTTTGATCGTATAAATTTATTCTTTCATAGCCTCTATCACCTCAGGTATAAACTCTTCCAATGGAATATTGAGGAAAGTCTCACAATTTCTGAGGTGTTCTCTGCTCACACCAGCGGCAAACTTGCTATCTTTGATCTTTTTCATGACCGATTTCACCTCCATACCCTCGAAACCTTCTGGCCTCATAAGTGAGTATGCATAAAGGAATCCAGAAAGCTCATCGACTGAGGCCAGATATCTTCTGATAAGAAGATCGACTGGGACTCCGGTTTTCTCGTGGTAGTGAGAACGTATGTCGTCGATAAGTGCCTGTGGTAAATTGATTTCTCCTACGATAGTATGAAACTCATCCCCCAGATGTTTATCGGCATCTTTCCCAATATGATCCCAGTCTACATCGTGCAATAGTCCTGCAAGATACCAGACATCTTCATCCTGACCAAGCTTTTTCGCAAAATAATGCATCACCTTTCCAACCTGTTCGCAGTGCTTGCGAGTCTCTGTCAGATATTTATCTGCAAGTGCCTGTGAATCGCTAATAGAGGGTATATTTTCATATGAGACTTCTCTGTCTGTATGTATTGGTGTAACTGAACCTTCTTTATTTGATTCTGAACTTTGATTTTTGCTTTCTGAATTTCAATGAAGTGGTTTCATCATAGGGAAAAGTATAACATCACGGATGTTTGACTGCTCGGTGAGTAATGCGAAAATACGGTCAATTCCCATACCCCAACCAGATTGTGGAGGCATACCGTATTCCATAGCTTGAACAAACTCAGGGTCTCCTGATGTTGCTTCTTCGTCTCCTGCGGCAAGCGCTCATGCCTGTGCATCAAAATTAGCCTGCTGCTCTATTGGATCGACAAGCTCTGAATATGCTTTGATCACCTCCCATCCATTGATAAGAAGCTGCCACTGTTCTACTATGTTTTTGTCGCTATCGCTTGTGCGCGCAAGAGGCTGCATCAGTTTTGGATAGTTGACGATGAAGGCCGGACCGACGATCTTAGGTCTTGTCACCTTTTTGTAGAGGTAGTCGATCATCGTTGTCAGACCTTGCTTATCCATCCCTTCCCAGCTATGACCTGCTGCTTTGATGTCAGCTCTGAGTTTCTCGTCATCTCCTTCCTTATATGCGCCCACGTCTATTCATGAGTCTTTCTTGATCTGGTCAACATAATTGACGCGCTGCCATGGTGTCTGAAATGATACAGACTTAGATACTCCTTGTTTATCCACAACATTGATCGTCTGCTGAAGTTCTGGGATATTTGCAAAGATGTAGTTGAACATCTCTTCAGTAAACTTCATATTATCTTCATGATTCCAATACGCAGCATAGTGCTCGATCATCGTGAATTCCTGATGATGACTTGGATCTGATCATTCATTGCGGAAATCTTTCGCTACTTCAAATACCTTTTCTAACATTCCGACAGTAGCTTTCTTGAGGTTCGTTTCTGGGGAAATTCTCAGGTACATATCGAGATCAAAGTCATGGTGATGTGTTACGAAGGGCTTCGCCGCTGCCCCAGAGGCAGAGTTTCCAAGCACTGGTGTCTCAATTTCTATAAAACCTTTATTCCAATAGAAATCTCTTATCGTCTTCATAAATTTTGCACGAAGCTTCATTCTATCGAGCGATTCTCTATTGAAGATCATATCGAGATATCTTTGTCTGTATGCTCTTTCCTGGTCTTCTCCGATCCCATGAAATTTGTCACCAAGCGGCTGTATCGCCTTTGCGAGAAATGTATAATTTGTCACGAACAATGTAAGCTCTCCCTTATGTGTCACAAAAAGCTCTCCCTCTACTCAGATGAAGTCACCAACATCTACCAGTTTTTCCAATATCTTATATGCGGTCATTTCTAATTCCTCCTTGTTTGATTGTGCTTTGTGACCTGTGCTTTGTGAATTGATAACGCAGTTATCCTTGTGAAACATAAGTTGAATCTCTCCAGACTCATCCAATAACTTTCAAAAAGAAAGTTTACCATGACTTCTGAAAAGAGTGAGCCTTCCGGCCGTTTTATACTGATTTTTTGGAGCAGGAATAATTTCTTCTACATCGCGGAAACTTTCACCTTCCTTTCCCAGAAGATCGCTGATCATCGATGTCTTATCATACTTTTGTGCATAAGGATTTATCCCCAATGAACGGAGTGTTTCCACTTTCTGTTTTCTTACTTCATATTCTGAAAGAGCCATTTATCATCATAACATAATTAAAGATACAGATACAGATGACAGATACGGTCTCAGTATCTTGTATCAGTATCTATTGGAATAATGCTTTATTCTATATAGAAAGCTGGCTTATTTTCAACCAGAACCCATGTTAAATAAGAGATAAAAGATAATAAATAAAAAATATTTCTTATCTCTCATTTTTATTTATAAGAAATAATGTTTATACGTTACATTCTCTTTCGGCTTCGTATTCGCTTCAAGGATGTATCTACGAAACCGAGTTCTTTGTTTCTTTGCAAAGTAATGTGTGTTTTTCTTGAGTTCCTCTTCGAGCGTCTCTCTGCCATATTTCCCTTGCCGATAGAGTACGGTTTCCTTATAGCCGATGCCATTCATCGCTTGATGCTCCAACGTATATCCTTGCTTCATCAGTCATTGGACCTCTTCTAGTAGTCCTGTCTGGAGCATCTCTTTAATACGGCAATTGATACGCTTATTGCTGTCGTCTTTTTCACGCCAGAGACCGATCATGAGTAATGGCTGCTTGACTGGCATCTCATTGGCAAGTGAGGTCTTAGTCTTACCAGTTTTTTCATATATTTCCAAAGCACGGATGATATATCTCGTACTATTTGGATGGTGTTTATTTGCTTCTTCGGGATCTATTTCTTGTAATCTTTTTCGAAGGATCCCTGGTTCTTTTTCCTCTTCAGCAGACCATTTGTCGCGAAGTGGCATATCTGCTTCGATATCAGGCATCTCAAAGTTTTTGTAGATCATATCAATATAAAGCCCCGTTCCTCATACGATAAGTGGGATATTGCCTCTTGCTATGATCTCTGGTATGAGTCTGTCGGTTGCTGTTCTTCGCTGTCCAGCAGTATACGTCTCATCAGGATTGACAATATCTATCTGATGGTGAGGAACTTTCTGACGAATCTCTTCAATTACTTTATCTGTCCCAATGTCCATAAAACGAAAAATCTGACGTGAGTCAGCTGAAATGATTTCTACCGGAAAATGTTCCGCTAATAAAAGAGAAAGCTTGCTTTTCCCTGTCGCAGTCGCTCACCGTATCACTACAGCGCCTGTTGGATTGCTTTCGTGAAAAGTCTGAATTGTTTTTTTTGCATCCTCTAGGATGTCAGATACTTCCATTATTAGTCGGGGTCTTTTTGTGCTAATAGTAATTTTGCAATTTGAGCTTGGTCGGGAAATAATTTTTCGATAAGGTATATCATATAAGCTGCTGCTTTATCAGGAGGATAATAGTAATTTAACCTAGCTCTTATCTTCATAGCATTACGCCTTATACGTTCTCTCTGCTCCCTAGTTCGAGGAAGTGTGAGAAATTGTTCTTGGAATTGATCATACCAGCCCTGCTCTATCATAACAAAACACATATGCAATCTGTTTTTACCAATGTGTTCATCAGCAAGCAGTAATTCAATGGTTTGGTCCGGTTGCTGTTGAATGCGCCCAAGAAGTGTATCTGATATATCTATAAGACCTGTATTCACCTGTGCCTCAACCATCTCGTTTCGCTTTTACTGGCTAAAACTTACTAGAGAAATTTTCTTCCACCTGTTTCCAGTTGATCACATTCCAGAAGTTTTCTATGTATTCTGCTCTCTTGTTTTGGCATTTCAAATAGTATGCGTGTTCCCAAAGATCGATCCCCATTACTGCTTTCTCTCCGAGCATCAAAGGATTGTTCTGATTTGCTGTCGTCATGATTTCGAGATCATCATGTTTCTTGATCACCCATGCCCACCCAGAACCAAATACACTCATGGCAGCATCCGTAAAAGTCTTTTTGAATGCATCCATACCGCCAAATGAACCTGCAATTACCTTCTTAAAAGCATCGCTTGGCTCACTCTTTTCTGGTGACATAATCTTCCAAAAAAAAGCATGATTCCAGTGACCTCCGCCATGGTTCCTTACTGCATTACGCATATCTTCTGGCAGGATATCTATTGACTGTAACAGCTCTTCGAGCGATTTTTCTTCAAACTCAGTTCCTGCAACCGCAGCATTGAGTTTATCGATATAGATCTGATGATGCTTCGTATGATGGATTTCCATTGTCTTTGCATCTATATGTGGTTCCAATGCATCATACGCATAAGGCAATTCTGGAAGTGTGAAAACCATAAGTAATTATATTATTATGTAAAATCTTTTATCTTGTCTGTAATTATATTTCTCTTAAACTGATCATAGTGTCAGTTAATTTTATATATTCCACTTCTAGTTTTATCAATTTCATTGTAGAAAAAATATTCTATATCTATTCTATCTTCTATTATTATTTCTTTGGGTAATGAGTTTTCATATAATTCTTCAGCGTGCATTCCTGAAAAATGATAAAGAATAAAAACTTATTTTTGCTTTTTCTTGGGTGCTGTTGGTTTTCATTTTTTACTAATAGCTACCGCCTTTGGAGGAATAATTGGTGATAAAAAATCAATTTTTGCTTCTTCTCCTGATAATCAAGCTGAGATAAATGGAATGCATGCTAGAGTGGCATCTAATATCTCTTTGGGCATAGTTTGAGCTGGTAATCATAATGATTCAAACTCTTCCATATCTATTACAAAACCATGAGAAGGATATTTTTTTACTAATGTCCTTATTGTTAATTCGGCGCGTTCTTTTTCTCGTTTCATATACCTATGTAATATAATGATTCAATATCTCTCTCATATTTCTAGCGCTCTTGCATATGCTCCTATTCTCATAGGATCTAATTGCTTATATAGTATTCCACTTGTTTGACCTGTAAATTGAGCAGCAAGATTAAAAGCATCTCATATCTTTAGTCATCAGCTCTGTATTATTAACTTAACCGTTATGTCTAATGTTTCAAGGGTATGTACTTGTATTTGTTCTAGAGCTTTAAATCCTTCTAGAGCTGACTTATAAATAGGATGATTTCCTTCTTGCATTTCTTGAATTTGCGTATCAAGAGGTCAAAGCTCCGCAATTTCAGTCATATAAATGTTGTCTCATCCAAGACACATCAAAGTACCTGCGCTTTTGGCATAATAAGGGATTATAAAATTTACTTCTTTAAAGTGAGATCTCAATAGCTTAATCATCTTATACGCTATATCTGGAGATCATCCGGGTGTGCTTAGCATGACATCAATTCTTTCTCCGCTAATTTGCTTAATCTTTTTTTGTATCAAAAGTAAGCCTTTTCTATCTATGTTAGGGAGTAATAAAGATAGCAATGGGTTTTGTCTTTTATTGCAAATCTCTTGCAACAGCTCAGTTGGTGTTGGCATCATTCTTTGTAATAAAATATAAATTTATATTACTGTAAGCCTGCAAGTATTTCAGGTCCATTTTCTGTAATGAGTAATGTGTACTCCCACTGACAGCCGGGATCACCGTGTTGTGTGTAGAGATTTCGGCTGTTGACCGAAGGTCTTTCGATGTAATCTGTTGATGTGATAGCAGTAATCGGTTCTACAGCGATCACGAGACCTTTTTGGAGAATAGTCTTTTTCGATTCTGGATGAGGATAATTATAGATGGTCGGTCCTTCGTGCACGTCTTTTCCTGTCCCATGACCGGTAAGTGGCTTGATGACTGTATACCCCTTTTGTGTGACATAATGAGAAATAGCATAAGCCCAGTCGTAGACGGTTCTTCCGGCTGAGAGAAAGTGCATGCAATCATCGAGTCCTGATTTTGTCGCTTCGATAAGTCCTGCAGCTTCGGGATTGGCATGATCGCCTCCAACGATAACGGTAATAGCGGCATCAGTCATACATCACTTATAGGTTACGCCGAGATCTATCTTGAGAACATCACCATTTTTGAGTACATAGCGGTCTGGGATGCCATGGACAACACAGTCGTTAACAGAGAGACAAAGGTTTGCTGGGTATCCATTGTAGCCTTTAAATGAGCCCTTGAGGTTATGCTTCTTCAGAAAGTCTGCTGCGATTTTCTCGAGGTCAAGAAGAGAAACGCCAGCTTTCGCAGCATCGCGCAAAATAAGGAGAAGTTCATTGTGAAACTTCCCGGCAATTCTGATATTATTGATCTGTTCTGGTGTCTTAATCGTTGCTTTTTTCATGAACGTCGATAGGTGATGAAATACCTTATGTATACTCATAAAACCCGTAAAAAGCAACCCCTTCTCTTGAGGCGTAAATAGCTTAGAATAGGCATTTTTATATGGTTTTTACGAAAAGCCTTCTAAAAGTTGACAAATATTGAATATGTATATATAATATACATGTAATTATTTATCAGTAAAGTAGTGAATATGAGTAAAGTGATATCATATCTTGGAGTAAATACTCCACATAAAGATCGTCTTTTCTTGGTATGCTTGTTTGCCGTTCTTGCATTTGTTATTATTATGGATGTGCTCATTATTGTTGAGCTAAATCTTGCGCTTCTTTCATAAAAAATTTCTTTTCATAATATAAAAATAGCCCTCTGATAGGCTATTTTTTATTTTAATCATCATCAATCTCCGTCTCTACAGATGTTCTTGTTCTCTCCTCTTCCGTCAGTTCTTTTATCTGATCGCGTAGAGATGCAGCTTTTTCGAACTCCCAGGCTGCGATAGCTTCATCGAGTTGGCGCTTGAGTTCCTCTGCCATAATCTCTTTCTCTTTCTTAGTCAGTCTTTTCAATCTTTTTGTCTTTCCGCGAGTAAGTGAGTTGAAGTCCTGTTTCAGTTCTTCGTCTGTTTTTACTACTTCAAGATCTTTGATATTGGAAATAGCTTTTTGAGGAGAAATACCATGTTTCTCATTGTGCGCCATCTGTGTATGTCTTCTACGATATGTCTCCCAAAGCGCTTTAATGATAGACTCAGTCCATCTATCAGCATAGAGGACTACTTCACTGTCCGGATTACGTGCAGCACGTCCAATAATCTGCACAAGAGAGGTTGATGAACGAAGGAATCCTTCTTTGTCTGCATCTAAAATGGCAAGCAATGTAACCTCCGGTAAGTCTATACCCTCTCTGAGGAGATTAATACCGACAAGGATGTCGATAGCGCCTGTACGAAGCTTTTTAATAATCTCCCAGCGGTCTGTTGTTCAAATTTCGCTGTGGAGGTAAAATGCTTTATACCCACGGGAGATAAGAAACGATGAAATTTCTTCTGATGATTTCTTCGTCAGCGTCAGCAAAAGTACCTTACCCTTTTTAGCAATATGTTCATCAATTTTTGCAAAAAGATCATCCAGAAATGCAGGCAGCTTTACTCCGCTCTGCACTTCTGAAACCTGTAAAAACTCTTTAAGATTTGGATACTCCTCGAACATGTTATCTAAACTAGCAATTAGATGTTAGCAATTAGATGTTAGCAAATACTATAATCTAAAATCTAATTGCTATTACGTATTACTCCATTTTTAGTTTGGCAATTTCAAGCTTCATCATAGTGATCTTCTGTTTCACTTCGTCCAGTTTTTTTTGTTTCTCTTCTACGACGTTTGCAGGAGCGCTGCTTGAGAAACTTGGATTGGTAAGCATATTTCTTAGTCCCTGCATATAATGTTCTTCATCGATGAGCTGTTTTTCAAGATTTGCAAGTTGCGTTTTTTTGTCGATAACAACAAGTGCTTTGAGTCCAATTTTCATGTCGATAACCATCGCAGACTGATACTCTGCAGGCATCTCATCATCCTCTCTGAGGTATTCGATGTGCTCAGTTTTTACCAGATCTTTGACAAGGTTTTCGTATGATTTTACGAAGTTGTTGAAACTGACATTTGCCTGGAGGATGATATCAGCATTTTCGTGTGGCTTCACTTTCTGTTGTGAGCGAAGGTTACGCCACTCAGTAATCATATCCATAAGGATAGAGATCTTAAAGTCTTTTGGTGTTCCTTCAAGTTCTGTTGGCCACGATGCAACACAAAGCAGTCCTTCAAAGTGCATATGTTGCCAGAGTCTTTCAGTCACGAAAGGCATGTAAGGATGGAGTAATTTAAGGATAGTTCCGATCGCATACAAAAGCACCTTATCGGTATAGTCTGATTTTTCACGCTTTGATATTTCGATGAACCGGTCGCAGAAATCTCACCATACCATATTTATCACGCTTTCCCCAAACTGACCAAGATGATAGTCTGCGAACATTCTTCCTGACTCCTCTATGATCATATTGATCTTGCCAACCATCCACTTATCGAAGTGATTGAGCTTATCCATATGTTTCGTGATGTCCTCTTTGATGGCATCGAGATCGAGATGAATTTCTTCACTACCCTCTTCAAAGATTTTTGTCGAAACAAATCTTACTGCATTCCATAATTTATTTGCAAATCTATAGTAGTAGTCCACTTTCTGTTCACTGTAATTCAAAGGATTTCCTGGGGTTGAGCCAACGATAAGTCCAACACGTAATGCATCAGCACCGTATTTTTCTATTACTTCCAGTGGATCCATAGCATTTCCTAATGATTTCGACATCTTGCGGCCTTTTTCATCAAGCACGATACCATGGAAATAGACAGTCTTGAAAGGCATGCTATTCATATTTACGGCTCCCATCATCATCATCCTTGCTACCCAAGGAAAGAGGATGTCGTTTGCAGTCTCAAGAAGATCATTTGGATAGTATTCTTCAAGATCAACTGTTTTATCAGGCCAGCCAAGTGTTGAAAATGGCCATAGCCCTGAAGAAAACCATGTATCAAGTACGTCTTCTTCTTGGTGAAGAACAGTGTCTTTGAGGCCAGCAAGTGATACAAAATCGAACGTATACTGATCTTTGTCTTGTATGATCAAGAGAGAATTGTCGAGCAGATCAATGAGACTTTCCATCTCCTTGATATTGCTCTTGTCGCTGAAGATCTGTTTGAGTTCTTCTATCTCCTCTTTGAGATCAATATCTTTGAGTTCGTAGACAGACAAATATGTATCAAGTACCCTACCTCTGTGTTCTACGATACTCTGTGATGAAAGCACATCGATAAGTTCTTCGATACTAAACTTCTCTGGCAGACGAGAATCAGCTACGAGATTGAATATGATAAGTGATAATAATAATCTTTGCTCTTTGCTCTTTGATTTTTTAGTTGTTGCGTAAGCAACGATAGAGTCTTCATCAAAAACATAGTTATTTCCAGCTGGATCCTTCCATACTGGTATGCGATGTCCCCACCAGAGCTGACGAGAGATACACCAAGGCTGTACATTATCGAGCCAGTTGTGGAAGTCATGAATAAATCTTTCTGGATAGATCGTTACTGCTTTAGTGTCAATTGCTTCAAGCGTTTGAGCGGCCGCGTCTTTTACGTCAACGAACCACTGTCTTGAAAGTAATGGCTGGATACGAGTTTTTGATCTTTCGCAGTATGGAACATTGTGTACGTGCTTTTCTACTTTTTCCAAGTTGCCGATCTCTTCAAGTTCGGTTATGATATTGTCATACACGTCAGCAATCTTTCTTTTCCCATACACCGGACCCGCAAGCTCAGTGAGAAATCATTTTTTGTCGATAGCAAATCTATCCATAGGAAGACTATTTCTCATACCAATTTCATAGTCTACCGGATCATGTGTTGGAGTTATTTTTAACGCTCCTGTTCCAAAAGTCATATCTACTGCAGCATCTGCAATCACGGGAATTGGTTTGTTGATGATAGGGATAAGAACATTTTTCCCAACAATCTTTTTATATCTTTTATCGTGTGGACTTACTGCAACTGCAACATCAGCAAAAATTGTCTCAGGACGAGTCGTAGCGATGGTGATACTATCACCTTTCCCCTGGATAAAGTACTTGATATAGTAGAGATTTCCTTCTTCCTCTTTGTGGACTACTTCGCTGTCCGATACCACGCTCTGTGTACCTACCGATCGATTTACTATACGAGCTCCCTCGTATATTTTTCACTGTGTGTACAAATTAGAAAAGGATTTTCTTACTGCACGTGAAAGTCTTTCCGACAGCGTAAACTCTTCGCGTGACCAGTCAAGCGATGCTCCCATTTTCTTTGTTTGCGAGATGATGGTATTTCTTGATTTTTTAGACCAATCCCATACTTCATCTATAAATTTAGCACGACCAAGCTGCTCTCTGTCTTTTCCTTCTTTACGAAGTTTATCTTCTACCTTTACCTGTGTTGCAATACCCGCGTGATCTGTAGCTGGAAGCCAAAGAGTCTTCTTGCCATTCATACGCTGATAACGAGTGACTATATCTTCCACCGTAAGCATAAGTCCATGTCCTACATGGAGTACTCATGTTACATTTGGCGGAGGGAGTGTTATCATAAATCTTTCTGAAGCATCAACCTTCTTTTTGCCTTTGGTTGATTTCTTGTTGCTTTGATAGTCCGGATTAAATACTCATTCTTTTTCCCACTTCTGGTATACTTCATGCTCACTGGTGTGGTCATACTTCTTTGGAAACTCTTTCATACCGTGTTGTCACGTTAATGAAATAAAACGCTTATTCATATATGTTTTGCCTGTTTTTGCAACACGTAATTCTATATTATTCAATCAAAAATAGAACATGGAAAATAATTTTCTATTTTTTATCTTTCATTGGAGTATGGAAATTTGGGATAATGAGTTGCTTTTAATGATGAAAGCAGTATCAAAAACCATATGTTGCGTCGTTTTTGAAAATATCTTATTGGTATAAAACTTTTTTTTCTCTGTCTGAGTATCTATTTTCTGGTATCATGATTTCATGCAAAGCAAAGTATAGACTACGATGAAAATGCAAAAGTATTTACTGTTGATCTGCAAGATTCTTCTCTTGAGCAGCGCATTACAGAAATTGACGAGTATCTCACTATCACGACAGGACAGGCTATCTGATTGGCAATCATTGAATCATGAGTCGCTACTACTCTCTTGCCGGCGACAACTGATTATGCTATTTATCGTACATACTTACATTCTATTAACTGAGAGAGCAAAGTGCAAGGAGCAGAATTATATAAGGAGAAATCATTAGGATGAAACAAGCAATGAGTTACTCAAAATGTAGACTATAGACCATGAAATAAATCTTTGCTCTCTACTCTTTGATTTTTGCTCTTTTGTTTTTTAGCTTTGTTCTTGTAATTGCTTCTATGACAGGTGTTGTACAGGATATTTACTTTCCACGTTGGTCATCTCTGACAGAGATCGAAGGTGTCTATAATATTTCTTCTATCCTTTTGTTTACAGGAGTGATTATTTTTGGTATTATATTTCTGATAGCATGTGTCGCGTTGGTAAAAGTAGTAAAAAGAATTCGTACTGTGCATCATGAGCAAAAGGTTCTCCATGCTGAGATGGAGAGTTTTTATAAAAAACAACTCAAAGATATGGTATGAAAACCTTTTTTTCATTCGCTCTATCAGTACGTTAAACTACTCGTGGAGTTAAGAAAATGAAAAGATATGCGTACGATACGGCACTATGTATGATATGATGATGCTACGATACAATACATTGAAAATGTGGTTTTGGGAGTAAATGAAGTGGATTCTCATGAGGAAAAACGTATTAAAGATATATTGTCTTATCACCTTGCTCATTACAAATAAAATTACTGATGTGGTTTTTAGTCATTAGCTTCTAGACTAAGACTAATGACTAGTGTAAATGTTTATTTAATATTTATGATAATAAGATTATATGAATAAGTATCTGAAAATAATTGCCTCAGTGGGAATCTGTATGAGTATTCTTGTTTCTTCTGCCCAAGGATATATGTTTGGTTTTAAGTCGTGGGATAATACGCCGGAAAATATTGATTATATTGAAAAGACGTATGGTATTGATCTGCCAGTTGTAGGATTTATCTTTGATCCTTGGGATGATTGGGGAGAAGCTGCAATTATCCGTGGAGTCTGACTTTTAGGAAAGGATAGAGTATATCACATTACGATATCTCCGGGTATGATGACTGCGAAGCAGGTCGCCGCAGGCGAATTTGATGAAGGATATAAAAAGTTTTTTATGCTCGTGAAGACGCTTGATATCAATGTTGTCTTTAGAACGATGCATGAGATGAACGGATGACGATATCCATGGGGATCAGATCCAGTAAATTTTCAGAAAGCATGGAGACACGTATGGGAACTTTCAAGGCAGGTTGGGTTAACACAGAAAAACATCCTTTTCAATATGTCTGTCAATGGATGGGATATACCAACGAGAGAAGCAAGACCACATCAGAAAGCGTCTCTATTTTATTGTAAGGTGTCTGAGAAAAAACGCTTAAACTGTCCGACGTTTGAAGACTACTACCCTGGCGATGATTATGTAGATATTCTTGGTATGAGCTTCTATAACTGGTGAAAAGGAAATGGAAACTATCAGTGGCTCTATCCGTATGATATTATTAACAATAGCCAATGGCGCACGCTCGATAGATTGAAAGCATATGGCAAACCTTTGTTTGTCGATGAAGTTGGAACGACGAGCGTCTGGTATGAAGGTCCCTACTCTTTAGCAAAATCGCAGGAGGTCTATAAGACAAATAGCGACTATAAAAATGATTGGCTGCTCTCATTGGAATCGTTTTTTCAAAATGAACCGATGATCGTATGAGGTATCTATTTCAATATTGATCTGACCAACGGTATGTCTCGCTGGATGCATGGTGAGCAGGACCGGTCGGTTATCGATCCGATGTCTGAAAAAGTCTATGATGGTATCTTTAATGTCCTCGATGGAGCATCAGATAACAGATCGCTTACATCGCCGCTCTATGCGCTCTTTGGAAAAGAGTTTATGCAGCTCTTTGGAAAAAAGGTTCTTATAGAAAAAGCATATCGTCCTCAGATTCTGGATATTATAAAGATGGCAAATATTAACGCTAATACGCCATACCATAAAGCGATCGGTGCGATCAATGCGCAGGAAGGAAATATACAGGCGAAAACATGATTGAAAAAATTTGAAAAAAACGCTTATATGAAAGCGCTTGTCTATGCTAGGAAATTTTTCTCTCCGGACCAAAAGTCATTAACTGCTCAGAACTAAGAGCATGATATGTCTGAGCTATCTCGCCAAGGTCTTTATCGCTTTGCTCGTTGGTACAGATAATATATCCTGTTTCTCACGTACTATCATACAATGCAGTTCGTATACTTTCCCATGAAAGGTGCGAACTTTTTTTATTTACGATAACTGGCGTTATCGAATCTACCTTTCGGTAGCTTCTCATAAAAGGAAGCTGTGCAACAAGAGGCTCTGCATGTTTTGTGAAAATTGTATTATCAATGATGATATTTTCTAGCTTATTGTAGAGCTGCTTATTGACTTCATTTTCTCCAAAAAACGTATGCAGCGTATCGTAAGAGCATCATACTAAACTTGTATTGCCTTCTAGTTCTACAGGTATGAGTGCGATCATGTTCTTTGGCTTGATAGCTTGAAGCCAATATCTGTATCACGCAGCAAGTGTAAGTCATATGTCGAAATAACTGCCCCATGGTACGATGATGCAGTGAGACATCTCTTCTTTCGTAAAGATATGCTCAAACTTATCAGCCATGAGGAAAAGCTGTAACGCAAGCTGATGGAGTACTTGCGGATGCTGGGGAAATAACTTTGTTTTCGGATAGAAGATGTTTTTCATAGTTCAAATCTAGAGATTATTTCCCCTGTGGCAATGGCAAATGATAAAAAGTACTTTATGCTTGACACTACCCCAGGTATAGATATATTTCCACTTCACCCAAACACAATTATACTATGCAGAAATCCAACAATTCTGGAAGTGGAGCGATAACAACTCCTCTTGAACGTATTGAGCAGGCTATGAAAGCGCTCACATCAAACAACATAGCGATACATACGGTCTATGTGCTTGATAATATCGCATTCCGTACGAGTTACCCAATGAAACTTGGCGGCGACAAGCATGCCCTGTTAAAGCAATCAAAACAGGCTGCTAAAGATAACAACTTAGAAGCTCGATTTGAGGGCGAGAAAGTTGTGGCAGGTTACATGCTTGAGGTAAAGCATAAGAACCAGTGCATATGTATTGTTTTAACGAGCTCTATCATGCGTGATAATTTCGTAAAGACAAATGGCTTTAGTCTCGTTGGCTCAAAAGACACAAAGCAGCAATTCAAAAAAGAAAAGAAGAAAGTGATTGCTTAATCAAACTCCCCCATGCGTATTTGCATAGTGAATAGAGGGGGATTTTTTTATTAAAAAAAATAACAGATAGGAAATGTCTTTTATCTGTTATCTCTTATTGTGTATTTATGTGAGCTCGTTCTTCGTTCTCATAAGATTGAGTACGAACTTGTCAGCAAGACGATAACGTCTCTGGAACTCCTCTATCGACATGAAGGAAATCTGTGCAGTTTCGATGAAGAAATTTCTAAAGATATTACTGATGTCATCTTTTACCACATCAAGTAAGCTCTTTTCACAATTCTTATAGATGATGACCATATCGATATCTATCGCATGACCAAAGATTTTTCCAAGGTAATATGAGTCTATGATATATTCGTACTTCGCAAAAAGATCTTTAAGATCTTCTCCCAGGCAGTAGAGCAAAAGGCTTCTCATATGCTCAGCAACAGAAGGGCGGATAATGATAGACCACTTGTTTCCTTCTTTATCAATATCGACGATATCACTTTCTTCCAGAGAATCTACTTGTTTCTTGATAGCAGGAAATGTCCATGGAATCTCATGCTCCAGGGCTCTGATAGATATACCTTGTCTCCTAAAAACAAGATATTTTAAAATATCAACTTTCGTCTTACTTCCAAGAAATTTGTCCAGCTTCATCCTCGTTTTACTTCAGGAAGAGATAAGTACTATATGCTGTATACTTACGAAATATTGCTTTGAATGCAAGGTGAGTTGCATTAGATGAGGAAATATTTACTCTGAGATTAATGATGTTACGCGTCGCACACCTGATGTCATATATTGGCTTATTGCTCATGAAAATACTCCTGTGTGGAGCATTTCTTTTTTTGTTTATCAACACCGTTATCTTCTTTTCATATGAAAAGAAGATGGCCTATACACCAGATGCCTTGTCCACCAGTGGTGATGTGGTTATTATCTTGGGTTCCAGCGTCAAGTGAAATAAGCTGAGTCAGATCGTACAAGACAGAGCAGAGATGGCTATAGAAGTCTATGAACAAGAGAAAGCATCAAAGATACTGATTAGTGGTGACGGAGATAGCGACGATCCTTATTACCATGAAGTGAAAACTATCTTAAAATATCTCCTCAATCGCAGTATACCAGCTGATGCCATTATACTCGATAACGCAGGTTACGATACCTATGATAGCCTTCGGCGTGCAAAGCATATTTTTTGATTTCAGCATGTGATCATCTCTACTCAGCGCTTTCATCTTCCAAGAGCACTTCTTATCGCCCAAGGGATAGGCTTACCAGCAGAGGGTATTATCGCAGATCGTACCATCTATCCAAGTGCGGCAAGAAATTCACTCAGAGAGTCCTTTGCACGTATGAAAGCGATCTATGATATTATATTTCACAATACAGCTTCTCTTACTCAATAGATACTGTCAACCGATACTGATACCAAAAAACTGTATCTGTATCTCGTATCTGTATCAACTATAGAATATATATTTAATGTATAGGAAACTTTTTCGCAATCTTTTGCACTTCTGTTTTCAGCTTTTTTAGCATCGTCTTATCCTTTGGAGCAAGCAATGCTAATTCTATAATAGTTGCTATCTGCGTCATTTCTTTCTTACCCATTCCTCTCGTCGTAAGTGCTGGTGTACCAATCCTTATCCCGCTTGGATCCTTAGGAGATCTTTCGTCAAACGGAAGCATATTTTTATTCACAGTAATGCCTATAGACTCTAAGAGCTCTGCAGCAGATCATCCTGTAAGCCCTGTTTCTTCTGTTCACCAAAATGCTTTTGTTACATCGAGCAGGATGATATGATTTTCTGTTCCTCATCCGATGACATTCCAGCCGCGGTCATGAAGCTCAGCAGCAAGATGCTTCGCATTGTCTATGATGTTTTTTGCATAACGCTTAAATGCAGGCTGCATGGCTTCAGCAAATGCAATAGCTTTCGCGGCGAGCATATGGATATGTGGACCTCATTGTATCCCAGGAAACACTCCTCTATTAATCAATTTTCATAAATCAATGTTCGAATGAGATATTTTCTCCGAATTTCATTTAGAATTTAGAATTCAAAATTTAGAATTTTTGTAATAGATGAGCCCTCATCTTGGCCCACGTAATGTCTTATGCGTTGTCGTTGTGACGACATCGAAGAATTTCCATGGTCCCTCTATAACTCCTCCGGCTATAAGTCCTGAGATATGCGCGATATCTGCCATAAGAATAGGTCTGTATCCGTGTTTTTTTTCTACTTTGTTGGCAATATCACCAAACTTCTTTCGGTCTATAGTTCATGAGTATGCCGAGAATCCAGCGATAATCATAGCCGGTTTGTGCTCAAGCGCTTTGAGCTCGATATCTTTATAGTCTATGCTATTGTCTTTTTGGACAATGCCATACGTTACCGAGTTGTATACAAGTCATGAGATGCTGAGCTTATGTCCGTGTGTGAGATGTCCGCCTGCAGCAAGGTCCATTCATAAAATAGTATCGCCTGGTTGGAGCAATCCTAAGAAAACAGCAGCATTTGCAGGAGAACCAGAAAGTGGCTGTACATTGACTCACCAGTCATTTTGTGTGAGAACTGCTTGCATCTTTTCCGTATAGTTTACCCCATTCAATTTTGGCTTTGCGATTTGAGATGTGAGCTTTGAATTAATAAGCCCCATCATTTTCAGCGCTCTGTACTGACAGAGTGTTTCCAGCTTATCAACGTTCTCCTGTCATTGGTAATAACGAGCAAGCGGATAGCCTTCGCTGTACTTATTGGTAAACACATTACTCATGGCTTTCAGCACATCTGCAGAAACATAGTTCTCTGAGGCGATCATCCCAAGCTCATCCTGCTGACGCTTTTTCTCTGTATTCAAAAGAAATTGTATTTCTTTGTCTATCATGCTTATTAACTTACTAACTAAAATAGCTGAAATCTTAAATCCTAAAACTAAAAGCTGCTTTTAGATTTTTGCTTTCAGTTTTAAGTCATCTTTGTTTGTTTGAAAATAGTTTTATGTATCATAATAAAGCCTTATAAGAGTCTAAATATTATGGTTGCAATATGATTGTACTATAGCTAAAATCCTCTCATAAATCAAAACATAATGTTATGCGAAAGACATTTATCGTACATAATCTCACTCAGGCAAAAAATGCAAGAAGATTTGCCATGTGTGATGATAACAATGAGTCCATAAAATCTGAAGAATCATGGGCTGTTACATGTAAAATTGTTGTTATCAACGACAGTAACATTACGTTCACTATGTTCGTTGCTTTTGGAGGTAATTCATTTGTAGAGCTACAATTAGCTTCTAAGAAAAAACTAGTTTCTTTTCTTATGGACTTGGAGAACATGGAACAAGAGACCTTAGAGAATTACTTCAATGCAAATGTGCCAAAAGTTGCTCAATTCGAAGGTGTTGATGTACAGCAAATGAGAACTGTTGATTGGGAAAATCTGATTTCACGATTGAGAAACATTCCTTTTAGTGAAATTTTCGATGCTGTTCCCACATTTATAATCTGCCTGCCTTAAAACTATCTATGGTATTATGCCCCTGCATCAGGGGCTTTTTTTATGTGAAAATGGCTTTTGTAAGCTGTTATCGTAGGCGTCCCTTTTTTGACAAACTGATTCTTTTTCGTATAATTGTATATGTATGTCAGATAGTCATGTTTTATCTATGACGTATGACCCATTATTTTATAATTAATATATAAGTAATGACTGATAAACTTATCGCTATGCCTACCGATGATGAAATGTATACTGCATTTACGCATGCGTTGCAGGTAGCTGTTCCTGAAAATAAGAAAAACATTGTTCAGATGTTTGATAAGTTCATCGAAAGAGCAAAAGAGCATTTGAATAAGGTCGTGCTTCTCACAACAGAAGGTCTCGCATGTAATCTTACTGAAGAAACAGGAAATCAGCTTCTCGAAGGATTTATTAAATCTCAATCGTTTCTTCTTAAGCTACCGCTTAGAGGGCTTCTTATGACCTATGGTGCAGATACATTTTCGCACTTCATTAAGTCGACTAACTCAGGAACGAATAATAAGGATGTTACTATCAACGGCCTTTATGGTATCATGGTAGAGTGCTTTCATCAGCTTGGGCAGAAGTACGCTATCTACGATACGGATGAACAAATTAAAGCAAAAATAGTTGCTCTCTTCGCAGATAAGGCAGTTTAATTTATCTCTCAAATGTACTGATGATCCGTCATATCAGAAAAATGTTTCGCCCATCTCCTGTCTCGCTCAATATTCGTTATTTCTTCATCGGACTTGCAATCGTAATGTTTTGGAGATGATGCTGGTGGCTTATGGATCACTATTTTTTTCCGGGTTATCCATTGATCTCACACGTGTTATCTGTTGTGATCGCACTTGCTATCTTCTTTTCGAACAATGGTAAACTTGATGAACTAGGAAAATTGTAATTTTACTCACATAATAGAGCAATTAGATTTTAGATTATAGTAGCTATATTTGCCATATCCAATATCTATAATCTAATTGCCATTTAGTAAGTATGTTTCTCTGTGAGCTTCAACGCTCACTTTTTTTTCAAAAAATAAGGCAATCTTGGAACCATGAAAAGTGTCCAGTGCCAGCGTGGAAGTGGGAAAAATTTTCTTGCAATATTCCACAGGCCGCTTGTACAGTTGTTTCGTAGGAGTGCATATCTCTCATGCTTTGCATGTACTTTGTTTGTCTTTTTTGCAAGCGCTACAAATAACTCCTGAAGCTTTTCTACATCGAGATGGAGTGGATAACAAAATACTTTTTCTCATCTTATTTTTCTCAGTCACCCCATGTCATGCGGAGTCCCTCGGATATAGAGGTTGTAATATCACAGAAACGTTGCTTTAAGGAACTTATATTCATTGCCCTGATCAAGTTGTGCTTCTACAGAAAGCGCAATTTGCTTCTTGTTGGAAAAATGAAAAACAAGCATGGTGTGAGCGAGTAACTTATGCATGCCGAACGGAACGATAAGCATATCGACATGAGTTATCTTATTCGCATCAAACGTATCTGTTATCCAGTTTTGCTCCTGTGAATAATCTTCTTTCGTTCGAGAAAAATCTCTCAAGTTATGAAATGTATACTGAGTTCCTTCATGTGTCACATGACAATATTTATTCTGACCTATTTTATGCATACTTACACATATACATAAGAGAGGTCGCCTTTTCAACGACACTTTATCAATTGTTATATGCTTCAAACACAGGTCTTATATTTTCAATAATAGGAAACTTCTTGTATTCTTTTGGGTCTATTCGTTGATAGTCGTCGTGATCTTCGCTGAGAATAACAACATTAGTTTTTGCATGACAGAGAAAATATGTACCTATAACTTGTCGTTGTTCTCATCTTACTACTGGTCTTCGCTCTGCTACAAAAAATGGTTTTCCAATAGCTATATCAAGTCATGTTTCTTCTTTTACTTCTCTTATCAATGATTCATCAAATTTTTGTCCAGGCTCTACTCTTCCTCCCACTACATCATACTCTCCCTGATTGCTTCCATCAATATACTTTCCAGATTCTCTCAATATGAGTATCTTACCTTCATGTAAAATGAATGCTTTTGTCGCGACAAACAATCTTATCTCACTCATTTGAGGGATTAGAGAGCTAAAAGTTCTGATACTATGCTGTTATATACATCTAGACCTTCGTCTGTAAGAATAAGCTTATCGTCTTCGTATATAAGCAATCCTGCTTCTTCATATTGAGCAATAAGTTTTTCTCGATGTGCTACTAGCACATTTGCATATCATGACAATGAATCTACTCCTCTACTTGTTCTGAGAGCAAGAAAAAGCTGCTCAATCAGATATTCTTTTTCTGTAAGAATCGTAAGACTTTCCGGATCTATCTTTGACTCTTTGGTATATCAGAAAATACTTGTAGATTCAGTGAAGCGCACGCCTTTGCTATCTACTATTTTTGAATTATTGTTTACTATATGAGATGGAAGATTTGTAGCATATTCCCGTGTGAGAAAGCTCGCAGCAGATGGTCAAAGACCTAAGTAGCTACCCATGGTTCGATAGATAGTATTATGGATAGATTGCTTACCAGGCTGTGCAAAATTTGAAAGTTCATATCTTCTGTATCATGCATCGAGGATAGCTTCTTTGAGCCACTGAAATTCAGTGGAGATTTTCTCCTGATCAGTTTCAAATGGTACATGAGACAGATCGAGATGACTTATACCATCTATCTCTTTGCGCTTTGTTTTTTCCCACTGAGAACCAGCAAAAAGCTCTAGTGTGTAGAGTGAGTAACTATCGACAAATCAGCTATGTGCGAGCGTTTCAAATCGTTCACGACGCTCTCTATCTCGAAATAAGTATTGTTCTCCATCTTTGGTCTTGAGCCGTGAGCCTTTGCCAAAAGCGATGAAGTCGAGATTGAAAACATTTGATCATTCTTTGACATTGCGAAGCTCACGAAGAAATTTTTGTATTCACACAAATGAATACTGCCTCGAAGAGGCATGTAAAACGCTGTCGTCAAATGACTGGATCCCAAAGCTATATCTAATGCGCGGAAAGTCTTTGTAGGTATGATTCAATGTTTTTACCAGATCGATGATCTCGTCGTAAGGGTTTGGATTGAGCTCGATAGAAAGCTCTTCTAGGTATGTAAGATCGAAATATTCTTTGATAGTATCTATAATCTGTATCAGTATCTGTTTACCAAGAATGCCTGGAGTCCCCCCACCAAAATAGAGCGTCTTGAGCTCGGGTTTATTGTAGTGAGTCCCTCGCATTTTAATGTCACGAATAAGTCCTTCAACGTATCACTCTATAAGCTTTGCCTGAGGATCCATGCCTTCTTTTGGCACCACAAAAAAACTGCAGTAACCGCATTTTTTATCGCAAAATGGCACGTGGATATAGAGGCTTAACATAAGTGTTATTGTAGGGAAAAGACAAACAAATGCTATGAAATAATAAAAAAAGACGCATCTGTTATGCGTCATATCTGATATATAATAGATTGCCTTCTCTTTTTTCAAGTATGCCTTTTTCATAGTGTTCCATATCATGCCCAAAGGTCATTTCATAGGTGAGACCAGCGACTTGTAGTAGATTGTGTACTTGTGTGAGTATTCCAGCTTTTGCTACAGAAAGGGAAATGTGTTCTCTGGTTTCTTTGCTTCCTACTTCTGTCGATCTTGTTTTTACGATGCTGACAGACTTCATAATTCATCCTTTATGATCATAATGTTCTTCGATAATTATCTTTCCATTGTCGTCTTCACTCGTATCGTTATATACATAGGAAACGACATATTCCTCTTTTAATTTCTTCCCTAGGTTCATCACTTCGCCTGTAAAAGGCTCGTGAAACATCTTCTTCCCATCCTTTGAGAGAAGATCATAGTAATTATTGATAACAAGGTCAGCGCGATGTTGTTGTGTTCTTCCAAAAATATTCCACATAGGATAGACGTTGTTTAGCGCACCTACTACCATGTAAAGTGGTTCCCCTACTCTTGCAGGATCTCTGAGAAGACGTCTTACTACTAGATCCTCTTCAGGAGCTGTCACATAGATCTTTAACGGATCATATTTTTCTGAAAGCTTTGAGATAGTATACAGTCCTTCAACGATGATATAATCAAAGTTTCCACTGAGTGTGATAGCAATATCTCTTTTGCTTTCTTTGAAATTATATGAAGGCATGTCAAAAGGCTTATTTTCTACACACTCACCTATATGTTTTTCCAGGAGATCATACTCGATAAGGTCTGGATGGTCAAATGTTCCATAGAGTACAGACTTGAGCCATGTATCATCTTTGTAGTAATTATCAGAACTTATATTCACGACAGTCTTTCCTCTATTCTCAAGCTCTTTTGCTATAAGACTAGCAATATATGATTTTCCCGATGCAGAAGCTCCGGCTACATAAATGAGCCTTTTCTTTGATCCTACGATCTCACCGATAATTGCTTCTATATTTCCTATGGAAAGGGTGTTTTGCATAGTTTTCTCATCAAATCTAAATACGTTCTAATTATACGGAAAATAACCTTTTTGGGCAAATTTTAGATACAAAAAAACTCCTCAAGAAAACCGGCTACAAACCCGTATTTCCCTGAAGAGTCGCGTGGAAAACCACACTTTCCCTGTAATTTTACTATTAAGGGGGACCGCTCCGATCGCCTTTTTATTCCAAATAGATAGGTCGTAACCTATTATTTCCATGGTTAAGCCATGGCAGTTATAATATGTAAACATATTGACCGGGAATCACACCGAGGCGCTGCAACCATTTTTTATATAGTGTAAGGGGAACGATAAGTTATTTCTCTTTATAATCAATATTTTCTTATAAAAAAAGCCTCCTCCAAGCATGCCTGGAGGAGATTTATAGATTATCTGTTTGTTTTGTTGCCCGGGTGGCCGGTGCCCGCCTGCTCGGCAATATGCGAGTTGTGATCGGTGGCTGTGGCGCTCTGCGTGGGCGAGATTGAATTCGTTGTTTGGTAGCTACTTTGGACTTAAGATAGTCCAAAAGCCAGATGCATGCAAGTTTTTCATAACTGCTGTGGTTTTTGGATGTTAACTTTGACAGAGGATTTCAAAAGTTTTTCGGCTTAGTGTTTAGCGTAGCTACGTGGGGGATAAGATCCGCCCAAAGCCAGTTGTCTTTTGGTCCATTGAGCTTTTTAAGCTGAACGGCACCGTACTCTTACGACATTTCTCATGGAATGCGAATTGAGAGTTTGGTGATTAATTTTTTTTACCGAGTTTTTGCCTTGTGGCGCTGGCCAGCTTTCCCTATGGATTGCTGCTGCCGCCCTGGCCCTGGTAGTGATGTGCCAATGTTATGATATTCTTCTGTGCGCTGCCATAGTTGGGCGCCCCTCGGCTCTGGGCCGGTAACATTTTTACGGTTGCCATAAAAGTGGTTTTTATTTGTGTACCAGAAATACTACTCCATGAAATAAGAAAGTCAATACTTTTTTTATAAAAAGAAAAAACGCTCTTTCAAGCGTTTTGGGATGAATCTATTTAGATGATAACTCCTTATTTTATTCGTAATTCGTCATTATTAATTAGTAATTATATTACGGTGTAATCCTCGTCGTATCTCTTGGGAAAAGTTCTGCTTCTTTAGCATTTTCCAGACCGATAAGCTTCTGAATAAATCTTGCCATACCGAAACCAAAACCTCATGTATCAGCCATCCCGTATTTGAACGCATCAAGGTAGTGCTTGAGCCCAGGATTGTTCGGATCAAGTCCTCTATCTTCTATCTGCTTGATAAGCTTATCATGATTTACTTCACGTTGTGTGAGTGTGGCAAGCTCTACTCCTCTAAATAGCAGGTCTGCTCTGTCTGTTGCTTCAGGATTTTTAACGCTTTGATGATGATAGAACTTTGCATCAGACCATGGAAACTCTGTGATAAATACCATTTCTGATCCCCAGTTTTTAGCGCTGTATTCACAGATGAATCTCTCCTCTGCTGGTACAACATCAAGCTCTTTTGTATAGTCTTCTCCTGTTTCTTTGAGCATCAGTTCATGCAGCTCTTTTACTGTAATGCGTGGAAACTTTTCTGCTAAGACCGGCTTTACTGCTCCAAGTGAAGTTAGCTGCTCTTCATACTCTGCCCATGTTTTATCTATGACAAAATGCATGAGCTGTTCAGCAAATGAGAGCACGTCATCCATAGAGTCGATAAACGCCATCTCGACATCGAGCATAAGGATTTCTGACATATGTCTCGATGTATTTGACTTCTCTGCTCTGTATGCTCTTCCGATCTCGTAGACTCTCTCATAGACTGCTGACATGATCTGCTTGTAGAACTGTGGACTTTGCGCGAGATATGCATCTCTTCCGAAGTAATCAAGCTTAAAAACCTCTGCTCCTCCTTCCGTAGGAAATCCAATAATCTTTGGTGAATTGATCTGTGTAAACTCATTTTTATCAAAAAACTCTCTCATATATTTTTCCACGATCGCAGCAGTCTTGAAAATCTTCATCTGTCTTGGATGACGAAGCGCGATGACTTTATTATCATGGATGGTTTCACCATCTGCATTGACTGTATCTTTTGAGATATCAATCGGACTTGGATGTGCTACTGCTCTTATTACCTCAACAGTTTCTCCTCCTATCTCAGCTCCATACTTACTCTTTGGAGCATCTTTCACGAGTCCATGTACTTTCAGTACTGTTCCAGTAAGGCAACCATTGAGCTTAGTGATCTCTGCTTCATTTTCCAAAACAATCTGCATAAGACCTTGTCTGTCTCTGATGATCACAAATGCAAGTGTTGCACCTACATTTCTAATAGTATGTAACCATCCTCTTACAGTTGCCTGTTCTCCAATATGATGTTTTAACTCTCCTGATAATAATGTTGCCATTAACCTAAAACTAAAGACTAAAAACGTAAAACATTTATAGGATTTTGATCATTCATCATAATATTTTACTAATTTGAATCGCTTTATCAAATAGCTTATTATAAGTATCTTCTGTAATATAGTGGAGTATTCTAGCACTGTATATCATTGAACGATATTCTCAACAGGATCACTTAGCAATATACAAAAAGCGTCTATATTCTGTATCTCACTGTCTTTCAAATCCTTCAGCAATATTATTTGCTACGGATACAATAGCTCTTTGAATCTGATCTTTAAAGCTATAATCTTTGTTGTCTCTAAAAAGAGTATAAGTTTCATCTACTCATTCTTGAGCTTTTTGCCGATACAATAAATCTTCCAGAGCCTTCATTTTGTTTTTTGTTTTATTATATAAATTTTTAAATAGTGGTTTTTTGTTTTCAGATATAAGTTTTTAGTTAAATAGTATTGTAGTATTTCGGTGTAATGTTATTTATCTCGAGTAATCTTCTGATCAGGAAGGCAATCATCTCTCTTGAGATAGCATCATTTCCTTCGTTAAGGTGAGGATTGTATGCGTAGTGAGCAAAAAGTTCTACTCCATATGCTTGATTAAAGTAGCCTTGATACCATATGTTATTACCTTTTTCATCTAGGCTGCCATACTGCATTCTGATCAAAATAGTGATAGCTTCTGCAAGTGTCAGAGTATTTCTAGGATTAAATGCTCATGCTGATCATTTCATCAATCAGAGCTGGCAGGCATTATTAACTGAAGTTATGAGTGTATGATCCATAGTATATGCATCTCTAAATTTGCATCCTGCAGTGCCAGCCGGTGGTATAGTTTTTCATGGATTTATCGCTATCCATGCTGCTACAAAAAACTTTGCTGCCTGCTCTCTTGTTATGGTGTCTTTCCCTTTAAAATCTGCAAGTTTCGTATATTTTGTTGCGTTGATCTGTCTCATCGTATCAAGCGCATAAATGTCCTGCATATCACTTCTATAGATACCCTTTTGTATTACTTCAGAAAGTTTTCCCTTATCATCCATAAACACTTCATTTATTACCGTACCGATAAGAGTTGGTACTTTACCTCACTTTATAGAGTTGACATGATAACGCATATCGACTAATTGAGTAGCAGGCATTTTAGTTCCGCGGAACATAGCTACATCTCTCATTTCCAAAAGGTGGGTTGCTCCGCTTTTGTCGACTCCTTTAACATAAAATGCAGTTCCTGGTTCTGCGGCACCTAGTAACCAATCTCTACCCACGCTAGCACATCCGCTTTTGGGATTTGGAAAAAATTGATTTGATGACCATAAGTCGCTACTAAGCGGCTTGTTATTGAGATATGGGACAACAGAAACAGACTTAATACTGTTTGTGTTATCCTGAGTTACAGTCGCACAAATCAGCGTTTGAGGAGTCACAAGACTTGTAGCGTATGTTGTTCCTATGATACCTGCACATAATAAGGCTACTACACCGCCTATTCACTTTACCAAAGAAGTTGAACTTTTCATATATGTGTGAGATAAGAAGATAAATGACAAGAAATGAACTATTTATTGATCAGTGCAAGATATTTATAGATCATCAATGCTGCTTCGCCTCTGGTAATACTCTTTTTCCCTTCTATAGTAGGTTTGATGGGCCGGTAGATAAACAAATCCAAAGCAAAGGCGTTTTTGAAGTAGTTTGTATACCATGGATTGATATTTTCAGGAAGTTTTCATCCGTATAGCCTCATGATAATAGTGGTAGCCTCTGCGATGGTCAATGTTGACTTTGGATAGAAATTTTCTGAACTTCCTTTCATGATGCCTAGTAAACACGCTTGGTTGATATAATTTCGTAGATCAGGATCAGTATTGCTCTTATCTTTGAAGTAACAACTATTGCCATAGACTTTTGGTATATTTGCAGCATCTGCTGTTTCCACAAAGAATTTTGCTGCCTGCTCTCTGCTAAATGATGCACTCGCCATAAATGTTTCTGGAGTCTTATATTTCGTTGCTCCGATATCATACAGTTTTTGAATCGCTTGCGGAAGAAAATCTCCTATAGTATTTTCCGTTTTTTCTCAAGAGGTCGTATATGTCGTTCCGTAGAGAGTTTCTATATATTTTGATGAGACTTGAGCACCAAGAGTCTTATCGAGTCTATAATAAAGATCAAAGTTGTAGGTAATCTGTTTTATACCATCGAGACCCGAGAGAGGCAAACTTGCTTTCCAGGCGATAGTTGCTTGAGGGGCGATAGTGAGTGTGTTTTCTATGCTTTCTGTTTTAGAACGTACTGCTGATTTGCTGATCCAATTGCAGAATGTCTCCGTATATTTGCCAGCGCTCTGATATTGTATATCAGTTCCTGATCTATTTCGCGACTTTCGTCCAAAACTTTCGACTCAAAACTCCTCTGCATTTTCACGAGAAACATGCGCACACAGGATGATGACATCACTCGAGTTATATGTTGCTGCATTTACAGAGAGCGCCAATCACCCTAGTACAGCTGATCATATCACCACTCCTAAAAGTTTTTTCATACAAGCATGGGAAAAATAAAAAACTATCTATTAATCTATTTCTTACCTAAATTTTTCATAATTTTTCTTCTTCCCCATCCTGAGAGATGTACCTGTACAAAGTCACTACTTCCGGAAGGCTTCTTTACAAATCTCCATCCATCCGGATCTGAACGCATCTTTGTTTCATAACAGATCTTTCTTCCTCTGAGAAACCAGTGAAATGTATGCCCTTTTGGATTTGTCTGCACTCCTATAACTCCATATTCCTTCCCTTCTTCGAGAGAAAGTTTTCTTTTAGGATATGAAAAACGAGCTTGTCCCTTTGTACGAGCTGCCTGTTTTTCCAGTTGTGCTTTCTTTTTTGCAATGCCTCCTTTATTTGTCCTTGATGCCATCGTACAGTTGAAAGTTCATAAAGTGAAAAGTTCAAACTCCACCTATATAAGGAAAAAACAGCTTGTTTCAACGGTAATAATAAATAAAAGTTAAAGGTTCATAAAGTAGAAAGTTCATAAATAATTTTCGACTTTATAAACTTTAAGAACTTTATAAACTTTATAAACTGTGGAATATGAAAGACATTTTGATAGCAGGAATTGCAGGATCGGGAAAAGGAACACAGGCAAGAGCATTAGAAGAGAAATTTGGTGATAAAATACAGTATTTTGAGCCATGAGCAGTACTTCGTTCGCTGAGTAGCAATGACAATATCATAGGAGAATATGCAAAGTCGTATACAAGCAAGTGACGCCTGCTGCCTGACTCTTTTATGAAGGGCATCCTATGACTTGTATTTGCGTCACTTGAAGAAGGCAACAGCCTTCTGGTTGATGGTTTTCCAAGACTGCCTTCACAGAAAGTGATCTTTGATGAGTCTATGAAAACTGCAGGAAGAGATTTCGTCGTTTTCCATCTCATCATTGATGAACAAGAGGCGATAAAGAGGCTTCGGTGAAGACTTATGTGTCCTGCTTGTGGTACGACTTACAATGTGCATCTGCATGGCGAGATCTCTGTCTGTCCTGAGGATAACACAGCGCTTATTAAGCGTACAGACGATCAGTCCATGGAAGCTATACAGCAAAGATTTAAAGCGTTCCATGAAGATACAGAACATCTCCTTGAAGAATACAAGCAAGAAGGTAAACTTATTGAAATAGATGGTACTCAAAGCATTGAGGTGATAACAAAAGAAATTATTGCACATTTGAGTTAATCTTTGCATCTACTTTAGTCTGCAAGAAAGAATATCATGGTGAATAATATCCAGGAAGTGATTAAAAAATGTGAGACAACTATTCCCGATTCGTTTTACGGAGGGAGAGAAAAGATTATCAAAACGACTGGTGATAATGTCTTTCATACATTTGGTATGCTTCCCAATAAACCTGTATTTGCTGCTACTATAGATAGTGAAAAAGCATATTTCGCACTATTTAATGAAGGAAATAGCTCTGTATATAGTGAATTTGGTAGCGGTGTGAGATATTTTAATGAGCAATCTTTGGATAAAGCTATAGAAACTTTTTCTGAAACTGTATGTTTCAATAGCGAATATGAATAGGATAAATTATTTTTAATTCCTTCCTCCATATCATGGATAGCTATATGCCTAAAGTTACTCCAGATCAGCTTTGCTCTGCTCTACAATTATGTAGTGTAAGACAAAAAGGAAATGAGTATTTTGTCGCAGTAAAGAAGCTTGACGGTACTATGTCTGAAATCCCATTTGCAGATATAGCAAATGCTGATATATATGACAACAAACCTATTGTCAGAACATACAGCTCTGGCCATGCATTTTTCAATGAGGATACATCAAAAGTATTTCTTATCAGCGTAGAGAAGAAGTGAACAAAGCAAATACAGTTTACCGGAGGCGCTCCCCTTGAAGAAATCAATAAAGACGTTGTCTTTCAGAAAGATGGTCAGATTCAATTTCATCTGTGAAAAATAGAAGAGAATGCTCTCATACGTACAAAAAACAGGACGTGAGTAGATGTTTTATTGCATTGGAATGAGCTGCCTCTTGTTGACTGGGCACTTATTGAGAATAGTAATGACGAATGAAAAACATATCGAAGGCTTGTTTGTCTCTTACATTATATTGTAAAGTCTTATGAAGGAGAATTAAAAGCACAGGTATGAGTTGAAGATGTCATAGACGGTCAACGATATGACGTACAGGACATTATTGATAATAAGATAGAACACATTGCACCAAATGCCAGTATCATTATACAAAAGGCATTGGAAATTATAAAATCCGTATTGTAGGGACGTAATATTTTACGTCCTCCCCGTATGTAATTCACGTATGATTGTTAGTAGGGACAACATTATTGTTGTCCGTGAAAATATGATATTTAATTTTGTATATATGAAAATGAGCGAAAGAAAATTTGGGTTAGATGCGATCGTAGCATGGGCAAAGAGAAGAGGTTTTGTCTATCCGAACTCTGATATCTATGGAGGTTTAGCTAATGCATGGGATTACGGTCCATATGGTTCGTGGCTCAGAAAAAACATCTCTGATGCATGGATTAAGACGTTCATCCAGGAAAGAGATGATATGGCTATGATGGATACCACTATCCTCGCTCACCCTACAACATGGGTTGCAAGCTGACATGTTGGCTCATTTTCTGATGCACTTATCGATGATAAGAAAACAGGACAAAGATTTAGAGCAGATAAGATCATTGAAGAATATATTGAGTCTATAAGAAATGGGAGAAATGATGATGAAGTTGCAGCAGAACTTGGGGTTAAAAATCTTTCGCCGGAAGCATGGTGAAACGAAGGTATGCATGACTTTATTGTAAAATATATTCCAAAGAATCCTGCAAATAAGAAAACTGCAGAATGGACGGAAGCAAGAAATTTCAATCTCATGCTCGATACGCATCTTTGACCAGTTGCAGATGATTCGACCAAAGTATACATGAGACCAGAAACATGTCAGTCACTCTTTACTGACTTCAAGTCTGTCTGTGATACAACAAGACTCAGAGTTCCATTTGGATTGGCTCAGATTGGTAAAGCATTTAGAAATGAGATCACTCCAGGACAATTTCTCTATAGAATGCGTGAGTTTGAGCAGATGGAAATAGAATATTTTGTTCCTGCTGATAAAGATGTTGCTCAGAAGCACTATGAACAGTGGAAAGAAGACGCTATGAGATACTGGACGGAAGTTATTGGTATCAACAAAGAGCATTTGAGATTTAAAGATCATGAGAAGCTTGCGCACTATGCTGCAGCTGCAACTGACGTAGAGTTCCTGTATCCATGGGGTTGGGGTGAGATTCAAGGAGTACACAATAGAACTGACTTTGACTTAAAGCAACATCAGGAATACAGCAAGAAAGACATGCAATATATTGATCCAAAAACAGGAGACAGATATATTCCATGGTGTATTGAAGCATCATTTGGTCTTGGAAGAACAATGATGGTAACGATGCTTGAGTTCTACGATGAAGAAGAAGTGAAAGAAGGAGATATGCGTGTGGTAGTAAGATTTCCTTTCGCATTGGCACCGGTGAAATATGCTATCTTCCCTCTCATGGAAAAAGATGAAAAGATGATGGAAACAGCAAAAGAGATTACTCGTAAGCTCAAGAAACAGGGTATCAATGTTGAGTACGATGGAGCCGGAAATATTGGAAAAAGATATAGAAGACAGGATGAAATCGGTACTCCATATTGTATTACTATCGATCATCAAACTCTTGAAGATGGTACTGTTACCATCAGACATAGAGACAGCATGGCACAGGAAAGAATTGCCGCAGATCAGATTGTTTCATTTAAGTAAAAAATAGGTCATAGGTAATAAACAACCTATGGCTTTTTTAATAACAAAGATAAGAGATATTCTTACCCGTCGGATATACCCACGTCTCCTCTTTACGATCTTGAGGTATGATAGGAGTGTTAGTATTGAGCTGGAGTCGCTGTGATGTGCGCGACAGCGAAATACTTCGTATGCAATACATGAGGGTTACACAGGCTCGTAGTGCTATATCCGACTAGACCCTTTTGGTTACTTTTTAGGGATATGCTAAAAAGTGACGCCCCTCCGGCAGGAGAAAGAGAAAGATATTGCTTTAGTAGTATATAGCATAATAACATCATTATCACTACTACAAATTTACTTATAGGAGAGTCAATAGTGATATGTTTATTATCTCTCGTTTTTGCCTTTTCAATGTCTATATTTATCTTGTTACTCTTTTATGCGCCCTTATCAAACTATTACATATGCATAAATTTTCTAAAATTGCTTTCATCGCTATAGGTCTTTTCGGGTGATTCGCTGGCATCTCATCTGCAACATCGCCTACTATGGTATCATGAGTTCCCATAAAAACATTTTGTGCTTCGTATAAAAAAGAAGTCGAGACGAAGTCTATCGCCACTTTGCTGGCGATAAAGATAAAAGAAAAGCCTTTTCAAAAAGCAGCATTGCTCAGACAGTATCAAACATTTACGTTGCTTGGAAAACAGCATTGTAAAATAAGTACTCCACCAAAAGTAATTACTCCTGTCACCAAAGCTGCTTCACCGACGAGTATAGATATATCAAATAATAAGCCGATTATTATTACTACGACTGCAAACTACCAAACGCCTGCTGATTATTTTAAAGGATATGAGATAAGTGATATTATTGGCATTACGCCCGAACAAATGCAAATAACGCTCCAGAGGATAGAAAGAGCAAAGGAGATCTATGCAAATATTATTGAGAAGTTTATCGAGAAGGAGTGGTTTGCGTTATCGGATAGAAATGAGATGGTAGGGAAGATTTGATTTAGGTTCTCGCAAAATTGTAATGAGCTTGATGGTAAGATCCTTGTAAGACAATGGTATGATAAAAATCATAAGCCTATAAAAAATGAGCTCGTCAACCTGTTTATTACTATTAATCTCTGCTTCCAGCCGATCTACGAAGATGGCTATGATAAGTTTTTAGAGAAGATTATCTATCATGAACTAGGTCATTACCTAAATTATTTTCATGACGAAGACGATTCATGATTTAAATCTCTCTGCTGGGAAGGAGATACATCTATCTGTTCAAGCTCTCAGTTTATCACGAACTATGCATCTACTGAGCCAGATGAAGACTATGCAGAATCATTTGCCTATTACGCACTCAATGACCGGCCGGTCAGCAACGATCTTCTCCAGCAGAAAATAGATTACTTTAGAGCAAAGTTTCCTAAGTAATACAAGACTTTATCGCAAACAGGTTCATCCCTGTTTTTTTAATTTCTCCTGCCGGAGAGGGCGCCTTCGAAAAGGTCTAGTCGGATATAGCACTACGAGCCTGTGTAACCCTCATGTATTGCATACGAAGTATTTCGCTGTCGCGCACATCACAGCGACTCCAGCTCAATACTAACACTCCTATCATACCTCAAGATCGTAAAGAGGAGACGTGGGTATATCCGACGAATAAGAAGATACATAAATATAACAAATGATTTCTAAAGCCATGTTAAAAAAAACTTCCGTGAGATACGGAAGTTTTTCTTATTATGCATTCATCATCTGGTCGATAAGCTGAGGTTCGATCTCGTCATAAATGTATCTTTCGATAGGACGAGCTCCAAACTGAGGATTGTATATTTTGTCGATAATTTCTTCTACTTTTTTCTTGGTAAACTTTGGTATCTTCACTCCTTCCTTTTCTTTCCATGCAGCAAGGAATTCAGTTACCTTCATGACAAATATTTCACCAAGCGCTTCCTTGCTCAGGGGTCTGAAGACGATCGTATAGTCAAGTCTATTGAGAAGCTCAGGCTTCATGTGGTCTTTCAGGCGTTCCATGATGCGCTGTTTCTGCTGATCAAAGTCTTTATTTGCTATATGCTTTTCATCTCCGCCTTCAAATCCAATAGATGCAATCTTTTTACCAAATTCTTCTGAACCAATATTTGATGTAAGGATAATAATCGTTGATTTAAAGTCTATCCAGCGCCCTTTATTATCTTTGAGATGTCCTTCATCGAGAATCTGGAGTAATATGTTCAAGACATCAGGAGATGCCTTTTCCATCTCATCAAAAAGAACAATACTGTAAGGCTTTCTTCTGACTGCTTCCGTAAGTACTCCTCCTTCATCGTATCCAACATATCCTGCAGGAGATCCGATAAGTTTTGAAGCGCTATGTTTTTCCATAAATTCTGACATATCGACACGGATGAGTGCTTTCTCGTCTCCAAAGTATTCTTTTGCAAGAAGCTTTGCGAGATAGGTCTTACCGACACCTGATGGTCAAAGGAAAAGAAATGAAGCAATAGGTTTATTTTTTTGTACTACCGAAAGCCTGTTTCTTTTGATAGATTTAACTACAGCTTCGATCGCATCTTTTTGCCCTACAACACTTCCTTCAAGGCGTCATTCAAGTCTCTTGAGCTTATCTGTCTCACTTTCTGTCACCATATGTGCTGGCACACCGATCTTATCAGCGAGGACCTGTCAAACATCAAACACTGATACGGTAGGTCTGAGATGTTCAGGAAGCGTATTTTTCATACGAAGCGTCTTCATGTGTGCTTTGATCTTCTCTTCTTGTTCCTTTAGTTCGGCAGCCTGGAAGTAATCCTGTTTCTCGATAGCTTTTTCTATCTTTTCTTGTACACCAAGAAGCTTTTCTTCCTGTTTTTTATAGTCATTATTCTTCTCAAGCTTTTCGTTCATAGTAGACTTTCTTGCAGATGCTTCATCGATAATATCGATAGCCTTGTCAGGTAGATGCTTATTGAGGATATATCTTTTCGAGAGTTCTACTGCCTGTGCAATAGCTTTATCGTCAATGACTACTCCGTGATAATCTTCAAAATTCTTTTTAATGCCCTGAAGGATAAGCATCGTATCATGAGTATTTGGTTCATCGATATGAAGCTCCTGAAATCTTCTTTTCAGTGCAGCATCTTTTTCGATATGTTTCTGATACTCATCAAATGTGGTAGCACCAATAAGCTTGATCTTACCACGTGCGAGCAGAGGCTTCAGCATATTTGCTGCATCAGCACTTCCCTCTTGGTTACCAGATCCGATGATCGTATGTATTTCATCGATGAACAGGATGATGTTGTTTGTCACATCAGCAGCTTCTTCAAGGATAGCTTTAAGTCTTGATTCAAATTCACCACGATATTTTGTTCCTGCAAGAAGCGTTCCCATATCAAGCATCATGATACGCTTGTTTTTGAGTTTCTCTGGAACTTCTCCGAGCACAATACGCTGTGCGAGTCCTTCTACTACTGCTGTCTTACCAACACCTGGTTCACCAAGAAGCAATGGATTATTTTTTGTCTTTCTCAAAAGCGTATAGATGATCTGTTGGATCTCTTTATCACGACCAATCACTGGATCGAGATATTTATCTTTCGCTTCCATCGTGAGATCAGTTCCGAAGAATTCTATCGTGAGTTTTTTCTCATCACCTTTTTTATCTTTACCCATAGTAACGGTACTACTATTGATAGTACTTTCTACTCACAAGTCCTCTCCTCCTTCCGGAAAATCATGATCCATCGCGTTGAGGATAGTATCAATAGATTCTTTTGTCTCAAATTGGAACATACTTATGTCATTGAGTGATAAATTAAGCTGTGATATAAGCTTACCGATCATTCCGAAAAACGCAACTATGCCTATCTGCTGAACTACAGGGTTATGCATGAGCATTTGTAGCTTGTTCTTTATGGTTATGACGTCTGTGTCATGCTGTTGGAGGTAGTGAGCAAGTTGAGTAGACAGTTGGTCAATTGCTATGTATAATAATACTAAAAAGTTGTTTTTTGCGTCATTGTATTGTTCAAGTTCAGCGAGCTTCATATGCAGGTTAGAACTTAGCGAAAGGTTCTTTATAGTTATAGAAGGTTGTAGCTCATTTGCTATGTCATAAAATTCTGTAATATATTTCTGGATATGAGTCGTCTCATGGAGTCCCAGAAACTTCCAGAACAGTTCAAAAAATTTCTTTTCTTTTGTATACATGAAAATACCGAGGAACATCTCATCTCCATCGATACTCTGTTTGCGTTGCGCGATACTAAATATGCTTGCATATGCAAGGTAACGTATGTTATCTGATCCACTCTTCTTAGTCATATACCTTTTATCAGCTTCTAAAAAGCACTTAGATGTTAGGTTTTAGATGTTGGCTAGATGCTATGATCTAACATCTATAATCTAATTGCTATAATAAGTTTGTTAGTGAAGAGCTGTCCAAAGCTCCAAAGGCATGAGTCATCCCGTACTTTCCTATCGTAGACAGGCTAGATCCGGAATCTATTATTTCTTATCAGTTGTCGCTTGTTCCTTAGTCTTATCGCTTTTCATCGCTTTCATGAGTCCGGAGATCATCTTAGCGATATCGAGAGCTTCATTGTAATATATGTCAAACGTCTTATCATCTACATAATCCAATTCTTTTGCTATATGGAGCATAGAACGGAGCTGGGCTGACGCTCATTTTGCATCTCATAGATACATAAGGGCATATTTTGACTGTTGCCCATGTCCTATAGCAATATTGTTTTGTATAGAGAAGCATGCTTTGCATATCATCTCTTTAAGGATATCCTCTACATCTTTCAAGTGAGAATAGAGAGTCACACTAAGGTCTCTAGCTTTCTGCCAGCAGTTAAGTTCTTCAAATGTTTTCATGTTTTTGTATATGTTTTAGAAGGATAAAGTTTTGTATCCTTTGGAGTTTGGACCTGGCTTATAAACTTAAAAAGCAAAGGTGAAAGAGCAGGATTAAAGAAGGAGTAATCAATTAATGAAGAACACCAATTTTTATTTTGCTCTTTGCTCTATAAGTTTTCAATTTATTTGTCTTTCTTGTTCTTATCTCTGAGTTTCTTTATTTCTTCCACTCCTCCTTTCACAAATTCGCCGGCTTTCTTTCGAAAGCTTTTTCATTTTGGCGTCATACTCGCTCAGACTCCGAGGATCGTAGTCCCAAGTATGGCTCCTATCAGTAGTTTATTGAGTTTTTTTTCTATCTTAGGGCTCATGCGTATCACCTAGATAACTAAAGTGCTATATTTATAGACAACATTCTTATAATTACAAGAGTAATCCTACTAAAAAATCCCATAAATATCGAGAAACTATATTATCATTGACTTGATAAAAATACGATATATTGATCTTATTTCGTCGAGAGAAATGCTTGACTTTCAGCTATACAGGACTATCATTTTAAGCACATCAAACACAAAATAATACTATGAAATTTGTACAACTTAAATCAGGAGATGTTATCATTGTTTGTCATGAACAATTGAAAAGGAAAAAAGTAATTGCTATTCATGGCAGGAATATTAATTCTCCTTCACTCAAAATGGCAACTTATTCTGCAAACAGGATCTGTCCTCATACAATTGTGCATGCAGAGACAGTAATAAATCTTCTTTCCCAGAAGATACGCGAAAATTTCTATATCGGTGAGCATATAGCATCGAAAGAGACTACGCCAGCCCAAGTAACTAAAACGCTTAAGGGTTTATGTGAAACATTACAAATACCTTATGTTGCTTGTGATCCTAAAGCTGCTCAGCAAGAGCTTGCAAGAAGGAAATTACATACACAATTACGGCGAAGGAAGTTATTGCAAGCATGAAATGCCCGGTTTATCCGGGATTTTTTTTGTAAAAAAACGACCCTAAAATAGGATCGTTTGTTATAAACTATGTTTGCAGTATAGTTTTTACCAACCTCCGGTAGCGCCACCGCCACCACTCGAGCCTCCACCAAAGCCACCGAAGCTACTACTTCCTCCTGAACTAAATCCAGATCCACTACTATAAGTAGAACTATAAGAAGCTGCACTTGCTGCGGCACTAGCTCTTCTTCTGGTTGCCGCTCTTTCATCTTCAGCATCTCTTATATCTTTTTTTGCTCTTTCTATGGAGTCTTTAGCTTTTTTGATGACTTCTTGTAACGCCTTGTGCTTAGTAATAAGGTTTAGCATCGTTTCAGCTTCTTTAAGCATATTTGCCGCGGACTTTGCCATTTCTTTAGCTTTCCTGCCGACATCACTGTCCTTAATGATATGTAGTGCTTCTGCCGTAAGTTTAGTTGCACTTCCAATAAGAATTGGCAGATCAATAACAGCTTTTTCCCATAAAACATGCTGTGAACTTACTGTATCAAATAAAGCTATATTACGCTTGAGCTGCTCTTCTATACTATCAAGTATTGCTTTGCTTTCAGGGAATTTCTGGTTATGCATATCATTAAGCTGCTCTGCTTGCTTTAACTTTGTTTCAATGCCGCTTATGCTTTGCTGAGCGCGAGTGAAATTTCCTTCTAAAGGAGACCATACTTCTTTTATCGCATTTGCTATGAGATATTTTAAAGCCTTGTCTGCCAATAGAATAATATCACGAAGAGGTTGTTGAGACTGTTTACGCAAAAGTGTTATCCTGCTGGCATTATCAATAGGTAACTGCAATTCAGCATCTATGCTTTGCTGCAAATTATCTATTTTCTGTTGAAGCATCTTGCTCGCATCATATAAATCTTTATGCTCTTCTATGTTTTCTAAAAGCGAATACTCTTGATCCAATAGATTATATGCTTCCTCATCATCAGCAAAGATGGTATAAGTCTTTTGCAGTTCCAATAGTCTCTCTTTTAAAGCTGATAGCTTACCACATGTCTTTTCTTTCTCGTGTACCGCTTCAGTTTCATAGAACTTTATCTTCACTGGCAATGCTTCAACGCTCTTTTTATAAGCATTTTCTGCGTGTTCATAGCGACTAAATAAGCTCTCTATAAGTGCAATGGCTTTTTCAGGAGATGCATCAATATAGCCTTGTGCTGTTGCAAGCTCCCTTTCCATCTCCTCATATAATTTTCTTATCTCGGCTCGGTATTGGCTTGCTTCATTTTGTGCCCACGAAGGATATGTATCATGCTGCGCTTTTGCTGCAAGCATAGCCGGATCGATAGAGTTCAGTTTAGTAAGGAGAATGCTTGCTATTTCTTTTGCTTTCTTGACGGCAAGTTTATGCTCTTTTTTGCGTTTGATACTTCTATCAATGTGGTAGATAAGCAAGCATATGAGACCCAATATTATAATATATGACGCATATTGTCCTATTGTATACCACATTTCTCTTGTCTCTTGCGCCTCTTTTTCACGTTGCTTTGCTATCATCAATCGCTTTTCTTCCGATGGTATCTGAGTTTTTACATAGCTTATAAGAGTCTCTATACCATCTTTAAATCCAGCTTGAGGATCTCCATTTTTGAAATGGGAAGTAATATTGTTATCGATGATATGTTGAGAGGTGACGTCTGTCAAATACTCTTCCATACCCTTCCCCGTTTCTATACGAACCTTCCTATCCTCCATAGCAAAAAGCAATAAGATGCCATTGTTAGAGCCTTTATGCCCTATACCCCACTTGTTGAATAAGTCGGTTGCATACTCTTCTATATTGCCTTCATAGTGGTCTTTAAGAGAAGGAATGGTCACCACTACTACTGCTATACTCGTACTCGCTTCCAGTGCGGTCAATTGCTGTTCATAATAAGCCTGAATGTCGTCACCTATAACATTGGCGGCATCGGTTATAGCTACAGGTGGATTCGGTTTTGGTAAGAGTCCGTCTTCGTCCTGAGCGATACTCAGCATACATCCTGATAAGAGGATTATCAGAGATAAGATACTTTTAATTTTTTGTTTCATAAAAAATGTTCGTTTGTTTAGTTGTGTGTGATTAATTATTTTTAGCTGTTAATATTGTCTTCTATACTGCTTTTGTATTATATAGTTCAGATGCTATATGTCAATAATTAATGGACACGCCTGAAGACGCCTACTACCTTTCCGAGGATCTCAAGACCAGCGTGAGGTTCATTATCTTTTATGATTTTTAAGGTGAAATTTTCTGTCCTTTCTCTGCCAGCGAGAACCATGATGTCACCTTCCTTCCCGTGGAGCTCTCCCCTATCAACGATCACAAAATCTCCCTGGACGATGCCTGCCTGGATCATGCTATCATCTTTAACTCTCAGGAGAAATGTCGATGCCGGATGCGGTACCAGAAAATGATTGATATCTATCTCTTTTTGTGTGATATCGATTGCAGGAAAAGGATAACCGGCTGGGACAGAGGAAAATAATGGCATTTTAACTTTTTGTGTACGATCGATCGTTATCCACATCTGCTTTTGTTTTACAAATTAAATAGAACATTCGTTCTATATCGTTTGTGGCAGATTTTTCAAGTCTATTTATCACATTATCCAAAATAATGGTGGTATCTTTTTACTTGCTCCCAGTAGGTTTCCAAAAGTTCTTTATAAAGCGTATGATCTGCAAAATATTTGTTTCCATAGTAGATGAAAACTGGCGCTTTGAAAAAGAGATACGATTGTATCAGCGGAAGAGTGCAGTTATGACACTCAGAAAGATTGTGTATGAGATCAGAAATTTTCACTGCCCAGGCATCGGTATTTTCTTCTTTTATCATCCTTCCTATCATGCTCGACCGAGCTTTATACTTATCTTCTTGATGATACTGATTGTTATGGCTAACGAGGTCAACAAGATGTATCGTACGATCAGTGTATCAAAGTTCTTTTAGTTGCGCAAATGTATATCCCCCATCTTCGACTATATCATGAAGATAACCTGCATTTACTATCTCTTCAGAAAATCCATGTCTCTCGAGAATTTCACCTACTGCAACAGAGTGCAAATAGACTGGAGTTTGTAGTCACTTACGCATTCAAGGGATCGCTTGTCTGAGTATCTCAATCGTCTGTTCTTTGGTTGGCATCTTCTACTAATTCTAAATTATAAATATTGAATTCTAGATTTCTTTTTTGAATTTACTTATTAGTAATTAATGTGTGTTCGACATGTTTCTGTATTCCCTCATCTATCATTTTCTTCAGTTCAAACTCTCATCGCGGCAATGCATAACAATTATCATATGTGGCAATAGGCGTATCGTCAAAAGACTTTTGGACGAATGTACTTTCAGAGATGTTATTTCCCTCACAGTATTTTTTGACGAGTGCATCATCCCAAAATGTCATGTCTGCTCTGTTCTCTTTTACAAAGTTCATGACTTCTTCGATATGCGAAAGTTGAGGTACTCTGACTAATCTTGCGTGAGGGAAATATTTCTGAGCAAGCTGTTCATGGATATCATTTTCTTTTACAGCAATCCTGAGTTTCTGATTTTGCTTCAGTGTTTCAAGATCTTGCTGTGCATAAGGCGAATCAGCGCGCATATACGCATATACATGACTTTTCATGAGCGACTGTGAGAAAAACATTTCCAGTTTTCTTTCTGTGCTTGGCCACGTAGGACTACAAAAGATATCAATATATCCAAGATCGAGTCTCTGTGTCAGTGTTCCATAGCCGCTCTGCTCTACAAACTCAAGCTTGATGTTATTATCGTCTGCTATTTTACTGATGATCTCATAGAACTTTCCACTATACGTTCCATCATCATTTCTCATGAAATAATCGAAATATGGGACATATGAACATCTCATGACTCCTCTTTCCTTAATCACTTCCCATCTTGTTTTTTGTCTTTCTGCAAAAGAAAGATACATTTCATACGGAGCTTCTAAAAGAACAAAATCTATATACATCCTTATTTTGTTGTCGAAAACTCCTGCAATATAGTCTTCAAACACACGCCAGTTTTTATGATACACATACGTTATTTTATCAACACCAAAGAAACCAGGCGCAAACTCTAAAAATGCTATCTCTGACAGGAGGTAATGAGTAGCCTGCTTTACATCTTCATCTGTATATGGTTTTCAGGAATTCTGCAGTACTTCTTTAGAAGTTTCGTTTGCAGATTTCTCAAATTCTTGGTTTGTATCATATAACTGTTTCACTTCATTGAAATGCTTAAGATAATTTGGATTATCCTTCACTTCATTATCCCAATCTACAATAAGAATATTTTGATCCTGAATACCAAGATCGTTGATGACGCGTCTAGTTCTATTTTTTAAGCCGTTACCATTGAGGATAGCTTTATTCCTCGCTTTGCCTGGGTTATATCCCATAGCAAGATACGTAGAAATTGCTGGCACATCAGCGACCATGATCGCTGCCTTTCCATATCTTTTGATGCATTCTCTGAGCAAAAAAGCTACTTCCTTATCTTTGAAGTAACTGTTTCCCGGAGACATACCGATGATTGAAAGCATTATGTCATTTTATACATTAAATATGGATTATGGACCTTAGTATAAGCAGACAAAGAAGAACTGCAATACCACTTGCTTTCATCTGCTATTTTTCTATATGTTAAGGCATTTATCCTTTATCGATTATTGCATGTCAACAACTATGCTGATTGCGAAATTACTCTTCCCTGTATTTGCATTAGTTACTATCACGGCATTTATCCGCCCAAAGTTCTATAGAGAAATTGCGAAAGAGATCATGAACAGTCACGCTCTTATCTACATCGCAAGTTTCATGAACCTTATTGGAGGTACAGCTATCATCCTCTACCATAATACATGGACTCAAGACTGGTCAACGCTCATCACAGTTATCGGATGGTTGGCTGCTGTCAAAGGAGCTATATATATGGTTTTCCCAAAAGCAGCAATCGGCATGGTAACAAATGCGACTCAGTCAAAAGCATTTGTATACTTTATGGGTATCATTTCTGCTCTCTTTGCAGTTGCCCTCTACTCTCTTGGATACATGGCGTAGGCTTATTTTACGCGAAAAAGAAAACTCTGCATCTCGCAGAGTTTTTTTATTATCCTATTTTCTTCATAAGAGCCGCATATGCATAGTCTAAGAGTCAGTGTTTTTTCATGCTACAAATCTCTTCCCATGTAAACCATCCGGCATTTTGTGTTTCTTCAAGAGGTTCTGGTTCTCCCGATACCCGCTTTGTGAGGAAAAAAATTGTGAGCACCTGATGCTCTCCAAATGTACATGACATACTTCCAAGATAGTCCATGTCGTCACTCACTACGACTCCCGTTTCTTCTTCGATTTCTCTCTTCAGTGTCTTTTCTATGATGCTTTCCGTTTGTTCATAATCGATCTTTCCACCAGGGATATTCCAGGCATCTGGATACATTCTATCGTCCGGGAGTCTTTGAATAAACAAAAATTTGTCTCATTTCTGGACCCATCCAACAATATTTGCTATGAACATATTCTTCGCTGAAGGCATGGGATAAGTCTATGGAAATGGCCGTTGTTTTCAAGGGAGGCTACTAGCAGCCCTTATGAACTTTCATATACTAAAAAAGACCCCAGCCAGGGTCCTTTTTAGTGCTAGATATGAGTTCCCATACCCAGCTCCTGTATAATATATATTATTGATGTAATTACAAGTGCATTAAAATTCGTATTTTCTGCTTATTTCTCTTTCTATAACCATAGAAAGTTTCGAGATAACGATAGAAATTTCATTTTCAAAAATATCAATCTTCTGATAATTTTTATTATATCAAATATAATGTAAGATTGCATGATTCTGTTCTTTATGATTCATTTTTGCTCTTAACTTTACAATATAGAGTAATAAATTTAAGTGTTCTCTTAATTCAGGAATTACTTTTATTATTTTTTCCTTTTCTCTACTCTTTCAACACATAATCAATCATCTTTGTCATTGGAGAACTACTGTAACATATTCATTATAAATAAGTGAATAAGCAATAGTAAGTAATCAATTAAATAAAGAATGAATATCTGCAATAAAGCTTTCATTATGTAAATAGAAAATCGGGAAAAGAGATTTAATGACAATTAAATTATCAATTATTAGATCTAAAGAATACGCTACTGGCTTTTCTATTATTTGATCATTAGTTAAATTTTGTATTTTATTAGACAGAGACCTAAATGCGTCTACATTATGCTGAAAAATAGTATTAAATTTTATGCCTATGATATTTTCTTTTACAGACTCTTTGCTTTGAGAAATCATATTATGTAATCATTTTAATCTACTCAATTGTAAATAATTATCAAAAAACAACCTTTTCTTCTCGCTTAAAAATCATAATGCTATTGGATTATTGTTTTCTGTAATTGATTCAATCAAATAATACTGCAAATCACTACGTGCACTCTGATTTTTTATTATTTTTAAATTTTTATAAAGCATAACTAAAGTATTATCCGTAATAATATATTTATATTTTCTCAAAAGGTTTATAAAATTATTCATTATACTATGATCATATTTGTTGATTAACTCCATAATCAAAGCTAAGAAATTAGTTTCAGATATAGTTATTAACGTAAGAACACTTTTTTCCTCTTCTTCTTTAGCAGAAGTTAATATATCATAAATAGATACTAAAAAATGATGGGTAACTAATAGCGAGGCACCCGCTATTGTATAAAATCGTTTGAAGTATTGTTTTAAAAATCATTTTTCTTCTTGAATATTTTTTAATCATATGTCCATTAGATCTAAATATGCTTTAATATCAGAGACCTTATGCTTTTTTAGATTATTAATATTAATTTTGACTTTATTCTTATAATCAGACGTTTTTTTTGCATTTTCATATGATTTTTCTGCATTAGCAGTTAGCCCTCTTTCATTAAATTCTTTTTTTATCTTTGCAGCTTCTTCTTCTAAAAGAACCTTGTTATCTCCGAAAAAATAAAAATCGTCTACATAATATATCATGCTTATCTTATCATTAATAACATAGATACCATTTTTTAATTTTATATCTAGCAAGCAATCTGGATTAAATAATACTAACCAAGTAAATAAAGAAGCAATAAAATCACAACCCAAGATAGACTGAGGAAGTCATACATTATTAAAGCCATTCACCTTAAAGAGAGCCATAGAAAGTTCATACATAAAATTATCTATTCAAAATTTCTCGTACTCTTCATAAGTTAAATATAATTTTAATATCTTATGCAATAATCCAATGAAGTGGTTATGATTTATACTATCATAATAAGATTTAATATCATATTCCATTACTCGTGCTTTATTCTTTAATAGATTCTTTTTTATTTCCTCAAACTTAGTCCATAATCCTCGATAGGGAAGAATTTTTCAATTATTCTGAAAATCCAATTGATGTCCATATGCAAAATACATATTTGAAATAAGCTTATTAGATTTTACATCATCATTTTTAAATATACAAGCTAATATATTGATAAGTTTCTCAATATATGTCTCAAAATAAATCACATTATAGAGGTTAGGAATTCTATATGTTCTTACATCAAGATTAATTTTAGATGAAGTTGTCTTACAAATGAAAGGTGTGTGGCAATTTTCAACAGCTAAATTAAAATGTTTTAATTCTTCATCGCTTATTCTAAGAATGTTTTCATTTAAATGAAAAAAGAACTTATCATAAAATAAACTTCCTATTTTATTGGCTCTTGAGAAATATTCATTACTCTTAGATGTTATATATCTATTACATACTTTGAGTATTATGGATTTATCGACTGACATTTATCGAATTAATGTTAAATCTATTTGATATTCTATGCATTATTCAAGTATTTTCTATGTATTATTAATAAAACCTGTCTCGTTAGAACAGGTTTTATCAATAATTGCTAATAAGCTAATGAAATTTACCCCACCTTCTTCACTGCATTCGCGATCATATCAGCGATTCCTTGCTCTAACGCCGATGGGATGATGTTGTCCGGAGTTGGATTATTAACGCTTTCAGCAAGTGCGTAGGCGGCAGCTAAGAAATGTTCGTCAGTAAATTGTTTTATTCTTCCTTCAAGAGCTCATTTAAATAAACCTGGGAAAACGAGTACATTGTTAACCTGATTTGGATAGTCACTACGTCCTGTCGCCATGATATATGCTCCTCCGGCTTGTGCTTCCTCAGGAAGAATTTCAGGGATAGGATTTGCCATAGCAAAGATGATAGGTTTATCAGTCATCTTTTGGATATCATTTCTGTCCAGGACATTTGGTTGACTCACGCCTATAAAGACATCTGCTCAGACTATTACATCTTTAAGGCCTCACTGAGCATTGGTGATATTATATGGGATGATGGCATCTTTATAAGGATTGGAATCTGCGCGTCACTGATAGAGAGCTCATTTGCTATCTACAAGAATAATATGTTTCACTCCTCGCGTGATAAGGAGCTTTGCAATAGCGATGGCTGCAGCTCCTGCTCCGGACATAACTACTTTTACTGCGTCTTTTGCTTTGCCTGCAAGTTTCAGTGAGTTGATAAGCGCAGCAAGCACGACAATAGCTGTTCCATGCTGGTCGTCATGAAAGACAGGGATATTAAGACGTTTTTTCAACTCTTCTTCTATGTAGAAGCATTGCGGAGCTTTGATATCTTCAAGATTGATCCCACCAAATGTCGGAGCAAGACTTTCTACAACAGAGATGATGTGCTCGGGATCCTGGTTTTGTAGTACGATAGGTACTGCATTTACTCAACCGAAGGTTTTGAAAAGCATCGCTTTTCATTCCATCACCGGAAGTCCAGCCAATGCGCCGATGTTTCCGAGTCCGAGAACCGCACTTCCATCTGAAATAACTGCTATTGTATTTCCTTTCCAGGTATAGTTATATGCTTTTTCTGGATCAACAGCTATTTGTCTGCATGGTTCAGCCACGCCGGGAGAGTAATATGTCGAAAGATCTTCTCTTGTCTGTGGTACTATTTTACAGTGAATATCTATTTTCCCTCTGAGCTTCTCATGTCACTCGATCGATGCTTTATTGTAGTCCATGTTTTCGCTTACAAACTAAATAGAGCAATTAGATATTAGATTTTAGATGTTAGCGAGATGCCAAAATCTAACATCTATAATCTAAGTGCAATTATTACAAACGAATTAGTGTGTTAGATTGTGCCGGGAATATAAGGAATTTAGTATGTGAGTACAAGTTGAAAGTGACGAGCCAATCATTACTCTGTCTCTCAGATGTTTTATTTTAGAGGTATGATATGCAAGAAATAGCAGTCTGAACAAGTGATATATGAGGAGGAGAGCCTATTTTCTATCCTGATGAACCGCTAAAGAAAAAACTCCTCCGCAATGGATTTTGGCTCTATTTTTTCTCATTTATCGTTGCACCAACAGGATACATTATAAAAGTAATCGCGTCTCGCCAGCTTTCGGTCGAAGATATCGGTATCTTCTATTCGGTTCTTGGTATCATCGGACTGCTTTCTACGTACAATGATCTCTGACTCACAGAGGCGCTGCAGTACTTCCTGCCGCACTATTTCATCGACAAAGACTATGTGAAGGCAAAAACGATGGTTGTCTTCACACTGATCTCGCAAATCATCAGCAGCGTACTTATCATTGCCGTGCTGCTGTTTATCGCACCGTGGCTTGCAGCGCACTATTTTCATACACCGCTTGCTCTTCCACTCCTCCAGCTCTTCTGTATCTATTTTCTCATCATCAATACATTTCAAATGATACAGTCGCTCTTCATCGCGACCCAGCAGGTGAAGCGATCCCAGGGGATTGAGTGAATCAGGATGTGGTCTATAGTCCTGCTGGTGGTAATTGGTAGTTTTATGGACATCTTTTCACTCAATAGCTTCATGCTTTACCGGCTTGCCGGCTTGCTCATTTCTACCATAGTGGGAGCGATAGCGATGAGGAAACATTTTGGATGGCTGTTCAAATACAAAGTCAACCTCTCGAAAGATCTCTTAAAAAAGTGGTTCGGTTATGCTATACGGGTTATCATAGGGACAAATGCGACATTATTACTCACACAGATAGATCAACAATTTGCGCTTTACTTCTTTGGTGCTGAAAGCGCAGGTTACCGAACAAATTATCTGACGCTGTTCAATAGTATCACGATCATCTGTACTCCGCTTATTGCCTATTTGTTTCCATTGCTCAATGAGCTTCATAAGAAAAACGAACAAGCAAAGATAAAGCTCTTAAATCGTATGCTCTACATAGGATTTATTTCTATCGGACTAGTGATCGGGCTTATCGCATATTTCTGGGGACCAGAGGCAGCCGTCTTACTTTTCGGGGAAAAATTCAGATCATCAGGAGAACTTTTCCAGGTCAGTGCACCATTTCTCTGGCTCGTACCTATCATGGGTATCCAGTTTCAAAATCTTGCAAGTCATGGAAAAGTAAAACAAAGAGTCATCTTATTACTTATGGGGGTTGCAGTGAATTGTACTGTGAGCATACTTTGCATGCGTACCATGGGCATCTCAGGTATCGTCTATGGTATGGCTGCAGGACAGGCAGCGGCCATCCTTGGTTCGCTTATCATCGAAAGAAAATATCGTACTAGATCATAAAACATATGCTGAAATATATCATGACATGAGATAAGACGCAAGGTCTGAGATGGGAAAACCGATCGCTCTTTTTGCGTACTGAAACAAGTCGTCTTGAGAGGAACTCTACGGCAAGTGTGCTCATGATCTGTTATAACCATACGGAGCAGTTCTTCAGGTTGCTTGATAAGATCGACAAAGAGTCATGACGCGATCAGTTTACTATCACTATCGTACAAAACTCTGATAAGGAAGAAGCCTTACGTATATTTGAACAAAAGATTGCTTCATATACCAACATAACTGTCCTCTACCCGGTACACAATCTCGGCTCTGCATGAGGTTATGCACTCTGACAAGAATACTTGCTACATCATGGCTATGAACATCTTATCATGGTAGAAGACGATATAGAACTTCTTGCAGATGATACGATCACTGCTATGATACAGACAGCCAAAAGGGATGAAAAACATGTTGTTTTCATCAACCATCCGATCAATGCTGGTGGTGACCATTCTCGATATGTACAGCTTGCATGCTATCCTCTTTCGCTTATTCGTCATGCTGGGATCATAGATCCAAGATATTTCTTCAGAGCAGAAGATCTTGAGCGGGCAAAAAGACTCGAAAAACATATTGCGGATAGTCATTATCATAAGGTCATTATAGAAAAAGACTATTATCATCCTTACATTAAGGCTATGAATAATAGTGGTTCATGGATCTATTTTTCTATCAGAAACCAGTTATGGAGTTTTTGCTCTCATCATGTGAGCTATGTACAGCTGATCAGAGCGATCTTTTTTTACCTCGCATTTGGTTTGTTTGTGTTCCTCAGAACAAGGAAAAAAGAAATTATGCTATGCGTTGTGCGGGCGCTGTATGATGGCATACGCTGATATAGATCGTTTGGATATAATGTAAAAATTATTGAAAAATGTATGCACTACAAAAAGCTTTTTCTCTCCGATCTATGATGGAGCATAGAACAGATAAATACGCTTCCTAGCTATATTAATACTCACCATCTTCTTGCTCGTACGACTCTCTCTGTACAGGACAGAGAGGTGCTTTGACGCTACAGATGAGATCTTCGTGTTAGCGGATGATTTCAGCCTGTTCGAGGATGGTATATGGTCGCACTCCAGCGTCTCTTTATCATAGAACATCTCAGACTCGATAAAGATATGTGCTCCGGAAAGCTGCTTCGTCAGAGCTTTGCTTCAAGCGTACTGAACTTATGATTGTTTTTGCCAGCAGCTTTGTTATGATGAATAGCAATTATCGTCTACACAGTGCTGTTTTTACCGACTAGCTATCTCAGGAAATAATGAGAAACATCAAGCAGTTTCTGACGCCACAAACGCTCTCTTATCTGTTTTATTTGCCGAGAGTTTTTTTGGTACTGAAAAATCCATTATGATTTTTGAAATCATATATTAGCGGAACTCGCAGTATAGAAAATATAGAAATGCGCCATGGACTTGTCTATGAGATCAGCAACTTTGATGACCTTGGTGTATTCTATGAAATATTTATCAAGAAAGAATACGGCGCTATCCCCAAAGGGAAGACTACTATCATTGATATAGGCGCAAACAATGGTCTTTTCATGCTCTACTGTAAATCACAAAATCCTGAAAGCACGATCCATTGCTATGAACCAGTGCCACAGTGTGCATCACATATCCAGCATATCGTACATCGTAACAAACTCCAGCATGTACATATCCATGAGGCTGCTGTTTCGGATAAAGTATGACTCCATCGTTTATATCTTGGTAGTCAAACTGTTGCGGCGTCGCTCTATGAGGATATCGCATCATGACATGAAAGCATAGATATCAAGACAACAACACTCGAAGCGATATTCCATGACCAGAGCATCGCAAGCGTTGATTTCCTTAAGGTAGACTGCGAAGGTGGAGAGTATGACATTTTTTATTCTACCAGTGCAGAGACACTTCAGCGCTGTAAGTACATGGCAATCGAATATCATGACATCGATGAAACAAAAAATGGAAAGGAGCTCTACAAACATATAAAAAAACTTCTTCCACAAAGAAAAGTTATCTATCATCATCATCCTGCCCATCCACATAACGGCTTTATCACGGTAAAATAATACCTTTCTATGACAGCAATTTCTTTAGTTATCCCAATGTACAATGAAGAAAGGTATATTTGAAGATGCCTCGATTCGCTGATTGCACAAACAAGAAAAGATTTTGAAGTGATTCTCATTGACGATGGAAGCTCCGATAAGAGCATTGCTATAGCATCTGCGTATAAAGAAAAAATGGATCTTACTATCCTGGAGCAACAGCATGGATGACCAGGGAAAGCAAGAAACTGGTGAGCGACACTAGCGAAGTGATCTATACTTGTCTTTGTTGATGCAGATATGGCGTTCGATGAAGCATATCTTGAAGAGCTTGTGAAGCCTATTGAATCATGAGAAGAAAAATGAACTGCTCATGGTCGAGAGTATATTGCAAATGAAGAACATCCTATCGCCAGAGCATATGGTATCATAAGACTTGCATATAACGAGAAAGAACCAAGGGGTGGCGTGTTCAGAGCGATCAAGAAAGATATTTTTCTCAGCAATGCGTGATACGACAATAGTCGCTACGCATTTGAAGATGATATGGCGCAAAAGATTGGTCAGGCTCTGTATGTTCCTACCGCTATTTGCTACCACAATAACCCTGAAGACTTTCACGAGATCTTTGCACACGAAGTCTGGATTGGAGAGTCTCTTATCGCTAAATGAATGTTAGTCGAGTATCTCAAAAAATATAGCCTCTATTTGATCACATTTGTCTTTGGTGTTATTGTGGTGAGTTTATGGGCTACAGCTATAGGTATTTCGATAGGAACGCTTTTGTTAGGTATTGTATGTATGCTTGTTTTCCTTATAGTGCTTGTCAGCATAAAAAGAGCTCTCCTCGAGAGATATGTTTCGCATCTTCTCTATGTTCCACTTGTGCTTGTCACGAGATGAGCCGGATATATACGATGAATGGGACGTTATTTACTTACTCATAGATCGCACAAATGAAATTAAATATTGGAGCAGGAACAGACATTCATCCATGATATATCAATATGGATATTGTACAGCTGCCAGGGATTGATGTTATACACAACCTTGAAGAGGTACCATATCCGTTTGAGGACAATACATTTGATGAAATCTTTTGTTCTCATGTCCTGGAACATGTCTTCGATCTGCAAAAGACGATGAGAGAACTCGTGAGGATTTGTAAAAATGGAGCACTCATAAAAGTAAAGGTGCCGTATGTTTCAAATCCAAATGGCTGGGCTGATCCGACACATCATAGGCTCTTTAGTCTCAATAGTTTCTATTATTTCTCAAAGGAATGCTTCTACAACGCGAACGATAAAGGTATGGATATCCAGGTTCTTAAAAAAAGGATTCATTTCTTTTCAAATGCGCAATACCTTAAATCTGACATTATTAATATCCTTCCTGATTTCTTCGTCAATCTGATCCCCAAAGTCTATGAAAGATTTTTCGCGTTCTGGTTTCCTTCAACAGAAATTCACTTTCTTCTCAAAGTAAACAAATAATCTCATGATTTATACGGTGTTGGTAATCATATGAAAATAGTAAATCCATCTCATCCACTCTACCTCAAGGCTTGTAAAAGAGAGTCTCAGTTTTGGAGTGGCGATACGGCATTGGAGTATGATCATATTCCCCAGAGAGTACAAGAGTATGAAAACATGAAAAGAACTGGGAATAAAGAAACTACTGATCTTTCATTTCTGCAGTCTCTTGGTACATTCCCACGTGGTCTTTCTATTGGTTCAGGATGAGGTAAATATGAGCTCAACCTTTTACAAAAAGGTATCGTAGAACATTTCGTATTCATCGACATCAGCGAAAGTGCCCTCGTTATGTTAAAGCAAAATGCTGAAAAGCTTTGAGTTTCTGACAAAATAGAAACTCGTGTACAGGATTTCAATTTTCTCTCGCTTCCTGAAAACAGCTATGATTTTGTCTGCTGCCAGAACATGCTGCATCATATTATCAACTTGGAAGAAGCCATAGATAGTATCAATCGTTCTCTTACGTCTACGGGTATCTTTGTCATCGATGAAGCTATCAGTGAAAACAAGATGTATCGATCGGATGCAAAGATGTCTTTTCTAGAAACGATACAGTCGCTACTCAGGGAGAAAGGAATTTCTACGAAGCCATATATTAGAACAAATCCCAAAGTTCTGACCAATACATGTCCTTTTGAGTGCGTAAGAAGCGCAGATCTCTATGGTATTATTGATCACTATTTTCATGATACGGCGATCAAGCACATAGCATATAGTCCCCTCTTTTCTTTTTGGAATGGGCTCACCGACGATCTGAGTGACATGTATTTTGACATCCTTGAGGAGTTTGATACATTTGCCTCATCGCATCATTATGTACATCCAAATAGACTGTTCGGTATCTACAAAAAATCACATATTCCACTGCTGCCTTCTACACCGTGGACCGAAAAAGAGATACAGGAATATATTGGCGTGACCGCGATAAATGAACGTAAACTCATGGAATTTTCACAAAAACTCCATAAAAAGTTTCCTGGAGTCTATAATTTTTTCAAACGTCTCTACTTTAAAATCAGATAACCATGCACCCAGAGGTTTCCATCATCATCCTCAACTACAACACCCCAGAACTAACGACTGCCTGCGTGCAGTCGGTCATTGCTCATACACACGATATTTCTTATGAGATTGTACTGATAGACAACGCTTCAAAGTCTGAAAGCAAAATATATTTTGATACACATCTTTCGAATATCCCTGAGTTACATATCCACTATAGTACTACCAATCGTGGCTTTGGAGGTGGAAATAACCTTGGATACAACCATAGCAAAGGTGAGTATCTTTTCTTCCTCAATAGCGATACGATCATCTATGAAAATTCTATAAAGATCCTTGCTGATGAGTATAAAAAGCATGAAGAACAAGTAAAAACAGGCTTTCTCGCACCAAGACTCTACTATGATCCTGCAAAGACTACCAAGCAAATATTTGGCACGAAAGTACCAACGTTTTGGGACGTTATGGTCTATAATATTCCAAAATTAAAAAAGATCTGGAAGAAAAAATATGATAGATTTCGTTATGCAGACCGAGATAGAGAAACTGATAAGGAAATAGGCAATGCATGAGGGCCTGTGTTTTTCTGTTCAAGAGCTTGCTTTGAGGATATCGGTAGATTTGATGAAAGATTTTTTCTCTATATGGAAGAGTTTGATACGGCTATGAGATTATATAAAAAATGATACCATAACTTTTATACAGCCAAGACTAGCATCGTTCATCTTGAAGACCAGTCTCCAAAAATAAAGCGAAAAAAGCTCAAGATCTCTTTAGAGAGTATGCTGAAGTTCTTCTGGAAGTATTTATAAAAAAAAGCTTATTATCATAAGGGATAATAAGCTTTCTTGAGAATGTGGGCTAATGTTAAGCGCCTACTGCAACTCACTCATCATAGTCGATTTCTTCTCTGTACTTCCATAAATCAATTCAGAAGCTCTGTTTCATAGTCTGGCGCTGCTCTCAAGCAGATTTTTTTATACTAATAAATAATACTCTCATGACAATATTTCATAAATAAAATAGCTAAATATTATCAAAATATTTTAAAGCGATGCAGTATCCTTAATTTTCAGCATGCGATTGGAAATAGCAAGATATGCTTTGAGGATTCTTTGTGATTTCGTTGCCATTATCATCCTCCAGACAATATTAGAAAGTGTTTTGACTCCTAATATCATAATTAAAGTGGCAACAGAATATCCTTCCTTACGATAAATAATATATTGCCGTCTTGCATTTGTAAAAATACTTCTACTCTTAAAGTTTTTGACCTCATGAATTCTGTAAATAAATACAGGTTGAGGTATCATGCGAATAGTGTACTTTCTCGTAAAACTTAAATGATAGTCCCAATCAGCAAAAAGCCCAACTTTTTCATCAAAAAGAATGTCTTTATCAAAACGAAATAATGTTCATCAAAATCCAAGCGCATTATTATTCTTTAAGAAATCTTGATGAGATAGGTTATATGGATCCTTATATTTTATAGGCTTTTCTGAGATAAATTCGCCACGTGCATTGATATAATATCTCATTCCGCCTACTGCTCCTATATCTTGTGAAGCATGTAGCTCACTATACAGTGCATACAAGCTATTATTATCATAAAATTTATCGTCATCCGAAAGGAAAATAATATATTTTCAGCGAGCTTTCTGTAAGCATTTATTTCGATTTGGCACCATTCATATATTTCTTTCGTTTTTATGGTATTTTATGTACGGATATCTTTTTATATAATCTTCTAACACTTCAGATATACTCATATCTTTGCTGTTATCTGTGATAATAATTTCGATATTTTTTTTATCAATACCTTGTTGCCTCAGGCAACTTTCTAAGCATTCAATAATATACTCTTTACGATCGCACGTGGGGATAAGTATAGAAATTTCGTACATCTATTCTTCGTTAAGGATAAATATATCATTAACTTGAAGAATGCACCGAAACTACGCGCCGCAAGCGGACGTTTTTTTATAAACAAAAAAGGCGACTAACTATCCTCAAGTCGCCAGACTATGTCACCCAGATGCCCCCAATGAAGGAAGTACTAAGAAGAGAATGAGCTAATCGCCTTCTCTTGCATTAAGGGTATAAATATATCTGATTATAACATAGTCTGGCATATTTAGTATACAAAAAAGAACTACCCGTGCAAGGTAATTCTTTTGCTGTATATCAGATAGCTAGCGCCTATTCTTTCCAAAAGTGACAGTCATGATCATCCACCCACTTGTGCTTGTTGAAGCCATATGAAGCCATAAGTTCCATGGTTTTATGTTTAGTCTCCGTACGAGGCATGATCTCAATAATCATATCTGTGTGCTTGATGTTCGATAAGAGCTCTTTCATCCCCTTCAGTACTTCGTATTCAAAGCCTTCTACATCCATGATGATCAGGTCAGGCTGTATTCATAATTCCAAGCTATCATATCTTTTGACTGGAACCTCTATATGTTTTTGGTTTTCAGTCTTACGATTTGAGTTATGAGCAATCATTTTAGAAGAGGCGTCGTTGTCACTCACATAGTCGAATAATGTCGTGCCATCTTGTTCACCAAGACAGAAATTGTACAAATGCATCTTATCCTCTACTCCAGAAAGGATGCTATTGATCTTGAGTGTCTGAAATGTGTTTGGACTTGGCTCAAAACAGTATGATGTATATCAGTATTTTTTACTTAGTTCTATAGCAAATCTTCCTATGTGTGAGCCAATATTGAGAAATACTTTTTCTGACTTATGCGAGGTCTTCTTCACATTATGCTGTATGACTTCCTGTATTTCAGGTTCATAGTCTGGGATAAGCACTGTCCAGTGGTTGACCGTAGAACCAAGAAATGTTCCAAATGGAGTATGAAAAATAAATGCTTTATGAAAAAGCTTATGTGTTTTTGAGACAAACTTCCAGAGAAGTCAGCCAGCAAGAGCATTACATGTATAGAGTAATGCAAGTACAAGATACCTCCGCATAAAATCTATGCTTCCTGAGATCCTTATATATCGTGGTATTGAAGCTACTTTACTGAGTAATCTTTGTAATTTCTTCATGATCCTACAAATAAGTTAAAGTGGTAGTATAGACCTCATTGACCGAGATGGCATCCATCTCTGTTCATGTACACTGGGCAAAACTTCCATATGCGTCATAACATTCAAATTTCATTTTCCAAATCCACTCCCCTGCATATTTTTCTGCTCTTGTATGATGCGGATACAGTCTCTGGGGATCAGTTGGTCATGCCATGACAACAACCGGTACGCCTGCACATGCACTGAAATGCATAAAGCCGCTTTCCTGACAAACCATCACATCCATATAACTCATAGCATCTATGCTCTCCCTCAGCGAGAATTTTCCTGTCATATCATGATATCACGCATGGATCATATCCAATTTTCTATCGGTCGGTCAACCAAATGCGAACACATCGTATCCCTGATCAAGGAAATGCTTGATAAGAGTCTTCCATTTTTCCAATGGCCATCGTCTACAGTCACCGTTGCCATGGATGCTCTTTGAGATTTGATTTCCCCCACCCAGAGCGATACCAATGCACTTTTTTTTCCACTGTGGACGCAGATGAGCAAAGAGTTCGTCTACTTTTTTACTTTGCATAGAAGCATACTCATATGATTGGTCATCGAGATCTGGTTTTACTCCTATAAACTGACCAAGCTGGAGATAGTGCTCTACCTCTCTTCCCTGCTTGTCCCAGTAAAGTTTATGTGTCAGAAACTTTCCATCTTTCCCAAGCCTATCAAGACCTACTCTTTTCTGAAATCATGCGAGCTTTGCGATCAATCCAAAGATCCAGTGTCTATCGAGGATAACTATAGTTTTATAGAAGTAGTGTTGTCTTAGTTCACGAAGCTTCCGGATAAGCGATATCATACCGAGGATATTACGGATGGTCTTTTTTTCAAAAATCTTTTCGGCAAAGGTAAACTGTTCGTCTATAGTAGCATTTCATTGTAATATAGCTGCTGATCTTTTTCCCACAAGATAGCCTACTTTTGCTCATGACATTTTTGTCTGCCTCAAAAGCGGCGTCGTCATGAGCACATCACCGATAGCACCTATTTTAAAGAAAAGAATCGACTGCATCTTATTACTTCTGCTTATGAGTTAAGAAATCTTTATAGATAGAAAGAACTGTTTGTATACAATCATCCCATCTAAATACTTTAGGATGAATATGCTCAGGCTCTACAGTACCATCGAAATATCCTCTGATCGTATGTGCAATCTGCTTTGAATTTCCTGGTTCAACAAACATAATCTCACCCGATACCACTTCCGGGATTGATGCAACATTTGTCGTAATAAGCGTCTTATGCATGGCACAGACTTCTGCGATAGCGAAGCCAAAACCCTCTGCCTGTGAAGGAAGCACGACAAGGTCTGCTGTCTGTATCCACTGTTTGAGGGTGTTCCATGGCGCTCCAGGTATATGAGTAATATGTGATTTATAATGCGTTAACATACCATCATATTGCTGTTCATCTATAGTAGAACGGATAAGCCCTGCTTTTTTTTTCGTATCCTGTGGTACGATCAATACAAACTGGATGTGCTTATTATTATCTATTACGCTTGGAATAGCCTGCAATACATCATCGAGTCACTTTGCAACTCATGGTCTTCCAAAGAACAAGACTATCTTCTTTTCACCAATATTATAATGTTCTCTCAGTGTATGTATTTCCTGATTTCATTTTGAATTCTGCTCTTTGAATTCTGAGTTATTTCGGAAATCGTAATCAATAGCATTGTAGACTGTCATGAGTTTCTTGTCTGGCAGGCCATATACTATCCTCAGATTATTTTTCGTATAGTTTGAGACACATAGATACTTATCAAATGTGAAGCATTGAAAAATAATATCTTCAAGCAGACGAGAGAAGAATCCCATAGCACCGATAAAGCGATACCAAAGCTTTCCATAGATCTCATGCACATGCAGCACTGTAGGTATTTTCGTCAGTCTTCTTACGATACCTGCCGGGATCGCAGCCATAAATGTTGTCGCATGAATAAGATCAATATGCTTATGATAACACAGCCAGTTTGCTTTTCTTAACCCATACCACATAAAGTCAAATCTTCCGTGTCCAACTCTATAAATTGTGCATCTTTCCGCATACTCTTCTTGTGCAGGTAACGCTTGATCATAACGCGAAGTGACGATAGACACTTCGTGTCACTCTGCGAGTACTCATTCGATGATTTTCGTAAAAAGCGTCTCTACTCAACCAATATGAGGAGCAAAGTACTCAAGCACGAAGAGAATATGTTTTTTATGCATGACGCTTTTTTGACTGAAAGCGATAAATGAAAAGTGTTTTTATAGCAAGCCACCCATCGATAAACTTTATTTTCTTTCACTGAGTATGCTTTCTTGGATAGTAATGAATAGGTATCTCTCCATAAGAGTATCATCTTCTAAGCAATAACATAGTAGCTGCGGGTTCCCATGCAAAGTCATTTTCTTTTGGAGAGAGAAGGAGATTTCTGCACTTCTTATGATACATCTTATAGCAGGTCGGTTCATCAGTGACAAGTCTCAGGGCGAGAAGAGATGTAAGAAATGATACAGTAAGCCCACCGAAAAGAAATCAAAATGTAGAGTATTTCATACCAAACTTGCTGTAACCGCGAGTTCTGGATCCATAACAGATATCTAGATTCTTTTTTTCCATCTTCTGAAGCATGGGAATCAGATCGTGGGGCTCATATTCAAGATCAGAGTCCTGTATCACATAGACGTCACCTGTCGCTTTTGCTATGCCCTGCTTTATACTATATCCTTTTCATCCATTTGGATGTGAGATATAATGAGCTTTTCCTTCATATTCACTGAGAAATGTTTGTATAATATTTTCACTTTCATCTTTGCTTCCATCGTTAACAATGACAAGTTCCTTGTCATATCACAGATGGAAAAAACTGAGCCTTGCGACTTTTGCAAGCAGCTCTCCCACATAACGCTGTTCATTGTATACAGGTATGATGATAGAGATTAATTTCATGATTTCCTCGAGAAGTTAAAGTAATGGTTCATGACAAAGTTCCATACAAAGACTACTGCTTTTGCGACGATAGAACCAATCAAATAATGGATACCTCGTGTCTCTACTAGTCCCTGGAGGATAAGAAGATTTATCCCCAATCCGAGGAGTTGAAAGATCAGAAATACGAAAGCCTGTCTTCGATGCCTTCATGAGAAATCACGAAAGGTAAGGTATTTCTGGAAGTAAAACCCACAGGTAAAGCTGATAACAAACGCAAGGGCTTGCGAGATAAGGTAATATATACCAAAAAAGTGTGTGAAAAACCAGAGGAAAAAGAGATCGATCAGCGCTGCGATCCCTCCCCCAATACCATATCTGATAAGTTTTGAGTTATGCCATATATTTTTACTCCGCTGCAACATCAAAAAGCAATGCTGAGTAAGTAAAGAAAATGACTAGCACCATCGTAAATACTCTGTTTGACGTAGTTTGATCTAACACGAACTTATAGTTCTCTGTAAAGAGAAATACAGCGAGGAAAATAGCCAGGATAACTACTGGAGCGAGCAACAAGAACCATTTTTCTTTTGCTATTTTCTTGCGGTATACCAGAAGAGAAAGAGCAATAAAGAACATGAGAAGTGGTGCAATCGAGAAGTTATTCATAGACCACATAGACTTCCAGATAGCAGGCAATACTTCCCAGTGGATAGTAGAGGCTAAACCAAGTCATGCATCGGCACCTGCTGCCTGATTAAATCCTAAGTTATAATATGATTTGATAAATGTGAATGGCGCTATGAAAAAGAGCACAAGTACTATGATGAAAAGCCATGTAGACTGTTTCTTAAAGATCTGTAAATACTCTCTGCTTTGTTCACGATAGATAAGCCCATAGATAACGAGCGCAATAAGTACGCCGACCATATAGACGATAAATCCATCGTTCTTTATATATGAAAGCATACACAAAAACGAGATACCAAGGATGAAGTCGTGCTTATGACTACCATCTGCAAGCCATTGATAGAAGAAGATGATAGCTATGGCTGTATAGATTGCCGAAAGCATATCCATGTATCATTGTGTTGTATGCATGAAGATGAGCGGAAGCGAAACGATGATAGCAGGCCCTACAAGAGCTTTTAGCATATCTTTCGTACGCTCATAGACAAATGTCTTACTAACCCCAATAAACGCAACTACCGCAAGCCATGGAAAAATGTTTACATAGATATCATTATATCCTCCCATGACATGAGAGACAAATGCTTGAAATGAAGGTATCATGAGTGGATATCCAAGTCTTGCTCTCGCCAGTATCTCGCCTACCTGTCCAAAGATCTTTATACCTCCATCGTAGAGTATGTTCATAACAGGAAGATGCCAGTTACCAAAAGCATCGTCTGCATAACTTGGGAAGTTTGTTACAAAGATGAAACTTGTTACGAGGAAAATAATGATAAGAAGAGAAAGTATGATAATTATAGCTTTTGAAAGCGCTGAACGCTGGTTCCAATTATGCTTGAGATCATGCAGAGGGAAAACTATTTTGCATGAAACAGTAAGATCTTTAAGCTTCCATCCCTCAGTTCTCATTCTCACCATGAGAAGAATCAGCAATGCTACGACTAAGATAATATACGCAGCTCGATCTACACCAAAGCGGACAAACTGCAGAAGAAAAAGTCCATATCCAACAACAGCAACACCTGTAAACCAGCTTATGAGATAGAACATAGCACCACGAAGATGCTTACCGGCTAAGAGATGAAGAGCGATAACACCAGGGATGAGTGGAACAAGGATATATGCGAGCAGATGTCAGAGTAGCAGTCAAAGAGAAGTAGAAAACATTAGCGGCTTGTGTTATCAAATAAAATGAAGTTACTTCCTGTTAACAAAGGCGTTCATGTTTCACTATTTGGCATGGTGTTATAGAATAACTGGTAATCTGCCATAGATCATGTAAGTACCGGATCGCATGGACGTAAATAGACTGAATTCCAGTGTGCATCAAACGGCCAACTCATGTGTGACTTGGCATAGATAGTACATTTCTTTCATCTCCATGCATCTAGATCATCCAGAGAAAGAGTTTGTCTCACTTTGTTAGTAACGTTGATATAGTCTCCAAGATCAAAAAATACTTTTTGTTCATCCGTCGCCCATGTAAATGTCGTTAGACCAGTGTATGTCACGCGAATGTTGTCCATCATAAGTCTTATACCACCGATAATGATCACTCCTATCATGATAGCTCCAGTCATCATCACAAGCTTTTTGAGTCCAATATTTTTCATGCGGATCGCTCCGATCAATGCTGCGACGATAACTACTATCAATGCAAAAAATGGCCATGACCATGCTCCTATCATCGGACCATAGCGAAGATTTATGCTGTAAGGAGCGAGTGTCTCAAGCTTAAGAAATTTATCCCATACCCAACTCAGTTTTGCACTCACTGTTCTGTTTTGTAGTTGTATTGTTACATTATTTACACGGAGTGGTCATGCGACAAGAAACACCACCTGTACACCCTCACTTGGAAGCTGTGCTGATGCTCTGTCATCGGCAAATATCCATTTGATAGGCTCAGTTGTACCTGCTGCAGGCTGCATCATAGCAGTATAGATCTGCCCTCCGATAAGATATCCATATCCCCACAAACCTGTTCACGCTTGGGTTCCTCATGCTACTGACACCACATCAAAAGCTCATTTATCACCAAGGAGCATGACACATGTGCTTTGACATCGAAAGTTAACACCACTTCATGATTCGCTGTATTGATTGAATCCTTGCTGCTGGTAAGCAGCAGTATAGCTGGCTCCAAACGCCAATAGTCACACGAGTACGAGAAGATACTTTTTCATGAGCATAATATATGATAAAAATTTTATTCTTCCATCTCAGCAGCAGTAACAATGCTTGTTCCCATTCTTCATACGACGATGCCACTTGCTCTATTTCCATAGTCCATCGCTTCTAAAAGCGATTTTCACTGAGAGAGGGCTGTTGCAACGGCTGCGAGGAATGTATCTCCGGCGCCGGTTACATCCACAATTTCCTTTGCATGAGTACGACGATGTACTATATCTCATTCACGTGGAATAAGTGTAGCACCTTTACCAGATCTTGTGACAATAATATTGGCATTATATTTTTCTATCATTTTTCTTCATTCTTCTTCTACCAGTTCATCTTCATTTTTTAGCTCTTCGTTTCCAGCCATAGTACGGAATTCAGTAAAGTTAGGCTTAATAATATGAACGCCCGCAAACATACTACTATTCTTAGGCTTGGTATCAACTAGTATTTTGATATTATTTTCACGAGCGTATTGTTTTATTTTATCTACCCGATCGGCACTAATAGTTCCTTTAGCGTAATCCGATATAACAATATATTCAGGAGTTTCTCTAGTGAGCACACGTAATATTTGTTGTTTATGTTCATCACCAAGAAATATTTTTTCCTCAGCATCTAGTCTTAATAAGTATTGATTATCTGCGATAACTCTTTGTTTTACAATAGTTGGAGCATCGGTATATAAAGGCTCAAGGTTTACTCATGCTTTAGTAGCATGATCAGTAAAGAGACTACCATTTATGTCTTTTCCAATAGGAGCAATCAGCATGACTTCACCAAGAAGAGATGCGATATTTGCTGCAACATTTGCTGCACCACCAAGTTTATATTGTTCCTTGTTATTGTCTATCTTTACTAAGTGCGCCGCAGAATTTTCAGGATTTACTCTATTAATATTTCCATAGGTATATCTATCAAGCATCACGTCACCTATTACTGCAATCTTTCCCATTAGTACACTTCACCTTAACTATTTAAAGAATAATTTCTTATAGATCATTTCTATCAGTATCTTCAATGCATTTCCATTTTTCTGCCCTTTCTGCAAACTGTATTCGGTATATTTAATGCGAACTGGTACCTCTTTATAGCGAAGATGATTTCTTCTAATACAATCGAGCAACTCAGATGCATAGGTCATACCATCTGAACTCAGATGGATCTGTTCAAGAACGCTTACATGCATTGCTCTATAGCCATTGTGTGGGTCACTGATAGTAAGTCTGTTAAAAACAAGCGTCACGAGCTTTGAACCTCGTAGTACTATCTTTCTTCCAAAAGGCATATTTTCCGCTTCTCCGCCCTTAATAAACCTCGATCCAAGAAATATTTTCGTCTCAGGATGTTTTGCTATCATCGCATGAAACTCTTCCATATCGGAAATATCCATCTGTTGATCCGCATCATAGGTAATGATCCACTCTATATGCAATTCTTTCGCATGATGTCTCAAGAAATGTAATCCTGTCTTATTTGCAGCTCCTCCTCCTCTATTGATAGGATGTGAGATAACAACAATGGTTTTTTCTTTATATTTTTCCTGTTTCTTCTTGATTTCTTCGACCGTATTATCTGTACTACCATCATTGACTATCACGATAGTGCTGTAACCAGCACCGATGATCTCATCGATCACATACCCAATAGTTTTTTGTTCATTATATGCTCTTATGAGGAATGCATATTTTCCTTTTTCTCCATGATGAGCTCCATGCGAAGGCATAGCAGTACGCTCGATCGCAAGTGCACCGACGAGTCTTGTTGTATGAAATTTCTGCTTCGTGAGTTCATTGAGCAGCTCAAAGTAAAAGTATCCTAAGACAATGAGTGCTCCATAGACAATAATATCTGCCACTCTTGCTACTCCAAATGTATTGGCAAATTTCTCCTGAAATCCTGGGTAGAAAAGCGATGCGAGGATGATAGCAGCTCCGCCGACAAATATAAGAAAATGGATGAAATTAAGCTTTCTTCTCTGCAATCCATCTATAGCAAACAGCAAAAACAGTATACTGGCAATAATCAGTATAAAACTCAATGGACTCATCTGTTTTTTTACAAATAAAAAAATCTACCAGTAATTGGAGATTTTTTAGTCATTTAGCCATAAATTGCAATGAAAAGCTTATGAACAGCCTAGGCTGATACGCTACACTTTTTAGCTATTTCTTATCTTTTATTTCAACGGTAAACGCTTGATCATACACTTTCACCTCTATCTTATCCCCTATCCCTAATCCCTCTATCCTTTTCTTAGTCATATATTCTCCATTGCTCAAGAGCAGTGCATAGCCACTTTGGAGCATCTTTTCTGGCGATGTCGCCATAATCGTCCCATACCAGCTGTTAATATGAAATCTTGTCTCACGGACAAAACGTCAGAGTTTTTCACTGATACTACTATTCCAGAGTTCAATATTATTTCTTATCTCTTCTTTCTTATTTTTTATATTTTGAGCAATATTTTCATAGAGAGTAAGAAGATGTCCTTCCCACATCTGCATAAGCTCAATAAGTTTATATGCTCCATCGGTAGGAGTCTTCGCGCCATATCGAGCAATATCCTGTAGAATAAACTTATCAGGCGTGTGACCAATAGCTACAATGACTGGCACTGGCATCAGACAGATTCCTTTAGCGATATTGAGATCGTTCTGCCAGATCATACCACTACTCTCTCCACCTCCACGGATGATAGCGACAGCATCTATTTTCTTTCACGCTTTTATGTCAGCATAAATCTTTTGCAATTGTCCATGTACTTCGTCCATAGCGTTGTTTCCATGGATCGCACAGAAATAGTTCTCATACGCTACAGCATAACCACTATGTTTCATCACTGTTTGAAAGTCTTTGAGCCCTACAGCCGTTTCTGAAGAGATAATAGCAACTGTATAAGATGGATATCATGGCTGAAGTTGCTTGTTATTGTACGCTATGCCGAGTTTCTGCAGTTCTAGAAGGATATCATCCTGTTTCTTTTGTAACTGCCCTATCGTAAACTCGGCGCTGAGTTCTTTAATCACTATGCTGAAGCCATGTTCCTGGTGAAAAGAAAAATAGCCATGAAACAGTATCTTTGCTCCGGCAAGTTCACTCAATGCGCGAAGCTTCGTATTTCTAAGAAATGCATGGACAATAGCCTCGTCGAAAATACAAGCTTTTGCCTTTGCTTTCACCTTGCCAGCTGCATCGTACTCAATAAGTTCTAGATAACTATATTTTCATTTTTGTTGCACTTTAATAAGTTCACTCGCACACCAAAAATCAAACCCTGCAAAAAGAGTCTTAAAGCCTTTATCTGCTATTTGTAATATGTCGGAGAGTTTGTATTCGATCATATCTTTAGGCATTTACAATAAACTGACGACAATACTAATGGAAATCTTTCCATAGAAAAGAGGAAAACAAAAAAGTCTCCGAAGAGACTCTTTTCATGTTAATATAAATGATTACTCATTGTTTAATTTAGAATTCAACATTTAAAATTTAGAATTATTATTAAATGTCCTTGAACTTATAAATTTCAATACCATTAATCAAATGTGCATTATTTTCATGGTCAATAACATCACTTGCGTGCATGATAAGAATTTTGTCATCCAGAGAAATATTTCCCTTAAAGATAATACGGATGATCTCTTTTCCGATACGTTTTACATTGTCGTAGTCAAATGTGTTTGAGATCTTATACCCCTTCACTGCCCAGAGAAGATTGAGATACTTATAGGTGTCGTCAGTCTTGGTGAAGGCAATAATAGGTATACTTGGCTTGAGTGTTGAGATCCTTCCGACTGAGTAACCATTGTCTGTGAAACATATGATGGCTTTGATATCAAGCTCTTTCGAAGTTCTATATGCATTGTAGATGATATAGTCAGTGATCTGTTTCTCCGCTCCGATATGTACATCATTCATCTCAAAGTTTGTTTCGAGATCCGCTTGGTATTTGATGATAGCATTATACAGACCTGTGATCGCTTCGATAGGCTCATCACCGATCGCTGTCTCACTTCCCAGCATAAATGCATCTACTCCGCACTCCAGATATTCTTTTACCATATCGGGCGCCAATGCGCTTGCAGGATCTTTCTTGCCAACTTTTTTGACGTAATTAGCAGACAAGATAAAGGGCTTACCATACTTATTACAAAGCCCAGCAAGCTTTTCTTCTGTCATATTTTTCTTAGCAGTCAGCATTTCAAGCTCACCCTTCTTAAGAAGTATTCCATCAGATGCATTGATGATCTGATCAAGGTTTTCTATCGCCTCTTTTGTCTCTATCTTTGAAATTACTTTTACATTTTTCCCATGGTGCTGGAGAAGAAATTCACGAAGTTCCAAAATATTATTTTCATCTTTCACATATGAAACCACGAGAATATTTACTCCGGCTTGTATACCCCAGATAATATCCTTCTTATCCTTTTCTGTGATAAATGGAAGGATCGGCTTATAGTTCTTAAATGTCATTTTTCTTCCAGACTCAATAGTCCCTGACTCTACTACCTTACAGATAAGATGGTCTCCTTCGTTCTTATGTACTTTCAGCACTACATCAGACTCATCAAAGCTCATCTCGGCACTCGTAGCGACATCAGCAAGTTCAGGATAGTCGAGAAAGAGTGTTCCTTTCTGCTCATCCTGATATTCTGAGTACTCGATCTTTATCTGTTCACCTTTCTTCAACTTAAGAGGATCAACATTTTTTGCTCTGATTTCAGCTCCTTTCGTCTCAAGGATGATGGTCTTACTATTATCAAGCTTTAAGATGGTATCAATATATTTTTTCTTCTGATCATCAAAACCATGTGAAAGGTTGATACGGAAGACATCAACGAAGTTGATTACCTTTGAAAGCACTGTTTCTTTCGCAAGTGAAGGACCAACGGTAGCAATTATTTTAGAGTAGTGGAATTGAGACATGTGATACATTTCTATGTTATAGTATAAAACTTTTATCCCAAAATATTATTTATCCGAGTCTTTTGTAATCATAAGTTTTTTTTCTAATCTTCCCTCTTGTTCCCATTTGATTTGCTTCTCCCTAGAAAGCAGAAGACGTGCAATAGACTCTGCACATACTCTCATGATATTTGTTCTTCCCGACTGCAATCCTTTTTGCATAGTATGTACTACATAATCATCAGGTTCTCTGTTTTTCACAAGTGTCATGGTAGTATATTATCAAAGGATAAAGAATATTACTTTATTCTTCTACAAACATTTCACTTTTATGCTCTCTCAATAGCATTACCATCTCATCCCATATCTCTTTCACAACGTCCGATAGCTGAACTTTCTGCTCTTTCGGAGGCAAAAGATCGTTCTCTAACGAAATGTTATTATCTTTTCGCCAGTATCATCAGTCATTGTAGATATTCATGACAGGAAGTACTTTATCGAGAGCATAGACAAACTTTGATTCATCATCTTCCCTTTTTTCATATTCTTCTAGTCGTTTCCATAGCGGATGAGCTTCTGGAAATTCTTTATAAATACGTTCCATGGCTTCATGTTCTTTCTGTTCCTTTAAGATCTGTTTTTCATCTGATCTTTTCAGAGCACATACATCGCCGGCATACATTTCAGCAATATCATGAATGACACAGTATTGAAACACTTTTTCCAATGAGAGTGGCAAAGACTTTTGCTGAATAATGTACCACGCCAACATACTTATCTGCCAGCAGTGCTCAGCATCATTTTCTCTCCTTGGACTGTCAGAATAATAGATGCTACGTTCGACCTCTCTAAATTGATTGAGGAATTTCGTAAAGGATAGTAGTTGTTCTATAGACATTCATGCTGTGAAATGCTAAATGCTATTTTCATATTATGATCATTAGCGTCTACGTCTTGCTCCTCTTTTTGCTCATCCAAATTTTCTTTTACTGTCTTTGTCTCATCTGAGCATAACATATTTTTCACGCTCTTCATCTACTTCTTCGTCATCGTAGACATTGGTATCTTGAAATGACTCAGGAGCCATGTCGCTTATATCTCTCAGTGAGATACTCACACCAAGCTTCTTTTCGAGTGCTTGGATCTTCTCTCATCCTTTTCCAATAATCGATCCTTTATCTCACTCTTCGACATAGACGGTGATGCTTGCTATATCATTGACGACGATCGTTGCTTTCACGCCAAGCTTCTTTTGAAAGTACTCTTGGAGATAATATGTTGCAAAAGTATGTATAGGATTTGCTCACTTCTCTGCTCTCATAGAATCTACTTTGGCTGTTTCCATGACCACGATCTGTTCTCCAAATGAGTAGATCTCATACATGACTTTCTTTGAGAGAAATGATGAGACCTGGATAACCGGACGAGCAAGATCTTCTGACATCATACCATGTGGTACTTTTACCATAAGATCCAACACGAGTACTTCATCTATCTTTCCTCCTTTGATGAAGATAACCGTATCGATAACCTGTGGTATGATACCAAGTTCCACATGTCCAACAAAACGCTGGATACTATCTACTGGCTTTGTTGCATGCGTCACTCCTATGAGTCCAATTCCTGTCAATCTTAGGTCAGCAAACAATTCAAAGTCTTCCTTATTTCTGACTTCATCGTAGAAAGCACAGTCAGGACGAGACAAGAGTAAGATGTCACGTACTTCGTCGTGCCCACCGTAAGTAAACGAATACTGTACGACTTGATCGGGAACCATAAGATCACGAGGAGACTCAAGCGTCTTTACAATCTTGTTATCAGCAGTATATAATTCTGCAAGTGCCTGCGCAAATGTTGTTTTACCTTCACCTGGAGCTCCCGAGATAAGGATACCCTTGGCTGTTTTTCTGAGATGTTCTGCGAGATCGTGCTCGAGATTATAATCAGCAAATGAGAGTTTTTTGACCGGTCTTACTACCGTCATTTCGAGTCCGTCTGAAAGCGGCGGATAGACAACCACAACTCTGTAAGGTCCGAGCTGCAATACTTTTGAAAGTGGTTTATCTATTTCAAGAAACTGATCTTTACCAGATTGGGCTTCAAGGAAAAGAGTATGGATAAGTGCTTCAAGTTGTTCTTTAGCAAAAGGTGCACTTCCCACCTCTGCTTCCCAAGCGCCTGGGCGTCCTTTTTTCTTTAATATTGGAATTCATTCCTTAAAGTGAACTGACATGATTCATTCTGCAAAATACGCATCGAGCGCACTTCACGTAAGGGAAAATCACTGCATAGAGATAAGCTGAAAACTAAAGACCAAAAACTACAAACAGTTTTAGGTTTGAGTTTTTAGTTTTGGGTTGATAAGAGCGTCTTTATATTGATATTTCGCTAAAAATCAATAAAAAGCAGTAAATTTTATGTAAAAATGGCTTTCTTATGCTGTTTCAGATATCATGAATTAAAACCGTCCGTGAGACTCCACACAATATATCGTGTCTCATGGATGCGCCAGACGAAGCTTTAGTAAGAGACTTTTGTTGAAAAAACAGTATTGTTATTTTTTCTGTTGTCCCATATGTGGGTCAGAAAGAAGCTTTTGGCAAAGTTTTTTTCAAAGTATCTTTCGGCAGTACAACATATGAGCTAGTCACCACTTTCGACAAGATCAATGAAGCGTATATGTTTTACGCAGAAGTTGGGTTAAGTATAAGCTATATTAATAACTTTGAACATCCGCTGACTGACACCGATGTGACAGAGGTGATGCAGAAACTCGAAGCAGGATTTTCAGATGCGCAAAAGAAAGTAAAGAAGGTTGAACCAACAGATATTGGCAATGTCGTCCTTGAAGCAGATCCTGAGTTAGAGAAAATGAAACGCATTGCATGACAAGCGCTGACGGATATTGCGGAGGTGAAGACAAAAGCAGGAAGCAGCTTTGCGATGAGAAAGCTGACAGACTTGAAATGACTAGAAGATGAACTCAGAAAAGTCAGGATGGGTTCAAATGTTCCAAAGATGCGCTCGCTCGTGAGTGAAAGCTATAGAATTATGGAAGAGATTGAGATGGAATATCTCAATCAGGCGCAAGCTGCAGAAACAAGTGTCATAGAAAATTCATTTGTGACACACCTGGATCTTGTTCGTGAATATGAAAAATATGAAAAAGCCCAGAAAGTAAAATCAGGAAATTTGGAAAAAACTCCTTCGGATATGTATTATATTTTCTTTGGAAAACTCGGGATTTATCAGAGATTTTTAAGCAAAGATATTTCTACAAAACTTGGAGACCGGAGTAAGATACTCTATAATAGCATCGACCATCTGATCACATTTATCTTCATGTGTATCGTTTGGCTGACTATTTCATCAGTTTATCAGCACTATATCCTCAGACAAGAAGTATTCTTTTTCGCGTTTGTCGATTTTTGACTTATCGGAATGATCTTGCTCGTTATTAATAAACTCAAAAAAGAAAGTATCACACAAATTTTAACCCTCTTTGGTATAGGCACCGTCGTCTATATTATCATAAGATATTTGCTCATCAACAACTTCGCTTTATAAATCTTCTCCTGCATGACTCTTCTTCTTGGCGTTGTATCATTTGCATTCATCTGTTATTTTTTTGGCATCAATGCGTGGCTCGTTGGACTTCTGCCGCTCCTTTTTTTCATGCTGTTTGTTTACAATGTTGTTTCTCCGAAACATACAACCGGGACCCTCAAACAGTTCTTTAGTTCTCAGAGCTTTCTTATCGCGTGGGGATTGATCCTTCTAGGGATCTATGGGATACTTACCTTTACCGGTATTGACTACTATGTGATCGGCATGATCCTCATCATGATTAATATCGCTGGATGGATCATCTCATTATTATCTCAATACGAAGATGGGAAAAACATCTTTCATATAGGTTATTATATGGCCCTCGGGATATTGCTCTGGAATGTTGCAGGCACCCAGCCGTGGATGACCACCCTATCGGTCATATTGCTTATGCCTATATTTACCTTTGGTATTTATAGCTTCATTGTCTTCGTACTCAGGATATGGGCGCCTATAGAAAAAGAGCGAGAGTCTATGACGTTTCTGCTGTTTCACTTAAGTATTATTTCATTTCTTGTTCAATTCTTCTTACATAACTTGTTCGTCGGACTCGCACTGTCGCAAATCTATCTTCTCGTACTCTATCTGCTTATATCATTTGTTCACTCGTACGCCGATACTGATTTTGATCTGCCCGCCCCAAATGTACGCGATATACTTGCAGGTAAAAAACTACTGGCTCGTAAAAAACCTCTCAAAATAGAAACTCTCCTCTACTTCAACAAGTTTCTCGAAAACATTTCACCTTCAATCAAAACAGCATTAAGCGGTCTCAATACGATCGTCATTATCACCATTATCTACTCATTTTTTACGGTAGGAAACCCTGAAGTACTTACCATGCAGATTCTCTACTGGTGTAGTATCTTAGTGTTTTTTGTGAACTTCCTGCTTCTGAAAAAGATTCGCTTTAACTATAAACTCCAGAGATACAGTGTTTTTTTCATCATTCATTTCGCAGTGTATTTATGAATAGCTATTGGCGCTGGCTATCAGACACTTACCATGGCTATGTGTGGTATTGGGTGGAGCATTATCAGTTCAGGACTTATCTTCTATTCTGATTTTGCGATCAGAAACTGAATCCTCCAAAAGGAAGACTATAGTTACTGGATCGGAGCAAATATCCTTAGTATATTTATAAACATCTATCTCATCATCATACTGAAACTCCCAATCCAGCTTTCTTTCTCTATCATCTTTTTCTACTTGGGTATTGGATTTTTTCTTACGCTACAAACCATTAAATTTGTCAAAAATACCTATCCCCCTACTCTTACGGTAGAAGAAATTTTGATGAAAATGGAATAGAGCATTATTCTACTTCTCCACATATTCCTTTTTTCAATAGTTCTTTTACTAATACTCTTCCTTGTTCAGCAGATATTATATCTTTTCTATTTATCTCATTAATTTTCTTGATTGCTTTATAGAGAACTTGCATCTTCTGCCAAAGTTGCTTATTTGTGTAATTATATATTTCTGCTTTTAGACCATTTTTACCTGGTTCTCCTCTACCAATAGGATGCGCTTCACTAATAGCATCACGAAGAATTTGCTCATCATAATATGAGAGTAAAAGTCCTTGTGCCTTTACTATTTCCATACCCTTATCCCCTCTTTTCACATCAGGCAATTGTGCATTCTCCTTTACTGCCTGCTTATCAAGTCACTGTAACTGTAATTTCACAATATCCTGGATCTGATAAAGTAATGTCTTTCCATGGGTTGCTATCTTACGAGTTTTTGTCAGCAGCTCAATAAACTGACCTATACTTCCTCCTGTTTCTCATATAAGCACTCCAACATCTCCATAGACATCTGTATATTCATCGCTTAGAGAATATTTTTCAAATTTTGTAAATATTTTCATAAAGGATTCTATTTTTGCTTGTGCCTGTTGAGGTGTCATATTTTTATCTACATTTTTGAGAAACCTAGCAATCTTATTTCCAAGGAATTGTACTACTAAATCAGCCGGCATCACAGTTCCGCACACATAGTTCTCGAGAAGCGCATTAGCTTCTTTTTGGGTAAACATACCATCTTTCATTAGTTCTTGTCTTTTGGCAACTAACTGTTTATTGGTAAAGTTAGTTTCTATCGTTCCATTTTCATTTACATACAGACCTGGAGGCAATATGCCGTCTCTTCCTATTTCTCTCTCAAAATTCATATCGTGCACTTTTTGAATACGCTCCATTTCTGCTGAACTCTTCATTTTTCTTCAAATAATGGTTTCTATTTTTTCCTGAGAAAAATTATTTACTGAGCGAATTTCTACATGTGCAACAGGGAGTGTACTTTTCATCTCTGTAAATAATGTTTTACTATCTACGTACTTCTTTGGGAACACAGGGTATCTTTCAAATGAATAATAATATTGCTGACCATCTTTTGTGAAGAACTTATTTGTGGATGAACCATCGAGAGCCACTCCTTCAATATCTATAAATTGAAATCCCTTTTCTGCGCTATAAATAAAATTACTTCTCTTCGTCAGATCTGTTTGTATTCATCTTTCTGATAGCGTTCTCATAGTCTTTTCAAATGCTTGAAAGTGTGCTGCTGGGATAGCATCTATTTGTTCTGGTGTTAGTTTATCGCATGACACGCCTTCTGCAATATTCATAACAACAACCTGCTCCCCACCGGCTAAATTAAATACTTCTTTAGGAACAAATACATGTGGTAAGTCTTTAGTAGCTTCCTGCAAACGAGCTACTTGCTCAATAGGCATAGCTCTTTTTGCCTTTACTACTTTTACAAATGCATCACTAAATTTATAGAGTCATATGTTTCTACCACCATCTGCCGCGATCTTTATGAATGATTTATAGTGATCTATAAAATACTTTTTATTAAATAACTGATTCTCTGTTTCTATCGGTGAGCGATGAATAGCACTTTCTACTCAATTATTTTTAAATTTATATCATCCATCTGCTAGTTTCTCTGCTTTTCATTCTCTTACTAGCTTGTCCCATAAATGCTGAGCTGGTCTTTCTTTTATCTCGGTAAGTCTTCCTTCAGCAATCAATTGCTGTATTTGCTCTTCTGTATATGTCAATTTTTTCATATCATTTTCAGTCAATTCTTTGCCATCAAGAAAAACTCTGCTATAGCTATCTAGAAAATGAGTATCTGAATATAAATTTCCTACTCACATATCATTACCTGCTTTATTCAGTTCTTTGTAGAGATTTTCTGCTATTCACTGTCTAGTATAATCATTTTTTATTCCGATTCTCTGGATCTGGAATTTCTCATTATATAATTTAAATACCAACGTTCCTACCTCATTACCATTTTTTATAATACTTGTAATAATAATCTGTCCCTCTTTTGTTTGCGGCGCATCGTTAAATTGCAGCTTCAATGTAGGCAGATTACTATTGAGATTATCTATAAATAACTGAGGATTTTCCTGCGCTTTTTGTAAAGCTTCTTTTACTTCTCAAGGAGTATTCTCTTTTTTCATACCATGAGAATCTATGTTTTGTTCTTCTCTCGTATATGATGACGAAATATCATTATTATTGACTCAACTAAGATTATTCTTCTTTCAAAGAGATGATACCACCCCCTCATCGATAACATTTCAGCTTTCTTTATCCGTAATGAGATATTTCACCTGCTGTTTTTCTCCTGAATCCTCTATAGACAATATCTTAATTGTATAATTGCCCTGACTACTCTTTTCAATTCACTTTGCTATAGTTTTACTCTCTATTTTCTTACTCAAAGCATTGAGCTGTCCCGTTCCCATATGAGCAATTCTTAAACCGACAACCATGGCAAGGGTTTGCATGAGATCTTCCGGAGCTAATTTCACGTTTTCTCCAAAAGCAATGTTTACTGCGACATCTGCTCACTGCATACCAACAAATTCTGCTGGCAATGTGATAATGTTTGCAAGCAGCTTATCCTGTAGTGCAGGCGTATTCAAATTTTCTAATTTCTTTCACGCTATTTTCTGAGTCATGCTATTGGTAATACCACCGAAATACTTCATAACCCCCATGAAGACTACACTTCTCAGATAGTCTTCTGACGAAGACTTTTCATTACCCGCTTCGCTATAATGTCCAAATGGATTAAGCTTTTGCAGAAGTTGATCTGACTCTCCTGCTCTTGCTGCATTAAGCGTCGTATGTGTTGCGTGGAAAGTAGCTCATTCTACGGTAAGATCTGCTATGGTCAATGCACGGCTTGTTTTCCACGATGCTACCAAGCCTTTCGAGGCTACTTGGCTATATTTACCGACCTTTACTACAACGTTAGCGGCATTGATAAGTTCGGCACCTTTCTGTACTGCAGCGAGTGCCGATTTAGCAGCGATGTTTGCTATTCCTCCGGATACTGCAATAAGAGCGATGTTAATAACCAGTTCTTTGGAAACATTTACGGCAACGTTCGTCTTTTTATCAGACCAATAATCGCCAATACCTTTAATATCAGCCATAAGGCGAATCGCTTGTTCATCGCTTGTTAAAGGCTGCTTAGTTTCTTTTAAGCTATTGACCATTGTTGGATATGCTTGGAGCAACATACTTCCAATTGCCTTTGGCAAAGTTTCCGCAAGATAGATGCTTTGATAATTTCTCACTTGGCTTTCTGCAATTTGTTCAATGGAAATAGTTGTTTGATTGCCATTAACTCCTTCCATTGAAATACTCTTTCATGCAAGAAGATCTGTATAAAGAACATTCTGATCCTCAAAATATTTGATGTATGCTTTTGCTGTTGGTGAGCCCTCATCAATTCACTTCTGCTTCAAAAGTTTTTTTGCCTCTACCATATTTTTTTCTATGTTCTTCTGTTCTCTCGTATATCAAGAGATCAATGTCTCTTTTGTTTTTTGCTTTTCTGTAGCAGCAGCAAGTTGCATTTTTTCAAATATTTTTATGAGGGTTTTGGTCATCTCTTTACGAACTTTTACGACTTCTTGCGAGTTACCAACAGGGATGTTCATCTCTCCTAAATATGTCTCAAGCGCTTGTGATCTTTGGGTCTTCGGTATATTTTCTGCACTGAGAGGATTATCAAAAGTTTTACTTCCTCCATGTCCATCACCCGATGGTGTATATGTATAATTTTTGAGAAACTCTCTTGAATCAACGGGTTGAATCTCGGGAAATAATGCTAAGAGTTTTTGCATATCACCTGAAAAATCTCATTTGGCATCTAGTGAAATCATTGACTCTATTTTTTGCATAGTGCCGTTAAATTCCTTCGCCCCAACGCCACCAAATACGTCTTCTCTTACTCTCAGGTGCAAAATATTATCAGTCAGCACTTCTGAGATTCACTCTCATGACTCATAAGTGAAACCTGCAAACCATGAACTCAGCGTAGCATCATGCTTATCCAGGTTTCTTATAGACGTGACTATAGCCATGGTTGTTTCCTTAGCCTTTACTGGCGATAGCCATTGGCTATTATCTGTCATCAAAGAAACAATTGAATCCCTCGTTCCATTTTTATCAAATAGTGCTCACGAAAATATACCTCCAATGGCCACATAGAGCTCTGAAGAGCTCGTCTTTTCAATCCCACCTGGTTGATTACATTTGCTAATAAATTCTTGCAATGTTTTTGATGCTGCTTCTGTATCTTCTCCATGCGACTCTTGATAATGAAGGTACGCTGATGCTAGCTTTATAATCGTCTCGTATTGAGTACGTTTTTGTTCTGGAGGCAAGAGCATATTTGTCGTCTCCATACGCTTATTCAATGCGCCTGTCACTGCTGTTGAAGCTTTTGTTACACGAGGAGTTTCACGTTTCACTATAGCAGGATATGCATTATATCTAGGGTTAATAATACTAATGATGTTCTGGACTCAAAGAGAAAGCGTACCATCAGTACCTTCCAGAAGTGGTAGTATCATAGTAACATTAGCCAAGTGTATGTACCCCAGTTTATATGATAACTTGAAAAGCTTAATATCTTGTTCACTCAGCATAGTATTATTCTGTATTTTTTTCATGAGCTCTTCTGCTGTGTCGAGCAATGTCTGATCACATGTATTTTTCAATTGATCAGATCGTTCTCTCTTCTGCAGTTCCTGCTTTACGAGCTCGGTATGTGCTATTTTTCACGTTTTTTTATCGAAAAATCATTCATCTAGAGCTTTTTTAAGTTCCTGAAAATCTATATTTTTATTGGTATCTCTATCTATCTGTTCAAGTAGCTTTGTTTCAGGCATATTATTTATTATTCCAGTCTGCTAAAATATCTTCTGCTGCTTGTTTATCTTCAACTTGTTGACTCTTTTCTTTTGCTTGAATCATCCCCAAAGTATGAAGAGATTCCTCAAATTCTTTTTTGATCAGTTGAGACTTTGTCGTTCTTATGACTTCTGCAAAGATATGGCAAAGTTGCTCAATAAGCTTCTTATCTGCCTTTGCATTTTCAACCATGGCAATATAGCCTTCCGCAAGGTCCCGGTATGGCGATAGTTTCTGTAATATAGAGATAATTGCTTCTTGTGTACTCATCTATTCATCATCAAGCCATATAAAAGCCTTACTCCTCATTATATTGCCCAAAGGTAGTAAAGAGAAAACTACACTCTATATAAGTCTCTTATGGGCTAAATCATATGGACATGTAAAAGATGTATGTTTAATAATTGACATATTTCTCTAAATAATCAATATCAGCGTGCTTTAGAGTCTCATTGCAACCAATAGCTATTTTTTTATAACCATAAAAGTATTTATCTCTTATCTTATGTATGCATCTTTTCAAACGTATCCTCTTATCACTTTTTCCCGATGAGATCGTCAACCAGACGATTAATCCGGCAAGTATGTTTGTGTCATTTATCAATGCTAAGCAATTTTTTTCTGTGGTGAACAGAAAAATAGTAGAGAACTATAAGCTCAACCTCTTTGACGTATCACTTGATCCTTTTGAGGTAAAGATAGGTTTCGGTGAGACGCCGTCGATCAAGGTAAAAGATGTCGATTTTTATTATGGCTATGCATCGACTGCCAATTTCAATGGCTATAGATTTTTTTCACCATCAAATATTGCGACAAGTATCTCACTGATCTCCGCAATCTATACGAAGGATGTATTTACAGATAAGGCTCAACCGCTCTTTCTCTATTTTCTCTTTACTATTTATCTGCTTACTTTTCTCTTTCAGGCAAGGCTCAAAGTATTTCCCTATCCAGATGACGACAAGGCAAATTATTCATGGTTCATTGATCTGTTTTTCAGTTTCTATAGGGTCGTTCTGGATCAGGCTGGCATAGAGATCAGCAAGCTTGAAATGAATGCGCTAAAACAAAAACTTATGCACCATCTCCAAGTATTTTTTATGCTTTTTCATATCTATAAGAGCGTCAATACCTGCATCCAACCATACGGGGTATCAGAAAAAGAGTTCTATGGCTGGCTTTTTTATGATGAACTAAAGAAAGGTGATTTTCAGCCTATTGTACAGGATTTTGTCGACAATGCTGGATACTATACTCGCAGCTCTGATTTTGGTACAACGGAAAGGAAAATCATGCATCTCGTCTTGCCAGCAGATATTCTTCTCAGATATCTTTTAGAGACAGATGATATTTTTTTGGTCACAGAGATCTTTGCAACAAGTCTTTATGACAAAGAAAAGGTAGATGAGTATTTGACATCTTTTCTCACCTCTTCATGAAAGCTTGGAGATTTTCTTATGTATATTACCGACTATACGCACTTTAAGAAAAACTATTTTTCGGCGCTGAAAAAGTATATCATGCGTACGGTAAAAAATGATCCGCAAGATGCAAAAGAGTACGAACATGACATTGACGAATTATTATCAACCATCGGTAGTGATGCACAGAATATCGACAATATTCAGATGCCTCAGCGCTTGAAAAAAGAAGCAGAGATCATGGAAAAGATGATGAACTTCTATGTCACGTTTATCGGAGGATTTTGGATAGCGAGAGGAGATACTTTTTATCTCAGACTCTGCAAGAAAGAGCTTATGCAGCTTGTGTCGGAGCCACTTCCATCGGGCATAAAACAAGATGCTCTCTACTACTATGGATGACTCCTCTATCACTATAGTAAAAATGTGTTCTACTACAAATATGCCTTTGAAAATATTCGTGCGGGCAAAGACAAATTTCACCTCCCGTTTCGTGCAACGTTTCGCGAAGTCTACTCTAACATGTTTATCATCAAGCTTTTTGATACGCACGCGCTCGCGACACTATTGCAAGATCTCAATACCAGAGATACCAAGATTTACGTCAAAAACAAACATATTATCAAGCTCTTCAAAGAGTACTTCTGATCTCACATCTCTACCCTCCTTCATACAAAATGAACCAATACTCTACAGCAGTTTTACGAACCTCTTAGCATATGCGTACCTGACATACCAGGTTTTCTCGAGAAAATTGTTGCTAGTATTACTCCTGCAGAAAAAGAGTCTCTCACGGAAAGTCTCTATACGGTTGATACGTGGCTCTTTCAGGAAGTACTCAGACAACTTGGAGAATATAATATCAATCGGCATAGTAAATACAGTGACTATAGCATCCTTGGCATCCTTGCCTCGCTAAAAGACACATTGCTCGGATGTATTCTCTATTATACGTACCTTTTACAGCAATCCGAGAAAACAGGCAAATCATACATCGCTGAGGATCTTTTTCTCAAAATCTATATCATCGATGTGCTCAACATCACAGAAGAATATTATCCTTTTTTCAGTTCACTTATCATACATCTCGTTGATAAACGGCGCCCGCTCCGGGCGCTCCGGATATGATTGGATGATAATAAAGATTATTTCCAGATAGGTTATGAGAACCGGAAACATTTCATCCTTCATAAGACATCTGAAGATATTATTACGGGAGTTGTCGGGGAAGATATTATATGGCTGAGAGGATACCTAAAGAATATAAGATACTATAACATCAGATTTGTCATACCTCATAATTCTTAAATAATAAAAAGACATAGTAACAGACATAGATATAGGTCATTCTCCTATGTCTATATCTATCCCCTATGTCTTTTCTTATAATATGATAATAATGTAATTATTTGATGTTCTTCAGTGTTATAGTAAAGATAAGCACTTTTCCTGCGAGAGGAGAGTTGTAATCCATGATAACAGTATCACCAGAAATAGATTTTACTGTCGCTGGGATACCCTGTGCTGTTTGATAGGTAGCTCCTACTTCAGGAGTAATACCTGCCTGAGCAAATTGCGCTCCTGATACAGCGACGATAAGATCCTCTCTTACTTCTCCGTATGCTTCATTTGGCTGAAGACTTACTGTTTTTTCTTCTCCTACTTTCATACCCATAACTGCAGCTTCAAATCCTGGGATCATCTGTCCAGATCCAACGGTAAACTCAAGTGGAGCATATGCTCTCTGAGGTGAATATAATGCATTATCCTTAGCAACTTGTTCAAGACTTGTGTCAAATATTTTACCATCCTCTGTTTTTCCTATGTAATCCACTCCTACTGTATTTCCCATTTCTACGCTCTTTCCAAACATACCGTTACCTCCTTTACCAAATAAAAACCATGCAGCTACTCCAAGTACAATAATAACGAGTAAACCGATAATCATTCATTTTTTATTATTCATGTGAAAAAGAAAAAAGTAAAATAGTGGTATAAGTCTTATCCATAAGACCCCATGTTTGCAAGAGCTTATGGGATAGTGTTGATTTTAGCCTGAAAAAAGGCTTTTCGTGCTGCTTTCGGGGTAAGTGACATATCCGCAGAAGTGGATTTTTGAGCACCCGTCTCAGTTTGTCCAGTGGTAGCTCACTGAGTCTCAGACAGAGGATCAACATATTCAAAGAGGACAAATTGTTCACCAGGCAGTAATATACCTTGCTGATGCGCAGTGAGTTTCTCTGCGTATGGTGAGCGGTAATAAGCATTTTGGATCTCAAGATATTGCATATCTCTCTGCCTTTGAACGATCTTTGCTTTTACATCAGTAATATTTTGCTGGATGTTCGCATAGTTTAGATAGACCTTCACAGCGGTAATCATGGTAAAAAGCATCAGAAAAAACATACCATACTTAATATGGCTCGTCTTTGGTCTTCGCTTTCTTCCAGGAGTTTGGGGCAATGTCGCTGCCGACAAGCGCTGCTCCGTCACCAATAAACTCATAACTCTTACCATACGTATCTATCAACTAAAAACAACTTATTTTAAATTCTACATTTTGAATTCTACATATAATATGGTGTTACTATTTGATATTATAACAAGGTTGACTTGTAATATGATGAGATATTCTCACCCGCCGATTTTACTTGCGTCTCCTCTAGTCGGTATAGGAATGTTTTTCTGTCGTAAAAGCATCGACCGGGACCCATGTAATGGGGGGAGATGCTTTTCGTAGTCAATATGTAAATAACTCACAGGCTCGTAGTGCTAAAATCGGCTAGACCTTTTTGGTTACTTTTTGGAGATATGCCAAAAAGTGACGCCTCCCGCAGGGATAAATACTTTGTAAGAGCTACAAAAGCTCTTGCATTTATATCTCAATGCTATATGATGAATATGTTCCCTGCGAGGGAACGATTTTTGTACTATGATACATGTCGTGCTGAACTTAATTCAGTACCCAGCATAGACTCCGGATCACGTCCGGAGTGACTGAAGTATGTCCTTTTAGCTTATAAACATACATTTAATGCAATTAGATGGTAAAACCATTCAGGCCTCGATCATGCAGCTGATCGAAGATTACAAGTTTGATCCGTACCAGGTTATGGAAATTGTAAAGCTTGGTCTCAAATCTGCCTTTAAGAAAGATTACCTCCCAAATGACAAAAAGTCTCAGGTACAGGTAACGATCGATAAGGAAGGTAATATCCGTGTCTTCAGAGAATATGAAGTAGTTGCCGAGCTCGAAGATGACAGCTACCAGATGCTTCTTGCTGATGCAAAAAAGCACAGAAAAGACATCAAGGAAGGAGAATTGGTACTTATGGACATCACACCAGAGAAACTTGAATTTTCACGTATCGCTGTGCAGGCTGCTGCCCAGACGATCAAGCAATCTCTCAAAGGTATCGAAAGAGAAAGATTTTATGAGAAATTTCAAAATAAAGAAGGTGAGCTCCTGAGAGCAAAAGTGCTCAGAGTAAATGGAGACAGTATCGTTCTCGATATCGAAGGAACAACAGTAGTTCTCTGACCAGAGGGACAAATCCCAGGAAGACTCTATCATCCAGGTGAAGAGATTTTTGTCTTACTGAGACAGATTTCCAAAGGAACTGGAGGTATCGTCCTCGATATTACACAGTCAAGCAATGACTTTATCGAAGCGATTCTCAGAAAGATCGTACCAGAACTCGATGAAGGAAAAGTAGAGATCAAGAAGATTGCAAGAGTTCCAGGTAAGAGAACAAAAATGATCGTTGCATCACTCGATGAAAAGATTGATCCGGTTGGAGTATTTGTTGGACAACGTGCAGAAAGAATCAATACGATCCTCACTCTTCTCGATGGAGAAAAAATCGACTTTATTGAACAGGTAGAAGGAGACGATATTAAACTTATCGCAGACTGTCTTAAGCCAGCTCGCATCGACTCTATCGAACTCAAAGGCAAGAAAGCTATCGTTATGCTTCCTGAAGATCAAAAGCCACTCGCTATCGGTAAAGCTGCTTCTAACATCAAGCTTGCTGGACAATTGACTGGATACCTTATTGAGCTTAAATAACTTACTAACTTAAAACTAAAAACCAAAACCTTAAAACAGTTTTGAGTTTTCAGTTTTGAGTTTTTAGTTCCACATATTCAACTATGGATATAGTACACTATGTGCTTTTGTGAATAGTCCTCATTGTGTCAATTGGACTGCATGAATATGCCCACGCGCGAAGCGCGAATAAGCTCGGAGATCCCACTCCTCGCTTGCAGTGAAGATTGACGCCGAACCCACTCGCACATATAGATCCGATTGGATTTATTATGATTTTTTTGATAGGGTTCGGTTGGTGAAAACCAGTCTACACAAATCCTGCATACTTCCGTAGCCCGGTCAGAGATGACTTTCTCGTCGCTATGGCCTGACCAATAAGTAATATCATCTTGTGCATTATTAGCATGATGATCATTGGCATTTACTCGATGATCATTGGTATCAGTTCTCCGGTAGAGATCTTTGCAACTCAAGATATTGTTATCCAATTCCGAATCTTATTCAGTATCGTTAATATCGGATTAGCTGTGTTCAACCTTATACCGATCTTCCCGCTTGATGGCTATAGAATAATCAAAATCATCTCTCCACGCGCAGGTTATTGGATGGAGAAAAACGGCCAACTGATGACCATCATCGCACTGATACTCATCATGGGATTTGGAAAAAACATCATAGGAACATACATATCGACTGTATCACAATGAGTATTCAATTTCTTCTTCATTATCATGAGTCAAATATTTTTTTAAGAAAGATACTATTTATTTATTCATTCCTCTCATTTATATCAGATCATGTGAGATACATACTTGTATTCTGCTCTACACCTCTGAACATTGACTACGCCGCTCCTTATAGTAGCTATCATAGGTATACCATTTCTCTTTGTTTATTCAGTACTGACATGGGTCTTTTATAAGAGACATTATAAAACCGGATTCTTCAGGATCTCTGCATTACTTATTCCTCTACTTATTCTTATTGGCTTCATCATCAAATTCATCGGCATGAGGTTTGTTGATCCGCTCTGCTTTACCTGGCTGGAATCTCCCTTTGATGAGGTTTTCTTTAGAAACTCATGTAATATAGCTTATTTCGGCACAGTAGCGCTTAGTGAAATCATCCTTTTTATGAGCATATCCATGAGTATTATTATTGGCCTACCGGCAGCATTGATTATAACCATCACCAGAAAGATGAAGAGACATAAAAAATAATTTTATTTCATTTCTTATATTGATGCTATCACATCTTAAGCGTATCGGTATTTTTCTCAGCACTCTTGTGTGTTCAGTAGCTACATTTTTCGTAAGCATTGCTATGAGCGGGATCTGTTCATGACGAAGTACAGGAACTCTCAAAGTATCTTCCTGTTATTTTGGAGGTGCTCGCATGGAAAATATTGCAAATAATGCGTATGGGTATGTATTGGCAGGGTTGTTTCTTCTTGTTCCTATCGTTTTATGGGTTGGGTGAATAGTACTCTGATGAATATACCGGAAAAAAAATCATAAAGATTTGTTAGGTAAGATGGGGATGAGTCTTATTTGGCTCAATATTATTATGATTATTATCGCAATCGTACGACAAATCACTAAAATTATTATCACCCATGATTACTAATATATTTATTTAAACTACTCTCCCATGTTAGATAAATTACTCCAGATCGAATCAAGCTATAACGCTATCCAGCAACAACTGATGGATCCTGAGATTTTGTCTGATCAGAAAAAATTGATTGAGCTCAACAAAAAGTCTCAGAGCTTACAGGAAACCTATGATCTCTTTCAGCATTACAAGAAATATCTTTGACAAAAGAAAGAGGCTGAAGAACTTCTTCATAGTGAGACAGATGCTGATACCATCGAGATGGCAAAAGAACAACTGAGCGAAGCAAATGACAAAATTGCTGAACTTGAGCCCCAGCTCAAAGTATCCCTCCTTCCAAAAGATCCAAATGATGATAAAAATATTTTTCTGGAAATCAGGCCAGCTGCAGGAGGCGATGAAGCATGACTTTTTGCTGCCGAGCTTTTAAAAGCATATATGCTCTTTGCACAGAAGAAAGGATGGAAAACAGAGATTATTGAGCAGACGTATTCTGACGTTGGTGGTGTAAAATTTGCCATGGTAAAGATGTCAGGAGACCACGTTTATAGCCAGATGAAATTTGAATCGGGTGTACATCGTGTACAACGTATCCCTGCAACAGAGTCACAAGGACGTGTCCATACATCAACTATTACTGTAGCGATTATGCCGGAAGTTGAAAATGTCGAATTTCATATTGATCCAAATGACATCCAGATGGATACATATGCTGCTTCATCATCGGGAGGGCAAAATGCTAACAAGAACCAGACATGAGTAAGACTTCATCATATACCCACAGGAACTATCGTGACCATTGGTGATAGTAAGTCACAGTTACAGAACAAAGAAAAAGCATGGTCTGTACTCAAGGCGAGACTCTATCAGGTTGAGCTCGATAAGAAAAATGACGCTGAACGTAAAATCAGAGGTGATCAGATCGGTGGAGGTGATCGTAGCGAAAAAATCAGAACGTATAATTTCCCACAGGATCGTGTCACTGACCATAGAATAAAGCAATCATGGGGAAATATCCCTGGTATCATGATGGGAGACTTTGATGATATCGTCCACGCCATGATCGTCGAAAGCCAAGCAGAACAGATGAAAGCAACGGAAGAATAAAATCATATCATTAGGGACGCATTAATATGCGTCTTTTTTTGTAGAAAATCAATTATTGACATTGCTTTCTGCATAGTTATTATATCTATCCACATCAAAATGAAACACACTTATGTCAAATTATAACAAATGTAACGCCAATCTCATTCACACCAAAGACAACCGTGGATATGTATACGTGTCAGAATTATGCTTAGTATGTGATCTTACAGAACATTTCCAAATCAAAAAAGTTATACGGACAGCTTTGAAATCAGAGGTTCACTACCTGAGACACAATAGCATGCGTATCACCTTAGATCAGCCATTGGTCAACTATAACCCGGGCAATTGGGTATTTACCCACCTTCATGCACATAACGGCAGAGTGAAGATTACTCTTCAGCGACGAACGCGGAGTGTTACACTCTCTTTAGTAAATATGCATGAAGGGATAGACGTTCAAATCGTAGATATCGAAGGATGTATCAAACCTTTCTATTTACCAGGAATGAAAAAAATGGGCTACAAATGTACTCTTGAAAGGTATCTTGAGTTCATCCATCCTACCCGCATACTGTCAGACAATAACCCTCACTATCAACCTGCGAAATAATACGCATGAAAATTGTTCGACCAACTCCATATGGAGTTGGTTTTTTTATAAACAACAATTATTGACATCATAAGTTACTTCTGTAAAATATTATTTCACACCAAATAAAAGCTATATGAACATTAATGAAATTACACAAAATATTGTATTCGCCGCTGAAAGCATCTGGGACCTTTTCCTTCGCGCTCACGCAGACGAACTCCAGGGTAGAAAAGGTGGAGTCTTACAACTCATTCCTCTTCCCACTGCCACCTCTCTTTCTTCCGTAGAAGATCTTCTGAGCTCAATACGAGAAGTGTCTTTTGGAGTGATATCTGATGAAAAAAGGACAGAGAAAACTGAGTTTGCTCGTAAGAAGATAAAATCTTTACTGACTCCATATCTCACAAATGAAGGTTACCGAGGAAACTACTTTGGTCCCCTCTCCTCTTTCGAGCAAGAAGATGAACAAAATGGAATATATGGTGGTGGCATTATAACCGACACGCATATCATCGCTTTTTCCGGCTTCCCGCCTGACATGGACCAAAAGTTCGTTATTTTAGCAGCAGAAGCTGCAAATAACATCTCTAAAGCTAGGGTTATGGACATTTGGCTTCACAGTACAGCTAATGAACAAAAGTGGATAGACCAGCGGATTGCCTAATATTACTGGCTTTCTGTATAACAGGTATTACGCCTTCCCGCATCCAAGGGAAGGTTTTTTCTTTCTTGCAACTTCAGCCCTAATCCCTAATCTCACATACATACCAATAGCAGTTAGATGTTGGATTTTAGATTATAATCTAACATCTATAATCTCATTGCTATATTTTAGTAAATGAACCGATAAGCATGTTCGTCATTAAACATTCAGCAAATCTGAAGGGAACCGTTACTATTTCCGGAAGCAAAAATGCAGCGCTTCCTATCATCGCAGCAAATTATCTTACAAATAATAGTGTCTCTCTTGAGAATGTTCCTAACATCCTTGATGTGCAACGCCTTCATACTATCGCAGAAAATGCACTGATAAACTCACAGGGTTCATCTTTTTTTGATCTTACAAATCCTCTCTGCCTGAAACTCAGAGCGTCTATCCTTCTCGTTCCTTACTGACTTATCAATTATGGTGAGGTGCGTTTCATTGGTGTGGGCGGTTGTAAACTTGGGAAAAGATCTCTCGATACTTTTGACGATAGTCTACAACAATGCGGTATCGAGCTTTCTTATGAAAAAAATATGAAGATCTATAAAAAAATCTGACTACCCAAAGCAAAGATAGTACTTCAGGAGTTCAGTGTGACAGCCACTGAAGCGATACTTACCTACTTATCATTCTTATCAGACGCTCAAGGAAAAGAATTCACTCTGTACCAAGCTGCCATAGAGCCACACGTGCTTAACCTCATAGATTTCCTCAAGAACATTGGTGCAGACATCGAAGTAAATTATGATCATAGCATCACTATCAGACCTAAAGATATAGAAGTAAAATCAAAGACGTGCCGTATCACAGGCGATTACTTGGAAGCAGGGATGTTTCTTGCTATCGGAGCAACAGCAGAAAACAGTAGCCTGACAATAAAAGGCGTCGATATCAAAGATCTCTTATCAGTTTTTGCTGTATGTAAAAATATTGGCATACACTATGAGATCATTGATCATCAGACATTTTGTGTCGATAGTAGCAATATAGCGAACTATCATGCAACAAAGATACAGACGATGATCTTCCCATGATTTCCTACGGATCTGCAGTCTGTATTTGCTACTCTACTCACACAAGCACAATGAGTCAGTAAGATCTTCGAAACGCTTTTCGAAGGAAGATTTGCATATCTTGCTGAGCTTGAAAACCTTGGCGCTAAGATAGAAATCCTCAATCCTCATCAGGCTGTCGTCATATGACCAAGCAAACTCCATGGCAACTATGTGACAAGCACCGACATCAGAGGGTGAGGTGCCCTGCTCGTAGCAGGTGTGATAGCATCAGGTGAAACAGTTATTACCAATGAAGAATTGATATTGAGATGATATGAAAATATCGTAGAGAAGTTACAATCAATAGGCGTTGAGATAGAAAGAAGAGAAGCGTAACAGTTGACAACTATAAGACAACTGGAAGTCTTTTATACGAACAATCATCTACAAAGATGGAGAGTTCACTTTAGATGTATAAAGGTAATTACTGAAAATTTCGAATTTAAAATTTAACATAATAGTTATATGTTAGGATTTCTCCGCCGTATCTTTGCACCTAAGCTGCATAGTTTAAATACGATATTGATTGATAAAAAAGCTATCATACACAATTTTACGTATTTACAATCACTTCATCCACACGATAAGATCATACCGGTGCTGAAGTCAAATGCCTATGGTCATGGACTAAAAGAAGTCTGCCAGATACTCAACGATACTGATGTAGAAATGGTGGCGGTCGATAGTTTTCCTGAGTATCAGATCGTAAAAAAGCATATGAAACAGCAGATACTCATCTTAGGCGAGACTGATGTGCGCAATTATAGGCACTTTAACTGGAAACGTGCGTCATTTTGCATTTATAACATCAGTACACTAGAGTGACTTATTGGCTATAAAAAAGCCTGTAAGATACATATCTTTCTCAATACCGGCATGAATCGCGAAGGTATCCAGAAAAATGAGCTGGATGAATTTCTCACACTTCTCCAGGCAGCACCTCGGGTTTCTGTAGAAGGCATTATGTCTCACTTTGCTGATGCTGACAATCCGGATCCTACTGGTATGCAGCTTCAAATAGAAAACTTTAAAGTGATGCATGAGAAAATTATTGAGTATGGATTTGAGTCTCAGTACAGACATATTAGTGCAAGTGCCGGAGCTCTCAAATTATATGATGAGTATTTTAATACCCAGAGAATCGGCTTAGCTCTCTATGGATATAATCCTCTCCAGACAAATGATGAGGCCTATATGAAAGGTGAATTGCTGAAGCCTGCTCTCCGTGTCTGTTCTACTGTCGTCTCTCTCCAAGATATCGAACAAGGAGAATGAGTAGGATATAATTTCACCTACACAGCGCCCGGAGAGACACGCATTGCTACGCTCCCCTTCGGATATTATGAGTGACTCCCAAGGGTGCTGTCGAACAATCGACAGATCAAACGAAAAGATGTCTATCTTCCTCTAGTAGGAACGATTTCGATGAATCTCTGCAGCGCAAATGCTGCGGGATATGATGTCGCTATCGGCGACTCAGTAGAGGTTATTGCGACAACCAGATCATCGCTCAATACGTTGATGCACGCATGCAAGCTTTCGGGGATGATCCCGTATGAGCTATTGGTAAAGTTTGCCTCGAATGTGAAAAGGAAAATCATATAATTTAATTACGAATGAACAATTACGAATTACTAATTAAATTTTGTTTTAATTTATACATATCCTCATGAAAACGAGTAACATTATCGTACTTAATATATTTATTACTCTTGCTCTTCTGAGCGGATTTTACTACGCGATTAACACCTATGGAACACAGTTCCTCACAGGAATATGGGACAAAAATGGCGTAACAAAAATCATCAATCAAAAGGTAATTCAGGAAAACGTGAGTGAATACAGAAAGCTTTCTGATACGCAAAGTGACCTCACAGCCGCTATCGCCACTGTTTCACCTTCGGTGGTACATATTGCGAAAAGTAGTGATATAAGCGCCTCTCTTTCGGGAGGAATTATCTCATCGTTTCAGTGAGGAGGAAGCGCTATTGTGCTTACATCAGATGGCTATCTTCTTACCAATAAGCATGTCGTCAGTGATCTCAAAGCAAAATACACTGCTATTAGTGCAGAAGGGAAAAAATTCAATATTGTAAATATCTGGGTTGATCCAACCCTCGATCTTGCGATCGTCAAAGTCGCTATGAGCACAGGGAAAACAGAGACAGATCTAAAACCTGCTACGTTTGTCAATGCAGGAAGCACAATCAACATGTGACAATTTGCAGCGTTTATAGGAAGTAGCCAAACAACTACGGAGTTTATCCATGCTATGGGCATAGTCACTCAAAAGAATATTCCGACAGGAAGCACGGGCGATAGCTCAATACTTCTCTCTTACTATAGCGTTGATGCTGCTATCGCTCCAGGGTTTAGCGGGGGGCCGGCATTTGATCTTCAGGGAAATGTGATAGGTATCACGACTGCTATGCTGAACGGCCAGCAGCGCTGAGCTCTTATGCTTCCTCTTACAAAAGAGTTTATTCAAGCGCTTCTTACAAGCATACACGCACAAAGCAAAATCATCAGAATGCCACTAGGCGTCACAACGCTTTCACTCAATACGTATAAAGCTCAGCAAATGAACCTTAAGAAGTTTGCAGGACAATATATACAAAGAGTCTTGCCTGATTCACTTGGATCAAAAGCAGGACTTCAGAAGGGTGATATTATCACACATATTGACGGCAATGCTCTTATAGATGACACTCCTCTTGCTCGTTACTGGCTTGGTCACACATCAGGAGACAAGATAGAACTTACTATCTCACGCGCTGAGGAAACTAAAAAAATATCGATTACTCTTAACTAAATAAATAAAAAAGCAGTTAGATGTTAGATTATAGATATTAGCATAAAATATGTGCTATAATCTACCATCTATAATCTAATTGCTTTTTAGTTAGCAAATAAGGTATTAGATTTGTTTGATCATACGTGTCAGAACTCTGTCGCTGATCGATGTTGCAAGCATAGCAATAAGCACAAATTCAACGACGATGATCATACCAATATTTCGCCATCCGATGCTTCCTATATATGCACCAAGCGATGTATGGAAAAGATATGCAAATGAGCTTCCGATATACTGTCCGATAATAAGAACGAGGATGCCAGTAAGAACAAATGCAATACAAAGCATGATAACGACGCTTATAAGAAACGGCATTTTAATAGTCATATAGTGTGTTCCTAGAAGTTTTTCCACTTCAATATTTTTCCAGAACTGTCTGCACTTCATCGCAGTAATCAGCATGAGAAATGTCACGATCATCACACATACGACGATCATCAAGACAAAAGAGAATGCTGTCGAAAAGTTTGTGATATTGATAATATTTGACACTCTTTGTTGCTGCTCAGCAAAGCCTCACTTCGTTTGTATACTTGATGCGTTACGTACAATATCTGCATATTTTGGGATAATGATCGTCAGATCATTAAATTGATCGTTGTCATCGAACGTCACATAGAGCGTCGCTGGAAGTGGGTTTGCAATACCGTATTTGTCAAAGTTTTGAATTACTCCTGGTATCTTTTGCTGGAGAAGCTTTAGCGCATCATCTTTTGAGTAGTATTCTACTTTGAGGCCACTGCTTGCTAGTTCGTCTTTCAAACGCATAACGCGAGTATAGATATCATTTTCAGGCATTTCGACCCCATTTTGACCTGGCTCATTGATATAGAAGTAGAATCCAAGTTTCTGACTAATATCTACCGAAGCTTTCTGGGTAAGATATGCGCTCCCAAGAAATAAGTGCAGGAAGAATAAGAGAAATGCGATGATAGCGCTGATACCAAGAAATTGGACCCAGCTATGTTTCCATAGGTATCTGGTTGCTTTTGACACAAGACCTCTTCCTCCTTTTTTGATGACATAGGCATCGTGTGCAACCGTTTTTACGAGAGAAGCAATCTTTGCAAAAGGGATTTTTTGCAAAAGCTTTTTTAAAGATATGATTTTTCGTAATAGTTTCATGCAGCTATACTAATGAGTAAATTATCTTATATTTATAGTTACGTATCTATCCTTCAATATTTAATTCGTAATTATTCATTCGTAATTCGTAATTACGTTAGTTAGGCGTTTTTCTGGATAAACTTATCAAAGAGTTCAACCTTCTGGTCATAGAAACCGATCTCTTTATCAAAGGTTTGTAGCTTATCGTGGTTCTTCTGATAGTATTGGATCATGCGTTTCGCACGTCTATAATCGAACTCAAGAAGGTAGATCTCGATAAGATTGTAGATAACTTCTGCATCTTTATTATTGAGATCCCATGATTCTTCTAGAAATTGAATTCCTTTTTCTCTGTTTCCATACCAATATTCACAGAGTCCATAACAACGAAGGATTTCATGGTTCTCAAACTTTGTGAGCTTAATAGCTTCTTGAAAATACTTCTTTGCATCTAAAAAGTTATTTTTCTCCATCTCGAGAACCCCTTTAATATAGAGAGCCATCGGATCATCACTTTTCATCTTGAGAAGAAAGTCTACCGGCTTTTCTGCCTTCGTAAGTTCCCCACGTCTGTATTCGATATCAACGACCTGCATCAGTGCCTGTTCATTGGTAGGGTTTTTCATCAACTCATGGTTGATAAGCTTCAAGGCTTCATCAAATTTGCCCTGTTTCTTCAACTGCTCTACTTTCGTGATAACCATGTCAGGAATATAGCTACTCATACTCACTTATTAAACGATTAAAATACACCCACATAGATAGAGGTACGAGATAGAGACAGAGGTGCTTCCTATATCTATATCTAGAATCTATGTCTATTTGTTTGATAATAAGATAATAGTATAGACCATAGTCGAATAATGCAATTATTGGCATACTCTGACCACCTATTCTCCTTTCCTTTTTAAAAAAAGTATGTACATGGGGAATCTTATAATAGAATAGCATATTTATCATTGACTTATGTTTCTTCTAAATTATAATAATTTCATGAGTGATTCGCTTGAAATTCTTAGGAAATACAGCCAACCTACTGAGGTTATCTATAGCACAGAGATCAAAAAGGAGATCACTGCTGCACTTTTTGGGCATCTCACCGAAGAACAAATTTCTAATAAAGTGAATCGTATTAATTGGCTCAATCACAAGAATATTCAGGCTCTTTGTGCAGAGAAAATCAGTAGAATTCTTGTAGAGAATAACCCTCAGATCCAAGAGAAAAAGATTGAACTAGCCAAAAGCGTAGACGCCTCGCTTACAAGACAAAAAAATAAGCAAGAGGCCGCTATTATCGATCAGAAGATACAAAGAGTCTCCTCTATCAACACTTATACTATTGTAGAAAAACTTTCCCACCGCACAGGTAAGGCTGAATATAAGTATCAATTGAGTTGGTCTCCTCTTTTTGATGATGAAGAAGGCATTCATCATAACATTATTGAGCCATATAACTGTGAAAAGGAAGGCGGGGCTCTCGATCAGACTTCTTATCCTCTTATCATAGAAAACAGTGTTTATAAGATCGATGCCATGCCCGTTTCACTCGTTGATCTTGCGCTACATGGGACCATGAAAAGTCACTATACGACACCTCAGAAGCTTGATATTCTATTAGAATGAGCAAATAATGAAGAAATCATCAAAAGATTTCTCATAGACGCCCAGCCACTAAGTTTTTTTCATGAAAATCCAAAAGGCAAGGAAAAATCTCCTATAAGTGAATATACTCACAGGATCCTTTCCTTATTATTCCAAGGGAGAAAAGTCTGATATCTACTATCGGAAAATACTCACATTGCCTATGAAGAAAAGAATCTTAAGCAATATACCAATAATATTATTCGCTATAGGTTATTTTGATCAAAACACGCTCTTATAGCTCACCTGCAAGAAGAAATACCTTCTGCGATAGAAAAATCCCTCCAGCGAGAGCCGACTCTCAATCATATAGGACACTACGTAAACATTTGACTTACTTACATTTATGGAAATACTAACTTATATAATGATTTTTTTCAATATCTAGGCGAGCTTAAAACCCAAGTCATAAAATGAGGCACTATAATAGAACAAAAGATAGCGAAAGCCCTGGAAAGAATTCATGGAAAAAACGCCTCTAATGATCAAATGGTAATAAAGAGTATTGCTCGTTTATTGAGAGTGTGAGTAGAAACGCAAAAAGAAAAATTAGGTACTATGAGTGCACATATAGAAGCATTAAAACAAGATCCCGATTTCTAATACGGAATTTGACACAAAAAAACTCGGAACTATTTCCGAGTTTTTTACAATGATTAATTTTGCTGTCTGCCTTTTCAGCTTTACTCTGTTTATTAGTACTCAAGCTGAACACCAGGTCCCATAGTTGGAGAAAGAACAACTTTTTTGATAAGTTTTCCTTTTACACCTGCTGGCTTATTTTCTTCGAGAGCCTTAAGAAATGCTTTCACATTGTCTGCGAGCTGCTCATCAGAGAACGAAAGTTTTCCGATACCTGAGTGGATATTTCCTGTCTTGTCCATTCTGAACTCGATACGACCCTTCTTTACTTCATTGATCGTAGCAGGAAGATCCATAGTTACCGTACCAGCCTTTGGTGAAGGCATGAGACCTTTAGGACCGAGCATTTTTGCTACCTTTGCCATATCCTTGATCATGTCAGGAGTAGTCAAAAGGATATCAAAATCGATCTTTCCCTTCTCAATATCAGCTAAGAGCGATGAGTTTCCAGCGATATCAGCACCCGCATCTTTTGCCATGCTTACCTTATCATCAGAAACGTACACAGCGATCTTTACTGTCTTACCTACTCCGTGAGGAAGGCTTGTTACAGCTCTGATCTGCTGATCATTATACTTAGGATCTGCAAATGTCTTCACAGCGATATTGAGCATACCGGTAAATTTTGAGTATGATCCTTTCTTTACAAGAGTAATAGCCTCTTCAATAGAGTATTTCTGCTCTGGATTGATAAGGTCTCTTACTGCTTTATACTTTTTTCCGTGTGCCATAGTAATCTACGTATAAACAACTAAAAGTGGTCATAACGCTAGGCAAAGCCAAGCTCCCACAGGTAATCATCCTCTCTTCCGCAGTGACAGGAAAACTAACCTCTTTATCTTATTCATAGCAATTAGATTATAGATATTAGATTATAGCATCTTGCTGATATCTAATATCAAACATCTAATTGCTTGTTATGTATTATGGTTATTTGATTTCAATTCCCATATTTTTTGCTGTACCTGCGATGATTTTCACGAGTGAATCCATCTTTGCAGTGTTCATAACAGGCTTCTTGATCTCTGCAATCTCTTCAAGATCTTTCTTAGAAAGAGTACCGATCTTTGTCTTGTTTGGAGTAGCAGAACCTTGTTTCTGCTTAAGTTTCCACAAAAGAAGATGCGATGTAAGTGGAGGAAGAATTTCCATGTCATACGTTCTGTCTGAGTACACAGTAATCACTGCTGGAACTTTTACGTCTGTCCCACCAAATTTTGCTGCGATATCTCTTGTTTTATCATTAAATTCCTTGATGAATGTTCCGATATTTACACCATTTTGACCAAGGATAGGACCCACTGGAGGTGCTGGCATAGCTTTACCGGCAGTCACATGGAGGGTAAATTTTTTCTGAATTTTCTTTACTGGAGCCATTGTTATAATAAATACAAGTAAAACGATACGCTGAACACAGTTTATAAAGTTTATAAAGTAGAAAGTTTATAAACCATAGAGGTTTTAACTTTACGAACTTTAAGAACCTTTAACTGTCGTTAGCCTTATTTACCAGTAAAAAGCTTTCTAATATACTTTTTATGTGCCTTATACTGACTGGCATCATCTTGGATCATCCAAAGGTCTGAACCTAACTGGATGAAGACGTTAACCTTTACATCTTTGTACTGCGGTAACTCGACGAAAGTTACTCTATCGCCAAAATAGAGATTGTTGATAATATCTTTTTGGGCATAGATTTCAATAGTTTTTCAGCCAAACTCCTGGGCAATTTCCCTGAGATTATAGTTCTTATTACCACCAATATAGACATAATAGATATTATACTGATTATCTTTCAGAACATATTCGTAATTGATGCCTAATGTTTTCAAAACATCGATACTTCCTTGGAATAGACTAGTTCCTGAAAGCATCGTAACGCCGGTTCCCATATAGACTTCTGTATCATCACCAAAAAGCTGACTCAGTCCAGAAAATACAAGAGTCGTTCCTGTATTTTCAGTAGGCTTTTCCTGCTCGCCCGTCTGGATCACGCCTGTACTCACCTCATCTCCGGTAAAAGCGCTGTATTGGGCTATATTTTCGTCATCTTCTTCTTGTGCTCCAGTACCATTATCGGTCAATGAGACAAAGTATTGGAGAGCTGATGACGCTTCCTGAGCTAAACTCTCCCCTTTTGTATTAAAAAAAACAGCATATACTAAAACGATGCCGACAAGAAGTACAAACATAGTTATACGCACAAGCTGTTTATCGTTATACACCTTCCACAATAATGTTAAATTCTAAATGCGAAATTCTAAATAATATTGAGAATTGAGACCTTAGAATCGAGAATAGTATATAAATTAGTCTGTTGCTGAAACCTTATCAAAAGCTACTGCGATAGGAGTAAGTCTTCAAAGTATTTCTACATTTACAACAACGATCCCCTTCTCTCCATCCACATCTTTCACATTTCCTTTCATCCCTGCGAAATCACCTTCTTTCAGCATAACAACATCACCTTTGAGGAAAGGCACAAATATCTCTGCTTTTTCATTACTCTTTTCAACCTGAGCCATAATATTTGCATGCTCCTGCTCGGTAAGAGGGATAGGACGGGTTTCTGCTCCAACGATAAGTTTTACTCCAGGTGTATTTCTGATAACATACCAAAGCTTATCATTCATCCTGGTCTTAATGAAAATATATCCAGGGTAGATTTTTCTTGGCTTAATTACCTTCTTTCCTTTTGACACAGTCGCCTCATTTACCATAGGAACGAGAAAATCTACAACATCTTCTCAAAGATCTTGCTTCTTTACACGTTCTCTCAGATTTTCTACTACGAGCAATTCCTGTCCTGAAACCACACTCAGTGAGTACCATCTATGAACATTATCCTCTATCTGTTTTTTTATGTCATTACTATTTGTTTGGAGTTTTTCCATTAGATTGCAGGAGTCATGATAGAATAAAAGATCTGGTATCCATTTGAAAACAGTGTATCAATAGCCACAAAGAAAATACCACCAATAATCACTGCAGCAAAAATTGCGAGTGTAAGATTGATATAGTCTTTCTTTGTTGGACGTTTCAACTTCTTTACCGTTTCAAGGCTATCATAGAAATAATTCATTGCCATCGTATTTTTCCCATTCAATAGATAAAATTGTACCGGTTCACTATACTTATACGCTATGTGTTTTCAACCCCTAAATAGCTATAGGATGGAAGCTATTACTCAGTAGTTTGGCATATTTGCGTTATATGATCCCACTGTCCTCCTTCATTGAGACACTCATCCATGACCTGCTGCACTGTCTCTGTTCTCAGTTCACATGCAGCTTTTTGCTCATCCCACTGAGCGTTCATTGCAAGACATTGCTCTTTTGAATATTCACATACTTTTAGCTGTTCATTTCGCTGATTTCCCGCTGTGAGACAATTTTGCTCTGAGTACTCACATCTCTCTGTTTGCTCATCCCATTGATTGGCAGCGGAAAGACACGAGTTCTTTAGGTCTTGTCTCTCACATTCCTCATTCATATCATCTCGCTGAAATCCTCTGCCTAAACACTCTTTCTTTGCATCCCCAGTGGAAGTCGCTGTCGTTACTACGGGCACTACGCCTGTATTTGTTTCTGCATCTCATCCGAAAAATGTACATCCGGCAAGGAACATACCTGTCATTATCATACTTATGAAGACATATATCTTTTTCATGGACTCTCTTATAAAAAATAAAACACTTCTCTCATTCATTAAGAAGAATTATTCCTCAAATATAGTAGTAATCATCGCACCGCTACTTTGCAAGGGATAAAAAAAATGCAGGGTATATATGCCCCGCATTTTACTGTTATTTACCTCTTATGAGGTAGTTTCTTGCCTCAGTAGATAGCTATCTACTCGATCACATATCCAACCGGCAACACCTATTAATGTGAACATATTAGTAATATATTCATCATGAAGGAGGCATACGATCAGCAGCCTTGCTCCGATACCGACTATGATAGAAATGATGATATGTTTCATACAGTTTCATTTTAGCGATGAACCGATATTATATATATTTACCAAACAATAGCAACACATTAATATTGTGTTGTTTTACCGTTTTTCGACCGAGGGATCCATTGTTTTATAGGAATTTGTATTCGACTCAGTCGCATGAGTAAATCATCTCCAAGCAACCCTTGATGTCTCTTTGCAAATGAGAAGATGAAAAAAGCCATCTCACCCCGTCTTTCTTTTGGATCGTCATAAGCAATATCTATCCATCTCAGTATCCTCTCAAGATGTTCTATCTCATCCCGTAGATTGTTTTTTCTATGGTGTTTCAGAACATGAAAAGATGTCCTGACTATCCCTTTTGGTAGTTTTTTTCTTTTCATAGTCTCATGCCTTTGATGTGGCTAAAAGAAAATATAGATATATGTTTTTCTATAGCAATGTTTCTTTGCATAAAAAAAGTCCTCAGAAATCATGAGGACTCGCATTGCGGTATAAAAGTATTAGTTTTTGTACATTATAAGGTCTAACGGAGAGAGATTTTTTTCCTTAAGAGCATTTGCTAATTGCATACACTCAGCTTCATAAAGCTCTCCAGCATCACCAAATGTTTCTCCGGTTTCCATAACAGGCACCGTCGAAGTATCCATAAGATTTTGTTGTTCCTTGGTATACATACCGCGAAAGATGCTATGATAGTGGGGGCTTGCCTCATCTATGACAGTTTGCATATCGCAGAGTGAGACCTGTATGCTTCTGTCACGCTTATTCCATAAAAACTTTATGGGTAAATCTGATAAATTTACAGGAGGACCGCTGATACCGGCGTCTGCTAAAGCAGCGATACCATAATTGTATAAACTTTCTTTTTTGAGAACCTCTTTTTGTATAAGATTTTCTATGAATAGAACTTCTTTAGTAAGAGTAACAAAGCGCATGTTATAGGGGTTATCGGCGTCAGCTTTATAGAACTCTGTCGATTGGATAGTATACGCGCTCATGGAAAGTGGTGGCAGAGATACATCTCCAATAGGCGCTACTTCTACTTCCGTCTTATAGATGATCTGTATCTCATCCTGAAACAAAAGCCATATAGCGGGCCCACCTACCACAAAAATATTGCGGTTATGTATCGAAGCAAGATAGCTCATCACTTCTTCTTTACTATGAAGTATGACTAACATATCCGACTCCTGTAACGAGGGGTCTAATTTGTTAAAATAGTCTTTATCATTGGTCATGAGAATATGAAGCCTGCCCTTCAAAAGCTTTCCGCCCCACGATTCAAATGTCTTACGACCCATAATCATGACGGGGAGATTATCACTTTTATCTTTTTGCTTTGTAGTTTTTACAAAGCGCTTCATATCTTCTTTCAGTTTTGGCCAGGGTAAATCATTATTTTTACCGATGATGCCATTGGTCGCGACAGCGTATATTGCTGCAAAATTTTTGTGTAACATAAGGATTGTTCTGTTGTTTTTTTAGTTCAAAAATGGTTTTATAAATTCTTTAGTAAATACAATTGATGGCGTTCCACTACTCCAGCCTTCATCATATACCTCTACAGGAGCAACGTGTTGAGCTTTGTGATGCGTAGCAGCAGTGCTATATGGGAAAGCTATCTCAAACATATGTTGCCGTTGTCCGTTATCCTCCACAAGCGTACCGAGAAAGTCTATAGACTCAAGTCTCGGTCCTCCTAGCCCCTGCATATCCCAAAACGCATGACTGAGTAGATACATGATATCAGGGATCTGCAACAATGCCTGTAAGCAAAAAACATCCAACGGAATATCTCCTGCTGCAATTATTCTGCGCAATTTTTCTTCTGCAGAAATCAATTCTTTAGCACCAACGTATGATTTGAAGATTGTATCCTTCAATAAATCGAATTGTTTCACTTTTGCAGCAATTGCATTTGTTTGTGAAATGGCAAATTTGCCTAACGGATCTTTTGATTGTATCAATACATTGATATCAAAGGGTGTTCTATCTACCCCAACCATAAGTGATGTTTGTGTAGCCATACAAAATGTTTTTTATTGTAGTGAGTAATAATATGTTAATGAACGTTTGTTTGCCAAAAGAGGCTTCCTGGAAGGATAACCATACATGGCGCAATAGCAACCGAATCTTGACTTGTGAAAAAAATTATTTTCCTAGAAAAATTTTATGCATCTTTGCAAGAAGATCTTGTTTCTGTTCAGAGGAAATTTTTGGATATTTCATAAGACGCTGCATCGCGTGCTGGATGTATTTTTGTCCTAGACCTAGCACATCCATCTGTTTTTTGTCATCAGTATGAGTGTCCCGTTGTCTTTCCCAAAACAGCTGCGTTTCAAGAAGTTGTTCCTTGAGATCTGCACTAACTTGTTCACTAAAGATACTACTCAAAGGTTGATCTTCGAGAAGTACAGCAAGTTCACCAACGAGTTTTACTATCTCTTCAAGCTTCGGCGAAGAAATATTCATCTTTGTCAAAAAGTCCTGATAGAAAAAACTTGCAAAGGAAAGTTCATCTGCTTGCTTCACAGGTTTTTGTTCTTTATTTTTCTCAATGTTTTTCAGTATCAATGCCTGTGTTTTCGTAAAGTTTGTATATTGTTGCTTCAAGATATCATGACTTATTTTTAAGCGTTCTGAGATCTTTTCAAAGTACCATGCAAGAACAGTCAGGTCTTGTATATAAAGCAAGATACCAAACATCTGTTCGATAATACGTTTTCTTTCTATAGGACTATTATCATCATACTTTGCGAGAAGCTGAGTAAGGATATAGAGTACCCCATCCTCTGCTCCAGCAAAAAATGTGTTGATCTGTTGTTCTGTGGGAGAAATATTTGCCCGCTCATCGACGTCTTTAAATCCTTCCGGCAAACGAAGAATTTTCGGATAACTGTCTTGTTCATATGCTATCTTCAGCGCACGAACAGTCGCATCAAATCCTGCAGGATCATTGTCAAAAAGAAGATACAAATTTTGCGTATAACGCTTCATCAGCTTCATATGACCTGGTGTCAGTGATGTTCCACAGGTTGCAACTCCTATGTCCAATCATAGACGAGAAAGCCCAATAACGTCCATATATCCTTCGACGACAATAAGCTTATCGTGTATCTTGATATTATTTTTTGCAATGTGTAATCCATACAATACTTTTGATTTATCGTACAATGGGCTGTCGCTGCTGTTCAGATATTTTGGATTATCGTTTGGATCTATGGCACGAGCACCAAAGCCAATAAGCGTACCGATATGATCATAGATAGGGAATGTAATACGATTGCGATAGAAACTATAGAGATCTCCGGTTTGTCCTTTTTTACCAAGCGAAATAGTAGTAATATCTGCTTCAGTAAATCACTTTGTTCCCAAGAGCTGCGTGAGCCCATAGTGACTATCTGGCGCATATCCGAGTCCAAATTTTTCTATGATATCATCGCTAAGCTGACGACGTGTGTGAAGATACTCCGTTGCCATCAGTGATTTTTTCAAGTTCTCTGAGAAAAATGACTGTGCTGTACGAAGCATCAGTTTATATTTTTCTTTTTCAGCCCCGAGAGACTCCTGCTTATCGTTCTTATTATATTCATATTTACTGATATCAATATTTGCTTGAGGCGCAAGGATCTTCACTGCATCTCGGAAATCAATTTTCTCTATCTCGATAATAAACTTGATTGCATTTCCCCCTATGCCTGTTGAAAAACACTTAAAGATCTGCTTCTCCGGAGAGACAGTGAACGATGGTGTTTTCTCATTGCGAAACGGCGAAAGCCCAACAAAATTGCGCCCGACTTTTTTCAGGGGCACATAGCGACTCACAACGTCGACAATATCTATATTTGCTAATATATCGTCTGCTATACGTGACATGAGAGCAGTATACTTATTTTCTTTATAGATTTCAATTGGCAAATTATGGCCTATTACCTACTAAGTTATTTACTTAACAGAACGACTCCCCCATCAGCAAGAGCTGCAATAAAAAAATACCCGGTATCCCGGGTATCATTTAGCATAAACTGTTTTTTCTCTCTCTTACTTTCTTTGCAATAATGAACATCCATAAAGGAGCGCTACATCCAAAGCTAAGCCCACTGATAGTACCAAAAATGACTATCTTTATTCTATTTTCATCGGGACCCCAATCAGGCAAGTAAGGCCAGAGAAGAATCATCATTTTAATGAAACAGGCTAAGGAGAGAACGGAAAGCACGACAGCTATGATTTCCAATATTTTTTTCATAATCAAGAATGGAGATTGAGTGTGGGCAAATTATAGTGATTTAGTGCTATTTAGCAATACCAGAGTGAACAATGTACAATCTCTATACACGTCTTTTTAGCTTGATTTTTTACGAAAGAGAGATATCATTTCTTTCCATCCAAAAAATAAAACAACAACCATAAAAAGAGAAAAAATATGAGACATTCAAATCACGCATACTACGATGACGAGGAAGAAGATATCAACGTATCATCCAAAAAAGCTATAACACAATTCGTCGATGATGACGAAGAGATGGGGGGTGTATTATCACCTGAAATAGTAAATTTTGTCCTCACAAATGCTCTTACTGTACCAGATGGCGTAAGTCCTTCTGAACACTATAAGCATTTGCTTCAAACATCATCAAATTACCTCATACAACGAGGAGTTTGTATGATGCTCTCTCAACACTGCTAACAAAAAAAAACAATACTACTATGAGCAACACATCGAGCGACACGCCATTAAACACTGACGCCCACATCATCGATATCGATGAAATGCTGCGCAATCCAGATTGCGCCAACTCAAATCTGCTCTACATTTACGGAACAACGACGGACAAAACAATAAAGGACAAAATTCGTCCTTATTTAGATTGCCATTTCGTAGGTCCGTCTCACCCCTAGGCCTTGTGAAAATATATCCAAGCCCCGAAAGCACTACACATGAAAAACCGGCTGGAGAATATTCCAGTCGGCCTTTTTTTATACTAATTTTCCAAAAAGTTTCATCGGTTCAACTTCGGTAATTTCCACTTCGACAAAGTCTCAAAGCTTAATTCCATGGTCATCTCTGTATCCATCATCAGTATCAAGTTTAATAATGATGTTTTTCATATTGTCCGCGTAACCAGAAAAGAACTTATCCGTAACCTTATTGACCATCATAAGTCTCTTTGTTCCAATTTCTGCTTTATTGTTTTCTTCTGAGATGCGACGAAGAATCTCATTCATCCTCTGCCAGCGCTCTTTTTTCACTTCACGCGACACATCGTCTTTGAGTTTCTTTGCTGCTATCGTTCCTGGACGCGGTGAATAGATACCCATATAGACCATATCGAATTTTGCATACTCCATCAGATCAAGGGATGCCTGAAAATCTTCTTCTGTCTCACCACAAAAGCCGATGATAATATCTGTCGTAATACTTATTGGACGTTTTAATGCACGGATATTATCCACAAATTCTTTATATTGCTGTACAGAATATCCTCTGAACATAGATTTTAATATCGTATCTGAGCCAGCCTGTAACGGCATGTGAATATGTGGACAAAGTTTTTCTTCCGTCTCGTGTAGCTCAAGCAATTCTTTTGGAAAATAAGTTGGATACGGCGACGTGTAACGAAGCCGGCGGAGCCCTTCGAGAGGTAAAATCTGACGCAGGATCTCGACAAAATCCGGATGTTTATTGACGATCTGTCCGAGAAGTGTTATCTCCTCTACTCCTTGTGAAAGATGATATTTTACTTCGGTGATAATCTCTTCGACCGGTCTATTTTTTTCCAAACCGCGCGAATACGGCACAATGCAATACGCACAAAATTGATTACAACCGGTAGAGATAGGCACATATGCGGTCTTCGTATTGTCTTTAAACAATTGATTGGTTCCGTGAGGAATAATAGACGAATACTCATTAGTCAGCTCCACATCACCCTTCACTTCATATCACAATCTTTCTGCAAATTTTGGAAGCAGTCCAACATCATCGATACGGAAAAACAGTTCTACATTTGGAAATTTCATATTCACTTTTTTAAACAACGGATCGAATGCATAATTCACAAAAGCATAATCACCCGTCGGGCTATCAAATTTTTCATGACCTTCCAGGTCATCGACGTCGAGGCCAATGATCACAGGGTCGACTGTCTTCACACCTCCAATGAAGTTACCAAGCTGCAAAGCCTTCTGTTCTTTTTTGTCACGATGTTTGATAATTTTCGCAGTCTTTAAGTAATGTTGCACCATACAACCCGTCATCCATACTTTCTGTGTCGGCTTCACTTCAGTCATTATACCAAATACTTTGTCTTCAGACTTCTGTCTTACCGAACACGTATCGAAAATAACGATGTCAGCGCTGTCTCTGTCATCAACATATGAAAATCACGCATTGGTCAAAATAGCCTTAATGCGTGCACTGTCAGAATAGTTCATCTGACAACCAAAGATAACGATGTGAAATGTTTTATTCATCATGCTCAATTCGAAATATTAAACGTTAAGTACAATATTATATTTAGAATTTAGAATTCAACATTCAAAATTAGTAAGATAGTAGATAGTAAAGATTAGCGAGTAAGTTTCAATCTTCAAAAAAAACACCGGCTAATCCGGTGTCGCTTCATTTTCTGTATGTACGCATGCACGTACAATGGCGTCTCTAATACCCCGACTCACGATGAAATAATGGAAAAGATACAAAAGACAGAAAACAGCAACAACTGCTATAAGCCATCCAATTTCTTTCATACCCCAGCGTTGATGATTTATAAACATCAGCCAAGCTGCCCCACCTACAATAGCAATAATAGTGAGACACATAATGAGAAAATTTTTCATTTCTGTATGCTGCACATAACTCAACAACCTTTTTTTCATTTCTATAGAGAGCGGCTCACCACCCTCTTCTAAAATGGTTTTTATAAGTTGATCAAATGCATTTTTTCTTCTGGTATGCGCATACGCATCACCAAATGGCGCGTAGAGGCGAGTATCGGTCTCTTCTTTATTTAAATGATCTCGCGCATGTTTCATAACAAACTGATAACAATCTTTCGGTTTCCATATATGCTCATTCATAATAAGAACTTTTTTAGTTTGAGTTAGTATTATATCGCACTTTATAGATGAAGTCAACCGGAAAGTATGGCACTTATACCTATATTTTATTGCTCTTTGCTAGTAAAAAGATACTCTGAAGAACATATTAGCAGCTAGATAGTAGATTTTTAGATATTAGCACTATGATCTGCCAAAATCTATAATCTATCATCTAAGTGCCTTTTATTAGTAAGTAAGTTCCATGGCCGAGAATACTTCTACTCCTTCATCTAATCAGGCTGCTATCGTAAAGCCAGCTGTTGTGCAGTCTACTATCAAAAAATGAAGAAAACTTTCTCCAAAAGCAGTAGTCTTTGGATGTCTTGGATTTATCGCGATATTTATTGTCGGACTATTTCTTGCACTCTACGTAGGACTCCAAAATCCAAGCAGGCTTATCAACATAGGTATCCAGCCTGCTAACGCAAAAAGCTTACTGATGATCATCGCAGGTGTGTTCTTTGGCGTTATTTTCCTCTTTGGATTTGGCTTTTTCGCTATCAACACCTATAGACTCGTCAGAAATAAAGGAGGAAGCAGAACAAAGTATCTTGCAGGTATGTTCTTTGGATTTATACTCCTTGGTATATCTATTGGTCTTGGTGCTGCTGCAATCACTAGGATACAAGCTCTCAAAGTAGAAAGCTTTTCAAATACTGATGAGCTTGTTATTCCATATCTTATTACAAGTAGCAATAATACTGCTAATACAAGCTATACCTATGCAAAAGCTCCTGGCATCGCCATGATTGCCCCACTCGATATTGCATATCAGGTAAATGCTGATGTACTCAATGCAAAATATAGAAACGTCGCAGGCAATACTAACCCGCTTGTTATGGTCCTTGACTGTGGCAATGGTACAAGACAAAGAGAAAGTCAGAAAGTAAACGGAAATGGATACGTCGCAGGCAATAATGCTTTCTTCGACACCACATGTCTCTATACGCAAAAAGGAACTTACTATCCAACCATCACATTTACTTATAGAGACACGGTAAAACAACAAAACCAATCATTCACTCTTGACGCAGCAACTATTACTATCAACGCACAACTGAGTGTTTCAGTTGATGGCAAGCCTATCATGACAAACAGTGGAAATTCTGAACTCATCGCTGGAGATGCACCAACGAGAATACAATTGGATGCAAAAAACATCTTCTCTGAAATCGGCATGCCAGACAATAGTATCATCTGGGATATGGAAAGTGACGGAAGCCCAGATAAGGAAAACAAAGTAACATTTGGATACAACTACATCGATCCAAAACTCTATATGGTTTCATATAGATTTCCGGGAGCCGGAGATTTATCAACGCTCTGGTATCACTTTTATCTGAGAGTCAATCAAAGCGACACACCAAGATGTTCAGTAAGCGCAACTAACGATGGGAACACATACAAGTTTGCAACGCTTTGGTCTGGAGGCATCAGTACAACACAAGAGATTAGCACCTATCGTTGGGAGATCTATGATATTGATACAGAATCAACTGTTACATCAATACCAACGAGAAACGATTCGCTGGAATATACGTTCAATAAGCAATGAAATTACACCGCAAGACTTAACTTTACGACGATTGATAATGCTCAGTGACTATGTGAATCAGAAATTGTGCGTGCGTGAGCTCCAGCATATGATGTAAAATATATCATCAGCTATAGAAAACCTGGACAGAGAAACTTCACAGAATTCCCGATGACATGAACTATCTCTCAAAAAGATGATAGAGTCGTTATTGATACCATACCTATTGATCTTCAAATCCAAGTAACAGACATCTCACCAAAACCAGCCACAGCGGTCATAACAGCAAAAGTAGGTGATATCTTTATGATCAAGAGATCGTCAACACTTTTCCAGTCTACAGTGAGTGATAAGAAAGATCAGGCGATTACAATCATCGTTGAAGACGAACAGGGAACGAAAATAGAAAAAGTAATCGACCTCACACTCAATCAGTCTATCATACAAGGAGTACTCAAGGCTGATATCTATGCAGGATCAGAACCTCTTACGGTCAATCTTGATGCATCTACCACAAAGCTCAATGATGACAACGACGAAATCATCTATTTTACATGGGATTTCGGAGATGGAGAAACAGCAAAAAATGTTTCACAAGGAAAGCTTTCTCATATCTATAAGTTCGATCAAAAAACTCAATCAGGACAATATAGACCAAAGGTAACAGTGACTACAAAAAATGGTTTCCAATCAACCTTTGAGATAGATACGCCAATCTCTGTGACAAGAAAAGAATCAACGGTAAAATTAACTCTTCCTTCTCATCCTACACAAGTCGCACTCAAAAACACACCGGTCGACATGGAAATGAATTCTGATGGTCCAATCAGTAAGATCAGTTGGAACTTTGGAGACGGAACAACGTTCTCATGTGATGATAGATCGTGCGCACAAATAAAGCACGGCTACAAAGAAGAAGGAGACTATACGATCAATGTGATGGTAGAGTACCAGGATCGCCCTTTCGCACTCGATAGTATCAAGATAAAGATACAATAAATATACCGTATTGTAGGGACGTAATATTTTACGTCCTTAATAAGTAGGAATTTTATGTTTTGAAGCATAAGTTAATATGTATACATTGAAAAAGATAGCAGGCATAGATGTTATTTTTGCTGCTCATGACAGTAATTCAACTACCATCGAGATACTGGTAAAAGCATGATCAATATATGAAACGAGGGAAACAAATGGTATCAGCCATTTTCTTGAACATATGTTTTTTAAAGGAGGAAAGAAATTTACCAATCCTCACGATGTTGCTGCATATGTTGATACATTTGGTGGCGAGTTCAATGCATTTACTGGAGAAGAATACGCAGGATACTATGTAAAATCCGCGCCAGAACATGCGCCAAAGGCGCTGGATATGCTTGCTGATATGATGGTACATCCAACCTTTCCCGAGGAAGAACTGGAAAGAGAAAAGCTTGTGGTCATACAAGAGTTGAAAATGTATGAAGACAGACCCGATCGTCAGGCATATAATAAGTTTAAAAGATATATGTATGGAGACAATAGTTATGGCCGAGAGACTCTCTGACCTGAAGCAAATATCCGTGCCTTCACTCAGCAGGATTTGTTTACTCATAAGCGCAATCTTTATACCAAAGACAATATGCTAATTGTCATTGCAGGAAAGATTCATGACCAAGCGATCCTTGAACAGCTTATTGCATCTTTGTTCCATGAGATTCCTGAAAACAAACTTATAAATGTCCCTGCGTTTGTAGAACACCTGCCTGCCAACCCTGTTGAAGTACATAATAAGTGAACACAGCAAACACATGTCGTCATAGGAGCCTGGGGCTATGATAGCACTCAACGCGAAAGATTTGCTGCATCACTCTTGGGGGTTATTCTCGGAGGAAATATGTCTTCAAGACTCTTTCAAAACATCAGGGAAAAGCTTGGTCTGTGTTATTATATTTATGGTTCTCACTATGCAAACACAGCAGATGGACTTTTCATCATAAGAGCCGGCATAGAAAAAGAAAGGTTTGAGATGTGAATGGATGCTATCTATAAAGAGATAGAAAGCATCGCCCAAGGAAATATATCGGAACAAGAATATATGAAAGCACAAGGCTTTATGACTGGCAAGACCCAGATGGGTATCGAGTCTTCGGATGAGCTTGCAGACTTCATAGGCGCACAACAGCTCTTGAAATGAGAAGTACAAACACTTGAGCAAATTCTCGATGAGTATAAGAAAGTAACGATAGAAGACCTGAAGCATGTTGCAAAGAAACTCTCTCGTGAAAATTTGTATACTTACTATATCTCATAAGTGTATTTCATGCAAACCTCCCCCTTCATTTCCCCTCCTTTACAGGAGGGACAAATCTGTCTTCCCTGTAAAGGGAAGGTGGCCCGCAATGATCTGGGTCGGATGGGTTTGCTTTAATAAAAAAAGATCTCCTTGCGGGGATCTTTTTTTTATTGTTGGCTTCGCACTACTCTCTTTTCACCATTGATATCTTTGAATTCAACTGCTTTAACGCGGATTTTATCTCCGATATTATAGATATCTTTCCAGTTAATGCCTTCCGGTGCTTTCACAAAGTTTTTATGTAAGAGACCTTCTACTCACTTCACTGTAACGAATAATCCATAGTTATACTTAAGCTTCACAAATCCATCGTACCAGTCTCCTATTTTCACATCGTTGATGGTAAAGGTTGTTTTACCCACCATAGGCACTCCTACTTCGTTAATCTTCATAGTAGTGTCAAATCATGATGTTTGTCCTACAGCCTTAGCAGGCTGTTGTACTGGAGTTGACACAGAACTCTGAGGCACGCTACTCGTTGCTGACTGCGGATTACTAGCAGGCACTGGTTCTTCCTTCTTTAATTCTGAATTCTGCACTTTGATTTCCGCACTTGCTTGCTGCTCATGTTTCCATCTTTCTGTATCAGCAACATCAGGGATAGATGAAGTATTATCTATTGCTGGTGAAGCGCCTTCTTGAGCTGCTTCCATCGCTTTTTCCATCGCTTTCTCGACTGGCGAGAAAGTCTTATTTGACCAGATCTTAATCAGTTCTTCTAGTTTCCCACGCTCCATCGCATAACGCTGACGAGACTGAGTACGTATCTTGTCTTTGATCTCCTGTGAGAGATCCGGCTGTGACAATGGCAGTGTCGACATACTAAATACGTCTGACATGATACCATCGACCATCAGTCTTATATACGCACGAAATTTTGGTATCGAAATAAGATCGTTTGCTGTCAGCAATCATTTGAACTGCTGCGCAATATCTACTGCGTCGTCATATCCTACGTTAAACGAAACGATAGAACCCACGTTACCAAAAATCGCATTACGAATAGTCTCTGAAAGCTGCGACGTATACTGATTCGCAACAATAAGCGCTAAGCGGTACTTACGAGCTTCGGAAAGGATCACTGCAAACGAGTCTGTTGCAAAGTTCTGAAACTCGTCAATATGCAGGTAGAAAGGACGTCTTTCCTTTTCAGGAATATTTGCACGAGACATTGCATCGATCTGCAGCTTCGTCACGATAAATGAACCAATCATCTCAGTATTATCTTCACCGATCTTACCTTTCGAAAGATTGATCAGAAGGATCTTTCCTTCATCCATTACCTTTCTCATATTAAGCTTCGACATTGGCTGACCAAAGATATTTCTCACGATAGACGACGAAAGGAACTGACCAACTTTATTTGTAATAGGTGCAATGGCTTCATTTCTTTGGACATCTGACCACTTATCAAACTCAGCACGCCGAAACTTCATAACGATGGGGTCTTTCACATATTCAAGTACCTCTTCACGGAAATTCTTATCGGTCAATACACGCATGATATGCAACATCGTTGCATTTGGATACTCCACAACAGAAAGCATTACATTACGAAGTACATACTCCAATCTTGGTCCCCAACTGGTACCGAACATCTTTTTAAATGTAGCAACCACTCACGAAACGATAATATTTTTCTCGTCCTCCGTGTTGTACTGCAGAAGATTAAATCCTATCGGATTTTGACTGTCGGAGACGTCAAATAAAATAACGTCGTTAGTACGCCATGATGGGATATGCTCCATAACCGTATCCACAAGATCACCGTGTGGATCGATAAGACACAGTCCTTTGTTGGTATACATATGTGATTTGATAATATTCGAGAGAAACGTAGATTTACCAGTACCTGTTTTTCCGACAATATAGAGATGACGAAACGAGTCTTCATCTTTCACACCAAAGCGAACCTCCTGTCCACGGAAGTCTGTTTTTCCCAAAAGCGTTAATGCATTCTTCTCTGTTGCTTCAGGCGTTGGTAGGTTTGATGGATAGTGAAGCTTACGATAGACAGAATAATCAAGGGTTTTGATAAAATAATCATTTGTTGGCAAGTGGAAAAAGTTTACGAGCTGTGGAAGCGCAAGTGATGTTGATTTTGGTTCAGGAATAATAGATGCGCCACCCTTCTGAACAAACTTATTGAAAACAGATTTCATCGCCATTTTCACTCACTGTTGTTTTTGAGCATCCCCAATACTGGTTCAAAATCCTATGCGCAAACCAAATTTCATAACATCATCTTCTGGTTTCTCTTTTTTCTCATCCTCCTTCTTTACTTCTTTCTTCACAAACATAGCAAAAAATTTTTTCACAGACTGTATATACTTCTTTCGCGGATCCTCTTTCTTCTTGAAAATATACGAGAATTGAAGCGTCACATTATTCAAATGATCTACTGTCTCATAAACCGAAAAGATATCTTTCATCGGATCAAGATAGCTTCCATCTTTCGTAAAGTCCTTGTCAGTCGCGATCACATCTTTATCACCATAAGCGACATAATCAGTGATAGCAACCTGTGGTATCGCTTCTACAGGAATAAGTTCTGATGTTGGAAAACTTGAGTAAAATACATTTTCAAAATAGAATTGGATACTTGCCGGTATCTTTGCATACAGCCCTGATGAGTGGTTATTTCCTATGATCAGAAAGTGGATCGGATCAGTGATATCAGAAAAAGACTTAAGAAAACCCTGCCAGTAACCAGTACCTAAGTCGTTATCTCTAAAAGCTTTGATACGATAGAAAAAATATCCCGATGTAGGGAGCTGTTGTGGTTTTGGTGTCGGAGCAACCTCACCCTGCATAGGCTGAGCTACTTGCTCCTTCGGAGCCTGAGTGGTTTTTACTGGTACAGAAATAACCTGCGAATTTTTACTCGCAAGTTTCTTTCCTAACGACTCTGCTGCATCAAGTATTTTATCAAGCATAGGGAATTGGGTGAAATGAGGTTTTTACTTACCTTATAAGTATACTGAAATAAGTAAAAAATGCAAAAAAACGAGAGGAAAAATGACCCTTGGTAATTGTGGCATTATGTCGTTCAAAAGCCACTTATAGCATATTATATCATATTTGAAGAATAGCGCAATATATCTTTTTTATATTATCTTTACACGCGTAGATATTTGCATATAGAAGGGAAAACACCTCTTAATCCTCTTTTGACCTTCCTCCATGACAAAAAAACATCTTATATACACGGTATTTTCACTTTTCGCAGCTACTGTATTTTTTAGTGGAAGCCAAGCACAGGCTGCATCAAACACGTATGATGCGGAAGCGAATGCCTTGGTAGCAAATATCCTACAGATCCTTGATAATGATGTTCCACCTGCAGAAGAAAGCGGCAATAACGTCGTAGTTTTCTCGAGCAATGAGATTATCGCGATGAATGTGCTTACTCCTTTTGTTCAGAAAAACGACACCTATGCGCTGACATCAAAAAGTCTCAATGAAAGACGAAATGGCGGTGTGTTACTCAAAGATGCTCAGAGCGCTATAAATTATATTGCCGAACAAAAGCTCACTAAATATACAACCGTTGAGTCATTTCAGCCTGAAGCACCACTGAGAAGAGATGAAGCAGCAAAATTCTTTTCTCTCTTTGCAAAGCAAGTAATGAATAAAAGTGTTAATGAGTCTAAAGAATGCTCCTTTAAAGACATGGCAGAGTGACATACAGACTTACAAGGCGACGTGATAAGTGCTTGTAAACTCAACATATTCAACGGAAAAGATGGCTTCTTCAACCCTACAAAATCACTTACCAATGGAGAAGCACTCGCAGTTCTCATCAGAATAATTGATGGAATGATGGATGAAACAAGTAGTGAGCATTGGGCAAAAACATATCTGGAGAAAGCTCAATCATATGGACTCACTCAATGAACATTTCTTGATAGCATAACCTATCTCGATCAACCAATGACAAGAGGAAACATGGCTCGTCTTCTTGAAGCAGCAAGCTATATCGCCCCCCTTAAACTCCAGCTCGGTGGAAATGTCTCATACTCCTTTACTGCACAGTGATTTGTACGTAGTAATTAAATGAGATCTCAAAAAATAGATTGAAATAGTTAATCTGATGTATACAACATAAGTATCATATAGCGGTGCATGAGCTATATCTCTATTTATTTGGGGATATTTGTGCATCGATGAATATAGCTCTTCATTTCTTCAATCCTTCTGATATGCATCCACCGCCTGCAGAAGGTTTTTTTATTGTTTCATTATTTTATCTTTCTTATCACGACACATATGACAACAAATGAATCACGTATGATCATTATCAGTGCACTAGTAGCCGTAGTAGCAAGTTTATTAACAGGTTATTTCATCAATAGACCATCAGATAACCAAAGAATATTTGACTATTACCATACAGTAAACGTAGCTGAAGTAAGTCCGCATGTCCTTATTGAAAGAGTGAAGAATGGAGAAAAAATAACTATCGTGGATGTTCGCGATCCAGCAGCGTATGCAGCAGCTCACATAGAAGGCGCTATCAATATTCCTGCTAGTGACGAAGAGCTTGTTGCAAAATTTAAGGCATTAGATCAAAGTAATGCTATAGTCACATACTGTTATACACAAGATTGTATGGCATCAAGACAGGTTGGGAAAATTCTCTCAGAAAATGGCATCTACGTACAGCATCTCAACGTATGATATACTGAACGGGAAGCAAAAGAGTGAACAGGCAATGTGTTTAGCGGATGAAAAGGATCATGTCCTCTCACCGGCTCAGCATGATGTTAAAAGAAAATCCGCTACATTGCGGGTTTTTCTTATCTTCTTAATAGCATAGCATCTCCAAACGAAAAAAACCTATACTTATTTTCTATAGCATAAGCATATAACTCCATGACTTTTTCATAGCCAATAAACGATGCAACAAGCATGAGTAATGTGGATCCTGGCAAATGAAAGTTAGTAATTAATCCATCTACTAGTTTCCATGCAAACCCAGGATAGATAAATATCCTTGTCTGACAAACTATCTTCGTGCCTTCTCTTTTCCACGAATGAATGTACTTCATACACTCTTCCAGAGAAATTTTTTCTGTTACTGCATCTCGATATTCGTAATTCTTAATTTGAAATTCGTCATTACCTTTGCTCTCTGCTCTTTGCTCTTTCATCTGTTTATATAAGTACGGCAAAGTCTCCAGTGTCCTTGCGACAGTTGTCCCTACAGCAATGCTGTTTTTTCACTGAGATTTTTCTTCAGCAATAGTCGAGAAAATAGACTCATCAATAATAAGCATTTCTTCATGTATATGATACTCACGAATATCTTCGGTATCTACCGGTTTAAATGTTCCCAGCCCTACATGAAGCGTCAGAAAGTGAGAATCGACTCATTGTGCGCGCAATGAGTGTAACAGATCATCAGTAAAATGAAGCGATGCAGTCGGTGCTGCAACAGATCCAAGATGCTCAGCAAAGCGAGTCTGATAGCGCTTCTCTTTTTCTGCGCTATGAGAAATATATGGGGGAAGTGGCATCTGTCCATACATTTCAAAAAACAATACCGCATACACTCATGTGATATGAAAGATAACTCATTTGTCTGTTAGCTCTTCTACTGTGAGTTTTATCCTTTCACTGACATGGATAACTGCTCATTTTCTTACTCTCTTTGTCAAAGAAATGAGTCACTCAAATCTATAATCATCTATCAGCTGCAACAAAAAGATTTCTCACTCATCTACTACTCTACTCGCACTAGTATGATGCGGGATCTCTACAAAGACATCTTTTAACGGTACACGAGCTTTTACGACCTTAGTATCGTTAAAGAAAATTACATCTTTCGATGTGAGAAGCGTTAGGATATCATAAAAATGATAGTCATGAAATGATGTTCCGTCAGGAACAAGTAATTTTGAAGAATCCGCTGGTGATACAGGTTCCTGCGCTATACGAGACTCAGGCAGTTCATAGTTATAATCAGAAAGTTTGTACATCCAATGAGATAATAAATAAGGAATAATAGATAATAGATATTAACCGAGCGAAAAAAAGAAAAAAAATCCCTGCGTATAACGCAAGGACTAAAGCCGTATTATAATTCGATAGCTGCAAGCTGCTGAGACCAACGCGCATGTACAAGCTCGCTCTGCTGTTCATAATAGCGCTCTTTCGCAGTAAAACGAACTCGCATAGCATATAATGCAATACATAAGATGCTCCACAGTGAGATACATATGGGCAGGGCAATGTTGCGGGCCAGATTGTTACCTACGATAGCAACCACCACAATAGTGAGAATTATAGCTATCCAGCTATAAGAAAAGCGCTGATAGAGCATTTTCTCACGACTCTTATAGTTTGCATTCATATAGGCCGACATAGCTTCTAACTGCTGAACAGCCTGCTTATGTAAAAACAGTTTTATTGCCCTACGGGCTGCTTTGGGAAGTTTTGTTTTTTTCATACAAAAAAAGTTTAGTACGGCAATGATACTAAACTTATCCAATAATGTCAATGAAGAGGTTATAGCACTAATCACGGAGAAATTCATCTACTTTTTTCATACCGAACCTGATAACATCTTTTTTTTCAAGAAGTACTTTATAATGCTGGTAGCGTTTCAGCTGATTTTCATATGCAGCTCTTTGAGTTTCATCTTCTGTTGATGCCATTTTTACTTTCAATTCTTGTTCTTCTTGCACCAAAAGATCACTGCTTGCGAGAAGAGTACGATACATACGAGTGTTTTCCTGAAATTCCTGACGCAAAGGATAAACATTCCTCTGTCCAAATAGATTGCTGGCAAATGGAGAGCATACGATCATGTATCTTATATCATGCTTTTGTTGTAATTCTGTCAGCGTTTTTCTAAGCCACTGATGAGCATGATTGATACGACTGTTGTCTTCTCCTTCATACGACTCATAGGGCATATTTTCTATATGCACAACATAGAGCATCTCTCCTGTCAATAAAGGATACTTTCTGTCTGTGACATGCGAAACAAAAGCTTCACTTTCATGCGTGCCTTTTACTATCTCAACCGAAATTATTCCTGTTGGTTCGTGTATCACTTCCTGCGTTTTCCAGTTATCATCTATAGGCGATGAGTTATTTGCATGTTGCAGTATAATAGTGTAGATCATCTTACGCTTTGCTACTTCCATCTTATCTTCTTTATCTTCAGCGTCGATGATACGTTTTAAGTTCCCACGCATTCTATTACCATATGAATTGGAAGGCATACCTTCATTGATCCATTCAATGACTTTACGAATATCGTACTCATGCTCAGTACCAATATAGTGTTGGAAAAAATTGCTAATAGTTGGATTATGATCTACTCAAAAACTATAGGAAAGTACCGGCATCTGAGGAGTAGCCAATACATGGTGTACTTCTTTTTTTGTTGTAGCAACCGCTGCCGACTTCGGGGAGGCGGGTTCAGGTTCAGGAGATACAGCAAATGCAGAAAGGAAACTAGCTAATAATGTCATGAAAAGTAACTCTTTTGAGAGATAAGGTAAATAGGTCTTTATTATAGTTATTTAGCCTTATTTGACAATAGATTTACACTTCGTCATGATCGTATCATGGATACGTTTAAAGTCGACCACTTTCATACGCATCTGCGAACCATGGACAAATTCTGTTGCCTGAAACAGGAAGATCGCCTTGATCTTCTGCATGATCTTCTGCACGATGACTGAATAGGTCGCGATAGCCGTTACCTTTTCGCCGAGAACACGCTGTCCTCTACGAGAAAAGAAAAAGTCAACGTTTTCCATCTTTGTTTTTGCAAGGCACGCTTTTGCAAGCATAAGCTTCACCTGCTTTGTCTGCTGATCATCCAAGAGGAGCATATATTTTTTGAAGAGCGAAAAATTCGTCTTCAGATTTTCGAGTTTGTAGCTATTGAGATGCTTCAGAAAATATTCGCATTCACTCTTAAGATATCCTGCAATATCCAATTGTGATACCTTCGCGAGTATCTGCTCTCTGAGCCTTTGTGCTTGCTCCAATTCAGTCATGGTATAACTCGCGGCTTACATACTAAAGAGACGAATATTGTGTTTGTTCTGTACATACTGTAGCAACTGCTTGCTGTGTGTAATCAGCATGATGGTATTTCCTGCATCATGAGCTTCTATAAGCAAATCTGCAATCATCTTCGATGCCTCCCGATCAAGATTTCCTGTAGGCTCATCAGCGATAATAAACTCAGGATCGGTAATCAGTGCACGCGCAATCGCAACTTTTTGCTTCTCTCCTCCACTCAATTCATATGCTTTTTCATGCATCTTATGTGTCATATGTACACGCTCAAGCACTTTTTCAAGCTTCTTTTGCGCGACATCATGAGGCACATGATTCATCTCTAACGGATAGAGCACATTTTCTGCAACGGTCTTGTCTGCAACAAGTTTATAGTCCTGGAAGATGATACCAATCTTTCTTCTATAGTGCTGCACTTCCTCATCGGTAAATCTTGAAATATCCTCGTTCTTATAAAATACCTTTGCACGTGGCGTTTCTATCTGCCTTGTGAGTATCTTGATAAGCGTCGTTTTACCGGTACCCGATGGGCCCATAATAAAACACATATCTCCTTTGTCGAGAGTAAAGTGAAGATCACTAAATAATGGTGCTTCCGGCTTATATCCCCATGTCAATCCTGTTACATTGATAAGCATATGCGTCGTTTCGATAGATAAATACTAACATACATATTATAAAGCATAGAAAATCAAATAACAAAAAAGCGGTCCCTCCGGCCCGCATATCACATCCTCTCCCCCACCAATTATATCGAATAGTGATATAGATATTGACTTAATAGCTTGTAAATATATGATCTTTTATAATAAAATATATACAAAACATGATTATACACACTATCGCCTTAGCAGGCATCGACAACAATGTCTCTATTGAAGACATTTTAGAACTTGTTCATTCCTTTCCTCAAGTGGAATTAGGAATATGTCTTTCCCAAGCAAGTATGGGAAAGGCTCGCTATCCTACTATCGATTATCTGACGGCATTAGCCGAGCACAAGCATGTTAGACTATCTGCGCACATATGCGGTCAATGGATGAAAGACATCCTACTCGGAAAAGCTACGATAAAAGAAGATCTGAGCAGCATATGGGATAGGTTCAGCAGGATACAGTTCAATTATGTTGACTACCTTACCAATGAAGAGAAGGTAGCCGGCGATTACAAAACCAAAGCAGAAAACCTGCTGCGGACTGTCAAAGAAAATTATTTTACCGGTAAAGGACTTATTTTTCCACTGAATCCCCATTCTGAAGTTCTCCTTAACGAGTACGTACTGGGGCATCATTTTGCACAGGTATTACATGATTGTTCTATGGGACTTGGAAAGCTACCGGAAAAATGGCCAGCCCCATTCCATAGCTACCATACAGGATATGCTGGGGGGCTGAGCCCCGAAAATATTGCTACAGAGGTAGTCCGTATATCCGAAGTTGTCCCAGATAATACAGCAATATGGATAGACGCTGAGTCTGGATTGCGGACGAACAATGAGTTTGATATGCAGAAAGCAATCACGTTTTGCCAAATTGCTAACTCATATTAAGTATAGTGAAAGACACTTATTATAAAAAGCCCGGCATGTCCGGGCTTTTCTTATTAACATATAATATAAGTTCAAAATATTTTTACAACTTTATCGTTCCTTTCTGTTTAGAAGTTAGTTTATCGTATTTTTGCTGAATAGCTGCATAGAGTAGTCCTTCCTTAGGTTTTCAATCCTGCTCCCACATTTCAATTAACTGTTTAATATTAGTAAGCGTTTCCGCTTCCTTTCTTTGTTGTTTTTCTTTCTTATTTTTTGAAGAAATCGTAGATATTTCTTCAACTTTCTTTCATTCTTTTTGTTTTTTACGTGCCTCTTTTTCCTTTTTAAGAATAGTAGAAGAACCTCATTTTAATACACCATTACTGTCGTATTCAACACCGTTAACTTCTATCATTATTGCATTTTGCTCATCATCATGGAAAACAACAAATCAGGCCGAATGGGCATCACTTGCGACCACAACATCTTTTCAATCTACATATAATCCACCATTATATCCTGAAAGGAGTCATAATTTTCTATGAAGCATCATTCTAAAGATTTGCATATCATGACAGACACCTGCGAATATCTTCTCTTCAAAAAATATTTTCTTTTCTGGATGATAAATATAGAGATCTGTTATTCTATCCATACATACTTGCATCTGCTCTGAAAGGCTTTTATTTTTCTTTTTATCTAATGTTTCTTGGTTATCCCAATCATAATATCGCGTATCTATAATGAAATCTTCTACTGCCAATATTTGCTCCTTAGGAGTGAGCTTCTGAGCAGCTTTTATAAATCATTCGCATTCCAATGGAAGCTGACCAAGATCGCTACTCAGATCTATGCTAGGATTTGCAATTTTAAATGTCCCTTTTACTTTTTCATATGCTTCTTTTGATATAGTAGGTATTGTCGGAGATGCTGAAGATAACTGTAATTTGTAAGAAAAAATACACTGAGGCTCGGAAGGAATAATACTTACGTATCATGCCTCATCCTCTTCCATGTCAAAATCAACAGAGAGGCCTGCTGCATTTACACACTTTATTGATGCTTTTTCAATAAGAGTATTTATACCTTTTGGCAATATTTTAGATGACATATCATTATCTAATTGGATAACAATCTCTACCTGATCTATGGGCTCCCATAACTGTGGTACATAATTATACGAAGTTCATTTCCATACTTTTCCATCAAAATGAGAAAATAAATTTATAGAAAGCATTTGTGTTATAGGCTTACTCAAGCGTAATATTTCTGCATGATTATCTTCTTCAAAACTTTCTTTACTTCCTCCTTGTATCTGTTTATCTTGTTGATTTCTTAAATGATCGTGCTCTGTTTGCTCTAAGATCTTTTTATGCTCTTGATGAAACAAATCTGCATAGTCCTTACTGCTTTCACTCCCATTTGTATGTGCTGCTGATCACGCTGTAGATCAGAAAATCGTTTGCAGAAGTTTTTCTTGAGCAGTAAGCTGAGGGACTTGTTGTACATTGAAAAGTTTCTTCATTATCCTATAGACTCCTACCTCATTTTTCACGAGTCAAGGCAACTGCCCCATATAGTGCTTCAGACCTTCCTTTTCCTTCAGCATCATCGTAGAGAGATGCGAGTCCATGAAATAATTAGAGGCAAGTACGTTTTCTATTTCTTTTTCATATGCTGACAATGCAAATGCATCAAGAAATTGCGAGCGCATCTTGCCTTCCTTATCATCAATACAATTTAGCAAAAATAATTTCTTTTTTACGTCCAGAGAAATAGCATTTGGACGAATTACTGGCACTTCTATTTTTAGAATTGTACCTTGCATGGTCTTTGCTGTAACCGTAATCAGCCCATCCGAGCCATGTTCTACATGAAAATTTTTTATCGGTTGTCATATGTGATCTCATATTACTTCACTCGCATATCTATCCATCATATGGAGACAACCATCCTGATCTCTCAGTATGAGGAGCTGATTATATTCATTGCTATAAAATCAATTATATGCTCATTTCTCTAAATAAGTCTCACCAAAAAAATCTAGCATATATTCTTTGCTCTTATCATTATCCCAATTATCTACATCGTCGTCGTTATCTGCCATGTCACTAGTTGATGATTCGTATTTTATAACATGCACAAATCACTGGCACAAATTATTAAAGGTGATCTCTGCTGGCAATCACGACATGAATTCATCATATCTCTCTAAAAATCTTTTAGTAGGATCAAATGAGGTTAGATTTCCATGAACTCTAACTACCCGAGCTTGTAATTGTTCATCTTTGACTATTTCATATCCCACTGGAATGTCTTCATTTATAGAGGCTACTATATCACGAATAAGCATACCTTTAGCACTATCTGCATATGGATATAATGCTCCATGCCATTCTTTAGTCTCCTCTTTTTGGGCTTCACGGAGATACTCAATATAATTCATTGTTTCTTTTATAACACGTTTACTTTCATGGCATGCATCAAACTCTAGAGGCGCATATCTTCTATGAACTAACAAATGAGCATAGTATTCATCTATCTCATGTCTCAATGAACTATACTTACGAGACAATATCAGAGGTTTATCGAGATTGTATTCTTTGACATAGATCCCCGTATAAAGCATTTTTTTCGCACTGTCTAACATGAAACTAGGGGCATCAATATTCTTAAGTTTTCTTAATCTTTCGACCCTCTCTGGAGAAAGGAAATACGCCCTAATACCTTCTATTTTTTCTTTATTTATATTTTTATGCTTTGCAATCAATTTCGTTAACGAATTATTTACCTTCTGCATAAAAAATTTGTAGTTCTTGATTACATCCAAATTGAGAATAATTGGTATAAGGATCTCGTTTAAGTTCTCCTCGCTATGATATAATCTCAATAACATATTAATTCCATCATCAAGCGAGATACTACAAATATACTTTAAAAACTCTCTTTGTTCTTTTAGAGGAAGAGCTCTTATTTCTTCAAATATCTTATTCTTTTTTTTGATAAATTCTCTCGTCTCTGAAATTTTCAAAGTGTCTGAAAAGTATCATGATGTATCAATATTATCATCATAATGACGAGAAACCTCATCTGTTGTGAGATTCACCATATTTTGTTCGCTAGATGCTCTTTGGGGGCTTACAGATGCCATACTATGATTATAGCTGAAAAGCCATTTTAAGCAAATAATTTAAGGAAATTCTGCTATCTTTTCCACGCTCCATAACAGATCGTTTCTCCTTTGTCTAAAGCCATTTTCTCGTAATCTGTCACGATAGAGAAATGTTCCGGCAAATAAGGCGACTGGTAGAGATCGGTCGTTTGGGCAAAAGTTTCCCAACCTGCAAGCTGAAATTGCTCTACAGAATAGTGAAATAAGGGATGATCGTCTGTCTTTAGTTTTACCTGTCCTTCTGGCACAAGTAGTGAGTTATACATCGAGATAAACCTTGGACTCGTAAGACGACGTTTTTCGTCTGACTCTCTGGGTCTTGGATCAGGATGAACTATCCAGATCTCATCTATCTCTCCGGCATCAAATCGTCTATCGAGATGGTGGATGATTCCACGGATAAATCTGACGTTTTGTAATCCTTGTTCGTTTGCTTGCTGGATACCACGCGACATTCTATCACCTTTGATATCAATACCTATGAAAAGTGTATCAGGAAAATGCGGTGCTAGGCCTACGCTATATTGCCCTTTGCCGCAGGCAAGCTCCAGCACGATCTTCTTATAACCAAACGTTTCCTTTCGTTTTCCTTTATAAGAAATAGAAAAATCTTCTGCTGGAGTAATCAGCAGATCACTGGTATTTGCTATCTTATAGAAACGAAGTTTTTGCTTAGCCATGGTTACTGGTTTCTTGGATCATTGAGGTCAATATCATATCATGCATAGTCCACTTTACTACCACCGGTATTTATATCAAGACAGGTTCACGACTCTGCATGCCGCTTGCCATCGGATACGATACTATGAAAATTGTCTTGCACACCATAAATTATATGATGCTCTTTTAATAAAGCAGCTTCTTCACTTGCTTCAAGCTTTGTCTTATTGAGAATCTGTAAAATAGTATATGCATAGTGTCCGAGGTCATCTGCATATCTTCTCATATTTATTTTCTGCTCAGTAGTTGTTATATATTGTTTTTCTGGCTCAAGTCTCATGTTAATAACGTTAAGAAACCAATGCTGATAGTATATGTTTATACATCCTTATGTCTATGCTTTCTTACCGAGCCTTTAGCTTATAACTCGTATACCAATCCCTCTCCTCGCCAAGGGCTCGGCATCCCCCTTTATAAAAGGGGGAAGACACCCGCGAAAATGCGGGTGTAGGGGGATTAGAGGGGTTTACAAGCTAAAACCCACTTTGCAATTCTAGCATCTTCGCATAGACTCCTCCGCTCTTTACGAGAGAGTCATGATTTCCTTCTTCAACTATTTTCCCATGATCGAGTACGATGATTCTGTCTGCTTTCTTCACTGTTTGGAGTCTATGTGCAATAACCACTACTGTTCTTCACTGGAAAAGATTATTGAACGCCTTCGTTACCTCTTCTTCAGAGAATGAGTCTAAAGCCGAAGTTGGCTCATCGAGCAAGATGATCTGAGGGTTCTTAAGCATGACTTTTGCGATAGCGAGTCTTTGTCTCTGACCTCATGAAAGCTTTACACCCTTCTCTCCGATTTCTGTTTGTACGCCATCAGGAAACTCATAGATGAATTGGCACTGGGCGCCATTGATAGCCTGTTCAAGTTCTTCTTGAGATGGTTCATGATCAAGCGCATACGTGAGATTTTCATAGATGGTGCCATCGAACACATTTGGTTCTTGGGTCAGATAACCGATATGCTTATAGTATGATTTGAGTGAGACATAGTTCTTATTAGTCTCGTTTGGCAGTGGCTGTCAGTCAATAAGTACTTCTCCTTTTTGCGGATGGATGTATCCCGCTATAAGTTTAATGAGCGTAGACTTTCCACTTCCTGATATACCAACAAGAGCTGTTTTTTTTCATCATTCAAGGGTGAGAGAGAAATCTTTGAGCACTTCTCCTTTTCCATAGCCATAAGTAATATTTTGCAACTCAACATCTCATACACTTAATTCTATTTTTTTTCATTCATTATATCATATTAATGAAGGTATATTATCAAATGTATCTCGAAGCTTTTGAATATAAATATTGTCCTGATGGAATGACGTAATGTAATCATTTAAATCCATAATACTTCCATAAATTTGATTTAATATCATCCGAAACAGAGCAAGATCTCCAACAGTAAATTCTCCACGTCATATACGAACGATAACATAAAACATAATACCAATACGTAGAATAGTGAAAGTAAATTTCTGCAAATCAAACGTTACAAGCATCTTTCTTGATTCTCTTGTTCGCATTTTATAAATCTTTCTGAAAAATGAGTCTATTTTATCTGATTCGTAGCCAAGTTTATTGTTCTGTAAAATTTCAAATTTAGACATAATCATTCTCGTTGTATTTCTATCTAATTCTGTAGACAGATCTCTTCTTTCTTTTCTATATTTTGCCAATTTTTTATTGGCAAATTGTATAAATATAAATGAAGCTATAAAGATAACTACAAATGTGACAAAACCTTTTCGTCAAAGATTGATTGCTACAACAACAAATCATGTTATAATTGACACTCACATTCTAATTGCACTTCAAAAGAGTGATTGAAGATTAAGTCTCCAGGTAGGCAGTCATTTAGATATAATATTATTGATTCTTCACGTCCCTAAAGATTCAAAGCTATTATTATCTCCTATGGCATATTTAACGATATATTCTTGCCATAGATTTGATTCTATAGACCAACCCATTGTACTAGAAAGTTGACGAAAAAAGTATGCAGGCAAGTCTGATAGTGCGAAGACAACACCCATAACGACTAACCACGTATATACTATCTTCATATTTCCAACAGCTAGGCCATCAATCATTTGTTGCATTGCAATAGCTACTATGGATCCTTGTAATCCAACTTGGATAGCTCTAATTGATATAATCGTAGCAGCTCACTTAAACCCACTAATCGGAGCGAAGAATCTTTTACACCATAATCGTCTAGATTCTTTCATAGTTGCTTAGGTAAAATACATAAAATATGATGTGCTGCATAATACATACGAACTTTTAAAAACATAGATATAATAGCTCTTTTGTGACAACTATTGCCTAGCGTTTTTTTCCTGATTTTACTTGTTTTCTTGAAAACTATGTTTATAGTGATATCATCAAAAAGAGAGAAACCGGCTCACACGTGCCGGTTTTTTTGTTAGCTTTCTAAAATCTCCTTCTTGATCGTCTCTACTAAATTGTGCAGATACCAAATATTGTGCAATGAAAGCAATGTTCACGCCAGCATCTCGTTTTCTCTGACGAGATGGTGCAGATATGCTTTTGTGTAGTTACGTGATACGATACAGTCGCTGTCAGGATCAAGCGGCGTATGATCGTCGCGATATTGTGCATTTGAAAGTTTGATATTTCCATCTTTTGTCATCGCGACTCCGTGGCGTCCAAGTCTTGTCGGGAGGACACAGTCGAACATGTCGAAGCCGTTATCGATTGCATGACGAATCATGGCTTCTGTTCCAACTCCCATGAGATAGTGGGGCACAGCCTGCGGCAATTTTGGCCCGACAAATGAGACAATACGTGCTACATCGTCATGCGACTCACCCACGCTCACTCCTCCCACTGCGATACCGTCAGTTGCAAATGGCGTCAATGCATCTATCGACTCCTGACGAAACTCTTCATAAAGTCCTCACTGAACGATAGGAAACAAGACTCATTTTGCTTTGTCATAGACTTTCTGGAAGTGCTCGTATTGTTGTTTCGCCCGCTTATGCGTGAGATTCATCTGCTGCTTAAATTTCTTTTCTGAGATACCCGGAGGCGAACACACATCGAGCATCATCATGATATCAGAACCTATGTTCATCTGGATATCCACACATCCTTCTGGTGAAAAGAAATGCTGAGATCCATCGTGGATACTACGAAATTTAATTCATTCTGCCGTAATTTTCGAGAGCGGCTTTCTTTTCTTCACTCATTCTTCGTCTAGCCCTTGTCCCTTATCCCTCCCTTTTCCTCCTGTTCACAGCGAAAATGCCTGAAAACCTCCTGAGTCGGTCAGGATAAGCTGATTTCGATTTTCAAATGTGTGAATTCCTCCAGCTTCTTTGATAAGCTGGTCTCCGGGACGGAGATAAAGATGAAATGTATTTGCAAGGATGAGATTAATAGGCGGAACCTTTGTTCCCATGTAGTGTGGATCACGAAGCATATCGAGAACGAGGCCCTTCACCGTACCTTTCGTTCCCACCGGCATGAAAACCGGGGTTGTAAGCTTTACTCCATTGAGTTCGATCTCGCCTACTCTTGCATTTCCTCTTGTTTTCAGGATGCGGAATGATAACTTGGACATATATACTTTTATACACAAAAACTATAAAACAAATAGGTCATAGGTCATAAAAATTCCGTTCCTATGGACTATAAAACATACATTCAATTCTAATGATTAATAATGAGTTTGCCATATAAATTTAACATATAGAATTCAACATTTAAAATTATTTATAGAAATGTTAGACCAAATAAAAAAAACCATTACCACGAGATATAAACTTGAAGACGCCAAGGGTGTTTTTCTCTCTGCATTTGATAAAAAATGAAATCTCCTTACATCTCAGGGAGTGCTTCATACCGACAAAGACCTCTGAAGTGTCGTAGAAAAACTCTATAAAGGCTTCGCTGAAGATATGGTAAAAAATACGGGGCTTCTAACGATAGATATCGTGACCTCACTTTTTGAAGAAAGTAATATTTCTAAAATACCTTGAGTATCAGTCAAACAATACGGCTTCTATGTGATCGATGCAAACAATAAATCCGGCGTTATCCTTCCAAACACCAAGGGGATCGCTGACGCGAAGAACGCCCTGTACGTTCTCAAACAGAAATACGGTATCAGCGGCAACGTTAAAGTATTTTTGTTTACCACAGATAGACTAATCGTCACACCATAATTTTACTCTCTATGTCATATGATGGCAGATAGCAATAAAGCATTGTTTTGAGCTTTGAGTGATTTCCGAAAGACAGGAACACAGGAGCTGAGTAAAAATGTCTCATCGATCATGTCGACGCCTGCGACAAAAGACGCTCCGAAAAGTGGCAATATGATCACACCTGCACTGGAGAAGTGGGAGAAGGATGTGATTGAGCAAAGGAAGTATTCTCAATAACCAAAAACATAAAACTGAAAACTAAAATCTCTTCTGCTGATTTTCCATCAATAATTTTACCTATAAAAGGGTTTGAGATTTAAGATTTGAATTTTTAGTTTTAAGATATGCGATGAAAAAAGCATTGGTAATAGTACTATTTGCTGGGTTGTATATATGGTGAATAACTCATGGATATGTTGCTCCTATGTGGGCAGGACGGATGTTTGCTACAGCGCTGCTGTACATCCTCATGCACTATGTGACGCTCTCATGGCGCGATACGGTACATGCATACTGATGGGCGATACGGATTTTCATCCTCAGCATGACGGGCTTTGTCATGATTCACTCGAACAACGTGTGGCTATGAATCAGCGTATTGCTCTGGCATACAGCGCTCCGAACAGTAATTCATTCACTGGAAGATGATCTCTATAATCGCAGAAAATTTAAGATGACAGAGTTCTTCCAGACATGAGGCGCATTATTCTCTGTGTTCTTTACGCTTAGCTTCATCACCGCATTCATCGGAAGAAATCAACAGTTTACCCTTACCTGTGATCAAATCATTACGGCGTCAACGAGTGTGATTTCATATGGCCAGGAAAAATTTGACATTAGCGTCAATCAGGTTGATACATGGGTAGATGATCTCATAATTTATATTTGAGGTCCTGCAAGCGGAGAACATGAAATGAATGAACAAAATACTACCTATGCATCTGGTTCACTTATGGGTATCATTTCACAATACAAACAACAGCTTGTCGATGCAACGATTTCAAACCAACAAAATGTAAATGAAAAAGTATGTCAGGTGTTTATTGATCAGATCAAAGATCTCTATGAGAAACCTGGTTTCAGAGTATCGGTCATCGTACTTATGTTCTTGTTTATATCACCGCTGTTAAGAATTACGCTCTACATCATCAGTGGGATTAATATGCTTATATTCATTCTGCTGAGAAAGATGGGAGCTTATAAGATAACAAAAGAAACGGTAGAAGTGGATAAGATCATATAATAATTCAAAAATCAGAATTCAGAAAGCGAAATTACATACATAAAAAACTCAGCGCGATGCTGAGTTTTTTTATTTAATGAGTTATTCGTAGTTGCATTTAGAAGTATCTGCGGAATGTTCCTACGACTTTACCGACGATTTCCATGTTGTGTTCCGGGTAGATCGGAGAGAAATCTGGGTTTGCTGGTTCGAGATATTTCTTTCACTGTTTGTCCTTTGCGAAATATTTTACGGTAAAGGTATCCGTACCGTCAACGAGAGCGACGACGATATCTCCGACTGAAGGATTTTTAAGCGCCTGGTCCACGATCACAACGTCTCCGTCCATGATACCTGCGTCTTTCATGCTCTCACCTTTTACTTTTACGAGAAATGTCGTCTGCGGTTTCTTCACGAGAAAGCCCTGGATATTGATCTCTGCCTGCACCTCATCAGTGGCAGCAGTAGGCATACCAGCCTGGACGTACTCGTAGAGCGGAAGCGCCCCAAGTTTATCCGTAGCGACGTAATCATCTCCAAGCTTTCTGACATAGCCTTCCTTCTCAAGACCTTTCATGAAAAGATGGATCCCGCTTTTTGAAGCAAGCCCAAACATATCCATGAGCATACTAAATGATGGGATACTATAGTGCTTAAAATAGTACTCTTTCAGTTTCATCAAACGCTGCTGGAACTTATCGTATATATCGTGCATGGAGAGACACATAAAGAAATAGAACATCTGTTCTATATTCCTTTTTCCGACAATTACAAGACCAATCGTTCTATTTTATACCGTTTTCTTATTTTTTATTTATTATCTTCATTTTCTGATCTTTAGAGAGTTGCTTGATCTCCCATTCTTTTTTACACGCCGACGATCTTGTCCTGCTAGCGCACGACCAGACCAGCTTGACTGGTCTTCTGGCTTTTGTATAGGCTGCTCATTTTGGACTGAAATTATGCTCCTCTACCCTTCTTGCAAGGTCTGTAGCGACACCGGTATATAAAGTCTTATCTGCGCATTCGAGGATATATGTGTGTCGCATAATTCGATTATTTCTTTAAAAGATACTTATCTGTTAGTCACCTCCCTCATTTGAATACAAATATTCCCGTTCACGTAAGAGCAGCCAACAAAATGAAATAGTAAATAGAAAAAATAAAAAGCTGGATACTTCCTACATCAAATGGCTTAAATATGACCGCAAGTTCTCATGCTTTATTGAAAAGATCAGCCAATAAGTATAATTTTTCAGTTAGTAGAGATCGCATGATAAAAATCACATTAATGATGATACCTACTATCATATAGTGTAGTCATTTTTGCAGATCTGTTTGTTTATCGAACTTTTTATAAAGCCAGTAATCCTTTTTTCATAGTAGTTCTACGAAAAGATATCCTATACACATGATAAGTAAGAGAAAGACGAAACCTCAAAGTCAGTTAATTTCCATAATTATCTATACATTAAATAAAATCTTACTGTAAACTCATACCATATTTTTTCATCCGCGCCATAGCGTCTTTATAGCTTGGATACAGCTCCTCTACTACCGCCCAAAATCTCTTCGAATGATTCATCTCTTTCAGATGCACTAATTCGTGACAGATAACATATTCTATAATCTCTTCCGGCATCTTAATCAATTTCCGATTTAATCATATATTCTTTTTCGATGAGCAGGTTCACCATTTGGTTTTTTGGTCTCTGATATAGAGCTTCTCATAGTGGAGTTTGTGCTTCTGAGCGAGCTGGGAGAGTTTTTTCGACAGATAGTCCTTCGCATAGGATTTGTATCGTTCTTTCTGTTTGGTCTTGTGTAACAGATCAACTCAACTATAGATAACTTTCTCCTCGTGTTCTACGACCGTTTTCTGTTTCAAGGCGGGTTCGTATGTAAAGGCATATGCTACGCCATAGAGTAATATTTCGTTCTCCCCTACCGGCAACTGCTCTTTTGCTTTTTTGACTCTTGCCAGCGCCTTTTCGATCCGGTCTTTTCTGTCTTTGATAAATGAATTTATATAGGCATCCGACAAACGCTTTGGAGCTGAAACTATGACCTCTCCGGATGGGAGGACACGGATGCGAAGAGATTTGATGGGTTTGCGGTGGATTGTGAGGGGCATAGAAAATTTTCTAATTTTATCAAAAACTAATCGCTTAATCATTTACAGGATTTCCCACTCCCGTAATATACGTCTCTACAAAATATAAAATCTTTTTCGTAACTCTAGACACGATCTTAGCACGTTCAAGGAGTTTTAGCTTAAAATTTAATGCTGCTATGATATCGTCGCGCAGTGGCTTCTTTTCGGTAAAAATATAACCTTCAATAATTTTCGCCAACTTTTCAGGTATAAGTTTTTCTTCTTTACATAGTTTATCAAATGCCTCTTTCTTTTGTTCATCTCGGAAAACATAAAAAGCATCTTCTATATCATTTGCACCATCAATTTGAGGCAAATTTTTTTCCATAAATTTTTCTATAAGCTCTCTCTTACTACGTAATGTCGTATCAGAAGCAATCGTCTTCATAATACCTTTATACTGTTTATCTGCCTCACCTGAATTATTATTTTTCAATTGTTCTAACTTAAGTTTAGCTAATAATCTTAATATATAAGCCACGTTTACATCATCGCGATGAATTAATTCAATTTCAAAATCCACGTCATTGAGAATAGAGGCCTTTTCTTTCTTGTTAGCTAATCTTACTTTATCATAAATATCTAAATATTTGCTTTTATAATCCTCAAACCTTTGTTCATCTATCTTAAGGTCACCAAAATTGAAATCAGCAAATCATCATAATATATTTTTAAGACGAATGAGTTCACGGAATATTTTAATAAATAAAAGTTCTTCCTCTTCGTCTTCTAAATAGCTAACGCTTTCTACCGTGGGAACGACATCTGTAAGATCCTTTAATCTTCTATTAAATTTTTCTACATAACTTTCATATGGTTCCATCAAAACAACTTCAATGGCTTCTTTGTTTGAGAAAAGAGTAATGGCGTCATCCGTTGCTTTTTTGAGATTGCGGAAAGAAACTATATTCCCCTGAGATTTCTTTTCATTGAGGATACGATTTGTACGAGAAAATGCTTGTATGAGACCATGATATTTAAGGTTTTTATCTACGTAGAGAGTATTGAGAGAAGGACTATCAAATCCTGTCAGAAACATATTTACCACAAGCAAAATATCAATCTTCCTCGCTTTTACCTGCTTTGCAATATCCTTATAATAATTGTAAAATGACTGAGTATCTTTTGTAGAAAAATTAGAACCAAACATGCCGTTATAATCATTAATGTATTCATCTAATTTTTCTCTGCTATGTTTATTTACTGGTATATTATCTTCTATAGTCAATTCATCTGGCAGTAAACCATTTGCATCTGCATCTTCCTCATTTGCAGCATATGAGAAAACCGTAGCTATACGAAGATTAGTCTTTTTCTGCTTAAATATATCATAATACTTGACCAGTGAATCAACACTACCTACACAAAACATAGCAGTAAATTCTTTGCCATGGGTCTTACGCTCATGATTTGCAATGATATAATCGACTATTTTCTCTAAGCGTGCTGGAGATTCCAAGAGTTCCTTCGTATCTATGTCCTCGACCTTTATATCTATTTCATTTCTACTTCCCTCTTTTTCTTTATATTTACCCACATATTCTATAGAAAACTTCAGGACATTTTCATCTTTAATGGCATCTGTTATCACGTATTTGTGCAAACACTCCCCAAAGAGGTCTTTTGTGGTTTTTCCTTTACTATGATTTTCTGCTAAGATGGGCGTTCAAGTAAATCCAAACATCTGATGATTGGTAAAAAACTCTTTAATACGCCTATGCGTATCTCCAAACTGGCTACGATGACACTCATCAAAGATGAATACCACACGCTCATCTTTAATTTTTTCCATTTTTGCACCATAACGTATTTTGCTAATTGCAGTGTTGAGTTTCTGGATAGTTGTAACTACGAGTTTTGTGTCATCAGTTAATTGTTTTACCAGGGTTCTTGTATTATCAGTTCCATCAACACTTCATTTTGAAAAACTATTAAACTCTATTATCGTTTGAGAGTCTAAGTCTTTTCTATCTACCACAAAAACCACCTTAGTCACCTCTGGTATATCATCAATTATCTGACTTGCTTTAAATGAGGTAAGGGTCTTTCCCGAACCAGTAGTATGCCAGATATATCCATTATTTTTACCATTCTTAACTCTTTCTACTATCGCTTCGACAGCATAGTACTGATATGGACGAAGCACCATCAGTATCTTTGTTTCTGCCAAGACTGTATACTTTGTAATCATCTTTGAAAGATGACAAGGCTCAAGAAACTCTTTTGTAAATCTTTCCAATTGAGTAATAACTTTATTTTCTCTGTCAGCCCGGTAAAACGTCTGTTTAAATGATTGATTTTTATTGTTTGCATAGTACTTGGTATTTACACCGTTACTTATCACAAAAATCTGGATATACTGAAAAAGACCATATGAACTATCATATGAGTGTTTTTGATAGCGATTGGTCTGATTGAATGCTTCTTTAAGCTCTAACCCTCTCCTCTTCAGTTCTACTTGAACAAGAGGCAATCCATTAATAAGAATGGTTACATCATAACGATTTTTATACTTTCCTTCTTGGGTTACTTGATTTGTAACCTGGTACTCGTTTTGACACCAATTCTTCTGGTTGATAAACTCAAGGTAGATGCTCGTTCCATCTTCCTTTGTAAGTTGCATCTTATCTCTCAGTATTTTTGCCTTCTCAAAGACATTTCCTTTACTCAGATGATTGAGCACCATAGAAAACTCCTTCTCTGTCAGCTTTACCTTATTGTGAACTTCTAGCTGTATTTTCAGGTTTGCCAAAAGTTCGGCTTCATCGCGTATAGTGATACGTGTGTATCATAGTGTTTCGAGCTGCTTGAGGAGTTCCTTTTCGAGGATAAGTTCGGATTGAGTGGTCATATTACTTACTTTTCATAATGTAAATTCTTTAAGTCTTTAACATTATCTTCCGAAGCAATAATTAAATACAAAGATTCAGCTATTCATTTTTTTATAACCCCAGGAGCTCATCAATATGTAATAATTTTAGGGTTATAAGCACGAGGATCTTTTACACAAACTATTCATATACAATACGGAATATGATCTGGTGTTTGTAATATTTGTAAAGGAATCTTTCAATATTTAGGATAAATTTTATAAGAATTATTTAAAATATTTTTGTTTTTGAGAATATGAAATCATTCTACAACATAATTATACTTATTATTCTTCTTTGACAAGTCTATAATTAAGCCTTTTTGAATTAACATATAGTTTTTACTCAATTGTTTCTCATCAAACAAGCTTATAGTAGGTAAATCCTTCAATATCTCAATTCATATATTAAATATGAAGATTGGACCTCAATCATTTGTAGATGATAAAAGATTATAAGACTCAATACTTAATCATTTTGCTTTATTAGCTTCGTCAAATCATGATAAAATTCAATATCATGAGATTTGTGCCTTTCATGATATATGATGTGATATCTTAGGTTTAAAAACTTCGATTTTGTATGTATGTTTATCATCTCTTTTCACATTACATGTTTCTTCACGTCACATATTCATTGGTATTCAAATCTTTGTAGCAATATATTTATGATCTCTATCTAACACATCATTAATATAGTATGATCAATCTGATAGATATCAAATATTAAATAATCTATAAGTATTATTTTTATGATTCAAACATATCCTATAACATAAATTGTTCTTCATCTTATTCTATGTTAAATAAACATCTTCTGCAACAAACCTTTCTTCCAAACTTTCATCTTCTCTATTTGCTCCTCTACTTTTTCTATTTTCTTATCAAGAGCAGAAAGGGAATTTGCTATCTTTTGTTGCTCAATTATAGAAATAGGGTATGGGATGCTTTGCTCTGTCACTGTTCACTTTGAGAGACCGATTTGAGCCGTTCAGTTAGCTTTTTTTCTAAATGACATATTAATTTCATAACTATTAATTACAAAGAACAGATATTTTATATCAATACTGATATTAGTTAGTTGATATACATGATCTCAGCAAATATATTTATTATTTTCTGGGATTTGTACTACTTTCCCTATAATATTTCCTCATCCAATATCATCCTTTGCCATTACAAGATTAGATATAGATAATATATCACCATCAAAGTTTGTCTTCTTATTAGGAATCAATCTATAATTACTGCCTATAGCTCACATATCAACGATCACATATTTACCTGTATCTTCTATATACTTACTTTTTGATCAACATGAAATCACATCACATATTTTTCATAACTTTGTTCTTTTTCGCTCAGAAAACCCTTTCCCCTTCTCATCCCTAAAACGGATTTTCTGACTAAAAATTAGCTGTATAACTCACTTTTTATATCTTTCTAATTGTTCTTTTTTCTGAGAAAGTTGTTGGATTTTCTGTTCAACTATGGAAAAGAATTTGGCTATTTTCTTCTGTTCATTACTATCTGGCATATGAATAGACAAGCTCTTTAACTGTCAACCCGTTATTAGAGGTTGTCCTGATCAAAAAACTAGCCTATTTAAAACATTTTTTATAAGAACTATATATATGTAATCTATATTTACATCCTTTTTAAGCCTTAATATAAGGGCATTATCAGATACTCAATATTGTCATTCAACTTTATAAATAAATCATGCATTAGCTCATACTCTCGCGATTAATATATTTTTTCATTCATATTCAAAAGATTTTGACAATCCTAAAACACCTGTTGAGCCATAAATATAATATTTTCCACTTTCATTTGATTGAGTTCATGATCTACCAGATGATATCGATTCAGCGACTGCTTCGAGCCTTATTTTTTGCCATTGTCAATTAAACCCAGGAAAACGAAGTGTAGGAATAATGTTTTCTGCCTTTACCGCCTTACTCATAGGAAATTACCATAATATAAAGGATTTGCATTTTTGAGTATTTTGTTTATTATCATAGTGTATCACCACAAAAGGGCTCCAAAAAGTGTTAGTACTTGAGGAAACCCTTTTTTTGTTATGTTAAATGTTTCTTTTGATAGCTTATCTTGTCTTGGGCGTTTTTTAAATAGTAATAATAAGTATTTCCCAATTTATTATACAGTGACGAATGATTAGCATTTGGAAATATAATCTTTTCAAAAACTCATTTCTTAATAAGGTAATCTACTACTTTCTTATAGTCACCATCTCATGAAACTAAGACCATCTTATTCCATGTACCCTTTGGATCATCTATCAGCTTCTTCATCATAGAAAATACTATATCTACATCTACGTTGCCTTTTTTCTTCCCCTTAAGCGCTGAGGTATGTTCCCTAAATGACATGATAAATCATGCTTTTTGTATGTTATCATATAAGTCTTGCTCACTTTCATCAACACATCCCAAAAAATAATATGCCTCCTCTATCTGGAATTTATCCTTTAGAAAGATTCTAAATTTTTTGAAATCTATCGCTCGTCATTCTGACTTTATTCATAGATGTAAATTCTGACCATCTATAAAAGCAATATTATATAATTTGGGAGTTTGTTGAGACATGTGATGAGAGTTTATATTAAATAGGTAATATTCCTAATTTAGTTAGAACCCATAGAATTAACCAACTCACGACAACGAGTATTAAGTACAAGCAAAAATATATGATCGACCTTTGGGTCGGGCCTTTTACTGTATGTTTGTCGCTTATAATACCTACTATTATATAGCAAATAAGCCATAAAATGGTATAAATAGAAATAATTTGTCCAAATATCCATTCAATCGTTTTATTTGCAAAAATTGGAAATTGTTCTATTGTCATATAACAAATCCATATGCGTATTATAAAACTCAAACGACTAATTATTGGATACATATTAATAATGTTAGTAAGCTTTTTATTTAAAATGGACTTTCTATTCATAATTCTTTACAAAAATCTGTAATTTTATGATCAATTTCTACTATTTGTTTTTCAATATCTTTGATCTGTTTTGCTACCTCATTTACATCAATCTCCTCTTCATCTTCAAACGTATCCACATAACGAGGAATATTTAAATTATATTCATTTTCTTTCACTTCATCGAGCGTTGCGATATGGCTATATTTATCTGTTTCTTTTCTTTCTCTATAAGTAGAAATGATCTTCTCAATATCCGCATCCCTCAGCTTATTTTGATTTTTGACTTTCTCAAAATGCTGACTTGCATCTATAAATAAGATATTATCGGTATGAGTACGGCACTTTTTAAACACTAAGATACATGTCGGGATACTCGTCCCGTAGAAGATATTAGCCGGAAGTCAAATAACAGCATCTAGATAGTTTTTTTCTTTTATAAGGTATTCGCGGATATGTCATTCTGCTCCTCCGCGAAACAAGACGCCATGAGGCATAACAACCGCCATCGTTCCATTGTCCGCTAAGTGATAGATCATATGCTGTATAAATGCATAGTCTGCTTTGCTACTTGGAGCAAGTCTACCATACTGAGAAAACCTCTCATCACTCAGGTGAAGTTGATTCGCGCTTCGCTCAGCAGAGAAAGGCGGATTAGCTACGATAGCTTCAAACCTTTCATGCATGTGCTGAGGATGCTCAAGGGTATCTTCTTGTTGGATACTAAACTTACTATAATGTACTCCATGAAGGATCATGTTCATACGAGCAAGGTTATATGTTGTATTATTAAGTTCTTGTCCATAAAATTTTCCAACTTCTTTTACCTCTTTCGCCACACGTAAAAGCAACGATCCTGAACCGCAGGTAGGATCATAAGCCGACTTAAGTTTTGTCTTTCAGGTAGTAACAAGCTTTGCAAGCACTTTAGACACTTCTTGCGGCGTATAAAACTCCCCCGCTTTCTTCCCTGCTCCACTGGCGAATTGCCCTATAAGATATTCATATGCATCACCCAGCACATCTATTTGTGCATTCTCCAACTGAAAGTCTATCTTATCAAGATAAGACAGTACTTTTGCAATGATTGTATTTTTTTCTTTTTCTGTTTTCCCAAGTTTTTGAGAAGTCAAATCAAGATCAGAGAAGAGATTACTAAAATCATCCTCGCTATCCGTTCACATGGTACTATGTTCTATGCTATTAAGAATTTTCTGCAGATCTCCGATGATGAAATTATCTTCTTTTTCTGACTTAGCATTTCCTCTCTCAGCTACCACATGAAAAAGCTCAGAAGGCTTGAGGAAATATCCGAGACTATCTAACGCCTCTTCTTTTATAGCCTTAAGCATATCTTTGCCTTTCTTAGAACTTTCATCAATATCTTCATATGCCATATTGCCATCATTTTCCAATATTTTATTTGCATACAGATACATTTTCTCCGAAAGATACTTGTAGAAAATGAATCCTAAAATATAGTCACGGAACTCATCAGCATCCATCCTTCCACGCAAAGTATCAGCAATATTCCATAGTTGAGTTTGTAGTTGTTTTTTCTGTTCTTCAGACATACAATAGACCACTTTATATGTAAAGCAAATATAGATTTTTTTATATGTATAAGAGCATCTATTGCAAGTCACATATCCATGATAGTTTCAAGTAATATATAGAATAGACTCACTTAGTTCGATCTTTAAATTATTGACATCCCACTCTAAATCCCTAAAGTCTAGCCACACTAAAACACAACTCGTATGAAAAAAACACTATCAATACTGGCCTTCCTTATCATAGCTATAGATTGCTATGCGCAGGTCGCCTCTACATCGACTCCCGAGGAGACAGGCCCTATAGCAGTTTTTTTATCTGCTATCGGAACTATACTCATCCTTGCTTCAGGGATAGTCGATATCGCTAAAAAATGGAGTACTTTCCGGCAAACACTCTTTCTCATCCTTATCCAGGCATTTGGTGTTGCCATACTCCAATCTCACATCCCATGGGGGTTTCTTATATTTGGACTTAGCTGCTTGCACACGATCGTATTTGTTATCTATCGTATCCGTGAAAGCATCAAACCGCCCACTGCTGAGGAAGAAAATGATGATGACTTGGAAGAAAGCTATGACTATCCACTGATGTTAAAAATTGCTCAGGAGGTACTTGATGAAAACCAGGTAGTCTGGGAAACAAAAGAGGAGCTCAAAGATTTCTTGCGTTACCATTATGACCAAACTATCAAGTTTCGCTATATGGAAGCACAGGATGTGCCTCAGGTATACATCATACACTATGTAGAAGGACTTATCGTCAAACTGGCCGACAGTATCCATATGCTTAAGCAGCAGCCAACAACGTAATATACTATTTTACCACATCGTAGTATCCCTCTGAACCCAGAGGGATTTTTTTATTATGCAGCCATTGAAATGTAGCTTTGGATCGTTATACTTTCCGGACAACAAAAAAGACAAAACGTATGAAACGATTAATGACTATTATTCTCTTACTTACACCTTTGTGCTGTTTTGCAGCAACCCAAACTACTACTGCCATTCCAGCCGCATCAGAAAACACGAGAGAAGTTGACTTCTGGATAGGCGCTTTGGTTGGCGTTCCTCTTTTTATCTTGCTTTCCAAACATTTTAGGAAAAACGTAAGAATTGGCATGGGAGTAGTTTTTGGCATAACACTGACTTTAATAGCAGTTAGCTGTTGGCATGATCCAGCGCATGTGCGCTATCGGGGAGGATTTTCTCTCCTATGGATAGCGCTTGTTATTATAATAAATTACTTCACCAATAAATATTATAAAAAGGGTGATTTTAGTGAAGATATCCATCTGCCAAACATTGCGGCAGACGAGTAAGTCTCTCAAACCCATGACATGTTCCCCTGTTTTAGGGGAATTTTTTTTATAAAAAAACCGCCCGGAGGGCGGCGTTTCGAGAAGGTATAATAATTTATGAAAGAAAAGCTGTTAACGCTCAGATCAATGCCCGAAACGAGAGAAGAAGCGCCATAGGATTGCGTCGTGCGCGCCATGAGAAATACGTTACGATAACACCAATAGCCAATGCGCAATATGCCCGGAGAGACGAAAGCGCAAATGCTGGGTTGAAGAGATAGATAAGGATAGAGACGCTGAGAACCGTAGTCGCCATGCTGATCCAGCCATAGTAGGCTCCAAATGCTCGTCGTCCAAACGTATGTTGCATGAGGTTTTTCCTGTACTTGTCGAGGATGAACATAAGAACAAGCATGATGAGTGCAATGATGATGACGGAAAGTACATATATTTCGCGGCTGGTAACTATGACCCAGGCGATATTGAGAAGCGATGTCAGTGCAAAAAGCCAGGTTATTTTTTTATGATATTTCTTTCCAGAGAAAAATCTGATAAGGATAAGGATCATGGTCACTCCAAGCATGACGAAGATGAGCCCCCATGCAAGCGAGAAAAAAAGACCAGCAGGCATATACGGAAATGGAAAGACCTCTCCGAGATTTGCGATGCTGCCTCATAAAATGTCTCATGTAGCACCAAGATAATTGAAATAATACACTCCGAGTAACAGAAGCAATGCAACGATAGCTGCCATCCAAATAAACAATAAAAAATAAAAGATAAGAAATACAAAATATCACCTACAAGCTATATGTATATGAAAACAAATTGCAAACAAAGGAGCATAAAAAACAAGACAGGATGATGATAATTTTTATTTTCCGAACATATCCGAAAGTAGTCTTGCAATAGCATTGCATATCTCTATTCTATTTCAGAACATGTTCTTTTTATAAAATACTTGATACCCATGAAAGCGGGAAGAAAAAAGAAATGCAGAGTGATCGACTTTGACACAAATAGGATGGTATGTCACTGTTTCGGCCCCACAGCGCTCTCCAAAAAAGAGTTACATCTTTTACCGAAAGAGAAACTATGAACTGACGAACTCCAAGCACTCATCTATCAGGACATAGACGGATTAACCATGTTGGCAGCCGCAAAAAAGATGGGCATCTCAAAAACAGTATTTGCAACGATCTATACATCTGCAAAAAACAAACTTATCAACAGCATCATCACACCCAAAATATTAATTATCGAATGCGAAGAAAAAACTATTTAGCTTATATTATTCTAGCCTATGGAAAAAATCACCTATGAGCAATTTGCTCCAACTATCTCATCAGGAGTCGTTATCGTCGATTTCTTTGCAGAATGGTGTCCCCCGTGTAAAGCGCTGACGCCTGTATTAGAAAACTATAAAGTAATATATGGCGATAAAATTAAGATCGTCAAAGTAGATGTGGACGAAGAACAACGTCTTGCAATGCAACAAGGGATCACTGCAATGCCTACCCTACAATTTTTCAAAGACGGAAAGCAGGTTAATATGGTAAGAGGGTTTGACCCAGCGGGTATCATGGCAGCTATAGACGCAGCGATTGCATAAAAAAGCTAGAGGTTTCTCTAAAGCGTAATTTCATGTGGAAGATCCCATGAATGTCCATCTATGATCCTTATCCAGGTAGGAGTGATTTTATAAAATGATCTGAAATCATAATTTTCTGCTGCTTCCTGAGCCTCACCTTCGTCTTTCGCAGGAAATTTATCATAGAACGCTTTCATAGCACTGCTACCATCTTTCACTTCAAAAAGCTTACATACTCATTTTATTTGTAGTCCGCTTACAACATTGTCCGTTACCTCTTCTGGAGTATAAATACATACTGATACCTCGGGATGCTTTTCTATATTTTGTGCATGTTTTCTTTGAGGCCTCGACACAAAGTAGAGATTCCCATCTTCATCTGCATAGTAATGCAAATTACATACATCCACCCCAACACCATCTGTTGTCGCTAATGCCAGAATCTGATTATCTTGTAAAAAAGCACGCAGTTGTTCTTTGATGTTCATCATTGAGATTTATTAAAAATAAATATTTTCTCGCACTATAGTAGTTTCATGCATAATTACAACGGTTTCCTGTCGTCATACAAGGGATAGAAATAAGGAGAACAAGATTTGCATTAATGAAACACAAAGACATTGACAAGATAAAGAATAAATATAAAATCATGATTACAAAAACAAAGCTGTATGAAAATAAATTTAGTATTACTCGTTCGATGGCAAAACGGACACTGTAGCGTGCCGCCTATGGATGTAGAGGTAGATGTCTCCGTTAACGCTATTCCTTTGCTACGGGAAATTGACTCCCATATACATGGACTCGCCTCGCGTAATGAACAGAGAGGAACTACCGGGACTCCTGGTAGCGGCTCAAGCTTTTCCTATGGGCATAAGGCAAATGTCTTTGGGCACCACAGTAACCAATTCTACTACCATACTTTGTATGCAGCATGTGGTTTGTTACAACTCGGTGATACAACTATGTCGTTTCCCCTGAACGTATGGGATGACGCAAACATTGAAGAACTTGTTGCCGACATCTCCTCTGCTATAAATGCCGCAGCAAGTGATATGGGACTACACAACGACCGTCCTGCACAGGTAGATCTGTATCTGGATATTAGCGAAAAATACAGAAACATATCGCTTATAGAAGCACTGCAAAAACACTATGGTGAAGCGCTCCGTGTAGTAAGACACCAGCCAGCAAACGCATAATTGTATCTTATTGAAAATATTAAAGAGAGAGGGATCTTCCTCTCTCTTTTTTTATTGCCTTTTTATCCGATTTAAGTAAATCAAAAAATAGTATTTTATATCTCTCGCTATACTATGAAACATAAAAAAATCCTGACGTGGTTTGCTATGCTTGCATGAGCAAGTACGCTTGCTATTATGAGCATAGTACATGCTGCAAATCTAAGCACCAACCTTACGTGGTGTACGGCAAATTCTGGCTCGATCAATATTTCTTATACAGAGTGTCAGTCTCTTGCCTATCTCTACCATGAAACAAGTGGAGACAACACCTGGGCTGCTACAGGAAATTGGTTTTCGAATACTGATGTCAGCCTGTGGAAATGATGAGATGGAACTAACAGCGGAAATGCTATGGTTATCTCAGGATGACATATCATAAGCCTCTCCCTCTCCAACAACAATCTGCGAGGAAGTATCCAAAGTGGTCTTGTGGGACTTACGTACTTAAGCTGATTAAATCTCTTCGACAATAGTCTTTTCAATGTAAACACCTCCTGAATGTCCGCTCTCAGATCTCTCAACATAGGCTTCAATGCAAGCTTTTCTTGAGACTTCACATACACGACAGGCCTCAAGTATCTGAGTGTCTACTTCAATAATTTCTTTTCTGACAAGCTTAGTTCATTGATCGCTCCCCTTCACGATCTCGAATGGCTGCATGCATGGAACAATATATTATCCGGTGGACTTGATGTTTCGACGCTCACAAGTTTAAAAATCCTTGAACTCAATGAATCCTCTCTCTCATCTATCGATCTTTCAAACAATACAGCCCTTACCAATCTCGCTATCAATTATAACAATCTTACCTATCTAGATATATCTCACAATCCTCTCCTCTCCTATGTTACTGCAGAATACGGTTTACTAACAGGTGTCAAATTGGGCAATCCTATAGCCACCGAAATGTACTTCTGATCTAATAGTATTACCTCTATAAATCTATCCGGAGCAACAGGTCTACAATCTATTAGAGTCTCAGACAATCAACTTTCATCCATCAATATCTCTAGCAATCTTGCGCTCGAAGGCTTAGATATACAAAATAACAACTTCACATATATCAATCTTACCGGCCCAAGTCTTATGAGTCTCAATGCACAGGGAAATCAACTTACCGGTATCGATCTCAGTGGAGTCCCACTTATAAATTATTTGAACCTTAGTTCACAAGAAGGATCAGGACTAACGACACTCGACATATCAAATAACACCCTTCTCTGACAACTTCTTGCAAGCGGCAATAGCATAGAAACTATCATCTCTGCTCCTGCATGATCATATGGTTCATTAACAGTATTTGATGTGAGCGACAATCCTCTCTCAGATGTGACAGATATAAACGCCCTCTCGCTCTTATCATCACACAATCAATATACAAGCGTCTGAAATTTCACCGGAACTGCGCATGACACTGCTGTCAGCATCGAATGGACGAGACCGATTGACTATGGTTACTCATGAGACTTATACAAATATACAGCCAGACTGGATACAGGCAGCGCTATAAACATATCATGATTATCTACTACAACATATGTTATTACCGGACTCACCAATAGTCAATCATATCTTGTAACACTATGTGCAGTATATAGCACTACTTGAGCTGACAATGCAATATGTGAAAGCGTTACACTTACTCCAGAATTATCAGTGTGTCAACCAGGGAAAACATTGTATACTGGTGGTGCATTCCCCGAATGTATCCCCTGTATGGCAGGGACATTCAACAGTCTGATCGACGGAGCATGTATTCCAGCACCTATGTGATATTTCATAGATAACTCAGGAGCTACCGGAGCTACACTTTGTCCTCCAGGTACATATGGAGACACAACAGGAGCTACTGCATGTACTCCAGCAGAGCAAGGATATTTTGTCCCAGATTTCTGATCGCAATCAGCTATAGAGTGTGAGCCTGGATCATTCTCAAATACAACATCTGCTAGCGAATGTACTCCAGCGACTCCAGGATATTTTGTAAGCGGTTATGCAGCTATCGAACAGACAGCATGTGGTCCAAACACCTTTACTGATAGTGCTCATTCTACTTCATGTACTCCTTGTCCTACTGGTTACATCAGCAATGCCGGAGCTGCTATATGTGTTCTGCCTAGTAGTGGAAATGGCGGTGGAGGTGGTGGTTGATTAACTTCTTTCATACGCAATCCCCTTACAACTGTACCGGGTCAACTACTGAATATTGTTGTACCTACTATAACGAAGACCACTCAAAAGACAGAAACCAAAAATGATAATATAGATCCATCGGTTGACGAAGCATACTCATTTTGATTTACCTATGGCCTTACTACTCTTGCAAAAGAAAAAGCCAGACTCGATGATGGACTCAATAGATTTGAGCTAGCGAAAATGGCCAGCGCATTTCTTAAGAACGTCTTATGAAAAGATCCTGTAGAAAATCCTTTGTGTGATATTAGTAAGTTTCAGGATTATGAGACTTTTGATAGCGAGATGAAGACATATGTGAAGAAAGCATGTGAGTATGGTCTTATGGGCTGGAAAGGAGACAAGAAAGCTATACTGGACAGCTTTAATCCATTTGATTCTGTTACCAGAGAACAATTTGCTACTACTCTCTACAGAGCTCTCTTCCCACAAAATAATGAACAAGTATCTTCACTCTTACAAGCACTCAACAAAGCAGGCATTATCCGCAACATATCAACTCCTGAGATGTCAGAGATTAGATGATATACTCTGCTTATGTTTCAAAGAGCTGCGGCGTATGGTAGTAAAAAATAGATTAGGAAAAAGAGTTCGTAGTGGACTCTTTTTTGAAATTATATTATTACAAGCAAGCATTCTCAAGGATAGCAAAAGTTTTTGTATTAAAATCCAACTCTGCCTCTATTCCCAATGGCAAAACAAACATCGGATCTGTATGTCAAAAGTCCATATTTGTTACTATTGGCAATTCTACTAATCCCAGTTCTTTATTTACTATTTTCAAAAGAGCGTCGTCATAGTTTATTTGTTCTCATGTTTGATAATCAATCTGGGATCTTCCCATTACTATTCCTTTGATTACATGTAAGATTCATTGAGAACCAAGGTTTCTTATAATTCTTTCAAATTGATTAGTACTCATTTTCTCCTCCGAGGTCTCTATAAAGAGTATCTTACCTTTTCGTTCCTCTACTAAAGGCCAAATAGATGTTCATACAAGAAATGGAAACACATCAATACATCCTCCCAAGAGCTTTCCACCTATCCTTCAACCTCCTTGTAGCCATCTCCAAGGTGACGCAGGAAGAAGATTTCTTTTCTTTTGTTGATTTTCTGGATTATTCCATGGAAGAAATTCATTAGTCCATCCATTTTCATTTGGAGAAATTTCTCATATAATTTCTGATGAAAAAATAGATTTATTTACGGAGTCTACCATATATGGGAACAATCACCCATTCTCACCAAAGCCAGCCATAATACTTGGTCCATAAAACGATACAATACCTGCCTTATAACATATAAAATGAGTGATAGTAGTATCTGAATACCCTATAAAGACTTTAGGGTTGTTTCTAATAACATCAAAATCTATATAAGGCAGCATTCTAATAGACTCTTCTCATCAAATAGTAGAAAATATACCTTTGATGGTTGAATCCTTAAAAGCATCCATTAAGTCTTTTGCTCTTGCTTCTGGATGTTCATATACAAATATAGAATCCTGCATAGTATTAGTCATTTCTATTACTTTTACCCCAAATTGCTCTTCTAATTGTTTTTTACCTGCGAAATACCTTTCTGGCGCCGCTCACGGCCCTCCCCACGAAAGTGATACCGTAGCAACCTTATCTCATTTCTTTAAATGTTTAGGCTTTATCATTTAAGATTTTAGAAGTTAAAAAATCCTTTATTATCCCAACCTGTATCAATAAACACATAGTTTTTTCGTACAAGACTAGAATAATCTCTTTTAATAAGCTCTATGAGTTGTTCTTGTTGCATATTAATATACAGTTTTAAAAAATTATTTTTCTAAATTATTCATTATATCTAATACTTTATAATAATGACTTTCTCATGCTAGTTTTACTAATTTCCAATTAGTATTTTTAGCTATCTTTTCTTGGACCTCGCCAAAAGACCCTTCAGGGTCAGATTCATTTTGCATAAGAGCGACAGGGAACTCATAGTCTTGAAGAAAAGCATCTAGCTGTATGCTTAATTTTTCAGAGAAACGTAATGGCAAACCACAAATCAGGACAAATAATGGCTTGGTGATAATTTTTGAAATAGTTGATAAGAAAAGTAGGTTTCACACCGATTTACAAACAATTTTATATGGCTCTTCTGACTTCTCTACCCATGCTATTAATCTTTTCTCTTCTGCTCAAAAATCTATCATTTTAAGTTCTTCGTTCTCCCAATGATTATAGGTGATATATTCTGCGTTTTCTGCAATATTCTGCTCTTTTATGCTTGCACATATTTCTGAGCACCAAGGTTTGTTACTAACGCTATTTCCTCCCAATACAAGTACACGCATCATTATTATTAAAAATATTAAACAATTGAGATCATACTAAACCAATTATGTACATCAAGCAAGTTTATATATCATAATAGTAATTCTTTTTTGATAACAAAAAACGCACCCGAAAGTGCATTTTTTTGGAGCGGATCGCCGAAAAAATTTCGAACAGACAAGACTTTTAGTCCAAAGTACTGACTTGAGAACTATTATCTCTCTGGTATGATTATATAAGGCTGTTTTTGACCAAAACGGCAGTTTATTGGACAAATTAACTCCTCAACAGAAGAGATTTTACAAGATAAACTAGCTAATTTAAGAATGTTAGATCATTAAGAGAACGATATTTGAACTTATAGAAAAGAAAACGCTTTTTTGAAACCTTGTAGATGCAAATCCACATCCTTCTTTTTTTCTATTGCATCTATTAAACCAAAGATATGCCTTCTTTTTTCATAAAAAAGAGACCTTTCTAGGAAATTATCTGTTTTTATACCGGTATAGCAGCTGTACACTCCTTTAACGAAATCCTCTCCGTATTCCCACAATAGATCAAAATCCAAGGCAGAATCTGCTATTCTTGCGTCTGAAAAATCAATCACGCCAGATAACATGCGTGTATCTGGATCAAATATTATATTTTTACCTTGAATATCTCAGTGAGTTATGGTTTTATCTGGGTAATCAAAGTTTGCCAGATCAATTATATACTGATTTACAAGTACAATCTCCTCTACTGAAAAATATTGACTGCATGCATTTGCAAAATTAGTTTGCAGTTCACTAATCCATCAGCTCATATCCCCATTCTCTCCACTCTTATATCAGATCGATGCTAATTCTGACAACGGAATACCATGAAGTTGACTAAGAAATTTGCCCAATTGAACCTGTATACTCTTCTGATCAGTAGGTGATAACTTATTATACTCCTCCACCATAAAAAGGTTTCATTTCACAATTTCATAACCAACATATTCATATGTAGAAGAAATATACGAATACTGGGGAATAGAAAGCGTTACATATTTACCTACAAGAGACAAAAGCTCCTTCTCTTTTCTTAATACTCCCTTCACATACTCATTTCTTGGAAACCTGAAAACTATCTTATCGTCTAAGATAATAATTTGGTTATCCCAACCCGTATCAATAAACACATAGTCTTTTCGTACAAGATTAGGATAATCTCTTTGGATAATCTCTATCAGCTGTTCTTTTGTCATGATAGTCGACACTATAGATAATAAGATATTTATTGCAATTATATCTAGATATTAAGTCCGTAAAAATATATAGTAGAGATATGCTGAAAGTATCTAATTTGACCAAATCTAACTGATCTACTGAGCTTTTTTATGAAGCTGATTTTAGTATTTCCGAATGAGTTAAGGTCGGTCTTGTTGGTCCTAACTGATCAGGGAAAAGCACATTACTAAAAATATTAGCTGGAATTGATAAAGATTATACAGGCTCAATAAGCTTTAAAAATAAGAAAACTCGCATTGGATATATACAACAGGAACTTTATGTAGAAGATAATTGCAACATTATCGAGTTTCTGAAAAGGGAAACATGAATATCTGCCTTGGAAGCTGACTTGAAAGCTGCTTATGAAAAGCTATCAGAAGATCCGAAGTCAAAAAAGCTCCTTAATAAAATTAGTGTTATTGAAGATGAATTAAATTTCTTAAACTACCATCAAATTGATAGTAAAATAGAAACTATTTTAGAGGGGTTGTGATTTGAAAGAGCATATTTTAGTAAAAAGGTGTCAGATCTATCTTGATGACAAAAAAGAAGAGTATTATTGGCCCTGATTTTGATTAAGGGAATAGACCTCCTTTTATTAGACGAACCGACAAATGATTTAGATTACTATGCAATTCAGTGGTTAAAGAACTACATCAAAACACTGAAACATACTACCGTAGTTATTGTGTCGCATAATAAAAATTTTCTAAACTATACAATATCTAAAGTACTTGCCATCAATACTCATACTAAAAAGATTGACATGTACACAGGCAATTACACAGACTATGAAAGAATCATGGAAGAAAACTTAATGAGAAAAGAGTGAGAATTCACCAAACAGGAGGAATATATCGAAGTGATACAAAAGAATATTGAAATCGCTCAAAATAAAGCTACTAGAACTCACTTTAAGATCCGTGATAATGATAAATGATCTAGAAATAAGAAAAAAGATAACTGACAGAGAATACAATGACAGATTATTAAAAGACTTTCTTCGCAGTTAGAGAGATTAGATATGGAAAAGCCTTACAGAAAAAAACCACTTCACTTCCTTATAAAAACTGAAAAAATAGCAGATTGAAACATTATTATAGATAATTTTTCTTATGCTTATAAAGATACATGATTTTGTATATCAATACCACATTTGGAAATAAAAGCATGACAGAAGATTGTGATCATTTGAAGAAATGGATCCGGCAAAAGCACTTTCATAAAAGCACTTCTTTGAGAGCTCAAAGATATGTCTAAAACAATTAATATACCAAGCAGTTTCGATATTTGATATCTTGGTCAGCAGTTAACTGCGAGTAGTGATGAAAATATGCTACTTCAGGATTATATATATAAATATAAGAATAAGTGCATAGTTCTAGAGGAGGAAATGCTGGAGAACGTACTTCAACAATTTGAACTTAACCATCCCAAGAAAAAAGTTTCTGATCTCTCTCCTGGTCAAAAAATTAGAATGCAACTGGCAATATTCTACATAAATCAGAACAATCTACTTATTTTGGATGAACCCACTAACCACTTAGACATGGAAGCTATTGAAGTGTTAGAAATTGCACTTCACGAATATAATTGAACACTAATAGTCGTAAGTCATGATGAAGATTTCATTAAGAATATTCAGCCTGATGCGATCTGCGTAATGAATGACTGAAAACTATCTAACAAAAGCACATAAAGATCAAAAATCAGACGAACTTTGTATTGACTAATACGCTAGATAATCTATAGTATAAATAGATAATTTATCTCAGTTTAGTTGATCTTAATACTAAAAGCGAAGGGGCTGGAGAAGTCATTTGGTTCACAATTATTATTTAATGACGCTAGTCTTACTGTTTGAGATGCAGTAAAAGCAGGACTAGTGGGCATTAATGGTAGCGGAAAATCCTCGCTTTTAAAGATCTTAGCTGGTGAAGACAAAGACTACAAAGGAGAGATTTCATATGAAAATCTATGAACAAAAAACTGATGTATATATTGCAGAATGGCTTAATACCAATGGTTGGGTAAAAAAAGTTTGAAACAAAGAGTCTAAGGCGAATAATAACAAACTACGTGCTGTATGGAAAGACCCTTTCTATTATGGGAAACTAGTAGTTAAAAATTATTCATCCGATCAGACAATAGATAATCCTCACTATAAACCTATGATTACGTTTGCTGAATATGAGCTCCTACAAAGTCGTATGGAAGGAAGCAAACCCAAAGACATTCAAAAGAAAAGAAAGGATGAACTACGATCGAAAGTTTTATCATACCAAACCCCTTCTACTCTTATTTGATTATGCAAGTTATTTGGGGAATCTATTGCAGAAATAGAACATACATATCATAATCAATGATCTACATCATTAATTTTAAAAAATCCTAAAGAGGCAAAATATATCTATAGAACAAAGGAGATTGCTGACTATTTATATGACCTTGATTGAACAACTATTAATACTGTATGAATGTATCTACATGAACAGATAGAATTAAACCATACTAATTGATTAGACAGGAAGAAAATGTATCAGGTAACTCAAAAACCTACTTATACAAATGCAAAAAACATTATAAAACATTACAGTCAGAACGACATTTTAGAAGTATTTTCTGATGAAATCACAGATAATATTTAGCACTTCATCACCTTTATTATTTGCTTCCCATGCATGCTCTCAACCTTCAATAAGTCTGATCTCAGAATTCTTTATTTTTTCATGCAATAAAACACTCTGATGAAAATCAACGTTTTTATCTTTCGTTCAATGAATAATTAACACTGGATATTTAATACGAGATGCCTCTTTATAAGCATTATTTTCTTGAATACTTGTCAGCAATATTGACGACAACTTAATAATTCTTTCTCAATATTTTCTTATTATATATCATTCTTCTTTCCATAGATTGATTTTTTGCTGTCCTAATGATGTAATTTCTTTTTCATACCAATCAGAAATAGGCGCTCTTAATATTAGAAATTTAATATCCTTATCTATATCTTTATCACATAATGTAACTAATCCTCACAAACTATTTGCTATGATTCCTATGTTTTTGTATTTTAACTTTGCAAATTGCACAATAGAATTAAGATCTTCAATACATTTATTTATTGTTAGCTCTCATATATCACTATTAGAGTCTCAATGACCATAGAAATCAAAAGTAATCACATCAATTTTATCATTAGATATTTTTTTTGTTACAGCAACATTCAATGAACTTCATTTGTGTCATAAGAATCAATGACATAATATAATAACATTCTTATTGTTATCACCATTTTTAAATATTTGATAGACTGTTTCTCTTCAATGATGATTAATGACTTCCATGCTATTTAGGAAATAAGAGATAAGAATATAATATATACGCATACAACAAGATTTTTCTAGCTATACTTTTTAGCTTGCCATTATCATTGCTATAACTATAATTTAGCTAAGACTATATTGACATATTATTTATATATATTCTCTTTACAATGGCAAAATCTATATCTTTACTTTTTAATAATGAGTCAGAGATACTAAGTCAATTTGAAGAGTTAAAAAATAATAAATTAAATGAATTATTAAGATTGGAAATTTTACGCACCATCTGAACATCTACGATAATTAATTATATATTAAAAGAACTATCAAATATAGACTATCATACTTTCACTGAACAAATCTTACCAAATATTGTTATAAGCGGAGCGGGAATGATAAAAATCAAGCTTCTAACTCATCCGTTTGGTAAAATACGTTTACATATTTGGCCAAGCGATTCTCTACCTTTAATGTGAAAAAATCTATGAGGCAACTGTCATATTCATGATTTTCAGGCATATTCTCATGTGCTTTCTTGAGAAATATACGAAGAAAGTTTTAAAGTTTATAAAATGACTGAAGAAGAAAATAAAATATACTCAATCTTTTTAAAGAGAATTTTAGGACTTGATATTATCAAACAAGAAGATATTTCAAATATTCTAGAATGAATTTTTATTTGAAAAGAAACATCCAATCATTTTATTGATATATTCTGCCATGAATTCAATATAAAGCCTTATATGCTTGCTCAACGACACACTTTTTTTACATGAGAAAGATATGTTAACACAGAAAATAATCCTGTGGAATCCTTTCAAATTCATGGTAATTATAACTTCGAGCTTATATGAAAAAGAACTATTTTAGCATGAGAAGCATATTTCTTGCCGATAGAACAATGACATAGAATTTATACAAATTGAGATACTATGACTTTTTTTGTAACTGACACTTCATATAAACATGGAGCAATTCCAGATAACGGACATACGTTACTAAATGGTCATGGCAAAAGGTATCCTCGAAAGCAATTACTTTTAGAATCTAGAAATAGTGATTGATATAATCTAGAAAGTAATGTTATATATGAAACGGTTAAAAATATATGTAAGTCTACTCTAAAAAACCTAAACAATCTGTAAGTTAATTTGCAATTATACAAGTAAGGAAAGTTTTCCATGTGTATATTAAGCTTTTCTGAAGCGATAATGAAGTTATCAGCAATCTTACAGAAAGACAGCAGGTAATATATGGTCTAAGTGATTAACTACCCTACCTCATTGGTATAGCTTAGCGATATAGGAACATATGTTGATATATGAAAGCAAGCAATTAAGCTATATGAGTCTTTTATAAGATCAGCATTATAGCTATGGCAGTAGATATATCTAAATTCCTTAATCAAGAGGATGCAATAAAGTACATTATAGAAGAGATTAGATGATGAAGAACAAAGAATTACTGATATGACTTTCATCTACGTCAAACACTAGAGAAACGAGCATGAGAGAATACACTCAGAATAGGAGAAGAAAAATATAAGATCGTAGAATTAGCTTCTCCATTATTTTATGATGCTCTATGGGAATTATGTAGCATATGAGTTTTAAGACCTAGTATTAGAGTATTTAATACTCAGTCTACTGATGAATGAAGTGCTTGAAATGGGTATGCAATTACTGCTTTTTGAAAGACATGGCTATCAGAGATTGACTTGAAAAAATTTATACCAATGGATCCATCTAGATTTGGCGAAATGCTTGAGCCATATGGCAAGAAATTTGGTCTATGATTTCAACAAAGAGCTAATCAAGCTATACTCTGTTATAATTGTCATGCCTATTTAGCTTGCTGTGTTATGTGCGGTGCAGCCGCAGAGTCAATTCTGTTACACTTAGCGATTCAAAAAGATGGCAATGAAGACAATATATTAAAAAAATATCGTGCTGGAAACGGCAGAAAAACAATAGAAGATTTCATATTACATAAATTAAAGTGATGAGCAACAAAAGAAACAGGAACAGATGAGAAGTTTGCAAAACCAGAGAAACATCATGGATGGCAAATACAAAGATTTCTTAACTGTTAATTTATGAGGGAGAAGAGATACTCAAGAAGAAAAAGCATATCAAGAGAAAAGAAATAAGCAACAAGCTATTCTTGATAGAATTGACAGAGATATAGATAAGCTCAAAAATGACGATAGAAGTTATATTGATGAATTTGAAGCATTTATTGGCGTGTTTAGAAATGCCTCTGCCAGATTCAAAAAACTCACTTTTGTTCGAAAGAGAGAATTTACTCAATTCTTCATTTCGAACATCAAAATTAACCGTTCTAAGAATATTCAGATAACCGTTTTCCCTTATGTTGAAGCCATTTTCAAAGACAAAAATTCAAAAACAAAAAAATATCACCCGTGAGCGATATCTTTTGGAGCTCCTGAACCGCATGAATTCGAACAAATGTATAAAAACCTAGTTAATATACCTATTATGCAGACTAGACAGCTTTTTAGTCTATATATTAAATATATTGCGAAAAATGATGAAATCACCAAGCATCTATCTAAAAAGCAATTGGTACTATATGGATTAAATGAATAAATATACACAAAATTTTCTATAGTTTACAGAGATACGAACAATTTTAATGTATTTTTTTAAGAATATCTCCTAAATCTTGTGGTCTGAATTCCACCTGGATAGTTTCCAGATTGAAAAAACCACAATCTATGACTTCTGTTCCAGAAACCTTTGATAAGTCAATATTATGAAATTCTTGAGTATTTTCGATTTCATACCAGAAATCAATTGTAGTTTTATCTTCTCCAGTAAACTCATTTATATAAAGTAACTTTCAGATAACAGGTTCAATACCTACTTCTTCAAGAAATTCTCTCTTAAGTGTTTCTTCTCTTGTTTCACCAGGTTCTAATGTACCACCTGGGAGGCATAAAAAAGAACCATCACCACATAAGAATACTTTATTAGTCCCCTTTTCAACGATTACTCCTCTAACTTTGATTTTAATCATGACTATCTAAGTAAGTATAAATATTGTCTCACAATGGTAAATCTATAATATTTATAGAAGTTTTAGATCGATCAAGTACTTTGATAATTATATTATACAACTTGTTTCTATCCTCAAGTTTATATTCAAGAATGTTTTTAATCCCTAAAAACCTATATATAAGTCTAGAGGCGAATTCTTGTTTCCATTTCCAGTCTGGTTTCTTTTGCAACCCTATACCTATAAGAGTTATCATGAGTGTATTCTGGAACAAATGGAATATAGTATTTTGTTTATCAATATAGTCTTTCGGATCTTTCAATGTTCCAATAAATCATTTTCTATATATAGGGAATAAGTATGATGATTGGAGTGCTAAATATCGGTAATAAGTGGCAAAGTCAGAAAGAATAGGATTATATCAAACCGTAGCAGCATCAAAGAAGCATATACTTTGATAATTTCAATTCTTAATCTTTATTGCATAATTCCAATCATGTATATCTCAATGATTTAAGGAGAATAGAGTTTCATTTATATCATATTCCATAAGTTCTAATATTTGCTTTTTATAGTTTGAACTTACTTCTTTCATATCATTCAATAGACCTTCAAAATTTTCACCATAAAAACTATATAATCTTCAATTATCCTTCCTTGTTTCGTAAAGGACTCTTAAAGGGTAATTTTCAGATGAATTAAGATGGATTGAAGATTGGTGACCCTCTTTTAACTTGTCAAAAATCTGAGAATATACTTGCTCTACATATTCTACTGAAAATGTAGGATTAGCTATAAATTCAGCTCAGGTTATTCGTCACTCATCTTTTCTCTTATATTCATAAACTAACAATACTTTACCTTCCATATGGAATTGTGCCTCAAGTTGAGGTAAATCAATCTTAGTTTTTGCATTATCTAAATTAACAGCTTCACTCTTTGCCTCCTCAGGAGAGAGCAATTTAAAAAAAACATCCTTTAGATGAAATTGTCATTTTCAGTAAATACTATTACTTGAATATACAATTTCCTCAATCTTTATGGAAGTAGCATTCTCTATGATTTCTTTAAGATATTCACTATTCATATAATGTAATAAATTCTTTAAATGCATCTTTTACCATCTCTTCTTCACAATTTCTTTCGATTCAGTGTACTCCTAATCTTTTAAGTAGAATGAAGCTTAATTCTCAATTAGCACTTATTTTATCTTGTTGTAAAACATTCTTAATAGTTTCCCAACTAAGCGCTATGCGCTTATGTTGATTTGGATTTAATCAATAAAGCCATTTTTTAACGAACTCTAATTCGGAATTCTGATAAATTTTTACAGACAAATCTAGAGACATTAATATTCCTGTCATAACCGCATCACCATGCCTTAATTTATAAACTAATGTTTCTAGTACATTTGCAAATGTGTGGCCTAACGAGAGTCCCTTATGGAGTCCAGTATTATCAAATAAATCTGGTGCAACAAATGAATACTTCACTTCTAAAGATTCTTTAATCATACTACACCATTGTTCAAAGTTGTCGTCGTTAACTCCATCTTGAATCAAATTAAAATATTTAGTTCCTTTTTTTATAATAAAATCTGAATCTTCATATTTAATTAATAAATGTTTTATAATTTCTGAAAATCAAAGGATACGCTCAGTCAAAGGCAAATTCTTTATATAATTAATGTTACAAAATATTACTTCAGGAGAGCGAAACAAACCAATCACATTCTTATAACTACCTAAATTTACACCAACTTTTCATATAACTGCATCACACTGAGACATTACTGTACTCGGAACTTGATAGAATCATATTCATCTCATATACATACCTGTAGCCACCCCGACAAGGTCTCCAACATAACCTCCTCACATTGCTAAAACACAACTTTTTCTATTAAGTCCAACTGAATGAAAATATTCCAAAAGAAAATGCACAGATAATAAGTTTTTAGTTGTTGTATGAGCATCAAGTATCATTTCTCATGCAAATTTTTCTTTTAATTCACTAGAAAATATGCTAGATATTTCTGCTCAGTTACTTGATCGAAATTGTTTATCTACTACCAATAAGACTCTGTTATATTTAGAGTTCAATTCTGTAAGAATTTCCTTTCGTGATTCATCATTTCATATATAAATTGTCTGTTCTCAAAGCGCTATTTTTTGATTATTCATCTCTAGTTACTATATAATTATGTAAAACCAAAACATCTATGTTTCCACAACATAAGTGTTTTAATGCATCAGCTGGATTTTCTACAATTGGCTCTTCATTATCATTAAATGATGTATTTAATACTATTGGATATCCACATTCTTTCTCAATATTTGCTAATAGATTATAATAAAGATTATTATCATTTGCTGTGACAGTTTGTAATCTACAAGTACCGTCTACATGAATAACAGGAGAAAACAAATCCTTATATTGTTGTCTTACTTGATGTATAAACATCATAAATGGGCTATCCATAAACACTTCGAAAAAATCTATTGCCTTGTTTGCCTGCATAGAAGCAGCAAAAGGTCTAAAACTTTCTCTATGCTTTACTTTTTCATTTATATAATCTTTCATATGAGGAGCTAAAGGATTAGCTAATATACTCCTATATCACAATGCTCTTGCCCCACATTCAGCTCAGCTCTGAAACCGACCCACAATTTTATTTTCTGCCAAGTAAGAAGCCACTTTTGAAAGCATTTCATCTTCATTATATTTTATATATTTAATAGCTTTCTTCTTAGTAATATAAGGCAATGTAAAAATATCCTGTTTTTTATTTAAAACATCCAATATTTCCTTCTCTGAATAATCCCTTCAATAATTAACCGAAGAAACCTTTTCTCTCATATATATATCATTTTGTGCCAAAGCAGCTAGAGTATTTCATATACATTGTCATGTATCACATGTGGTAGAAGGAACATAGATCTCATCTACAATTCATTCTTGTATAAGTCTATTATTTATTAGACCGTTCAACGCAACTCCTCAAGCTAAACACAGTTTTCTGATACTAGTCTTTTTAACTAAAGCAGAAATCATTCATATAAATGCTTCTTCACACTGGAATTGTATGTAAGACGCAAGATTAATAGCATTGTTTTTAGTTCATTTTTCAGAAATTAAATTATCATATCATAAATCTTTTAGATATGACTCAACCCCATGCTCATATTTTTCAGTTATTTTTGAGGTAATTACTCCATTCTCATCAATTGAGAATAATTCTCAACTACTTCAAAAGAAATTACCATATGCTGCTAATCACATTGTCTTACCAGCAGATCTTGAATCTCGACCTATATAATTTGTAAAACTTTCATATGCCCTACCAATTCACATACCATTTGTAGATGAAGGATTTCATCATATTTTCTCAATATTATTTCAGTATCAAATATAATAACTTTCTGTATCTGTACCGTTTCCAAGACCATCTACAACTACTATCAAAGCTTTTTCAAATCATGAAAAATAATATGTATTATATGCATGAGATAAGTGATGATCTATATTCACGACATTATCTTTTTGTCATAAGAAGACAGAAAGTTTGCCCTGATATTTATTGGGTAATGATTTATGATAGCTACTAAAGGCAAAAACATCTACATCATTTAAACTCTTATCTAATGCTTTAAGACAATATTCTAAGGCGTATAAATATCATTCACTATGCTTTTTTCTATTTAATCTTTCCTCTGATATTGCTACACACTTATCGCCATAAATAGCACAACATCCTCAGTCATGCCCTGTATTTAACCCTACTACTAGTTTTGGAGACGAAACTGTTTCGAATTTTAGCATAAGAATGTCTTAGTTATGACTTAAATAGATTTCTCCAAGAGAATTGAAAGGAATTCAACCATCTTTACTTTCAATATTTGAGGTCTTTTTCATACAAATTCATTCATGGCAACAATTCAATACTCTGACAAATCTATACTTGAAATCTTGGGAAAATAACTAAACAATTTATCATATCCTTCAACATTATATCATAAAGATGCAAGATATATTTTCATGCAAGTAAAAAGGTGTTTATAAGACTCTATATCTATATAAGGATCACCATTTTTTAATTCTTCAATAGTTTGTTTATAATATAATTTTCATTTTTCCACTCTAATATTCTTTAAATCATCTTCCTTTATAGCAGGGAAAAATATTCAGCTATTATAAATCTCTTTAATATTTCCTAAATGCACTGATCTACTTATATACGCAGTTTTTTGCTTTAGATTATCTGATACTAATTCATCTTCATTAAGCAATGTTAATCATATTTTTACACCTTTGATGTTTCATATATCATTACGAATGAAGGATTGTATATTTTTTTTGTCAGCTAGTGTAGACGCAACTAAAACAAGATCTATATCGCTTATTTCTTGTTTAAGATCATTTCTTCCCACGCTTCATCATACTCAGATGTACTTAATATCAATTCACTGATAAGATAATATCTTATAGCTAAGCTCCTCTATTATTTGAATATATTTATTAGGCAATCATAAATTTATTAAATTTATGGGTCAGAATATGGCATTATTAACAGATTCATAGAGATCTTCTTTAGATCCATTGTTAACAATTATGGAATCTGCAATTTCTCTTATACCATTAGTATTGAGGAGCGCTTTATCGGCATCTTTTTGCATTATTTCTTCTGTTGCCTTATCCAGTGATATATTCTTTTCTAAAGCTGTTCTTGAGATAGCATTTTGCCTATCCGTTTCAACATATAACATATGAAATCTGTCTCCTAAAAGGATTTTCATAAATCCAAAAACCTTAGGATCACGAATACTCTCAATAGAAATTTGATCTATATGGTTATGTGCTTTAGAAAATTTATGCAATTCAAGCATCAGGCGAGTCGCAAATTCTTCAGGGCTAAGCTCATCTGCATTAGGAATTAATTCATTAATTAGTTCGGCAAAATATTTGACTTTGGTCCTTACAAAACCATTGTCATGCAAATACTCTCAAACTGTACTTTTCCCCGATTCACTCATTCCTCCAATTCATACTAGTCTCTTTATATTTTCTCCTATAGGCATAAATCTTTCCATTCCGTTATCACATAATATCCCTCTAATATCATTCTGAATATCAACTATTGGCCTAGTAACATAAATTTTATTATTTGCTGAGTTAGCAAGTTGTTTATTAATTTGATTATTAAGTATCTTCTGATATTCAATATAACGCAACCTTTCCTGAGCATTTTCCCAATTTTCAGATCTGCTTAACGTAGTGTGAATTTGTTCATCGATATTAGTTGAGCATTGAAGGATGACCTTAATATCTTCTACATCTGAAAATTGACAATCCAATCAGCGATTACTTAACCAATTTTTAAAGTACTCTTCAGCATTTGTTTCATCTACACCTAACTTAATAGCTAGCGTACTAATAATGGTAGCAATAAAAGCTTGTAATCCTCTATCAACAATAGTCAAATCATAGCTTTGTTTAGATAAAGCTATATCTTCATTTCTTTTTAAAACTGAATATACAAGTGTCTCTAGAAATTGATTCTCATTACCTGCTCTAAACCATTCATTTGAGTCATTTAGATTAAATTTTTTTCGCCCTGGATGATATCCTTTCAAAGACTTTAAAACATTGATCTTATAAGAGTGACCAAAAGACAAGAGTCATATTTGACTCGTCTTCCCCATATTATCAACTCAGCTAATTGACAATGCTTTTCAGTTTTTCATTAAGGCGTTATTCTGACCTTATCTAAAAGCATTTGTTTTACTTGTTCTGGAGCAATTTCTTTATCCTTAATTTCATTTAAAGGTATCTCTTCTACCCTATATATGTTATCCTCATTGGTACGATCTTGTTCTGGTCAGAAAACAGGTCAAATATCTCCACTTTGGTATTCAGTTAAATATACTTTTACTTGCTCTTTAACTCCTCCGAAATCATCATTCCATTCATCAAGCTTTCTAATTACCTTAACTTTCATTCCAGACTCCTCAGTTACTTCTCTTTCTAAAGTATCAATATCTGTTTCACCATCTTCTTGTCCTCCTCAAAGCGTAACATAATATTCTCTACCTTTCTTTTTTCTATACATCAAAAGTGTAGAAAATAGCTCTCCACTTACTTTTTTCACAATTATTGCACGGATGGTAACTCTGTCTGGTTTTTCAGAAATATTTTCAATCTTATCCATATTGGTGAAATAATATAGAATAAATCTCATATATCATAGATATATGAAAAGAAAAGTCAACTCTTTAAACAAGATACGCAAATTGACATGTCTTTCAACAACTATAATATACAGAAACAGCTACCCTATTTATAAAATATCCTATAATTTTAATGATGGATGATAATAATTTAACAGAACAAGAGTTATCATATATAGATGTAATTGTTAAGTGGATTAAAGAACAAGGTAAATTAGATAATGACAATCTGATGCTTTTGCGTGATTGAATTTCTGCCTTAAAGGCAAATTTATTTTTTTCTGCAGCATCAGTTTTCTTAGTCCATTTAGAGAAGCACTTAAGGACTACCCTAGTTATGATTTTAATGAAAAAGAAAGATCAGCCTCTAGAAAGGTTTATGAATATATTAGAGGAAACGGAAGAACAAATTGAGAATGAAACTGATGGCAAAAAGTATAGATTTAATAATCTATGTAAGGAATTATTTAATTTATGATATATTGGAGAGCAAACAAAAAATAAATTACTGCATATGTATGAACATTTTAGAAATCCTGTTCAACACTGAATTTATTGAAGATTAATGAAATATAATTATTGAAATGTTCAAATACCGATGGTAGCAGGAGATCTTTGAGAGAATGCCACCGCAGAAGACTTGAAAAACATGCTAGAAGCAATAGTTACAGCCATTCCAAATTCAACTTCATGAATACATAATCCAATAATAAGAATATTTAAGTTGCCTCAATTAATGAAAGACATCTCTTTTGACTTATTAACTTTAACAAAAGAGGTTATTGAGGAAATAAATATTAAGTTATAATGTATTAAGTTTTTGTCTTTTAAAGCTCAAAAATGGGATTTAAACAAGAAATAATAGATGCTGTTTGAGAAGGTGTATATAATAAATTAAATGATTTGGCATGAAGCGAGGTAGGTGCAGCGATGCAAATGCCATTAATTGTTGATCATAGGGATAATTATTATACTCCTAAATATCTTGTCCCATCCCTTTTGAAAGAATTTGAGTTATTTGAAAAGAAATGATTAAAGGTTGTGCCTACTGATATAATAGAGATTTTATTCAAGTGTAGATTACTATTTGCAGTACAAAATCATATTGAATACAGGCAAAGAGCTGGCAGCATGGGATCAATTCACGATGAAAATGGGTTCATCATATTACGAGAAAAAAAGGCTTTAGGCTTAGATGCACTCGTTGAGGAATATTTAGATAGATTAAAAGGCTTTCAGAAGGAAAGAACCCTAATTGCTCCTATCAATTCTTTTAGGGATAGAGAATGAGGTGTTCAAGCTTTGCTTGATATACTATTCGAGCAATTAAATCTACCTTTTAAAGCATATATACAAGAAGACAGATTAATAGAGGTATATAAGTCATTTTACCAAACAGATGAGAATCCAAGCAAAGAAAATCTTGAAAGATTTTGTAACTTCCCAGCGATTTGATACACGGAAACATGAAGTTATATGTATTGTTATTGGCAAGGGATAACATATTTGAGAACTTTTATAAATTTATTAAAAATTGCAGGATTTTTAAATCCCGCACAAATAGAATTTGATATAAATGATATTCAGATAGCAGCACCTACTTGACCTGTATTTCTAGGCTCTAATTCGCGTTGATGATATGCCTGGTCAGAAGATATAAAAAACACTTGGCAGAAGATCCCCGATGGATGCTTATGGAGATCCTTTGGTTATAGATGAATCTCTAAGCTACGATTAGATGGAAGAAACTACAGTAAAATAGAAAAGTTTTTTATGGAAAATAAGTGGATATTCGATTTAATTAAAAACCCTCGAAATAAACATCATTTGCAAGAAATTGCACCAACCTTAGACATTTTAAGTTCATCAACTCATACCCAAGATCAGTGAGCAAAAATTCTATTAATTTATTGCTCCCTTGAGCATTTATTTGTTCCAAAAGGCATAGATACTAACAATAAAACTTATATTGTAGGAGGAATTAATGCTTTAAATCCTGATTTACTAGATTGGTTTCGAAAATTATATGAATTAAGGTGCTCTTATGCACATAAATGATTTATTCCTTATACGGATCAACTAATTGGCTTGGTTATAAAATCCGTTGGAAATGCAATGTTGTTGCTTTCTAATAAGATTAGCAATAAAAACCTTAATGATATTTAATATTTCCCTCTATTCTTATGCAATCTCAAACAATATCCTCTTATTTAGAAATTGCATACAGAACTAAAGTTAAATGACTTATTTTAAAAACACTACATACTGATAATAGGTTATTGAACTTTGCTTATTTTATGCATGAATCTATTATAGAAAGTTTTTATGTAAATCTTGGATCATTGTTTGATAGAAGATGAGATACTATTGGATTAAACTTTACTTCGCAACATTCTATGCAAGAAGTTCAGTTTTTTACTGATGAATGGGGTCAAACTATCCAAAAGGTTATAAATAAAAGAAATAATCTTATAGCACATAGGAATAAAGGAATTTATGAAAATCCTTCTGAAAATGAGCCAGAATATATTAAAGATAATCGCACTACAACTAATGAATTACTTGAAATGATTGATGATCTTATTGTAGTATGTGAAGGTATAATGCCTGAACTACATCAAAATAAAGATCAATATGAACAATTATGGTGATACCTAGAAAGTCCTTTTCTAGTAAAGCTCTTAGATAATATAAAACACAGTGAAATTGATCTTATTGAAAGCTATTTTAAAAGTATATGATAGAGAATATTTTGGTAATTTTCAGAGAGTATTTTGCTACTAATATGCTATTTTTGTGTGATTTTTTTTAAGGATAATATACTATTTATTAAGGATTTTTTTGAGCAAAAAATAAAGATTGGCTTATGATAGCCAATCTTTTAAAAATTACTGCATTAATTGATTAATTCTTGCTGTATTTAAATCATTTATAGCTTTATCCGAATTTGATTGAGCTATACTTGTATCAATCGGGCAATTCTGAACTTGTGTTAAATATGTTACTTCTCTGTTATTTTTATCCCTGGTGTCTGTCAGTTGAGACTTCCATTCATTATACCCAGAAAGATTAATTTTCTCTTGGTTATAGGCGGTTTTTAAGCCATCCAGTTGGCTATTAATAATAACAATGTTGTTTACTAACTCATTAATCCTTGCACTGCATTCTTTCTTAGCTTCTGCACTCATTCATAGAGATTTCTCTAAGCCAAGATCACCTCTATATAAATAAATCACTAAGCCCAGCATTGAGATACCAATTACTAATACTAAGATATAAAAAGCTTTTTTCATGGAAAGAAAATGAAATAATAAAAAAGAAGCGTATTCCTACTCTTCAAACCATAAGCTTTATATAACTAATAATGGGACGGCTTATGACTCTCGGATTGCTACACCCTTACACCTACACGCCGGTTTAGGACGATAAGTGGAGAAATCACAAACCGCCCCTCTATTAAACCAGAGGTGTAGAAATTGTAAGAGTGTAGCATGTATAAATTACATATTAGGTCCTATTTTTTCAACCACATATCTTAAATGGAATTTAGCTTGAAAATCAGTATAATACATATGATTTGTTCTCGCAATAAAACCAAGTAATTTTATATGAAGCAGCCCTCGCGTTAAAGTATAGAGAATAACTAAAGCGTAAGCTACAAGTCCGCTGGGCAGTAATAGAAGTAACCTATATACATAGGTTCTATTGTTGCTGTCACAAAAGGGCTTACATGAATGATGCTAGATTAGGAAGTGTTCTCATGCGTATGCTTGAGATACTACTCAAGGGATCGTCGGACGAACCTGATCAAAAAGAAGGAGATTAATATCTTCTTCTTTTTATATTTACTTAAATGTTCGATCTACTATTATAATTTATAAAACCTTATTTTATTTTCGAACAACAACCATGGAATATATCATATATTGTCGTAAATCAACAGATGAAAGCGCTGATAGACAGGTTCAATCTATACCTGATCAAATGAAGGAATGCATGGAGTTTGCAGAAAAAAATGGATACATAGTTTCAAAGAAACCCAAAGATTTCTCATTTTTTGAAACCCCAGATGAAATTAAAAAACAAAACGAAGATGAGAGTGCATATAGTAGGGAAATTTATAAGAAATACAGATCTTTATTTATTGTAAAAGAACAAAAGACTGCAAAAGAGCCATGAGTAAGGAAAAAACGAGCTTTACTAATGAAAATGGTTGTGGATGGTAAAATAAAGTGAATTATTAGTTATCATCCTGATAGACAAGCAAGAAATATGGAAGATTGATGACATTTAATTACCTTGGTGGACAAATGATTATTAGATTTAAAATATCCTAGATTTCATTTTGAACCCACACCAACAGGCAAGATGATGCTTTGATTTTTATTCGTTTTTGCAAAAAACTATACTGACACAACTTCGACACAACTTCAGGAAACGTATTAAGAGGAATGGAATCTAGTATAGCTAGAGGTAAGGCTATCGGCAAATATAAGTATTGATATATAATCAATGATGAAGGCTATCACGTACCTGATGGCAAGAATTTTGAACTTATGAAACAAGCATTTCATATGAAACTTTATGAAGAGAAAACTAATGAAAGTATATGAAAATGGCTCATTTCTAGAGGTTTTGAGAAAGCCAACAAGAAGAAAATTGATTGGAAAAACTTTTCAAGAATATGGAAAGATCCATTTTATTATGGACTTTATATTAATGGGAATGCAAGTAGTGATCTAAACATAAGCAATCCCTACTTCCGCCCTTTGATAAGCGAAGAAGAATATACTATTCTCGTAGAAAGACTTAATAATGATACCAATTGAAAAGCAAAAGACACCAGAAATGAAAATGAAGAAGTAAATCCCATTCCAAAAGGACTGATTAAAACGACTGATTGAAAGATCTTATCACATGACTTTCCTAATAAAAACACTAGACATAAGCCAAACTTAGATAAACTTAAAAAGACAAATCTTAGTGCAACATATGCTGATGTAGTCCTTCCAAAACATATTTGGTATAAAACCACGAAAGTAAAAGATAGAAATTGAAAGCAATTAATAGTAAATTATGCTGATATTGAAAAGTTAATACTTTGATTATTAGAGTCTATGACAATTTCCCCTGATAAGTATGAATTATATCAAAATTACATGAAAGATGCCTATGAACAAGAACAACTCTTAAAAGCTGAAAAGATACATGTAATTGAAAATCAAAGACGTTTAATTCAATGAAAGCTTAATGAATATGTCAAAAAAAACCTATGAAATGCCAGGTCTGCATTAGAAGAAAAAGTATATCAGACGTGATTAAAGGAAAAGCAGGATAGTATTGACCTATTAGATGAAGAATTGCTCAATCTTAAAAATGATGAAAGAAATTATATTGCTGAGTTCACTGTTTTCATGTGAGTGTTCCAAAACATGGCATCCAGATTTAAGAAACTCAATTATGTTCGAAAAAGAGAATTTATAAAAATTTTCGTTTCGAACATAGAAATTAGCCGTAGTAGAAAAATCACAATCACGACTTTCCCTTATATTGATGCCCTTTTTGAGCGTAAAATTTCAAAAACAAAAAATAACCACCCGAAAGCGGTCATTTTTGGAGCGGACGACGAGACTCGAACTCGCAACCAACTGCTTGGAAGGCAGTGACTCTAGCCAATTGAGTTACATCCGCATTATTAATGTAGTGATGATATTTCTCCTCTCGGAGTATTTTCCATAATAGAGATTCTCTTTCGAAAATCAAGTATATTTGGAAAAAATGGTGGGCCTAACTGGAACCACTATATTATGTTATAGCTCCAATAATAGTCATAATAAGTGTGCGTAACTAGCCTGATTGACACTTTCAGGATATTCAAACAAGAAAGAAAATCAAGCCATATTCTGTATCAATCAAAACCTTCACTAAAAAACTCTTCTATTGTCATGTCAAAGGCTTTTATAATTCTGAGAAGGGTTGTGTATTGTATATCCGATGCACCACGTTCATAGCGGCCATATTGTACGCGGCCAATTTTATTTTCGTAGGCAAATATTTCATGGCTAGAATGGCTACGTAAGCGTAATTGCCTTAATCTATCTCCCAGTTTCTTTAAGTCGTCTGGTATCTCTTTGCTCTTCGTCTTCTTTCCACTTTCCTTTTTCATAAAGCGAAAATTATAATGTACCATACTACTATGGTACGTCTATAAAGAAACATCTGAATAGAAACATCTAATTAGGTTCATTATTAAAAATTATCAGTATTATTGTGGACTAAACATTTTTCGACATGAGAACCATTTTATCCTTTGCATTTGCGATTGTGTGTATACAAACACACGCACAAAAATTATCACAGAGTGAGGTTGGACGGTACGCTAAAAACTTTGCCTATAGGATGTATAATACAGAGCCATGCTATGGAGACAAACACACCGGCTTCAATTTTAATATCCTTACATGGAAAGCAATTAGAGGTAATAGTGGCTCATATTTCTACGCTGTAAAAGTTGAAGCGACATGGAAAGAAGGGATGGGCGGCATATGGGGTGACTGGAAAGATTATGTGTACAAAGGCATTATGGTCTTCGATGGCTACGGTTGTAACCCTGTATTCTTTATCACAGAGAAAAAAGAGTTTACCATTTTAGGCGTGAATAAGAGATCTCGTGAACTAGACCCGGGCTTAAAAACTGCCATGATTGAAGGCGACCCTTCTTGGTTTAAAAATATCAAATGGGGTTGGCAACCGAGCGGCTGCTTAAGTGATAACTAAAACAAAGGATGATGAAGGGAATTTTACTTTTAGCTGCTGTGCTTATTGCTACCGTTGCCAAAGCTCAACAAGTCACATTGAATTATGCTCGTCAGCATGGGTATAAAATCATAAAGCAACCCAATAAAGGGCATTTGGATATAGAGGTAAGCGAAGAATATCATAACCTTATTACCATCCATACAAACCGCCTACAAGCTTCATGTGACAGTAATTATGAACTAAAGATGATTACAGGAACTGGCAGGGTGAAGACAAGCAAAAACTGCAGGGATTATAGCATGGGAACCATGGTTAATAAAGACTTTCCGGCCACGGTAAAAATTAAGTTTAGAGATAAGGAAGGCGATTGGGTGGAGTTTACTGTGAAACTGCTCTACGCCGGGTTTAGATATAGGGTTGACTTATTTCGTAATTGAGGATATTTCTTTTCAATTTCTATCGATAAAGTTTAGCCAATCTATAACTTCATGAATAGGCAAGTTTATTACCGGCCCGGCCCATCCCGATGCCAAAAAACCCACCGGAAAAGAACCAGGAACGAAGTATAAAAGCAGCATATCTGCTTGTTTCATTTTAGGAGCCGTTACTGATTTAAATCTGTTCACAAATTCTACATGTTGCTTTTCATCTTTAAATTCTAGGGCTTTTATTTCAATTTTGCTTTTCATGAAATCTTCTATCGTTTCATGTTGATCTATCTTATCAATGTTAGAGGGGTATCCTTCAAAAAACGATTCTATTATATCGTCCTTCATAACCTCATGATAATGTAAATTCGCGATAGTCAGCATATTTGATGTGTAGATGGTCAGCTTATCGAATGTTGTATTTAGTAAAAATTCTCCTCTTATTTGTGATGCAACTTTCGTCCCAGAGCCTTCAAGTAGAATAATGATAGCCTCACTAACTTTATGCGTATTAATATTTATCCATTTTTCATAATCATCATCAACTAGTGTCGTTGGAAGCATAAGAATACTATTCTTAACATTGTTAAGATGTTCTCCAAACATACTCGGGACATTATAAAAATATTCGGAGAAATAACTTGTAAATCGAGACGGTTTTGACACTTTAAAACTGTCAGGCTGCCTAATGAATAATTCAACTACTTTATCGATATTTTGCTTCTCTATTTCCTTCACCAAGCCGTCAAGCACATTCATGTGAAAAAAGTTTTGTTCGAAAAACGGTTTAAACAACATCGCATAACTACTGTTAGCTTTTGCTAAGTCCTGGCAAGTTTGAAATAGTGCTTCACAATAGATTTTATTTTTTTCCTCTTGAGACAAGATTTTCTTTGTTTTTTCTTGATGTGTATTTACGGCATCGTTGCATTTACTGTCCGTATGCGAAGTGAGATAAAGCATAGACACTATTCCTTCCAAACTATACGTATCCCCTTCATCTGTAAAAAATGCCTTATAAAGGCTATATGCCTTTGATATATGAAATATGGCATTAGCTTTTTCAAAAGCTAATATATAGCTGGGTTTTATGTCTGTTTTTAAAGCTAAGTCTTTATAACTCCACCCCCGCTGTTCTCGAGCACGTCGAAACACAATACCGAGACAAATCGAAAAGACATTTCTAATTTCCTTCATGCAGTAAAATTACACGTATTCGTATTTTTACCCAAATTCATTCGTTATTTATATTTATACACTATAGCCGTTATTTTTTTTACCTCCTATTTTAAATGTTTTTCTTTTTGTGTTATGTTATCTCTTATCTTTGTTTTACCAAAAAAAACGGATGAAGTAGAATACCCCACCCGCTGCATATAAAAGCTACCAACTTTTATATACGGCGCACCCGGAAAAAACGGTTTCCGACTACTTCGCAAAACAGACCCTCAACAAATCTGTCTCACGCATAAATATTGTAACAATATAAATGTGTAAGTCAAGGTGAGTTGAGGTACAAAACAGAACCTCGACGTATGGAACACCTACACTCAATTGTCGCTCAACTGAAAGAGCTTGGCTATGGAGCCGACATCTATAAGGTTGAAAATTCATGGTATAATGACGGAGTTCCATTATCTAACCCGCAAGAGGTGTTACATTGTTCGTGGTATAGTCCAGCCCTAAAAAAGAAAATTTCAGTCTATCGCATTTCCAATGCCACAATAAAAGGAGTTGCAATATCCATAACGTAAGAGGGAGCATTTTAGCTCCCTTTTTTATTGTCCATACAAAAAGGTTCTTCACAACAAAACACTTGATAATGAGAATAAAGTATGCTGCAAAAACTCGACCACCGCCACACAGAATTGTTCACATGCAGAAATATTATTCTCTCCGTATTTAAAACCAAACAAAATGAAAAAACACAATCTACTATTTGCACTAATTATGCTCACGCTTTCATGCGGCATAGAATCCACACAACACCCAGGTACAGAACAACAGGCGACTACTACGCAAAACAAAACAACCCAAATAGTGTTCATAGCAGACCGTAGTCGGTCCTTCGTCAAAAAGTACGACCACCCCTCACCGGAACTTTTTAAACCACTCTGTGATAAGATAGTTTCCAGCGGCTGCACACTCGACTTTCGCTATGGTTGTATATTCTCCAGCAGCGACCAAGTGCTAGATAGGTACTATGTACCCTACACGCCAGAAGAGAAAAATCAGGGATCGAGCAACCCTTGGCTTGCAAGTGAAACGAAGAAGAAAAAAGCCACAGCCCCACTGGCTGACACATGGAGCAATTTTGCGACTTCCGTAAATGAAAAGCTTGCATTGCCCCCATCGAATGGCAGCGATATTAACTCTGCGGTCGGACACGCTCTTTTATCGTTTCAGGAGGGAAAGGCTACCCGCAAAATTCTCTTTCTCTGCACCGATGGAGAAGACAGCAGGGGGCAACTCCCCTCTATTGGTTCAGACATCGAAGTGATAACCGTGGGACTCTTAGAAGAAAATCACTTAGAGCAGGCTCTCAACACAAACAACGTTAAACACTTTGAAAACATCCATTCCGCAATTGAATATCTCTATTCGCAAACCTTCTAAAATAAATTTTATGACAACAAAGAAACAAACGCTTCAAAGCCACATCATTGAACAGATAATAAGCGGTATCGTAAAAATTACAGACAAAATATTTGATCTCTATAGCCAGGCTGCAAAGTGGCACGAAAAAAGCGACATGCTGGAATTTGAAAACAGGCACACAAATAAAGCAAATACAATGAAAAAAACTGGATGGTTTTTCTTGCTCTTTATTCTAATGCCTCTTATTGCTTGTCTCGACTACACCAGCGTAGCGTCATTCATAGATTATCTAGCGAAACAAAATGGCGGCATGATTGGCACTTTCATTCAGTTTATAGGGGTCTTTTTCTTCCTATTGATTGAAATCGGGTTGGGATGGTTCCTCGCTTCTTCTAAAGACAAACCATTGCGTAGGCTATTAGCCATATTGTGCGCAACAATAGTCACCGTGGCACCAAGTGGCTTGGTGTATGTTACCTACTATATCAACCCGGAAAAAACACAGCTTCTGTTTGTCAAAACACTGGTGCTTATGATTATTTCCATTCTCCTGCATGCACTGATATTTCTTCTCATTGACGAAATATGGGCTGGCATCCTATTCTATAAGTATCGCCTCAAACGATGGCTACACGATAAAGAGAACCCAGCTAAGCTCATTTCTATAGAGAAAAGTAAGCTACAAAAAGAGTTCATTGATTTTGATGTGTATGTCGTGGAAGAAAGCGATAACGGAGCACGTCACCTCTACAATAATCGAGCGTGGTATTTGAAGGAAAAATTCAAAAAGGGGGACATCGAACACGAAACCGATTTGTCGGACTACAACCCTAATACTTCTTACGCCCCTTCTATTCATTCGTAAAAGCACACTCATGCTAATCACTCTAACAATCGTAGCACTCGCTTTAGGCCTATTCTTAGGCTATAAGGCGGGTGCATTTTATGAGAAGAAACTCACCTCCACATTGGAAGGCAAAATTGAAATACTGGAAAATCAGGTAAGGCTCTTGCAAGAATACTCCGCCCATTGGGCCGCAGAATCCACAAATCGCTATCACCTACTTGGACAAGTCACACAGCAGCAAACAACAAATACAACAGCACAAATTCACACAGTCATACAGCTACTGCAAACAATTCAAAAAGAGCAAGGACAAAATCTCAGTAGAAATGAAAACGAAAAAATCAGTCAGTTAATTAACCAAGCTAAGCAAGTAATCCAAAACTAAATTCCCGGAATGGACTGAGTGAGTGCACGGCTATTTAGTGAACGAGCGAAGGGAAAGGAGGGAATTTATAAGGTTATTGAATGGTAACAATATTCTGTAATGCAGTCGGAGCAAGGGTTTTCAGGGTTTTCAAACCGACAACCGTGTCGGTCGATTATCGGGTCGGAAGTCGGTTTGAAAATCTGCTCTTGCAACAACCCAAAATTTTTATAGTATGCTAACAAGAAACGAATTAGAATATTTGATTTATAACACTGTCGATATTGTACCCCAAAGTGCAGACAGTGTTTTTTTAGGTGTCTTTTCTTTGGTGGACAATGTAGAAACGCTCAATCGTGTTCTCTCTAAAATAACGACATACTATGACAATCTACTTTCAACATTACCGCTATCACTTTCCGAACGTTTAGCCTTACAGGTGCAGCGACCGTTTACATTCGAGGAATACAAAGCACTCTTTTCCGTCAGTCAAGAACGACACTTTGCTAACCATGCCATTTTCAGAACGCTATTAATAACCACACGAGCGGAGCAACTGTTATTTATCAATAACCCCAACCGTGATGACAGTTTTCAGTCGTATAAAAAATTGCTGCAAAACTGGAGCAAGATACATCACCCGCTTATCAACTCACTTATATATGGCATTCACGATTAACGCACGGGTAACGAAGCAATCATTCCTCAAACACTTTTTGTGTATTGGAGGTAGCGGCAGCGGTAAGACAACCTTACAAATGCAACTTCTTTATGATATGATTAGAACGTCAAATAAGGACAAATTTCCTGAAAGTCTTATCATGCTTGAACCGCATGGTGATGCAAGTCTAAGGGCTGGCTTAATTCGCATTATACCCCGTGAGAGGCTTGTCTTCATGAGTAATGCTATCAATAGGCTTGTCCATAATACAACGGGTGAAAACTACACGTTTACGTTCAATCCCTTTGAGCATTCAGGAAGTGATGAAGAAAAATACCACTTAACACATGAATTGACTAACGCTTTTACGGAGCTTTTAGAAAGCTCTATGCACTCAACGCAAATGGGGCTTAGTGTGCAAATGGCAACAATGCTCTCTCATGCAATAGCAGTTGTAATGGAAAGCGAAGAACCGTCAATCCTTACCCTGCTAAGAATGTTCACGCCCGACAATGAAGACCTACTAAGGTTAGGGCAATCTTTTAAGCACCCTTTAGTGCAGCAATTCTATCAGTACCATTTTATGAGTGATAGCTATAAACAAACACGCTCCTCTATATATACAAAATTAGCATACTTTGTTTCGGATGCGCAGGTGTATCAGATTTTAGGCACGAAACACAGCACGCTAAAACTCGATGAATTTATAGAATCAGGCAAAGTTATCATCATCCATACCCCACAGGGAATTTCAACTAACGTGCAGTCTTTTATCGGCAGGCTCATTCTTGCGAGGGCGTTCAGTTGTGTGTTAAAGAGAGAAGCAATCCCTGTATCAAAAAGGCGCAATGTTTTTGTGTTTGTCGATGAGTTTCAGCAGTACACCACCAAAAGTATATCCCACATTTTGCAGTCAGCAAGAAAATATAACATGGGACTATGCTTGTTCACTCAATCGCTGAAACAAATTTCCGATACAAAGCTGATAAGCTCTATACAAACAAATACCAACTGGAAAGCAGTTGGGGTCATTGATGTAGCAAACAGGGAAGCAATGGCAAAGGAAATCGGTTGCACAGCAGAAAGGATTGCTTCCCTTTTCCCTTTGCAGTTCCTCATCAAACAGGCAGGAAACAACGATTTTTTTCAGTTCACCACAATGCCGTTAGACGATGATTTGTTTTATACCGAAGCCGAAGCAATACTGCTCTACCAATACCTGATAAAAGACAGCGGGCAGTATGTACCAATAAAGCCTTTCACGTCCACCCCGCCCCCTCCTGCACCTCCCCGTGTTGAACGTTCTAAAGACATAAAAAACACAGAAAAGAAGACAAAGAAGAACGATGATAACCCATTTAATGAAGGAATTACACCAGCTTTTTAATTTCTAAACTAACCATGTATGGAACAACTTAATGTACTGCAATGTGAGATTATAGAACATCTTGGAAGGTTTGGCTTTTTGACAGGCTCGCAATTTCAGTTGTTGACGGGCAAGTCACCAAGTTACATTAGAGAGATGTTAGGCAACCTTAGCAAGAACGGCTATGTGCGTTCATTCCGCAATGCGATAAGCCATGCTATACACACGGAAAACATGTACGTAAACACGCCACGTTCAGTTGAGTTTTTGATAAGTCACAAAAATATCTTTCCTGATGACATTAAAACAACGACTACGACCGCAGTCGTAAAAGACTTTTTTCACCGTTACAACACAGTAACGGTATCTATCAAACTATGGCAGTTTCTTACCGCTAACAATATCTCTGTCAATCTTATGTCGACCTACTTCGATAAAGTAGGCAACCCAAAGAAAGGAACACTGATAGCGAAAACATCAATACCAATCGGTGAGGGGAAAATGCTGATACCCGACATAGTGTTTAAAACAGGAGCTGCACTATACTTGATTGAAATGTACTGCGATAAGGATACAAAGCGTATCATAAACCAATTGAGCTTACATGCTAAAGCAATAGCATTAGGAACACCGGCAAGCAAGTTTGATATACCCAATACAAACCCCTGCATTGTGGCAGTTTTTGAACACTCAGGAATAAAGGAGGCCGTTATGAAGCGTTTAGCAGATAGCCCAGGCTTTCATCCAATCGCACACCTCTACTTTTTTGCTACGCTTGATGAGGTGAAAAATAATTGCGGTAACGCATGGCATACTATCACAGGCAAAAAGCTTGTGTTTTCATAATCCTACTAAATACGAGATCATGCAAGTAGAACTCATCACAAGGCAAGACCTTGAAAACTTTAAAAAGGAGTTACTGGAAGCATTTGCCACGTTTACAGGCAAGCAAAGCAACACACCAGCAAAGGAATGGCTACGCTCAAAAGAGGTGAAGCAACTACTTAACGTATCTAACGGAACCTTGCAAAATTTGCGGATTAAAGGGCTACTCCACCCCACAAAAATCGAGGGGGTGTATTACTATAAGCTATCAGAAATACAAGCATTGCTTAATGCAGGAACAGGTCAATAGCGATATGTTACAAGCCTTTTTTCGGGCTGTAAGAGAAGATGCACGGCTCTCAATCCCGCATCTATCGCTCTATTTCGTTTTGTATTACCAGTTTGTCAAAAATGGTAGTCAAAATCCAATTAGCGTGAATAGACGTGTAATCATGGACTTCTGCAAAATTCGATCTACGGCAACCTACCACAAGACGGTAAAAGACCTGCACAATTTTGGATATATCAATTACTGTCCCTCATATCATCCAGCTATTGGTAGTCATATTTTCTTATACTTTTCAAATCCATGAAATGCTTAACTGATAAGGGTTTCAGCCAAAATTGTTCTAATTTTATTTTCCTGTCTCACCTCTTTTTCGTACTTTTATACATAGTTCTTTCGCAACTCAGTTCAGTGAGTTATTCGGTGAGTAAATAAAAAGGCTTGCCAGTTTTCATTGATAGTCAATACATTAGCCGTTGGGTTCGACTCCCGCCGGCTCCACTAAGACACTATCAAAAGAAGCTAAAAAGCCTTGAAATCATTGATTTTAGGGCTTTTTTGTTTTTTGCCTTTATCAAAGTTTTCATTCTTGCCCAAACTTTCAGTGAGTGATTCAGTGAGTAAAAAAGTTTAGCAAATTTACTCACTGAAAACGCTGCAAATCATTGATAATGAACATGTTTAGATACTAAACATCTTGTTTGCGAAAGGCTACAAATTGAATTTTGTAACCGTAAAAATCAAAGCATATGTTAGAGCAAACGTTAGGTGTTCTTTTCTATCAGAAAAAACCAAAAGGCTACACTAAAGGCAGTGTGCCAGTTTACTTGCGAATTACCGTTAATGGTATTCCCAAAGAGATAGCAACAAAGCAAGTGTGTGAACCTGAACGCTGGAACAGCCATGCACAACGAGCAAAGGGAACAAATGAAGCAAGTAAATCACTCAATGCGTTTTTAGATACGCTTGAAAGGCAAGTACACGAAGCAAGGCGAACACTCATTGAGGGCCAAACGCCAATAACCGCAGAAGCATTAAAGAACGTTCTTACTGGGCAAGGTGAACGCCCCCGGATGCTGTTAGAAATCTTTAAGCAGCACAACAAACAATTGAGTGCATTGGTGAATACCGAATTTGCACCCGCAACCATTAAACGGTATGATACCACCTACGAACATGTACGGGCATTCCTGCTGTTGAAATACAAGGTTACTGACATAGACATTAAAAGCCTGTCATTTTCTTTTGCCTCTGATTTTGAGTTTTATCTCAAAAGTGAAAAGAAGTGTAACCATAACAGCACTATAAAGTATATCGGCAACGTACGCAAAATTGTAAACTACTGCCTTAAAAGTGGATGGCTGCAAAGAGACCCGTTTTTCGGCTTTAAGATGAATAAAAGAGAAGTAGCAAGGGAATACCTTAGCCAGGAGGAAATTCAGGCATTAACCGACAAGAAATTCACCATAGACCGATTAAGCCAGGTGCGGGATATATTCCTCTTTAGCTGCTACACAGGATTGGCTTTTATAGACGTGTTCCAGCTTACACCTTCACGGATAGCAAAGGGCATTGATGGTAATCAATGGATTTTTACGTTCCGGCAGAAAACGGACACACCTACACGCATTCCGCTTTTACCACAGGCACAAGAAATTTTACTCAAATACCAAGCCAATCCTAAGTGTATAAATGAGGGTAAAGTTTTGCCAATCCTAAGTAATCAGAAAATGAATGCCTATCTGAAAGAGGTTGCTGATTTATGTGGCATTACTAAGCCCCTCACCTTTCACATTGCCCGCCATACGTTCGCTACTACCGTCACATTAAGCAATGGAGTGCCAATAGAGACGGTAAGTAAGATGCTAGGGCATAAGAGCATTAAGATAACGCAGCATTATGCAAAGATCATAGACAGGAAAGTAAGTGAGGATATGTTACTGCTACAAACACGGCTACATGGCGCAAAAAAGAGTCCAGCGATTTAGCTGGACTTACATAATTTAGTATAGTATAACGACATAAGTACAAAATCCTTTTTGTATGACTTATTTCAAGTTTGCTTTAAGAACTTCAATTTTTTTTGACAAGGATTTATTAACTATTTTATCGGCATTTTCCTTTTCTGTTTGCTTCTTTTTAAATTCTAACAGCATCTTTTTCTGTTCGTCTATTGGAATTATAGGGATATTAAATGCTTCGATGTCTGTTTGATTGATACTTGGATAAGATGATTTAGGCATCTTAGCCTCCATTTGTTTCATTAAATCATCAGAAAACATAAAAAGGTAATAGAGAAATTCTGTCAGGTATAATTTATCGTCTTTTGATTTAATCAATGCAAATCCGGTAGAGAAAATAGCATCAGTCGGAACATCCTTTAAATAGGCAAAACCTCTTAAATATGGTCTAACGGTTGAAATAATCACCGTGTCATTTTCTGCTATTCTTCTTGCTCTTGATGGTGCATCAATTCCTTTCACCTTTTTAGCAAAAGAAATTATACCCGTTCCCTTCCCTACGCTATCAATATCAATGTAACTAAATTCATCTTCGATGTATTTTTTAGCAGGATCAATTGTTTTATCATTAATTGCAAATAGCTGTCCAATTTTATTTGATTTATTGTATTTTATATATGTTTGATTGATTTTACCTTTAATAAATTCAATTGCTTTTGTAGATGCTTCAATTGCTTTTAATTCTTCTTTCTCAATTAGATTTATTTCTTTCTGAATTTTAGTTTGTGTCGTCGGTGAAGGTAAAGGAATTTTAATCCTGAGTAAATCGTCAAGATAAACATGAGGCTGTGCTTGACCTCTTTGTAATGAATATAGCTCAGATTGAATGGCCTTAAGATACAGATATATCAGTTTTGTAGAAATTTTTTTCTCTTCAAGAGACTGAATGGTAGTACAATCAGAAGCAAAAATTGGGACTTCAAAATAGTTAGCGAATCCAGCATATGCTCCAGAAGCACTAACAGTAATTACATTGCCTTTTCTGTTTGATACGTTGTGATAATATGCTAACTCTTGGCCACCCGCTATAACTGGAACTGAGCCATGAATTGTTTCATCTTGAGTAATTGAAGTGCCTTTTTTGAGCTCAGCTATTTCGCTTATTGGAGTCAGATTAGTTGTGTTCCAGATTTGCTCAAAGTTCATTTTTTTTTTACTAGAGACCGAAATGCTCTTATCAAATTCAGCCCTATCAAAAGTCAGCAAATCTATTAAGTTGCTACGGCTAATGTTATGCTGAAGTGATTCTGGTATATCAATATCAAAATCCCCTAAAAAGGCTTTGTAAATGTAAGTGCTTGCTTTTTCTGGATTCTCAAAAATGTGAGGATCGAAGAGCTTTGTACATTCTTCTATACTTTTTCCCTTTTTAATTGAATGAATGCCTTCACTGCCTCTACGAGTACTGAATTCATATCCTAAGAATTGTTTTTCAGCATCCTTCGCCCCTGTCTTCATTAAAACGACTTTCTGCGAATATGCCAAGACAAAGTAAAATATCTTATCCTGTTCTAACTCTAAAACCCTATTCCAAAATTCACCGTCAGTCTTGGCTTTTACCTTCTTTCTATACTCTTTATACAGATCATGTGATTTGATATTGTCGTTGGGTTGTTTCTTAAGTAGTGTTACATAATCACTAAATTTAATCCCTTCCCAAGCATGAATCAGGTACTTAGTTATCGGATTTTCGACGTTATTGATAGCAATATCCTTGAAATCTGCGACAGCTCTTTTGACTAATTCAAACGTATTTATTGAGTCGTAATTGTTTCTTCTTCTTAAGAATAGAATGACCGTATTTGTGTCAGTAGCCATAAAAGTATTACTACCTAATTCAACAATACTCACAATATCAAAGTATTGTAGAATAATTTCTCTTGATTTGGTATAAATACCTCCATTACTTAAAATCGTTTTCGGAAGAATTATAGAGGCTATACCGCCATCTTTTAATAACTGCTTTGTACGTTCTACAAATAAGCATTCAATTTCACTACTTTGATCCGTCAATTTATCATACAGCTCAAAGTCATCCTCAGTATAAAATTTTCTTGCATTATTTTTAAATGCCGAAACAGAATAAGGTGGATTTGATGCTACTATATCAAATTGCTTATTCTCTTTTGGAAAATCCTTATCTGTTTTTTTTAGGAGACCCTTATATTCTTCTGTCTTTGAGAAATTTCCAAGCCCATCAGTATGTATAATCTGCGCTAGCCCATCTCCATGGAGGTAACAACCTACCTTACCGACTTTAACTAAACGATAATCTTTTTCTATTCCATAAATATACTGGTAAGCCCAATCAAAGTGATCTGTTTTCCATGTTGAGATCTTTTTTGCGGTACTATCCATTAAGTATGACTTAGAATCTGTATTATCTATTATACTTTGGACTACGTGCATACTCTCCGTAATGAAATGACCGCTACCTGCCGCGTAATCAATTATAGTTGGTAATAAATTATCCTTTTCACCTTTATTTAGTTTGTCCGCAACAATTTTATCTAAGGGAATACTTTTAATTATGAATTGCGCAATAGGGACGGGGGTAAAATACTGTCCCGATTCCTGTTTTAACCCGGTAGTAAGTAGGAGCTCAAAAAAATCGCTGAGATATTGTTGTTTCTTTGTATAGCGAATTTTAAATCCTTGCAATAATTCAACGACTTCCTTTACTACTTTAGCATTCTCAATAAATGAATCATCATTAAAGACTTCCTTAATAGCAAACTCGTTGTTTTTTTTCAATCTAATCTCGGTAAACTCATCTAGTATTTGCTTCTTTGTGATCGCCGGCAATTGACCATATTTTTTTTCAAAATCCACATCTGAAATATCAGTAACAGATTTATCTAAAAACTCCTTCATGCCCTTTCTATAAAGGTCGGTTAAACGCTTTTGGAAAGAGATATTGTCATCAGGTGGATAATCTATACCTTCATATTTATATGAAGTATAAAACCATTGAAAGGCAAGTTCATCATTGGGTTTAGTTACTTTTTCATCATATATTTTACAAAGAAAGAGTGTAAATATTTTATTGAAGGCATTGGGCTTATCAGACACTACATTGTGCCTAAGTATTTCTAAAAATTGGTTGAAGATAAAACTACTATCTTCCTGTTTAATGTCCTTTAAATTATTAGGAGTTAGTGCCTTGCTTTGAAAATCGTAGGCGTTTACCCAGGCATCAAACACGCCGTTATTCTTAGGCAGTTTGTTCCAACGATCGTAAAAATCTTTTACATTCCCTGTCTGTCTATAATCATCTTCAACTTTGATAATTTCATTGCGATACTGCAATTTCCCTTTATCTAAGTATGAGGAATATAACATCAATATATCCGCATTCTTGTCTTGTTGAAAATAAGTGAACAGTTGACCCCCGTCTTTTAATATTTTCTTAAACTCTTTATCAAATTCTTGCCCGTGCGTTTTACATTCAATCATTAAATATGCTGTACCGTCTTCACGCAATACTAGAACATCAAGTATGCCACTAGTTCCATGACCTGTAGCCCACGTTTTTTCAAGATGTATAGATTTGGGCTTGTATCCTTTCGTGAGTAGCCTATCTACACACTCTAAAACAACGAAATTTTCGGGATCTTTAAAATTACATGTCGTTTTTCTACCGATAGCTATATCACTACCGTAATCAATTGACTCACTAGCAAAGTCAATTTTTATTTTATAGTCTCCGTGATTAGGATATTTCTTAATCCAAGAATCCTGCACTCCGTTTTCGAGAGCGAATCCCAAAGCTTTAAGTAATCCTTTTATGTCGAGATTTGCTTTCATTAGGTTATTACTAGTTAAATGATATAAATATCATTATGAAAAAACGGCAAAAAAGCAATAAATAATTTCTCTTCGCGACAGACCAGAATTAAGATTAATTTGAAATTTCACGCCCAACACTACACTGTCAGTTTTAAGCATAAATTACTATATTTGCAAACTTTTGCGAAAATATACTTTTTTTTGGTCAGAAAGACAAATGTGCGATAAGTATTGCTTTTGAATGGGTACAAAAACCCCGATTTTTCTTATAAAACGAGCTCCCAGCAAACCGGGAGCTGTGTGGTGTACGACCCTTTCCCCTAAAGTTCCTGTCTGGTGGCATTCCATAAAGACAACTGCCACGTAGAGTTTGTTTGCTTTGCCGAAGGTTATTCGCACCAGTGCGCACTGTTTACCGTCTTTAGTATTCTTCTGCTAAAAGCAAGGTGCAGTAGTTGTATTCTTCTTCAAATTCCCCGCTTGAAATCATTTTCTTGTCAAGCTGGTCTATTAAAAACAACTTTCTGCCGTGCTCATCAGTATAGACTTGCAGATAGTCTATGCCATTTTTTTGTTTAGCAAAGGTTTTTACGTCTTGGTAAATCGAGATAATCTCCTCGAAATGTAACGTTTCAAAAACGCCCTTTGTCATGTAGAACTTACCAGAAAAGAAATACTCCTGGTCGTTCCGTTCTTGTGGTTGCCTTTCCCATGCCATTGTATTTTGTTTTGGTTTCTAATATCCCTCTTTTCAGAGGGTGTGCTTATTTTTCGGGTGCAAGCAGTTCGTTTATCGCTTCTCCTATTTTTTTTCTTACAGCTTCGTTTTTGATTTCGCCTAAAAGCTTACCAAGTCTGTTTATTGAAACAGCGCGAATCTGGCGCAATCTTAGGTAAGAGTTTTGGTAAAGCTTGTTATCATTATCCTTTAAAAGAATGAGATCGTGCTTATCTTTTAGCTTTTCACCTAATGCAGATGTAAGGGGTATAACGGTAACATCTTCGCCTCCCATGCTTTCCGGCGTTATGACAAGAGCAGGTCTTATGCCGGTTATCTCGCTACCGATGGTTGACGAAAAATTGACCGTGTAGATCTGTCGTTTCTTTATTGATTGCTGCTTGACGAGAGGTTTCGTATTTAGTCTTAGTTGCGTAATCAATCCTTCAACGTGCGCTGTTAGATTGTGTTCCTTGGGATTTTTGTTTCAAACAAGTTCATCCCACAATGCTATTTTGTAACTTTTATTAAACACATCTTTGTCTGCTCCTTTTAAGCGCACTTCAATTTCATAATCTCTCAACATGGGCGTTCCGGTTATAAGGTAAAATAATAGTCGTGCATAGCTTCTGCCCATATCCCGTTTATTTTACGTCTTTTATTGTTGTTGAATGATTGCCAAGTAGATAAAGTAACAGCGTATGTAAAGTGGTGATGGTTGTTTGCTGTTCTTGCTGAGTGATCGGAACACCCTGTAGTAAATCACTTCACAATGCCTGAGTCTTTTGCCTTACAAACTCTGAATTTGAATGACTGTATAGGCTGGTTACGGCTAGGTTACTATGTCTCATTTTTCGTTTCACATCATGTATGCTTCGACCATCTTCAAGTAGGTGTGTACATAAACTATGACGAAACAAATGAGAGTACACATTCTGTAGTATTCATGCGTCTGCTGCTATTTTTTTCAATGCGATGTTCAATTTTTGTTCGGTTAGTTTTGTGGCTGCTCCTCTTTCATAGAGGGTGAAGATGTACTTGAATTTCGTGTCCGGGAAAATGTTGTTTCTTATTACCAGGTATTCATTGAGTTTGTCGGCAGCAGTTTCGCTAAAAGTTATTTCTGCCTCTTTGTTACCTTTTCAAACAATCGTTCATTTAAGCTGCGAGATGTTTATATTTTCATAGGTAAGTCATCTTAGCTCGAAATTACGCAGTCAGGTTGTGTAGAGCATTCGAACTATCGCACGCCGTAGATAGGCAGAGTAAATCGCATGTTTTCTGCCCGACAAATTTGCCTCGCTTACGTTTTGCTCCAGTTGTTTCATTAGTAGACTTACTTCGTCTTTTGTCAGATATGCGACCGTTCTTTTAGTTACTTTGCAATTTGGTATATCAGCAGGAACGAGTTTATCTAGTTTCGCATTATTACTTAGCCGTTTAATGTAGGCCGTTATGTGTGTCATTATTTTATTGAGATGTGCGTTGCCAAATGGCTTTACCTCTCCCTTTCCCGCTTTTTTACTTTTCTTGTTTTGTAGCCGTCTATAAAACACACGCATATCAGTTGCTTTTAGTGCTGTTGTTTCAGTATTTCCGTATAGTTCTGAAAAGTATGATAAGGACAAATTGACCTTCCTAAGAGTAGCCTCCTTGTTTCATCTCTCTAGCTTCAGGTAGGCATTGTATTTGCCTAGCGTGTCAATTACTGTACTCATGCTGGCTCCTCTATTAGAGTGTAAATCTTTACTTCGATTTTCTCTCTTACGTAACTTATTGCCTCCTGTGCTGCTTGTTCAAGGCGTGGCTTTAAGGCCTTATCAGCCCGCACTGTTGTTATGCAGTTATAGCAAATGTCTAACCCGAACTTCTGCAGTATATGTCCTTCGAGTTCTTCTTGTGATTCATTTACACAGTCTTGACACATGCTCTCCTTGCAACAGAAACAGATTTGTATTGCTTCTTTTTTAGCCTTGTTAAACTTTTGCTTTTTACCCCAACGCTGGTGAGCATTTCGGCAAAATGTGCAAACGTCTATCTCTGCTAAAGCTAGCTTAGTCATGGACTACATCATTACAGGGGTAAAATAATGTAGTCCATTTCTGATATTATTTCTACAGAACGTTCGTTCTATATTCAAGTGAAAATATCAGATCAGGATTACATTTTATTGCGTTCTGAAACAACACCCCAACTTATAGTTGACTCGTCTTTTGTTACCCTGACGAAACCGCACCTATTTTCATGCTGCTATGTGCAGTTGTTTACAAGTACGATAAAATTATCTTTCGGCATAAAAAAAACTTGAGTGTCATTTGACAATCAAGCAGTCTGTACCTTTTATTATGACTAAGTTCACTACGAACAGATTTTATGGTGGGCCTAACTGGACTTGAACCAGTGACCCAGCGATTATGAGTCGCTTGCTCTAACCAACTGAGCTATAGGCCCTTGTAGCAGAAGATATACACAATCCCCTGCTAAAATCAAGCATTTTTCGCTGTCTCCTTACTCCAATACGAACTGATCACCTATATTCTCCAATGCTAATCTGATACTCGAATGCTTATCCAAAGCCTTTTTCAGCCTTTCTCTTGGCTCATGAAAATGAGCCTTATCCAAACGAAATGTCTCAAAATGCACCGGTATAAACCACTTTGCGTTCATATGTTCTGCCATAGTAACAGCCTGCTCTGGATTACAGTGATTGTCTATCCACGGATCGTATGATCCGATAGGCATGATAGCCACATCCGCGCGATCCGTAAGCTCCCTATAGGCTTCTGTATAGGCGGTATCTCCCCCGAAAACGATATTTTTTCATTGGTAGGAAATAAGATAACTGTTGTGACCCTTCGCTTTATGGTGTCACTTGGTATAACTTCTATAACGCTCCCACGGTCAGATAGCTCACCAGTGGTCAGTTTCTCCTGCACGGATATGGAGTCCATCCACGACCACATCTTCACCTCGTTCCACTTCGGTGACGGATTTTACTCCTTTGTATGATTTCAAAAGGTGTTTTGTATTTCTTGGACAGATCACATGAAGCTGATCAGGAAATCTCTTAAAAAGTTCCCTGAGCGTCTGTTTATCCCAATGATCCATATGCGCATGAGAAAGTAATACATAGTCGAGCTGGGGTATTTCCTCTACGCGAAAAGCTGCAGGGGTAATTCTTTTTATCCCAACTTTCCACTTCCCGATCAGCACCCCCAACTTTTCAAAAAGTAATGGATCAGTAATGATCCACTTACCGTACATATTGATGAGTACGGTAGAATGACCTGCCAGCGCGAAACTTATATGATTATCATTCCAATTATATTTATGCATGCATTTGCTCGTGTAATAAATTATGTAATATAATAAGACACCTTTAGTGGATATTAATTTGGTATCTTATTGCTATATAAAATTTTACATAAAAAAAAATAACCTTCAGGTTACTTTGTTTTCAATCGGTCCCACGGGGAATTGAACCCCGATTGACGGATTGAAAATCCGCTGTCCTAACCATTAGACGATGAGACCATGGCGGAATCGACGGGGCTCGAACCCGCGACCTCCCGCGTGACAGGCGGGCGTTCTAGCCAGCTGAACTACGACTCCACAAAGGCTAATTATCTGTATATCTTGCATTTTTAGTAGAATGGAGCCGGTTGCTGGACTTGAACCTGCGACCCACTGCTTACAAGGCAGTTGCTCTACCACTGAGCTAAACCGGCATAATAATGGTGGACGATACTGGACTTGAACCAGTAACCCCCTGCTTGTAAGGCAGATGCTCTCGCCAATTGAGCTAATCGTCCATCAAGAGCAATATTACTTGCTCGAAGATTTATTAATCATTTTTGTCAGTCTTGATTTTTTTCTTGCTGCATTGTTCTTGTGAACTATATTATGCTTAGCAGCCTTATCAATAAGCTTGTATGCAGAAGTCAAAAGAGCTTGCTTGTCTCCTTCACCCTTTACTGCTGCTTTCTTGAGCGACTTGATAGCGTTCTTCATAGCAGTCTTGTGCTGGAGATTTACTTCTCTCAGTTTCTTTGATCTTCTGTCGGCCTTCTTAGCAGCCTGTTTAATTGGCATTTCAATATAATTAATAATAATAAATGTTCTCTATAATTGCTAATGCTTCATGGGTAATTTATTTCTCCTCCGGGGGTCGGGTTCGAACCGACGGCCAATTGGTTAACAGCCAACTGCTCTACCGCTGAGCTACCCCGGAATAACCGAGCAAAACGTAAGGGAATTTATATATATCTACTTATGCATTTCAAGGTTTTATTTTGCATAAACGATATAGTTGTAGTCTACCAGGAACAGGACTTGAACCTGCACGCACGAAGCACTGCGTTCTAAGCGCAGCATGTCTACCAGTTCCATCATCCTGGCATGGATGTAATTCTCGGGGACTAGGGGTCGAACCTAGGACCTACAGATTCAGAGTCTGTCGCTCTACCAACTAAGCTATCCCCGAATAAACTTAATTATATAATGTATGGTTAATGACCTCTCTTCATACTATTTTTATTGGTTGCGGAGATTGGAATCGAACCAATGACCTTCAGGTTATGAGCCTGACGAGCTACCTCTGCTCTACCCCGCATCTACATTGTTATGATTTTGAATTTTGCTCTTTGCATTTTAAATTATTGAGCTCCCTGGGGAACTAGGATTCGAACCTAGATAGACGGAGTCAAAGTCCGGAGTCCTACCATTAGACGATTCCCCAATAAAAAAAACCCACGTAGCGTGTGGGCTTTGTATAGTGATTTGCTTGTCTATTTCAAGCTCAATATTAGATTTATCCGGCAAATCAAATAACTTACATAAATTTCTGTAATATGATCTCATGTTTTTTTCCATCGGTAAAGCACTCATCCTTTACACCTGCGATGCAACACAGTATCTGATCAGGATCCGTATCGATAAGTTGTACCGATATTTTTCCGATATCTATATCTTCCATACCCTGCTGCACTCTTGCTGCACAGGTGAAACATGCTCATGCCTGACATGAGACGGGTATCTCTACACCGGCATCCTCACCGTTTTCTACGATACTTCCTTTATCTTTTGCAGGAAAATAGGAGATCACATCTCATTGATCATCTACTATTTTTATCATTACATTGCTTTCTGGTTCTTCAGGCAAAACTCCGTCTTGCGAAGGAACCAATGGGTCATCTCCCATAGGTGGCTGTATATCTGTCATGCAGCCATTATACATATTATCACGCACTTTTCAACAGACAAGCCTTCTACATAGAAACGCCCTACAATTGAATTACATATTAATAAAAGGACGAGGCAATGCCTCGTCCCTACAATTCCGATTTATTTAATCATTTTTACTATTTCGACTTTTGCTCTTTCTAACTGATTGTCTGTCTTGTTGTTCTGATAGCCCGTGACATCAAACGGTACATCTATATCAGGTATAAGTCCCGTACCATTCACATTTTCATCTTTTGGCGTATACCACTTTCCGATAGTATATTTAATAGCGGAACCGGAACCAAATTCAGTAATAGTCTGGATAGATCCTTTTCCATATGTCTTTATTCCTATGATCTTTGCTCCCTGTATTTCCTGCAGCGCAGCTGCAATAATTTCACCAGCCGACGCAGTCAAGCTATCCACAAGAACTACGGTAGGCGTTGTGATAAACTCTGCAAATCCATCTGAATAATACACTTCATTGTATCCCGTGTCACGATATTTCGTTGTCGTCACGATCTGCCCTTTTGCAAGGAAATGCGATGCAACCTTTACTCCGATATCAAGAAACCCTCCGCCATTTCCTCTCAGATCAAGAATGAGTCAACTAATTCACTGTTGCTGCAGTTCTGTTACCACCTTCTTCATAGCATTTTCTGTCTGCTGTCCGATGATCGAGATATTTATGTAACCGATCTTTTTGTTTGCGACGGTAAAGACATTGCTCGTCACCGATGGGATGACAACCTTCTTTCTCACGATCTTCAACGTCAATACTCTTTTTGCCGGGTCTGTTTCTGACGGACGAATAACTGTTAGTTCGACCGTGGTATCTTTTGGCCCACGGATCTTCGATACAGCAACATCGGTAGTCATATCGATTGTCTTTTCACCATTGATCTCAGCGATAAGATCAAGCGGACGAAGTCCGGCTTCAAATGATGGCGTTCCCTTATAAACTTCCTGCACCTCTATCGCATCATTTTTCTTGAGGACCGCTGCACCGATACCTTCAAAGTCCTGCTCACCTTTAAGTTCTTCAGTAAAATTGGTATTTTGTTCAACATCCAAAAATGTCGTATAGGGATCGTTGAGAGAAGCTACCATGCCTTTCAATGCCCATTCGAGCATCTCGCCTGTCGATATTTTTTCCTGATCGTAATACTGATTTTTCAACAGTGAATATATTTTTTCAAACTGAGTGTAATCTAAAATTCACTCTCCTGCGGTAGAAGTTTCAGAGCCGTTGCTCCAATTATTTCGCCAGTTCTGGAGCGTCACCGTCGCAGTTTCCGGCAGCATAGCTGCCGGGCGGACCATTCCGCTGGCATATACCACAACCATAGATGCTGCTCATATAATAATTCCCAAGATTCATACTCATCGATAGTGTTTCTTTTCCATGTTTTGTATACGTAAATAAATATATGATCATAGTAAGTATTATATTCTTATTCTCAATGAAAAACGCTCAATGCTTAATGTTATATTATGGTTAATTATCTTACCCGCCGATTTTTCCGCGCCTCCTCTCGCTGAAAGTGAGTGAATAATTAATCGAAGAGGATCGAACCGGAGTCGCTGTGAAAGTGCGCGATGGTGAGATTCTTTCGTAGTCAATATATGAATAATAAGTCAGTCCGTATGCACTAAAATCGGCTAGCCGTTTTTGCCTACTTTTTGAGGCAATGACCAAAAAGTAGGTCCCCCGGAAGGGAGAAAAAAGAATATATGCTTAATTACTCAATTCTCTGCAGATTATAAAACTGCTGTAAAAAGCCATCAACATTTCGGATCCAATCATTGGCATTGAAATTATTGAGCTGCATGTGAGCAAAGAGCCGAAAGCCGGGATGTTGGACGTCAAGAAATGCCGTAGCAGGAAGCGAACCTGCGGCAAAAGGTATAATAATAAATGCGCCAGATGAAATTTTTGCTGCGCCAGATGAAAGAAGCGCCGTAGTATTTCCACCATGCGTTCGCAATATGTTTCCATCTTTCATGTGCAATGTTGCGCCCGTTGTTCCATTTCATGTAAAATAGATAATATCTGTATGCCCGCTTGCAGCAGCGAGAGCACCTGTATATTTTGCGAAGTCGATCTGATATGCATCTGCAATATTTTGCACAGTCTGTGTCACATAGAGAATCTCTGCATTGAGTTTTTTCTCATTACCAAGCCTTGCAGTAATTTGTGTAATGCTCACATATGCTTTAAAAATGAGCGTGAACAAAATCCCCGCTATAACGATAGCGATAAGGATCTCTATTAACGTAAAGGCTTTTTTTCTCATACTATAACTTAATTTTACATGTTGAAGGTTAAAGGAGCAATACAATATTATACTTAACATTTAACATTTCAAATTGAGCATTATTTTCTGATGGCTCCTATGAAGCTTTCAAGGGTCACTTCTCCTTTGATAGATCATTTCTGATAGAGAACATGTGAAACGACCTTCAGTAACTTTGTCGTATCAAGCTTTACGCCCGACTGATAGACTGGTTCAAAGTGTATGTATCTTGCAAAAAATGATGGAGTTCATGCGTCGTGCATCAGCACACCGCCGTTGTAAAGACCTCATGTATAATTGAGCAATCTATTACCACTCCATGTGTCCATGAAAGTAGCACCAGTAGTCGTTGCAGCAATAAAGATCTTATGTGCCTTACTCATCGCAACGCGAAAACGAGCTCATTCAGTAAATGAACCTCCACAGACTTCCCCATTGTACAGCATACCGTTTTCTAAGGCAGCGATAGCGTCGGGCTTCAGAAATGCACATTGCCGATCGACTCCTCTTTCAAGATTGGTATCACGTATATTGAAAATCAAATCAATTCCCTCCTTCGCAAGCGACTGAGCCTGCGTTCTTACCTTCATCGTATCGATGATAGAAATATTTGTCGTAATCACTCTTATGACGGCTAAAATACCGACAGCAAAAACCATCAAGGCAATCAATACTTCGAGTAACGTCATTCAACGTTTGAACATATTTTCTTATATTTTATTAAAAGATACAGATACGAGATACAGATGCTTTTTGTATCAGTATCAGTCAACAGTATCTTGTTTATTAATGAATAGAATTAATCTTCGTTGCAATACCAAGTCCGTCCCACTGCGCCTGTTCCCAGAGATATTCCGGCAAAATAGTATTTATCTCGTCAATCTGAGGATAAAGCACATGTACTTCTGTATCCACGAGTCCCGCATCCCAGAGCTTTGCTTTGACTATCGAAGGATAGTGAGTTCCATATCTTTGCTCCAACAAGAGGATAACGTTTTCGGTCTTAATAATACTTTCTTTCAACGCCTTACCTATTTGAAAATCATACTCATCGAGCGCAAAAAGGTCATACGTCTTTCCCTCATTTTGCAGATGCTGGAGCGCATGGATCGTATTTACCAGTACCCCGCCAGGAGCAATAACTGTTCCCGCTACACCTTCAAATCCAAGAGTTCTCAGATCAGTGATACCTTTGTCTGATTTTACTTTCTTTTCAAACACAGTACTATTTGTCTCCCCGTGAGGAACCCTGACATATTTTTTCCCACCTTCTGAAAGTGTATGATCTAATGATGTTTTGTCATAGACTTCACATACAGACATATATGGCATAACCATCGCTACATCCATCATCTCTGGCTGGCTTTTTATCGCATACGATGCAACACCCGCGCCAAGAGTGACTATCGTCACATTTTTCTTCTCATCAAGCGATGAAATCCATGGAAGCAGATACATCGTGTTGATCGTTTTTACGATAAGCAATACGCGATCATGCTTTTCTGTGACTGCAGCCATTTTTCCTGATAGTCCAAAATCATAGCTTACATCCGCAAGGGTCATATGAGTATATTTTCCTTTGCTTATGGAGATATCAGCTGGTTTTTCTTCCCAGACAATCACATCAAAAGGCAAGATATCATCATGCAAAAAAAATCCCTGTTCTATATGCGACACTAAGTGTACTATTTCCATCGAATAAACTTACCGGCTAAAATAATTGTAAATGTTGAATTCTAAATTCTAAATATAATACGGTATCTATCTTTCATTAACTCATAATTCATAATGCTTAACTCGTAACTGTTTTTAAGAACGTTTCTATCTTCGAGTGGAGCTCTTCCATCGTCCCATCATTGGTGATGATATAGTCAGCTCTTTCCAAACATCATTGCAAATTAATCACAGCAGGATCATCACTATGCATTTCCTTTTCTTCGTCCTCCACAAACTTCTCAAAGGTCACGTTGTCAGTACTACTTCATCTTTCTACAATTCTATGATATCTTATCTCTCTGGGAGCATCTATGCCCAAGAGAACTATATCCTTATTTTTACGAAGCGTTTCTATCTCACCCAATGTGCGAATAGACTCAATCACAGCAGACTTATCTTGTTTTTTTGCTTTTTCATAAAGTGTATGCAGGATATAATCTCCTCCATATTCTCTTCTCATCTTTTGAGCTACTTCATACATATTTTCTCTTGTATGAGGTTTTTCCTCTTTATCTAATTGCTCGATAATAAGAGATCTTGCTGAAAGATGCACAAATCATCTTGTATGCACAAGATAGTTCACCACCTCTCACTTTCCCGCACCGATCGTGCCCGTGATACAAATGATTGACATGCTTCACATAGTATAATTATGGTGCTCAGATACAACAGAAATTTAGAGCAATATCCCCCCACTATAAAATTTTAAATCTCGCAAGAGATTTCACCTTGTTATTACTCTTCTGGATTATCTGATCTCAATCCTCCCTCTTGTTGTATAACTGTGCTCAAGAAATTATACTTCTCTCTCATGCTCTCCGATGTGATATATCTCGCTTCATTATCTTCTACCTCCTCAATATAGTCAGCTGCTTCTGCGAAAAGAGTAGAAAAGACATACTCTTCGTTCGTTTCATTTTCATCTATATCACCAGATCGCTCATCATACCTTGCTTCAATATTGCCTCTACAATAGAAAGCGAGTTCACATATTTTTTGCCACAGCCAGTAAGAATATGCATTTAAGGCTCCTAATCTATATTCTGGCATCAGATTGTCTTTGAGCCAATGTTCATATGTTTCAGACATATTTACTTCAACATCATCGATAATCTCGATCGCTTTTTTTAGTTCTGCTAGCGTGGTAGACTTCCAGAGCATAAGAGCTGCAAGCGTGTGAGCTTCCCATAGGGGGGTCTCGCTATCATCTACTAGCTGCATCAGGAAACTATCCTGATCTTCTTCATCAATTGGCGCACGAGAATAAACTAGTTGTTCTAACAACAATGGTGTGATATCTTGATGTTCGAGCACAAAATCCCTAAATGCCTCTGCAGTAGGAAATGCCCTTGTATAAGACTGTAAGACATATCTGTCTCATATTTCATATCCTACCGTTTCGAAATCATATTCTTCCTTACTTCTGCGCCATTTCTTCCCCTTCTTTACATATGAACGACGCATGTTCTTATCTTTCATATCATGCACTATATTTTCTTCCATTTTTCTCATAAAATAGTCAGATCAAAGAAATAATGCCGCTAACTCCTTTTCTGTTTGCTGAGTTGCACGATGGCGAGACAAGATATTTTTTATTTCTTTAACTAATGGAGCGTGTAAAAGGGACTCTGCCTCATTAAAGCGTATAGGATGAGCATTGAACACCAATGCACATGCTTCCTTGGTAAAGAAATTGACGTTATCGAGGCCTTTTTTCTCTATATCAGGAAACGAACCATAACTGGCTGGCAGCAACTGTTCTTTCTCCTGCTTTGATTTCATATCTCCTCTTTTTCTCATATGTCACTGTGTAATTAACCATTGACAAATAGCCTTTGACGACTATTATATTGCCATCTGTTTACATTGCAATATCAATTATATGCTCGAAAAAGAACTTAAGATACTCAATATAGAACCTTTGAAACTAATACCACAACTTGAGGCACTTGGTGCTCGCAAGGTATTTGCTGGGGTGATCGCAGATCAGTATTATGATTTCCCAGAAAATGCCCTCAAGGAAAGAGGTTATTCTTTGAGAATAAGAACAATAGATGGGACAACACATCAACTCTGTTTTAAAGAGAAGGTAAAAGATAAGAAGTTCAAAATAAGAAAGGAATACGAGATCGATCTCGTATCTCGCGCGCAGGGCGAGTATTTTATAAAAGGATTTGGTTTGTTTCCATGTTTTTTTAAGGAAAAAATGAGACTGAGTTATGAGCTTGACGAGATAAAATTTGATATTGATTGGTATGATGGTATGAAACCAATGCTTGAGATAGAAGCGCCGAAGAAGAAAAATATCGCAAAGTGGATCAAGAAACTTGGACTCGAGCAACATGAAACATCGAAGAAAGGAGCAAGAAAACTCTTTACGCAGTTAGCGTCATAATTTCTTATGAATAAAGCTTCGCTATCCGCAGATCATAATAGTATCAATAATCAATTATCTGCAGACACTCAGATTCAACATGCAATTGCATGCATTTTCAGTTCTGATAAAGCCCGCAATGAGGCTTTTTTCAAAAATAACGTATTGAAACTTCCGGAAGCGAAAGTTATTTTTTTAGAAAATGATTATGACAGACTTATTCCTTCTTTTGTCTGGGATAGTCATAGTCATCACAATGCAAGCGCTGGATATATTGAAAAAGATGGACTTTGGTGATTTATCGATCAAGATGGAAATGAGATAACCCCACCAAGATATACAGAGCGTCCTTTTTATCACATCACTGCAGATGTGCAAGACGCCGCTACGGGAAAATATGGTACTGTAGATATTAAGGGACAGACATACAATGAGTGTAAATATGAGTACATTACGAATAGTGACTATAATGTCGCTAAGTTAGATGGTAAGCGAGGTATTGTCGGTGCACATGATAAAGAGCTACTACCTTTTATCTACGATGATATTTACATAACCCAAGCACACGAAGAACATAAGGATGAATTAGCAATTGCTCTCGTGAGAGAAGGAAATAATATCTATTGTATTGATGCGATAACGAAACAACCCATAGCAGTTCCTGAAAAGCGAAAGACGCATGAAAGGCAGTTTAAGTGAGCTGACAAGAAGTATGGCTTCATCAGTAAGCAAGGATATATTATACCTGCTGAGTTTGATGAACTTTATACATCTGCTAAAGAGAACAAATATCTTGTCTATCAAAACGATCTACGAAAAAGACTCACGTTAGATGCTATGGGAAATATGCATCTGGATATACTAGATGATGCTATGCAAGCGAGCTGTCATGAGCGTTATCATCATAAGCAAGAAAGCACAAGTAGTATCCTAGACGAGAAGAATGATTCCACAATAGAATGGTCTATGCCACAAGACCACGCCGCTGAACTGGAAAATTATAGATGAATAAAAACCGATGATAAGCGAAGCATTGTGAATGAAGGAACAAATGAAATAATATTGCCTGCAAAATTTGATGAGATCCATCTGCATTATGGCTCTCGCAAAGCATGGTGATGGATAAAACAATGGAATGCTCTTGTAGAAGTTTCATTACCCAAAAAAGCCATGCCATAGCGGCGGGCTTTTTTATTATATATTTTCTTTTACTCCTGCCGGAGGGGCGTCACTTTTTGGCATATCCCTAAAAAGTAACCAAAAAGGTCTAGTCGGATATAGCACTACGAGCCTGTGAGTTATTCATATATTGACTACGAAGTATTTCGCTGTCGCGCACATCACAGCGACTCCAGCTCAATACTACCATTCCTATCATCCCTCAAGACCGTAAAGAGGAGACGTGGGGTATATCCGACGAATAAGAATAGATTTTCATGTTAGGTATAACAAAAAACTCGACATATGCCGAGTTTTTCCTTCCTTAATTTTGCTCTTTGATCTCTGCTCTTTGAATTAATTAGAAATCCTTGAGCTTCACATGTGGTACACGTGCAAGCTCTTCTTTGACTTCAAGAAGTTTCTTTTGTACTTTTTCCACTGTGTTGATTTCTTTATGATGGTGCTTATCGATAAACTTAATCGTTTTCTCAAATTTGTCATGGCTCTTCATTCTACCGAAATAGTAGACACCAAGACAGTATTTGCTACAACCTGAAGCAGCTTTAATCTTCATCTTCTTCATGAGCTTTGTACTATATCCATTTGCTGTAGAAGATTTACTTTCAACAATAGCCACATTACTAAGTTTTATGGTGCGAGCTGAAGGATCTCTGAGATCGTTGAGTTCTACATCGAAGTCGATCGTCAATCTTTCGTCGTTCGTCTTAGAACAAAGCGTAATACGCTTACATTTTGTCTTAATAGATGGCATGATCTCTTCCTTAGCAAAAGGAAGCCCCATAGACTGACACAAAGACGTATAAAATCTCTTGGCGTCTTTGTTCATTACACCGTGCCCCTCTACTCCACATGGATAACGGAACTTACGAATCACTTTTCCTTCTTTTTGCTTCATTTCAAAGTATGCAAGATCTCCGCTATCAACATAATGTCTCGTTCTTATCTTAATTCTATTTTCTTCTCCCTGCTCATGTTGCTTATAGAAAAGATAATCTTTCGTATCCATATAGATGCTATCGTACGTGAAAATATTAACATCTTTGATCGTCAATACATAGAACTTATCCTGAAGCGCAGAAAGAATCTTATCGAGCTGTGTGAGGTCAATAAGGTATTTTGTATCAATACGCTCCAAAAAACTCATAGAAGCATTGAGCTGATCAAGAGAGATAGTTGTATACTCCTGAAGAGCCTGTGCAAAATGTTTCATTTCCTTATTCATGGTCGTCCTTTTGTTTACCCATATAAAGCAGTTTCGTAACAATAGCTTATTATATAGGAAGATCTTGGCGCATGCGAAAAAGAGACAAGAAAATGAGGGAAGCACAGAAAACAACCATTGACATATCATATTAAATATACAATGATGTTATTTATTCTCAAAAATGGCTAAAATCAATCTACAAAAAAAGCCCACCTTTATAGTGTAGCTTCTTATTATTGCTTTATGAACCAATAAGTCCGTTCTTCTTTGCGAGCGCTCTCGCTGACTCCGTGAGATATTTCTTTCTCAGACGGATATTTTTCGGGGTGATCTCTACGAGCTCATCCTGACCAATATAGCCGAGCGCATCTTCTAATGTAAGATGCACGATCGGCTCGAGGCGCATCGCCTCGTCATTTCCACTGTTACGTACATTTGTCAGCTGTTTATTCACCGTAAGATTGACGACCAGATCTCCACCTTTGAGATGTTCTCCTACGATCATACCTTCGTAAATCTGCTGAGCTGGATCCACGAAGATAGGTCCTCTTTCCTGAAGTTTAAAGATACTGTAATTCATGACTCCTCCGGTATTTCCTGAGATCATTGAACCAACATCACGCTTCGCAATTTCACCTCTAAAAGCATCATACTGAGCAAATGATGAGTACATGATACCCTCTCCTCTGGTAACAAGAATAAACTCACCTCTCAGACCGAGCAATCCTCTCGTAGGAATATCAAATTCTATCGTCGTGAGACCATTTTCTGAGTTCATAGATTGCATCATCCCCTTACGGTTTGCAATCATCTCGATAATCGCTCCTGAAAGATGATCTTCCACATTCACAATAAGCTGTTCAATCGGCTCGAGTTTTTCACCATCCACCGTCTTGAAAATCACCTGTGGTGGTCAAACCTGAAGCTCCCAGCCTTCTCTACGCATCGTTTCAATAAGCACCGACAAGTGAAGCTCTCCTCTTCCTGATACGATAAAACGACCATCTTCATTTTCCACTTTCAGTCCAACATTTGTCTCAAGTTCTTTATCGAGTCTCTCTGCAAGATTTCTTGTCGTCATATACTTTCCCTCCTTCCCCGCAAATGGACTGTCATTTACCAAAAATTCCATACGAAGAGTTGGTTCATCAATAGAAATAGCTGGCATCGCTTCAAATTCTCCTACTCCAATAGTCTCTCCTACGAAAATATTTGGTATCCCTGAAATAGTGATGATATCACCGCATCTGGCCTCAGATGTCTCTACTCTCTGGAGTCCAAGCGTTGTAAAGATCTTCACGATTTTCCCTGTTCTTTTCACACCATCATTTCCAATGATAGAAACCTGCTGACCTGCTTTCGCTGTCCCTTCATACACACGACCGATACCAAGTCTTCCTAAGAAATCATCATATCCAAGATTTGCGATCTGCATACGAAACGGCTTCTCCGGATAATTTGGCGCTTCTGGCACATAGGTGAAAATAGCATCAAATACTGGCGTGAGGTCTTTTGGTTCATCACCAAGCGCCTTGAGAGCATAACCGTTTTTCGCGCTTGCGTAAACAACATGAAAATCTGCCTGCTCATCACTTGCTCCAAGCTGGATGAAAAGATCAAAAAGCATATTGATAACTTCCTGAGGTCTCGCTGTAGGTTTGTCGATCTTATTGAGAATCACTATAGGCTTGAGCCCGAGCTCGAGAGATTTCTTCAACACAAACTTCGTCTGCGGCATAGGACCTTCATAAGCATCCACCACAAGAAGTACGCAGTCAACCATACGAAGTACGCGTTCTACCTCACTTCCAAAGTCAGCATGGCCCGGGGTATCGATAATATTGATCGTATTTCCCTCGTAAGTAACTGCTGTATTTTTTGCATAAATAGTAATACCTCTTTCGCGCTCCTGATCGTTACTATCCATAACAAGATCCTGACCTTCGATAGTCTTAAGTGTTCAAGACTGCTTCAAAAGCTGGTCAACGAGAGTCGTTTTCCCATGGTCAACGTGAGCAATAATAGCAATATTTCTAATAGCCATTCATTTAAACTTAAAAGTAAAATCTCAAAACTGAAAATTATTTTTAGTGTTGAGAAAAGCCCTCCGAGAAGGGCTTCAAGAACCAATACACATTGATTGGTTTGATTATAAGAAAACCAAGGTGAAAAGCAATGTGTTTGTTTATATTTGTATTCCACCTAACGTATATATTACATACACCACATACAGCAAAATAAACACTATTCCCTGCCACCTTTGTAAGACTTCTTTTTTCCCAAATATAAATGCAAGCCAAAGTAATAAAGTCACGCCCACACAGATCAGGATATCAATCCATCCATGGTAAGGAATTGAAAGAGGGACAATAAAGCCTGTAATAGCAAGTATAACAACGATATTTAATACATTTGAACCAACTATATTTCCAATAGCTATATTATTATTGCCTTTCCATGCTGCGACAACAGAAGTAACAAGCTCTGGCAAAGATGTACCTACTGCAACTACAGTCAATCAAATCACTCTTTCTGTCATACCAAACAATTGTGCCAATGCTATAGCTCCATCAACAACCCGTTTACCACCTACAACCAGCAATGCAATTCCCGCCAATATATATAAGATTGTTTTCTTTGTTCCTATAGAGGAAACATGCTGATCTTCAACATTTCCTGCTCTAAAAATATAATAGATAAATATAATAAGAAACAAAACCAAAACGCCTGCGTCTGCACGACTTAATAGCCCGTCATAAGTCAACAATGCCAATCACACAACTATCATCAAAGCAAGAGGAATGTCTCATACTCTTGTCTGACGATTAATAACCAAGGGAATAATAACTGATGTTATACCTAGTATAAGCAAAATATTTGCAATATTACTTCCTATAATATTTCATACAGCCATATCTGTAACTCCATGGGTTGCAGCAAGTACATTTACGACAAGTTCAGGCAGTGAAGTACCCAATGCCACTAATGTTAACCCTATAATCATGGGCGAAATACGAATTTTATTTGCCAATGAAGAGGCACCATCGACGAGCCAATCTGCACCCTTTACCAAAAATATAAAACCAATAATGAATAATATATATACCATACTCACTCTATAAGAATAAAAACGTCTGAGAGTAATTATTTTGTATATCTAAAGCAAGAAACAAGATGATCATTAACTACCCCTATGGCTTGTAGGTGTGCATACACGGTTGTAGAGCCAAGAAATGAGAATCCGCGTTTTTTCATGTCTTTTGCTATGGCATCGGAAAGTTCACGAGTTGGTTTATAGTCGCTCATGTCTTTAATTTTATGATCAATAACCTCACCATTGGTAAAGGACCAAATATATGCATCGAATGAGCCAAACTCTTTTTGTACCTCCAGAAATGCTTTTGCATTTTTGACTGCAGCATGGAGTTTTGCTCTGTTACGAATGATGCCCGCATCATGCATCAGTTCTTCTATTTTTGCTTCATCGAACTTCGCAACTTTTTTCGCGTCAAATGACGCGAAAGCCTTACGATAATTTTCACGCCTGCGCAGTATGGTTAGCCAAGAGAGTCCTGCCTGCATGGTTTCGAGTAATAAAAATTCGAAATGTTTCTTTTCATCGTGCATGGGCACTCCCCGCTCTTCATCGTGATAACGGATATACAAATCGTCTTTTAGACATCGAGAACAACGGCTCACTCAGTTCATAAAGTAGAAAGTTAAAGGTTTATAAAATAGATAGAGATTCTAGACAGAGATATAGGTCTTTCCTCTGTCTCTATCTCGCATCTCTATCCGATAAATATAGTCTATCAGAATATATATTTCTTTATTAATAAGAAAAGAGAGATTGCTCTCTCCTTTATTGATTTACGTTCTAAGTTTTTAGATTTTAGTGAGTAAGATTAGATAGTCACGAGAACTGCTGCTGATGCAAGAAGGCAAACGAGATTGCAAAATACGGTGATCCACATACCTGTTACGTTTCTGTTTTCCCAGACCTGAGTACTCCATGCAGTGATAAGAGAGAATCCAAGCCACAAGATACCAGCTGTCATAAGTGCAGGATTCATGGTTGTTACGCCCTGTGAGTTAAGTACCCATGAGAGAGCCCATACCTGGATGAGTCCAAAAATAAACTGAAGAACCATAGTAAATGCCATACCACCTTTGTTACCATCGTGATGAGGCATAGATTTCATGTACATCTTTCCGAAGAGTACTGGAGAGTACCAAAGCATACCGATAATAAATGACACTACTGCTGCAACGATTAGCGCTGTATAATTCATCATATGATATATAAGGATAAATGATAAAACGGCTTCATTTCCCTTGACCTTACGCTTTGTGCTATTTCCTTATTGTATAGTAACTTTATAGCATTGTGCAAGAGATTCTTATAAACTAAAATCTTAATACTAAAAACTTAAAACCTCATAAGAAGCTTTAAGTTTTAGATTTAAATTATTCTATACCATATACCACATTGACTGAAAGCGTGAATACCATCTGCCCAGGAGCAAGCTGTGAACTTTCAGGTCCACCGCCCATACCTGCAGCCATATCCATCTTAGCATTTTGTGCATACATAGGGATAGGCTGATAGCTCATAACTACATCACTAATAGATGATACTTTACCGAGACGAACATCTGCGAGATCTGCAAGTTGGTCTGCTTTTTCTTTTGCCTTTGTATATGCGAGTCTTCTTGCTTCTTCATAGATCTTATCCTTGTTATCGATATCATACTGCGTTGAGTTGATCTGAGCCCCTTCTACAGCAGTCACCGCATCCATGATCTTTCCGCTTTCCTCAAGCTTTCTTACTGTCACTGTTAACTGTTGGTTTGCATCGTATCCTTTTGGAATTGATCTTTGTCCATCATACTCATAGTGAGGATACATAGAAATATTTGTTGTCTGGATATCCTTATCAGCGATACCGGCGTCCTTGAGTGCTTTTCTGATAGACGAGATTTTTACGTTAGCGTTTTGAAAAGCCTCCTTTGTTGTCATAGCAGTCTCATTGACTGACACATTGAAGATGAAAATATCCGGTGTTGCATAGACTTTTCCTTCACCATTTACCGCGATACTATTTGTTACAAATGGTTGGTTACCAACATTGCTTGTGGTGACATTGTTCTTCGAACCACCTGCGGTGATTGCAACGATCACAATAATAACAATAGCAAAGATGACACTCAAAATAAGATTATTTCTCATAACGTTGCTTGTAGAAGTTGTCTCGTTCATGGGTAAACATACATATAAAAGATAAAAGAGTGATTGATGACCTTATAGTCATCTATAGAACGACGTGCAAGAGCATTATGTGACAACTTTTAACTTACTTACTAATTATAGCAGTTAGATGTTGGATTTTAGATGTTAGCATTTTTTTGCTATAATCTAACATCTATAATCTAATTGCCATTTTGGATGGATTTAAGACGAATTACATATATAAGTAAATATTTAGATGAGCAAGATAAAACGATGAAAGAAAAGATAGCGCAAGCAAAACAACTGACAAAGCAACATATCGACAAGAAGCTCAGAAATAAGATGATCGTCTATTTTGTGGTATCGCTGATTATGCTTGGAGTTATGATCTACGAGATCACCATAGATGGCGTCGATGCATGGATGACACTTCTTGCGATGGTTATCTGAGTATGACTCGGATCTATTACTCATCGTATCTTTCATATCTCCTGGCATGAGGATGAACAAAAAGTCGTTTCTCGCGTCGATCGCACATGAGCTATCATCCTCGTGGTCTATATACTCTTTTCTATTTTCAGAAGCCAAATCATCGCTTACTTTTTCCAGGGGCCCACTGTCCTTGCTGTTACCATCTCTCTCGTCTTCGGTCTCATGGCCGGCAGAATCTATGGCATGAGAAGAAGAATCATCAAAGTTCTGAAGGAACAAGATGTTTTAGGGTAGTTTTTACTTATAAATGTTTTTTCTATGTCCTATAAGCCCAACTATAATCATCCTCCCCTGTTCATCAAAATCAACTATGATACGATAGTCTCCTATGCGATATCTATATGATCCGTATGCAAAATTTACTACTGCTTCTGCGTAGGCTTTAGGATTTGGCAACGAAGCATAGTATTCTATCTTTTCTTTTATTCTTTTTTGCGTTGTTCTTTCAAGTTGTTGTAAATACCTTAATACTTTTGGTTTTATTTCTATTTTTCGAGGCATTGATTTTTTAGTCAAGACCTAAAATCTTTTTTGCTTCTTCCCGAGGTATACTAGGTTCTTTTCTCGCTTCTTCTAACTCTTTCCAAAAATTCTTTGAATTATACATTTCCGCATCTTCCTTGCTTAACCTAGGAATAATCACGAAATCCGGATGATTTCTTTTACCCAGCAAAAGTGGCTTACGTTTATATTTCACCTCGTCAAGATACGTAGCCATATTTTTACGGAACTCTGCGATAGAAATTGTGTTCATGGTAGTTAATAAGCCAATTAAATATGTACATTATGTACATAATGTACAATATTGCAAGAGAAAAGAAATCAGAAAATATCTATTAATGTAAAAATAGCTCATTACAAGATAACGTAATGATTAAGGATAAATAATTTAAAATAGTGAGAATATGCAAAGAAATGTATTTATTATTATGAGTTTATAGCATCTTCACTGATCTCCTGCACAAGATCTCGCATCTCTACGATCTTATCATCAGCAAATTTGAGAATATGTATTACTTTCAATCCTTTATGCTCAGGAGTAAACTTCAACACACCATAGACCATGACGCGTCCATCTTCTTCGATGATCATATCGATCGTATACTGCTTCTCTGGAAAGTGATCTTGGTTTCACTGCATTCCTTTGATGAGCTCTTCTCTTCCTGGCTTTGTGTATTGATTATGATGCACAAAATCCTGAGCAACATATACATCAAATGCCTCCTGTATCTTTCCTCCTATGATCATAGTCAGAAACTGCTGTGCAATATTTTTGTGTGTCATACTTTCTCTCATCAATAAAAATTATTGTGCAGTACTCTCTGCATGCATCTTAAAGTTATCTAATATAGCTTGCCAACCTGCTTTCTGTTGTTCTACCGGATAGACATTTTCTGCGTCGAAAATTTCTGTTACCTTAGTTGCATCTCCCATGTCTTCAAATGAGACAGTTACTTTTCTTCCGTCTGCCATAGCGTACTCTATGCGCTCATTTTCTTCTACTACAGAATAAACACCACTAAAATCAAAACTTGCGCTACCATCTTTTGCGGCCATAGTGGTGACAAATGTTCCACCGACACGAAGATCATTTGTAGCAGCTGGTGCATGCCAGTCATCAGAAGCAAAAGCCCACTGCATGATATCTTCAGGATTATTCCATGTAGCCCATACATGATCTACCGGAGCTTGTACGATAGTTGAGACGGTGATTTGGGTCATAGGAATTCTTACATTATAAAATAAAAGATTATTGTAACTGTTTAGATTTAAACAAAGATAGCTTTTGTTTAATAGATTCTATTCTTTCATCTTTCTCATCTAACGATTCTATTATTTTACCATATTGATATATTACTTCACTATAGTTTCATTGTTTTTCATATTCATTCGCTAAAATCACCCTCTCAGTAATGCTAACTCAAGGTTGTCTAACTAAAGAAAGCAAATGATTGAAACTAATAAGTATGAATATTGCTATTCCTGAAATAATCTGAAGGAAATAGGTCGGTTGTACAAATAATAAAATTACTATAAAAAGTGCCATAAATAGATAAAAGCCATATACGAAAACATGATTGAATGTAAGTTTATAAGATTTGATTTCGACTTTTTTATGAAACAAAGAAATAATTAATCCGATCACTAGTCCTAAACAAATAAATCCTCCATATAGAAGATATTGACTATACTGAGGAAAGGCGTCTTTGAATCATAAAAAGACACCTATCGTACCGACTATTCCTGTAACAATCGAGAATGCATTCATTTTATAAGAATTATATAATAAATTGATTACTTCCCCTTCTCACTGATCTCCTTCAACACTTCTAACGCCTTAGGCCACGCACCTTCCATAAAGATCTGGAAACTTTCATCTATATCAATATCTACGCCTACTGTTGTTACTCCTTCCTGTTCTGAAAAAGTATAATTTTCATGTGCTCCAATCCATGATGCGTTCTCACCAGCAATAATCTCACCATTGCTGATCTCGGCTTCATGTCTGAGTGAAATAAACTCATATGGTTTATTTTCTTCTACTACTGCCAACATACCTCCGGTCTGTGTTGGATCTTTTGGATCTGGTCAGATGAAACGCATTTCTGATCCTTTTGACCAGTCACCTTCGTACCAAGAACCTGCTGGATTGAACGGAGCCGTCCACTGCTTATATGTTTCAGCACCGAGCATCATATCCCAAACTTTTTCTTTAGGAGCATTAATTTCGATTGAGAAGTGTGTTTTCTTCAGCATGTATATATAAACAAAAGATAAAAGATATTTTCATTCGTAATTCGATGTTCGAGTATCGAATCAATGGTTACTCCTTGCTTAATTTAGCATTTCGAATTTATAATTTAGAATTATTTATCAGACCGATCCTTCCATCTCCATCTCCACTAATCTATTCAGTTCTGCTGCATACTCCAGTGGCAACTTCTTCACAATAGGCGAAATGAATCAGTTCACAATCATCGCCATGGCTTTTTGTTCATCGAGACCACGAGCCATCATGTAGAAGAGTTGGATTTCATCAACTCTTCCAGCACTTGCTTCATGTGCAACTGTCGCGTCATCTGTTCATACATGGATATGCGGGATTGTTGTACTGACTGACTTATCATCGAGTAGTAATGCATCACACTCGGTCGCGTTCACTGCTCACTCTGCTGTAGCCTTGATATCCACGATACCGCGATAGGTAGAAATACCTCCGTCTTTACTGATAGATTTTGAAATAATCGTCGAAGACGTGTGTTTACCCAGGTGAATAATCTTACTACCGGTATCCTGATTTTGTCCTTCGTTCGCAACCGCAACGCCAATATGATCAGCCTTTGAGTAATCTCATTTGAGTATCGAACACGGATAGAGCATGGTCGTACATGAACCAAGATTTCCCCCGATCCACTCCATATATCCATGAGTTTCTACAAGTGAACGCTTGGTATTCAAATTATACGTATTGAGCGACCAGTTCTCGACCGATGAGTAACGCATATGACTGTTCTTGCCTACAAAGATCTCCACACAACCTGCATGCAGCGACTTGCTATCGAACTTTGGCGCGCTACATCCTTCGATGTAATCGCCTGTAGCATCATCATCGATAATAATAAGCGTATGCTCAAACTGTCCGCCACCATAGGTGTTCATACGGAAGTATGCTTGGAGCGGTTCTGTCACTTTCACGCCCTTTGGCACGTAGATGAATGTTCCACCAGACCAGACGGCTCCGTGAAGTGCCGCAAATTTATGGTCCTTACTCGGAACCAGTTTCATAAAATACTTCTTCACAAGCTCCGGATGCGTGAGCAATGCTTTCGACATATCCTCAAAGATTACTCCTTTCTCTGCCCATTTCTCTTTAATATTATGATAGACTACCTCAGCATCGTACTGCCCTCCTGCTCCGGCAAGATATTTCTTTTCCGCTTCAGGTATCCCGAGTCTTTCAAATTTTTCCTTAATCTTCGGATCAATCTCATCCCAGTTTTTCGTATACCCCTGAAAACCTTTTTCCGGGCGTGCATAGTAGACGATCTCATCAAGATTCAATCCTGACAGATCCGGTCCCCGGCTCGGCATCGACATCTCATGGAATATCTTCAGCGATGCCAATCTATGTTCCAGCATCCACTCTGGTTCTCCGAGATCTGCAGAAATTGCCCTTACATTCTCCTCAGAAAGTCCTGTGAGATGAATCGCATAGGGTATCGTATCGTGTGAATCTATAGCTGATTTGAGTTCGTTTTCGGTCATGATTTATCTAATCTAAAACTTATCCTGTCTTTCATTTTCATTAAGCGTCTTATTATTATCATCATACCGCTCGTTGTATCCATTCGAATTCCTTCAAAGAATAATATTTGATGCTCAGCTTGGAGACTTGAATGTATAGTTTTGAGTAAACTCAAATGATTGATCATCTATCATTTTAATAACTCACAAATCAAATAGTTTTGTTTGCTGATTTTGCACATAAGGAATAGAAGCTTTAGGAATATCTTTTCTTCACTTAGATCCAGCAAGAACTACTACTCATTCTGCAGAATATATTCATTTTCCCGATGCTGACGGTCAAGTGCAATGATATATTTTTAGCTGCTTCGTATCAACATCCGGCGTCTTGAGAATAGGATATCCTACGCTTGAAATAAGTAAATCTATGTCTTCTATAAAATCATTTAACACCGATTCTTTATGCAAAGATAGTTTTTTATAAGTAGGTTCTGTTTTATTCATGAGCTGATATCTTTTTGCTTCTTTTGCCTTAAGTATAGTTTTATATTCTAGATAAGTCACATCTCCAAGATCTAGTGTATTATTATCATATACAAATCATATAGCCACATCTCGATAATCCTTCTTCATAACATGATCTTTCCACCTTTTAGCAAGATTATCTGTTTGTCCAATGTATACAATTTCGTCAGCATTTTCATTAGATCCAAACAAAAAGTATAATCCGGTATGCGATGCTCATTCTACTTCAGCAAACTCAGACAATTTTTTTCTTGGCACGACAAAACACTTAATAGATTTTCCTGGCATATCCAGTATCTTTATTCAGGAATATGTTCCATCAATGAGAAATGTGATCAGTGTTTTTGCCATATACTCACCTAAGAAATAAATATACTTACTATAATATAAAATAACGTTCTATTTTCTACTGTTTTATGGGAAACTATACCTCCACAATCAGCTTCTTTTTTCCATCTACTTTTCCCCATATCTGAACTTTTGAGGTATCAACTTCCAATGCTGTTCCTATTGGCAATGCTTCACAGACCTCTTGCCAGATGATACCAAGTCTATCAAGATTGAGCGTAAACCATCGAAAGAAATTCCATGAGTCTTCTATCTCAAGTAAGCTGACATGCATTGCTTTGGGTTTATCTAAGAGATAGGGGATCTCAATGCCTTTCTCAAGTTCGAGATGAGGAATGTTTTTTCTATCTACATTGCTTGTCCAGGCATTCATCTTTACCAGATCTAATGTATTTCCATGTTGTTTCTTTGCTAAAACACTAGCAATATATGCTGCTATATCTGCGACTTTCCCTTTATACTCCAATGTCATATGATAGTTTGGAATCGTCACACGAGCTTTTTCTTCTGTCGGAATATCATTCATAGCGTCTATAATGCTTTGTGAAATTTCACCAAGAATCTTCAGAGACTCTGGCGTCACAGCATAACAAGCATACACTCCTTCTATTGTTTTTCCTTCATACTCTTCCATGGCGATATTATACATTTTTCCAGAGCAATGTCTAGAAAGCTTTTTTAATTAAAAAAAACTCCCGAAGGAGCTTTTTCGCACGTTTTTTATAAGTTATAGTGAAGCGCCATGAAAACACCAAAAATCACATTTTTTTAGATTTGTGTAATTATTAATTGGTAGTTAAATTTTCTTGTGCTTATCAACTCCAAATACCATATTGACCAAAGCAAGCACGATGGCAAAGATAGCTGTAGTCAGAAATCCACCTGTCTCAAATCCATCTACCAAACTATCAGCAAGCATAATCATCAGCACAGTGATGATAAATGATACCAGCCCAAGTGTGAGGATGTTAATGGGGAAAGTAAGTACACGTAAGATAGTTCCGATGATACCATTGACTATTGCAAGTACTACGGCAACTACGATAGCGGTCCATAAACTGTCAATTACAACCCCAGGCACAATATATGCTGCTACTGCGATCGCTATAGCACTTACTAAGATTCTTAATATTACTGTCATGGTTTTTTTAGGTTAGGAGATAAAACAACTCTACCTTACAACGAAATAACAAAAAAACAAGAGCATTGTACTTACTCCTGTCTTCTTCGACCAAATTTTTTCATGTCAACAGTATCATTTATCACAGGAATTTTTTCTTTTTCAAGCAGCATTTTATGTCTTAGTCCCCTTTCTCCAAGTTTCAGTGTCGGTAAATATCATTCTTTATTGATAACACGCCACCATGGATAACGCACCTGTTCTTCTGCATTCATGCCACTTAAAATCTTTCAAACCATCCGGCCAGATGTTTTGATGCCATAGTCGACATCTAAAAGCTCCGCAACATGACCATAGGTCGTCACACGGCCATATGGTATAGATGTCATGATTTCCATGATCTCTTGTTTCATCTTACTTCTATTAACTAAAAACATTGCAACTAGCATCTAGCAAGTAGCATGCTATATGCCAATTGCTATTTGCTACCTGCTGATTTGGGTTTCGGTTTTTTCGTTGTCCGCTCACTGCTCATCTGTTTCTTTCTATATGCATTTGCAAATCTATGAGCTTCATCGCGAAGCGATGTCAAAATTCTATCTGCATCATCGTAACAGAGCTCTTTTTCTACTATGCGAAATGAGTCATCGAACATATATATCTTCTCTTTCGCTCACTTTGTCTTTCCTCTCCTCTCTCTCGCTTCTCACTTTCCAAGTGATACGAAATGCACCTGCTCATATATCTGACGAAATGCAGCAGAGCTTTCATATAACTCTTTCACAATACCTAACTGTCCCTTTCCTCCGTCGATCACAAACACATCGGGCAAAAACTCTGGATGTTCAACATTACTATCGGATGATTCTTCTGTATTTGATTTTGAATTCTGAACTTTGAATTTTGCATTGCCGACAAGGCCGAATCTTCTGGTGAGTACTTCTGTGAGTGACGCATAGTCGTCTGATTGCAAAAATTCTCAATTCTCTGTGCTCAATTCTCAATCCTTATTTAATTTAGAATCTAGAATTTCGAATTTCGAATTATTTTTAGTTCATTTAATCTTATATCTTCTATAGCCCTTTTTATTGGGAAGCCCCTCTCTCATGGCGCTTAGTCCTCCACTCACCCATCATCCTGACAAGTGCGAGATATCTAGACACTCCACATTGTACGGAAACTTTTTAAACTCATATCTCGTGTGCAACGTCTTCAAGAGCTCATTCATCAGATTGTCTTTCTCAAATGCACTCGTGAGCACATACGCATCGATACTCCTTTCGAGTAATGCTATGATCTCCTGGAGCGGTTCGTTTAATATACGCTTATCCGTTTCGATACCAATCATCGCACCATCCTGTTTTTGTTCATCACATGTCACTATATCCGGGCAAGGCGTCAGCTTGCCATCCTGCCAGTAGTTCCAACTCAGTTCACCGATCTCACGATTGAACGCACTCATGAGTGAGGAAACATCACCATCATTTTGATGTTGTTTATAACGAATAATATCAATAATTTTTCCCTCATACAGCTTAACCACACAGCACACTCGCCGTTCACCGATCTCTTTCACTTCCACGATATTTCACGTCACTGGACGTGACAGAACAACGTTCTGTTTTTCTGTTACCAAGTCGATCTTGCTATACATATCTCTTATCTGCGCAGCGTATTCAAAGCGCTGTTTTTGCACAGCATCTTCCAAGCGTTCAAGGATATAATCTTTTAATAGTTTGATTCTTCCTCCAAAAAAGTCTGTCAGTAATGCAACTATTCTCTTATATTGCACCTTCGATGCTGGATAATCATATTTTTCTATAAATCATATCCTCTTTGCTTCCTGCAAATACTTATTCATCTCACCGGACGCAATATATTGCGTCCCTACATCATCGGCATTTTTTATTTTTCATTCTTTATTTTTTATTTTTAATGCATTAATATCTATCATCTTCAATTTCTCATTATTTATTTTAAGTTTATTGTAGACGCACCAACCTTCACAGAGACCAAAGAAATAGTCAGAGCAGAGTTTTCCTTCGTGAAACTGCACTTTTTTGCAACCTCTGTATTGAAATAGTTGGCGAAAAAAGTGGAGCATCTCGCGAACATGTCTCGTGTTACTCTTCGGTCAAATATATGTCGATCCGTCGTTGTCGCGAAACCTTGTCAGAAATATTTGCGGATATTCTTCATTGGTAATCTTGATATATGCATAACTGTTATCTGCTTTGAGCAGGCTGTTATACGGAGGCGTATGTTTCTTAATAAGATTGTCTTCCAGAAAAAGTGCTTCGCTTTCTGTCGTAACGATATGAAATTCAACTTTGATAGCATTGAGCAGCATATCCTGTTTCCAGACCGATCACTTTTGAAAATACTGAGCAAGTCTATTTTTTAAGTTCTTCGCTTTTCCGATATACAAAATCTTCCCATGCTCATCAGAAAAGATATAGACGCCGGGCTTTGTAGGTATATTCGTAAGATCGGTCAGACGAAGTGCCATAAGTATTATATAATGATATTATCGGAGAAAACTAATAAAAAAAATCTACCAGTAGGACACTACCAGTAGATGTAAGAAGAATGTTTTTATCTAAGGCGCTTAGCCTGCATGAATGATAGCCCACACGAATGGTATGAGCATAGTAACCATGAGAACACCATACAGTGCTGCTCTCCAGTTTTCTATGTTCCTTATCATCTGAGTGGCAAACAGGCCGGCCATACACAGATGACCACCTACCACCCATTGCTGGATAGGAGTGAGTGAAGAAGTACTGGTTTGTGTAAGATACAGCACACCGGTGTGCAGCAAAGCCGCATATCCATAGGCGTATACAGCAAGTAGCGCCATAGTAATACCCATTACATTGAGGACAACGCGAGGTAGTCTTGATGCGTCATCAAATCCGTAGTTTTTGTTAAATGGAATAGTCATTTTTTTTCGTTTTATTTTGGCGAGGTGTTATTATAATCGCGAGAAGCCATTTGTCAACATATGCATAATATTGTTTTTCAAGCCATTTTCCTTATATTTCTGCTAGATATTAATAAAATTGTAGTTTTAAGATTTTAGTTTTAAGTGTAGTATATGACTATCCGAAATTTACTCGCAGACCAGAAATATCAGCAAAAGAAAGTGATTGAAAAGATACTTTGTCACCATACATGACTGACGAAAGAAAGTCTGATCATGAATTATGATACCGAGCTCGACGCGGAGACTCTCGCAAAAATACAACATGATTATGATGAGTATGCGCTGAAGGATAAACCTTTAGAATATATTTTCTGATACGTAGAGTTTTTCCAGAGAAAGTTCAAAATTGATGGTCGTTCGCTTATCCCCCGTCCAGAGACAGAATATATGATTGAAGCGGTCAATGAGGAAGTTGCAGCGCAAAAAATAGTGAATAACGCCAACAAGAAAGTAATGCTCGACGTAGGAACGGGTACAGGTGTATTGGGGATGTCTGTACTCATGGAAAATCCGACTTTTTTTGATAACGCCTATTTGACTGAATACTATGAAGACACGCTTTCCCTGGCAAAAGAAAATTTTGCACAGCATAAGTCTTCTTTGGGAGATCATACAAAGATAGCTCTTGTGCATTCAAACTTGATACAGTTTATGGGAGAGCAAAATATTGTAACAAGTGATGATAAGCCTCAGAGTATTGATTATACGCTAGTAGCGAACCTGCCATATATACCTGACGAGGTCTTTGATACACAAACAGAAGACAACGTGAGAAAATGGGAGCCACGCCCTGCATTTGTATGAGGTCATGATGGACTCGATTTTTATAGAGAGATGTTTGCTCAGATATTTGCGTATCAAAAAACATCGCCACAAAGCTGGACGATGTTCTTAGAGATGATGACCTGGCAGGTCGATATCTTACGCAAAGAGTTTGGCGACAAGATCGAGTTTGAAGAGATCAAAACTTTCCACTTCAATATTAGGATCGTGAAAGGGACTTTGAAATAAGCGATAGCGGTAAAATCTAAATCTTTGGAAACACATCTATAACAAAGTACCTTCTGAGTGCTGCATTAAAAGCATTATAATCCAGTTTTCCGTCTTTCACAACTTTGTCATATGGTATCTGGATATTTTTATACATATCCTGGTTCACACCGTCGTTATCAAGAGTCAGCTGGATGTATTTCGTTTCAACCTTTGTTGCTGGATCTACTCTTCTTACGATTGCTGCATCTTCGATCTCCATACGGTTACTAGATGTGCCAAAATAGTATTCTGAGTTAATAAAAAATGTTCTTAATTTATCAATTTTTGCTTTTAACTTTGCATCTTTCCTATCTTCTTCTGTAAAGATTCTATTTATTATAATGCTCTTATTGATAAAGTTAGCATCTATAAGCTGCTGATCTGCGTTCTCTTCTGCTGTTTTTTTAGCGAGCTCTGGATTTGCTGGTGCTGGCTTTCCTTTGGCTGTATCTGTCTTAGGGGCTGGAACCTTTGGCTTAACGCCTGGAACTGCATTATTCTTTTTTGCTTCTTCAGCCTTTTTCTTATCAGCTTCTGCCTTCACAGGCGCCATAGCTTTTCTAAGATATGAAAGCATATCATCACTATCTTGTCTGACATCTATAACATAAGAAGAATTTCCATCATTGCGTTTTATTATCCCATTTGCTTGGTCAAGAAGTATACTTTCTTCTTTCATAGGATATCCTTCTTTTTTCAGCTGAGCCGTAACGCGGGTTACTTTATCTACAGTAATTTTATTCATATACTCATTGAGTCTTCAAGCTGTCCAGACTGAATTCTGACTTAGCTTTACTTGATACGGCAGAAGTGCTTCAAAAGTCTTCTGTGGTATAAATTTCTCTGTAACATCCGCAACATTTTTATTGAGATAGTTCAATAGCGCTTGCTTATTTTTATTATTCTTTTCTCCTTTCAGTGTTGGAAAGTTAGTATAGTCTGTTACTAAATCCTTAGTCATCCCAAGACTACCCGCTCCTCTTTGCTCTATTTCACCTGTAGAAGAAAGCTCAAAACGCGTTTCTGTTTTGTCTTCTGGTCTATAGAGATCTTTTATTCTATTGATAAGATTTGCTACTCTTATAGCCTCTCCCTGGTCGGCAAAAGTTATGTTGAGACCATCAACTTTCTTTTCTTTCATATCAAGCGCTGTTTCATTTCCATAAGAGGAAAGCTTCACCTTACTCGGATCATTATAATAAAGTATATTCATCTTGAAAGTTTTCGTATCAATCTTTGTCCCTGCAAATGCCTTATTGATATGATAACCCATGTATTTAGACAACTGCTTATCTATGTCTAAGACAAGGTTTGTCAATTTTCCATCGCTCCAAGCGAAACGAACGACGCCAGAAACAACATCGTTATTGAGCGTTGTGACTAATGCGTTTTTATATTTTGCCAATTTTTCATAGTTTTCCTGAAATTTCTTAGCACCTTCAGGAGTCCCAGTAGGTTCAGCAAATGACATGGTCGTAATTTCTGCTCTCGCGCTTTCAAAAGCTTTCTCTCTTAACAGAGCGAATCTAGAATTCTCCTTTGGCATATCTGATTGTTCTACATTTATAAGTGTTTTTAACACCTCTTTTTCTATCAGAATACACTTATCAACTACATTATACTTTGGATCATTGATATATGACTCAAAAAGGTCAGCAACTTTGTCATACTTTTTATCAAGCGCTGTTACCGGAACATCCGCTTTTGTTTCTGGTGTAGGCGCGGGAATTGGCGCTGTTTCAGTTGATTTAGAAGTAGTTACTTCTTTCTTTTTACTTGCTTTTGGCTTTGTAGCAAAATTATCAGGATTTGTTCCATCATCAGCCCATTCATAATCAGGATCTACGTTAGGCACATTATTGATAATCTTTACATGATGTTTCGCAGGATCTTTCATAAGCTCCTCTTTTGTAACAACTGGTATCGTAGGAGTTACTTCCTTTGCTTTTTTTGTCGCTTCTTTTTTAGGTGTTGCTGGTTTTTCTGTCTTAGCTGCAGTAGTTTTCTTTACTTCTTTCTTTGGCTCCTGTTTTGTATCTGTATCTGCCTCCGTATCAGTATCTGTTTCCATAAGCTTCGTCGCATAGTTATCTGTTGCTTTTTCGTCTACCCAGTCGTATCCATCTTCAGGTTGTATCTTAAGATGATTAACGTCAGAATCAAAGTCTGCTAGTGCTTCTTCACGCGTTATTTCTGTCTCATTTTCTGCTTCTTCTCCAATTTTCTTTACTGCAACATTATCTGGATTTGAAGCATCAACAAACTCATACCCATCTTGTGGCACTAAACGTAAGTGATTTTTCTCCATAGACTCAACACTAGCGAGCGCCTCTTCAGCAGAAAGTGTTTTTACTTCATCACTCTCAGCAGCATTCTCTGTTTTATTATTAGTATCTGATTCTGTGGTATTTGTTGCTTTTACCGCGACAATATTATTTTTATCCCAACTTGTATCATCAAGTGCAGAAATAATCTTCGTAAGTGTCTCTTGTCCTGCCCATCCATCAACAGCGATCTGATCATCTGCATGAGCAGTATTCCATGCATTTTGAAATTCTTGTATTCTCTTATTTGTATCTTTACTACCATAGATACCATCTATACCTTGCTCAAATTTACATCCAAGCTTAGCCAATGCAAGCTGCATATTAAATACTAATCCAGCACCCATAGCACTATACACATCCATAAATGCTATATGGTCATCTGGGTTTGCACTGTTTTTTGCAGCTTCAAACTTACCGACAGCTGACTGCAAAACCATCTTCACGTGTTCTACCGTGAGATCTTTTTCCAGCATAGCTTTCAGAGTCTCGCCCGAAAGATTGTTCATTACCTCTTTTTTAAGGTCCTGAAGCTCTCCTTTCGTTTCATAGATCTCCTTATAGCTATCCTTGATTTTATTTTCGAGCCAATTGATCTCTCCGATTTTCTTCGAGATCTGATTGTCACCGATTTCGTTTTTGATGAGTTCTGCCATGGTAGTACTCTAAAGATGTATAAATTTTACATAAACGTATTATGAAATAGTTTTTCTTCTTTGAAGTGACGTTGCATAATTATCTTCACTACTCTTATCTAACCAATCATATCCTCTCTCTGGCTTGATATCTACTGGGTAATTTCCTTCCTTCAGATATCTCAATACATCTGCATGACTTATCATAGGAGCATCTTCAACCATAGTTCCTGTTTTTCTCACAGCAAGATTATCAGGATAGTTCCCAGCCCACTCGTAACCCTCCTGAGGAACAAAACGTAAGTGATTTCTTTCCATCGTTTCTCTATCTTTTATGGCATCATTATAACTCAACGTCATGCCTTCAAGTGGTTCTTCTGGTCCATACACATTTTGTGCAGGCATTGGCTTCTCTTCTACTACTGGGAAATCACCTTCTACTGCTTTGATTTTACTCTTTCCATCAGCAGATGTTATGGTTCCACTATTATTCTCATCTTCTACATCCGTATTATTTTCTGGCTGAGCTCATCCTTCGCGCAACTTCGTTGCGTAATTTTCACTATCCTGCCCATCTGCCCATTCGTAATTTTTTACAGGCTTAAGACCAAGATGGTATTTATCCATATTTGGATCTTTAAAGAAATCTTCATAACTCATAAAAGGCGTATTCATAAGTCTCTTTCCTTTTACCTTCATAGCAATATTTGCCGGATCTGTAGGATCCACAAACTCATACCCATCTTGTGGCATAAACTCGAGATGATTATCTATCATCGCTTGTCTATCTTTAATAGCCTCTTGTGCTGTGACTTTAGGCACTTCTGTTACGACATTCTCTCCTTCTTGTCTTTCTACTTTTCTCCCACTCATGCGAGATACATCCCACTTTGGATCATCAAGTGCAGCTACAATTCTGACGAGAGTAGCTTCTACGTCTGATGTGTCGATAATAGTATCTTCAGGATGAGTAGTGTTCCATACTTTCTGAAATTCTTGTACTCTTTTTCCTGTATCTGATGTACCATACATACCATCGATACCCTTATCAAAGTGACCTCCAAGCTTAGCAAGAGCGAGCTGCATGTTGAATGTAATACCCGCATCTAGATTACTATAGGTAGCTTGCTTTATAGATGGATCATCAATTCCTGCCTTAAGGACATTTTTTACATGATCAACCGTAAGCTCTTTTTCAAGAAGCTCTTTCAACGTCTTACCCGAAAGATTATTCTTTATTTCCTTTTGCAGATCCTGCAATTCTCCTTTCGTCTCATAGATTTCCTTATAACTATCTTTAATTTTACTTTCGAGTGAATTGATATCTCCGATTTTTGTAGAGATCGTGTTATCACCGATTTCATTTTTGATAAGTTCAGTCATGGTAGTGATATAAGATGTATAAAGTGGTTATGCGTTTGCTCAGGGATAGAGTTCAAACTTTCTCTGAAATGCTTTCTGTCTTTTTTCTAAGTTATTTGCTACGGCATCGACTCCATCTTGCAAAGATGCATATTTCCTTGTACTTCCGTCGTCGGTATTACCGACATTTCCAGGATTATTGGTTCGTACGGCTTTACCCTTCGTGGCCATCGAGCTATCAAGTGCAATAATGGCAGCAACAGCATATGGATCCACATTATGTTTCTTTGCGGCGGTTTCTATCATCTGAGTATTAAGTGGCGTGCCTTTAAATCATTTGATGAACTTATTGAGTCATTTTTGTTTCGCAGTTTCATGGATTCATTTTACTTTTGTTCCATATTTGTCTCATGTAGAGTACGCTCATACAAAGAACTTCTTTCACTGGAAGTGTCATGAATAAAGAACTTGCAGATAGTCAGAGCTGTTTGCTATTCCCTGTGGATAGAGATACTCATACTTATAGGGTCATCTGTAAGCAGGCTGCGGTGGTGTTTCTATTTTTGGAGCAGCTTTTGCTGCCTGCTTCTCCGGCCCGCCAGATCAAAAAAATGATTTGAATGCGTTTCCCAGTATATTTGTAAAGTTGGTCACAGTTGCTTTTATCTGATCAATAAATTGCTGCAGTGAATTAAGCTCACCACGGCTGCCTTTGAGTACTTTGTCTATTTCCTGTTGTTTCTGTTCTTCTTTTGAAAGAGGCTGTTTCTCAGGAGAGTTTTTTGGAGCCATACAACACCATGCACAAAATAAAGTATCTCCAGTATATGGGCTGTTTACCTCAGGAGCAAAAATCTTCGGGCATGTATCATTATAGAAGAGATATTATATTTGACATACAAAAAATAAGTGATATGAGAAGTGATATAAGTATTTGCAATAGCTCTTCTTCTCTCTATACTCACTAGATATAAGCTCCATACGTACAAAGATACGAAGAAATTAGGTCGTCACGTGATTTCTTAGTCTCTTTGTTGCTATTGGACTTATGTAGTTCATAAAGTAGAAAGTTCTTAAAGCAGAAACAAACAAGGTGTTTTAACTTTATAAACTTTATAAACTTTACGAACCATCCTTAATACTTTTAACTTTATAAACTATTTTTAATGCCAACAAGCAAAAAACAATTTACTATCGTCCAGCACCAGGCTGACTGGCATGGACACTCATTTTCAGTTGAGTCAGGAAAACTTGCAGGACAAGCTGATGGAGCTGTTGTGGTAAAATATGACGACAATATGTTTCTCGTGACAGCAGTCATGAATAAAAATCCTGATGCCAATAAGGATTTTCTTCCACTGACACTCGACTTTAGAGAAAGTTACTCTGCTGCCGGTAAGATCGGTGGAGGTTCATACCGCAAAAGAGAAGGTAGACCCTCTGATCAGGCCGTACTTACGGGAAGACTTACTGATCGTGCGCTCAGACCTATGTTTCCAAAAGGTATGATCAACGATACTGTTCTCACGATCACTCCCCTCGCTATCGACCACGAACAAGATCTTGGCGTACTTTCTATCATTGGTTCATCACTGGCAGTGATGGCCGCAGGCATTCCGTTCGATGGACCGGTAAGCGCAGTAAGAATCGGGTATATCGATGGTAATTTTATCGTGAATCCAACGATTGAACAGATAGAGAAAGGTGAATTGAATTTGTTAGTTTCAGGAAAAGAAGGATCAATTAATATGATCGAATGTGATGCCGCTGAAGTAAATGAAGAGCTGATCGACAAGGCTTTTGCGCTCGGACAGGAAGAGATCAATCGTATGTGTAAAGTGCAGGCTGAGTTCCTCGCAAAGTGTACGATAAGCAAAAAAGAAATCGCCTACAATAAGCCCAGTGATGCACTTATGGCATATGTACAAGGGATTATCACACCAGAAAAATTTGCTGCTATGACAGGAAACAGTAAAGTTCCTTTCAATGAACTTTTCAACGAGTATCAGAAAGAAACGCTCACGCTTGCGAAAGAAAAGATCGCTGATACGACCATTGAAGATTTTACGGAGTCGAAAATAAAGATCGCTGTGTTCAATGTCATTAAGCACTATATCCGTGATCGTGTACTGCATGAGTCACTCAGAATTGATAACAGGGATAAGCTTACTATCAGGCCACTCTACTGTGAAGCCGGACTCCTTCCAAGAGTACATGGTTCCGGTCTTTTCTGGAGAGGAGATACGCAGGTACTTTCAAGTGTAACACTTGGTTCTCCTGGCGATGTGGAGATGCTCGACACCATGGAAGAAGACAATATCGAGAAGCGCTATATGCATCACTATAATATGGCACCCTACTCTACTGGCGAAGCGCAAGGAACAAGAGGAACGAACCGTCGTGAGATTGGTCATGGACGTCTTGCAGAGAAAGCGCTTGAAAGGATGATTCCTGACAAGGTAACATTTCCGTATACTATCAGAGTGGTTTCAGAGTGTGCGAGTTCAGGAGGTTCAACTTCTATGGGTTCTGTATGTGGTTCAACATTGGCGTTGATGGATGCGGGAGTGCCGCTCAAACAACCGGTAAGTGGTATCGCCATGGGACTCATGACTGATTCTACAGAAGATGGAAAGATCCTCAAATATACGATCCTCACAGATATCATGGGAACGGAAGACTTTACTGGAGATATGGACTTCAAGGTTGCTGGTACAAAAAATGGTATCACTGCTATCCAACTCGATATTAAAATAAAGGGTATCACGCTCGCGATCATCAAAGAGACCATCATGCAAGCAAATATCGGAAGAAATGAAATCCTTGATTTCATGCTACAGACACTTCCGGAGGCGAGAAAAGAGCTTTCTCCATTTGCTCCAAAAATTGTTTCATTTCAGATCCCTGCGGACAAGGTTAAAGTGGTTATCGGAAAAGGAGGCGAAACTATCGATGAGATCATCGCTGAAACAGGTGTGAAGATTGACTTTGAAGACGATGGAACATGTTTCATCACCAGTCGCGATCAAGCCATGATCGACAAAGCAAAATCTATTATCTTCGATATTGCTGTGGGACCACAGGTCGGCTCAGTAGTAGAAGGAACTATTGCTCGCGTGGAAGACTACGGCGTATTTGTTGCTCTCAATAAGTTCAAATCAGGTCTTTGTCATGTGAAAAATATGTGACCATGAGTTACAGCACAACAGATTCACGCTGGCTACAAGATAGGAGACAAGATAAAAGTAAAAATCATGGAAATCGATAAGGAAGGAAGACTCAATCTGGCAAAAGCTATCTAGCAGTTAGATTATAGATGTTAGATTATAGCATAAAAGAAATTCATTTTACTGCTAAAATCTCACTGCTCACAACGGATCACCATTCCTTCTATAAGTAAAAAGTATCTATGAGAAAAGGAGCATATGCTATTATTATCAATGATGAAAAAGAGATTCTTCTGACCAAAAAGAAGGACGTCTATATTTTGCCATGATGAAAACATGATGAAGGAGAAGATGACGAAAAGTGTATCAAAAGAGAACTTGGAGAAGAGATATGTATTCCTGAGAACGATATTACGATAGGTCATCATTATAAAGACTCCATATGAGCAACTCCTCACTCAAAAACAGAAATACTATGTAAAACCTATTTTGTAACCATTAAAGATGAGAGCGCTGTGAAAGCAGGTAGGGAAATTAGTGAAGTTTTACGAACACGTGAGTTTCAGAACCATAATCTCTCAGAGATTACTAGAGAGATTATAGAAGCGCTACAAGCTGACACACTGATATAAGATATGATAGAAAAACTCGATAGTAGTATCGAGTTTTTAAATTGTTCTAACTCACCGATTTTACCTGAGTCTCCTCTATGCGGTCTATAAATATTTCTCGGTCGTGAAAGCATGAATAACTCACAGGCTCGTAGTGCTATATCTGACTAGACCTTTTTGGTTACTTTTTAGGGATATGCTAAAAAGTAACGCCCCTCCCGGCAGGAGTGAGAAAGAAATAAAAATGATTTAAAAAAAGACACTTGTAATAAGCGTCTTTTTTCAACTATTTCAACTGAATAAGTTCATATTTTCATTCGTCATACGACACCAATCATTGCTTGTTTCCACACACCACATCGCCTTTGAGCTGAGTAAGTTCCTTACAACGAGCAAAGTCAGAGCTACATGCATGGAGCGTATCATTTACCTGAAGGAACGCAACCTTACTAAAGCTAAATGCCGCCTGTATCGGCTGTGCAAATGTTTGCTTACCGATAGTATATGTTTCGTGGTCTGTCGGTATGATCGGCATACATGACGATGAGAATGTCGATTTTACATATGGTTTCGTATCGATATAGCGAACAAACACATCAGTATAGAGCGTATTATTTTCATAACAACGTTTCTCTGCGTCTCATGCAAAATGTATATCGTAACATCCTGACTCTATGTTATAGAAGTTAATCTGATGCTCTTGTGGCTCATAGATATTTCCATCGAAGACAAGCGTATTATCATCAGAGAAGAAGTTCATGCTTACAAAGACATTTTGTGTTACAAAAGATTTCGTATTATTGTCAAATCTGTATCCATACACGACAAATAAGAAAATGAAGCTGAGGATAAAGGTCAGCATAGCCAATTTTACAAAAACTCTCAATGGAACACTTATCATCTTATTTCAATGCACTTAAAACATTAGTACGGACGTAATATACTACGTCCCTACATATCTATTTTACTTCAACAATTTTTACATCATATCTTCCGCTATCTGCCCTTACTCTTACAACATCTCCTTTCTGCTTTCCCTTGATAGCAATACCAAGAGGAGAATCAAATGAGATCGTACCAGAAAGAATATCTACTTCTCCACTACCTACGATAGTGTATTCAAATACTTTTTTACTTTCGACAACTTCAATCTTTACCTTTGATCCATAACGGATTTCATCCGTCTTTGCTTTCCCGTCTGAGATAATCTGTACATCAGCAAGAAACGCTTCGATTTCTGCAATACGCGCTTCTATAAGCTCTTTCTCTGCAATAGATGTATCATACTCTGAGTTTTCCGAGATATCTCCTTGTCCAATTGCTTCTTTCAGTCTTGAAAGCGCAGCAGGAAGGTCTTCATTTTTTAGTCTGTGTAACTCAGATACCAGGTTGTCATATCACTCCTTCGTAAGATAATTGGTATTTTCACTCATACGATTGTAACGCGTAAACAAAATAAAGCTTTACGGCAAAGCCGGAACTTACTTATGTAGATCGATTATCGATTTTCGAATATACTACTTTATAGCACATATATTATCATACTTGCGTAACTCAGCGATTTGCATTTTTTACATCTGCAATCTGTTGTTTCAGATGATCGAATGCATGATTTACGAGATCACGTACATTTTCAAATCATCTATCTCCTTCTCTCTTATATGGGGGATAAACTTTCCCGTTTAACGTAAACAAGAATGTCCCATCATATCTTTCATCTTCTCCTTTGTGTTTTTCGATCGTGATGCGAATAGAGATGCGAGCATCTTCATGCCCCAGAACCTTCTTAAAGTATGCATCCATTTTTTTTGTAATGTTTTCTAGAACATACCCTCTAATACTTTCTTCAACCAATTCTTTGACTCATTTAAAGTAATACGTTACATCAATTTTTTCGTGCATTTTACCATTGGTTATGGGGTAAAACTTCACTGCGCTGAGTATATCTATTGAAAGAGAAAAAGCAATCACAAAAAGGGTAAAATTCACCATCAATAGGAGACCTCAACCACATCTTTATAATGTATTTTCTCTATGTCAATATACACTTCTCTTGCAAAAGAACAAAACTCTTCAAGTTTTTTACTATCCACACAAGTTCACTACAATGAGAGTATTATATTATATTCTTTTTCCATCTATCATCATGAAAATACGCAAACATCACCGAGGGATTGCCCTAAGTTTTATCGCGATCAGTACTCTCTATTATTTCTGAATGACAAGTCAGAAATCTTCTGCTGCTATGCTGGACTGTGCATCAGCGATGAGTATTACAGTACCGGTACAGGAGTGTCAGGGACTTGTAGAGCTCTTCAATAACATGAATGGAGCTTCATGGACCAACAGTACAAACTGGAATCTTAATATCAATGTTTGTACTTGGTACGGAGTATCCTGTGCATTCCTTGATGGTCAGCGGCACGTGACCAGACTTTCTTTGGTAAATAACAATCTTTCTGGAAGTGGACTTCCGGCGAATATGTCTGGACTCAGATATATCACCGGTCTCGATTTAACAACAAACCCCATAAGAGGAACCCTTCCATCAGAATGGTCAACGTGGACAGGAATACAAAGCTTTGCAATTTCACCAGCATATTCATTTCTCCTCTCAGGAACATTACCTTCTTCATGGTCTACATGGACAAAGATCAAATACTTCAAAATTGGTCATGGTAATATCCAAGGTAATCTTCCTAGTTCTTGGTCTACATGGACGGGTATACAACATTTTGAAGTAACACAAAATAACCTTACCGGAACATTACCTACTTCATGGTCAACGTGGACGGGTATCCAGCACTTCGGAGTAAGCGACAATGACATAGAAGGATCGCTGCCATCAAACCGGTCAGGATGGATCAATATGTCATGATTTATCGCTTCCAACAACCAACTTACCGGCACACTTCCTACCTCGTGGTCAACGTGGACGAAGATTACTTCATTTGCTATTGATGGTAATCAAATCTCATGACCACTGCCTACAACCTGGTCAACATGGACGAAAATGAAACGCTTTGGGGCAGGTAGCAATCAGCTAACAGGAACATTACCATCATCTTGGTCGACATGGACTGGTATCAATGTCTTTGAAGCCGGGAACAATCAGCTTACCGGAACGCTTCCTTCTTCGTGGTCAACGTGGAGAAATCTTACATACTTTAGCGTACAAAATAACAAACTTCGTGGAACATTTCCATCAACTTACTCAGCATGGAATTCGTTTGATGGACTTATTACTGTTTTCCGTAACAACTTTTTTGAAGGAGATATTCCTGCATCCTGGATAGGCATGACGGGGCTTTCAGCAACCTTCCTTAATAACAACTGTCTCAATCCCGTACAACCTAATCCTCCTTCAACATTTATCAATAGTAAAGCAGAAATCGGCTGGACAGGCACACAAACACACTGTGGAACCGATCTCGTTATTACTAAATCAAATAGCGCCTCTACAGGACTTATCGGATGAACATTCAACTATACTATTCACTATCTCAATAGCGGAGAGAATGCTGTGACTTGAGCAAGCATCATCGACTACCTCTATTTATCTACAGGAGTTATGTTCGTCAGTTCTACTCCGACATTCACGAGTGAAACCGATGGGATGTACTATTGGGATATTGGGACTCTTGAACCAATGCAATCCGGAGATATCGTTATCACTGTATCGTTCTCTGGGGATTATTTCTCTTCTGGAGACACCGTAACAAACTATGCTGCTATCGGAGGATGGTATACATATGACCCAAATGAACTAAATAACGAAACCACTACTCCACCGGTCACACTTTTTGCTCCTGGAGCGACAGCTTCTGATCTCGTCATCAACAAGGTGAACGGAGCAGATACTGGTACTATCGGCGAACCTATTTCATATATTATCTCGTATTTCAATAGTGGAGACGTCACTATTACAGGCACAAACATCTCTGACAGTCTACCGGGAGGTTTCAATTTCACAAGTGCATTTCCTGCTCCTACGCTTATTACTGGATCAGAGTTGTTCTGGGATATCGGAACTCTTACAGCGATGCAAAGTGGCATCATTATCATCACGGGATATGCAAACGAAACACTCGGATCCGGGGATGTTTTAGTAAACATGGCCGTGATCAATGGAATTCTTGATGACTATGATAACAATAATAATGTCTCTTTCACTTCACCTATCATACTTTTTGGTCCTACTATCTATTCGGATCTTACCATCACGAAAGTAAATAATGCCGTAACAGGAACGATCGGTGGACTGATAAGTTATACTATCAATTATACAAACAGCTGAGCACAAACTGCTTCATGAATAACTATTACTGATAGTTTACCTTCCGGATTATCTTTTGTTAGCGCGTTCCCAGCTCCTACTATAGCTACGTGATGAGATCTCTTCTGGAGTTTTGCTTCTCTTACAGCAATGCAAACAGGCAAGATTATCATCACGGGATACATTGAAAATACTCTTGCTTCCGGAGATAGCATCATCAATACAGCTATCATTGATGGACTTGTCACTGATACTGCTACAGGAAACAATACTTCTACTACCCCACCCGTAACTGTTGTTGATCCTATTATATTCTCTGATCTCACGATTACTAAATCGAACAATGCATCTACTGGCACAGTAGGTAGTCAGTTCAGCTATACGATCAATTATAGAAACAGCGGTGCCACTATGATCACAGGAATATCTATCGTTGATAGCCTTCCTGCCGGATTGTCCTTTGTCAGTGCTGCGCCAGCACCAACCATAGCTACATGAGGAAATCTCTTCTGGAATATTGGTACGCTGACTGCGATGCAATCAGGAAGCATTATCGTCACAGGATATCTTGAAAATACATTGTCATCCGGAGACACCATTATCAATACTGCTACTATTGATGGATTTCTTACCGACACTGTTACAGGAAATAATTCCTCTACAACTCCTCCGGTAATTATATTTGATACGATAACATATGGGGATCTTAACATAGAAAAGATTGCAAATCAACTGACAGGAACAGCAGGAAACATCATCTCATATCTTATAAGGTATGTAAACGCAAGCTGAGCTCTTTCTCCTCTCTCTAGCATTACTATATCAGATCTTATTCCTGCAGGACTGACATATATTTCCACAGACTTCTCATGATCTGCTGCAGACTTTAGCACAGGTATTACTGCTACCGGTTCAAATGTGACATGGAATATATGGAATGTAACATGATCTACTATCATGTCATGAGCATTCACTATCTATACCCAGATAGGAGCAGGCGTAGCATCAGGAACAGTATTGATGAACAGAGCGACTATCTTGAGTAGCGATATCATTGATATCTCTACAGGAGACAATACAGGTGTTGCTTCGGGCGTACTTGTCTTTGGACCACTTGTTACAGGAAACATGTCTGTCTTTAAATTTACGGCAAATCCTATAGCTATCGCTTGAGACATCGTTTCATATATGCTGACATATCAAAATGATGGCGAAAGCACAGAAACAGGCATCTCTCTGATAGATATTATGGATGATGGACTTACGTTCCTCGCAACAAACTTTACGACTGGATTGACTATTACTCCTATCGTCACTGGCGGCACGATCTTACACTGGAATATTACCGGAAGCATCCTTCCTCACACATCAGGATCAATCCTTGTTTCAGCTATGGTAAACACCGGCGTTACTTCAGGAACTATCCTAGCAAACCACATCACTATTACAGGAAATCGTACAGATACAAATCCGACATATGACTCAGACGTAGCATTCATTAATGTCATGGCTATCCCCGACGATCTGAGCGGAGGAAGTTATAGTACAACAGGAACCTCTACTGGCAATACGCCAACACCTCCAAACAATGATTCACGAGGATACGCAGGTGGTGGATTTGGAAGCAATCCTACGCCAAATATTGTCACACTCGGATCAGCTCCTACCCTCCTTGAGGATGAAGTATGTCCGTATAAAGATGGCGACTTTGAAAGATATAAAACAACTTTTAAAGATATTCAAAATAGCGTCTTTAAACCAGCTGTAGATCTTATGCTCGACTACTGTCTCGTACAAGGTGAATACAACGGAGGAAAGATGTTTGGAGTATATAACTACCTCAGATGGGGTGAAGCATATAAGGTATTCTCAAGACTTGCAGGTCTCAGCTTCTCTCGTACAGCCAATCCTGCTCACTGGTCAGACAGATATAGATTTGCTGGACAGAAGGTGCATCTGTGGAATAGTATTACGTCACAGCGTCATGATCCAAGATCATATATCACGTATGCGGATATCTTTACACTCGGGAACAATCTTCTCAAATACTATAAGAAACCTCTTCTCGAGTACGACCCAACACTTAATTACAACAACGCAATCAGCAGAGGTAAATTTGCTCTGTTCATCCAAAACATTATCGGAAGAATCAAAAATTAAATAAAAAATAAGAGATAATAGAATAATAGATAAGGAATATTTCTTATCTATTATTTTTTTATTAAAAAAAGTCCATCTGTATAATACAGATGAACTACAATTGAGCGAGATACCGGATTCGAACCAGTGACCTCATCCCCCGGAGAGATGTGCTCTACCATCTGAGCTAATCTCGCTGGTGGGCAGATTGGGAGTCGAACCCAAGACCTCCTGATTAAGAGTCAGGCGCTCTAGCCAGCTGAGCTATATGCCCTGCTTTATATAAAAGCGAAGTACTTAGTATGATATCTATTAGTCCTATAGAGTCAACAGATTTAGGATATAAAAAAAGCTTATAGGTTGATACCCTATAAGCCCCGGCTAAACCTGTAAGTAACTCACCGGTGGTCCAGCTATGGTGCCCCATGCGGAATTGTAACTAAGTACCCTAAGGTACCCCGAAGAGTCATAATATCTCCTCTGCAGGCACTCCACGCGTAGCCTTCCCTGTAGCCCGAACAGGATTCGAACCTGTACCAACAGAGACGGAGTCTGCTATCCTACCGTTAAACCATCGAGCTAGAAAGCTCATTATAAGCATGAACTTCATAAATACAATGAGAAAATACGTTACTTGAGGCCAATCACTTCCAGGATATTTCCAAGATATTTTTCATCTGACCAAAGTTTTTTCTGTTCAAGAATACTTTGTGTGATATATGCATGGGCATGATTATAATGTGTTTCACAGAGCTGATCATGAGCATTTTTTATCAACACGTATATCGAACTCTTTACCGGACTGTGCAAGTCTATATGTTCCTACCTGCATATAGGTATCCACATATGACGGGATAAATGGTCGGTTGCACTTTATCGCTAATTCGCTATATTCGTCTCATGAAACTCCTTCAAAAGATCAATTATCTCCTCGGGAAAATCGCTCAGTGAGGCATATGGATCTATCAGTTATTGCTCTCTCCGGATAAAGGCATCCCATCGCTCTGGCTAAAGTGAAAAATATGTTCTCATGTTCCTCACTGTAGTGCATATGGGAAACAATGCTTTGAAAGATATGGCTTTTGGCCATGATTTTTGTATACTGTTGACAGAATTAGCTCGTGTACTCCAAAGCCTATGAAACAGTACGATCCATCTCACTACAAAGTAGTTTTCTTCTCTTCTGCTCCGATCGGAGTTCCTTTTCTTGAACAGTTAGCAAAGGATAAAAGATTTGAAATTGCTGGAGTTGTCTGCGCTCCTGACAGACCATCCGGTCGTGGCATGGAAGTGCAACAAAATATTATTAAAAAAACCGCATTTCAGATCATAGAGCAAAGAGCAGAGAGCAGAATTAATTGAGAATTGAGAATTGAGAATTGAGAATTTCCTATATTAACTCCAAGTAAAATTAACCCAGAAAAAAGCGATGAATGAAAAGAGTTCTATGAACAAATAAAAGCTCTTGATGCCGATTTTTTTGTGGTGATTGCGTATGGGAAGATTATGCCGCAAAGCATATTAGACATACCAAAGCTTGGACCAATCAATGTGCATCCATCACTCTTGCCGAAATATCGCGGCGCCTCACCTATCATCTCTGCGCTGTTGCATAATGAGACTATGACGGGCGTGACGATCATGTACATGGATGCAAAGATGGATGAAGGAGATATCCTCTCCTCTCTTGGATTTTCTATCGATCCGTCATGGAACGAAGCAGACCTTACTCATAAGATGACACAAATCTGACCAGAGCTTTTGTGTAATACACTATGGGATTTCGGCAAAGAACATATCAGCAGAAAACCTCAGGATCATAGCAAAGCAACATATGCGACAAAGTTTACCAAAGAAGACGGCAAAATTGATCCGCGACAAGACTCATTACAAACTATTTACAATAAATATCGTGCATTCTATCAGCGACCAAAAATTTTCTTCATACACAACGACAAGAGAGTCATCATCGAAAAAATGGTCTTCGACCATACCCCGACAGCTCGTCGGGGTGAAGAAAAAATGATAGATGAAAATAATCAGTTACACGCTTCTATCCTGGAATGTATGGTGAAACCGGAAGGAAAAAAAGCTATGAGTTGGGAAGAATTTAAAAGAGGATACATCCATATGAAATAATAAATAATAGATAAGAAATGCTCCATACGGCAAATAAGAACGGCTTTAAATAGCCGTTTTTCTGTTTTTCATTTTTTGCAAAAAACAGCTTTTTTAGCTATAATTAGTTATATAATATTTACGATCTATAACCTATAAGTTATGAGCTCAGAAAAGATCCTTCCCGTATTGATAGACTGTGATCCAGGTGCCGATGATGTATTTGCACTTTTGTGGTTATTGATAAATCATCAGTTTGCTCATCTTCCGATGAAAGTAGTGGGTATTACAACCGTAGGAGGAAATGTCTCAGCAGACAAGACATATGCAAACGCACTCAGAATGTGTCAGTTTGTCGGAGCAAATGATATTCCTGTCGGGAAAGATCATAGACAGATTGTATCGCAAGATGCGTCACATATCCATGGTGCCGATGGAATTGGCAATCTTTCGTCTATGCTTCCGGAAGTTATACTACCAGCAGCAGAAAAAGATAGCGTGGATATGATCATTGATGCCATACATACATATGGTAGTGAGCTAGCAATTCTCGTGACCGGACCCATGACAAATATGGCACTTGCAGAAGTTCGCGAGCCAGGTATTCTTTCAAAGTGTAAAAAGATCATCGCTATGGGTGGAGCGATTAAGGTCAATGGAAATATTACTCCAAGTGCTGAGTTCAATATTGCATATGATGCAGAGAGCGCTGCTGCGGTGTTCAATGCGACGAAAAATATTATCCTTGTACCGCTTGATCTCACGACACAGATGGTCTTCACCGATGAAGATCTTGAAAATTGCTTTAAAAATGTAAACCACGATAAGAAACAGGAATTTATGCGTGCCCTGACAAAGTTTACCATCGGCACAAATATGATGTTCAGAGAAACAGCATATGATAGAGGTTTCTTCGTGCACGATGCACATACTGTTGGTATGCTCCTCTACCCTCATATCTACAAGGGAACATTTTACGATGTCCATGTAGAGACGAAAGGAGAGCTCACAAAGGGAGAAACAGTAGTAGACGTACGCAATCATCCAAGAACAGAAGTCAACTCATACGTTGCTCTCGAGTTTGATAAAAGACTTTTTATGGAAGCGATGACCGAAGATTTTAAACAGTTTAACTTCAGCGACTAGCCATGAGTATGATGCACTGTTCAAAAAAGCTTACCGGACAAATAGAATGGCTTGGCTGTTCACTGACTGTTATTAGCTTCCTTGCAAATATTGACCAAGCAAGGCTCAATCTTGAAGGGCAGAAATGATCCGTCTTCATCCCCTGCACCATACTTGTCGCATGTTTTGTATGGATGTTCTATGGGATACAAAAAAATGATAAACCAATCATTGTCAGTAACATCGTTGGTATCATCGCATCGATTGTTTCAATTATAACGTACTTCATATAGAAAAAAGAGGTCCTCATAAGGACTTTTTTCTATTTCATTTTTTCTTTTCTCCTGCGAAAAAAAAAGAATAAAAAAAGCCACCGGGGACCGGTGGCTTTTTAGATTTCATGTATAATACCATTTTTATGCAGCATATTGCCCGCCCCATGTTTGATAGATAGGCATTTTCTTTTTCTTCTTATACAAGAAGCCGGATGCTGCCATTGCCTTAGCAATATCATCTCTATAGCAAATAAACATTCCGCCTTTCTGTACGATATAGTCTTCACTACACGGATAGGCGTCTGCCACTTCCATCATGGCATGGTGTACATCATTGAGGGTAAATGCTTTTGGAATAAGCATGACTATAACCTTCTCAATGCGCTGTAAGAGAGAGCCATTTACCCTTCTTACATCAATAAGCTTACAAGGAGCTTTATCTATCTTAGCTCTCCTGTTTTGCAGCCTACGCAACTCAAATTTTTGTAGTTTCATATTATGTGAATTTATGTGTTTATGTAGTGAAATAATAATCACAGTAATAAGAAAGTCAAGACTTCTCCCCCTAAACATCTAACCTTCTTATAGCAATTAGATGATAGCATCTTGCCAACATCCAACATCTAATTGCTTTGTATTTACCCTGCAGTATATCCTCCATCGATACTAATAAGCGATCCTGTCATGAAGCCCGGTTTATCAGACAGCAAGAACACAACGGTTTCGGCTACTTCTTCTGGCGTTCAAAGTCTTTGGATCGGCTGCGCTTTTTCGAGAAACTGTGTTCCTTTTTTCAGATCTCCGCCAAAGTTTTGTTCAGCGAATCCTTTCATCGCTCCTCTTGCAAGAGGAGTATCAATCGTTCACGGACAGACACAGTTCACGCGGATATTATCTTTTGCGTAGTCGATAGCTGTGCTTTTTGTCAGCTGTCATACCGCTCCTTTCGCTGCACCATATGCTGCTGAGTTTCCTTTACCGATCAGCGACTGATCTGATCCCATGATGACGATACTTCCTTTGCCAGTGTTTTGCAAATGTGGGATCGAATATTTCAGTGTGAGGAAGACTCCTTCGACATCCACGGAAAACATCTCTCTCCACTGAGCAAGAGTCGTTTCAACGACGTTCCCTACCATATGTTTTCCGGCATTGGCAAAAACGCCATCGAGCTTACCAAAGTGATTCACACACTCCTCTATCTGAGAGCGTAATGCTTGTTCATCAGTAATATCTCCTTGGATAAACAAGAGATTATCAGTGTTATAACCAGCCTTAATAGCTTCACCTCCGAGTGCATCAGCTTCTTCTTTTCTTCTTCCGGTAAACGCAACCTTTGCGCCTTCGCGCAGTGCTGCAAGCACCGTTGCCCTACCGATACCACTTGTACCACCAGTAATGAAGATAACTTTGTTTTCTAGCAACATGAAATGATATAATAATAATTAAAAATCATCTTCCTGAGGATATTTCTTTGCGTAATAATCATGCCATTTTCTATTATCCTCTGTATCTTGTGGGATCTCTTGTTTGAAAATATATCGTCCCTGCGCAAATGAACCTCTCTCTTCTCTGTCTTGTAACTGTACTTTTTCAAGCTCAGTTGGATCGATGCTATATTTTTTACTTATAGTATCGATAATATCACGAAACGATTTTAACTTCTCCATATTTTCTCACATATCTGTCAGGACATCTATTGCCTCTTTGATATCCTTCATTTCTTTCATCAGCTCTTTTTGTAATTCGTCGAGTTTTCTTGTCGTATCTTCATGAAGTTCTTTTACTAGTTGATTCAACTCTTTTAGTTCCTCCTCTGCCTTTTCATACAGAGCATCTATCAGTGCTTTTCCAGTTTTTTTCATGCACAAAACCTTCCATCCCATGAGAAGCTGCTTATCGATGAGCTTGTCTCTATACAGTTTATTGATGACAAATACCATAGTATCAAGGGAAAGAAGTAGAGATTACTCTTGTATTGGATATTTTCATTTCACCAATAGGTCATAGACTTCTGGAACATCTTTAGAAACAGTAATATCTTCAATGTAATATCACTCAGTAAAGCTTCATCGACTCGTTTTTCTCGAGACCTGCATATCAAGAATGGTTTTTAACTGTATAGCATGTGTATGTAATATCTGGTTGATACGTTGTTGTTCCGGTAGAAGTTCTATTGGATTAGCATCATGCGATATAAGTGATTCAACTATTTCCTTTGCGTCAGCAACATGCTCTAGTAGTTTTCCATCGGTAGAAGGTGTTTCCCCCAGCTCCAATGTGTGGTATAACTTTTCCTTCAAGGCTTGTATAAGTTCCTCTCCAGTAAGATTTTTATAGGTGACCTTACACCTGCTCAATAATTGTGGCACCATCCTATCTCTCACCAATCTATTTATCTGAAAAGTAGTCATTTTCTGTCCCAAAAACTAAATGTCCTGAGTATATAAGAGTGATTTATTTTTGCAATAGCTCCAAGAAATCAAAAAAAGCCGGGGAAACCCCCCGAGCTTCATTATCTTTTACGCTTATTGAGACAATGGTTTGAACTTATGGTGTTCTCCTATGGCTTCATAAAATCGCTCCAGAAGCACATAATATGGCCTCAGTTCATTTGATACTTTGTTTTTGTCATCTGCACGAATTTGCTGCACAAGCTCGCCTGCGGTCATAAGTAATGCATGCGCTTTAGTGCCGGATGTAACCAGGCAAAACTCTGGTACATGAAACACATTTTCACCTTTGTGAGGATTAACAACATGCAGTGAGATGTCTCCATCATTTGCTACCATGATATGAAGAACTACGCCTTCTTTACCGGTAATAGACCAGTGGTTATCACCCTCTTTCTTAAAGGCAACCGACAAGCCATGAAGCTTTGCATCTAACATCCAGGGGGAACTACGCATCAACTCTTGTTCATCCTGATTGTAATGTGCTAATACAAATGAAAACTCCATTTCTGTTCTGGTTATCTGAAGGGCAGTTTCTGTACCATCATCAGACTCTATTTCTCTTGTATAGTGGTCCTTTTGGCGAGGACAAAGACCAATAGTACCAAAGCCAATTTTTTCGTATATACTGTTGCTTCCCATAGTCATATATATTTTGCGTGAGTGTTTTTTGTTAACGCAAAAATTATAGACTTTATACATATTAAGTCAACTTTATTCGTCTTTCAGAAAGTCTTTGAATTTTTCTCTCAGCTTAGCCAGTTTTGGATTAATGACGAGCTGACAGTATGGCTTCGTTTGGTTCTGGTTATAGAAATTTTGATGGTATCACTCTGCAGGCCAAAATGTACTCGCCTGACGTAGTTCAGTTACTATAGGCTTATCGTATACGCCTTCCGCTTGTAATTTTTGTATCATCTCTTCCGCCATTTTCTTCTGCTCGTCATTTGCATAGAAAATTATCGAGCGATATTGCTCACCCGCATCTCATCACTGCTTGTCCAAAGATGTTGGATCGTGAGTTGCAAAAAAGACTGCAAGTAATATCTCATAGTTAATTGTAGAAGAGTCATAGATTACTCTTACTATCTCAATATGTCATGACACACCTGTTGATACTTGTTCATAGCTTGGATGCGGACGCTTTCCACCCATATAACCAGACTGCACTTCGATCACTCATCTCAGTCTTTGCATGATAGCTTCTACACACCAGAAACATCCTCCTCCAAAGTACGCTACATCATATATGTTTTCATCTATTACTTCTGCAACAAATTTCATGGAAAGAGAGTTTACACAGTGACGAGTATTTTTCTCGGTCATCTGTTCACCTACAAATACATGCCCCAAATGGGCACCACATGTTGCACATGTGATCTCTGTACGCATGCCATCTGCATCGAGTGTTTGTAATACTCTCCCCGGAATCGCATCGTCAAACGATGGCCATCCACAGTGACTATCAAACTTATCGGTACTGCGATAGAGCGGGGTGTTACAACGACGACACAAATACGTTCCTGTTTGCTTATTATCCACATATTGGCCGCTATATGGCATCTCAGTTCCCTTGTCTTCGATAATATGCTTTTCTTCGTCTGTCAGCTTATTTCGAACCATAGTAATAAGGCTAAAGATAAAGGAATATAGATTTTTATAGTTATATATTGGAATATTGCAATTATTGATTACTCCTTTTCTAAATAGATCTATTTTAAAATTTAATTCAAAAGGGCTTTTCTCCTGCCGGAGGGGCGTCACTTTTTAGCATATCCCTAAAAAGTAACCAAAAAGGTCTAGCCGATTTTAGTGCATACGGACTGACTTGTTATTCATATATTAACTACGAAAGAATCTCACCATCGCGCACTTTCACAGCGACTCCGGTTCGATCCTTTTCGATTGATTATTCACGCACTTTCAGTTAGAGGAGGCGCGGAAAAATCGGCGAGTTATAATAAATTTAAAAAAACTCAGCTTCTTGCTGAGTTTCTATTTATCTATAAGATTTACTTCTGTGCTATGTTCAAGAGTTGGAAGAGAACATCAATGTTACGATTTTGTAGCTTTGCTCATGAAGCTATCATACCAGGCTTGTATCTATTGATAATAGTGACAAGCTGATCTGATGTAAGTAATGTTGATGCATTAAAGCTTGAGATAAGAGATTTCCCGTTTGCTGTGAGTCCCATAAGACCAAGATCACAGGCCTGTGTGATCACAGTCTGCATACTTGGTGTGAAAGTACTGTAGTCAGAGTATTTTGTTATGTCGCATAGAGCGTTATGGACGATAGTTTGTTTCTTCACATTTTTTGCAAACTGGACGAACATCTGAGCAGCACCATATCTTGAAACTGGCGCATACATTTGTGTTGCTGAGAGTTTTATAGGAGTAATACCATATCTATATGCCCATCCGATAAGTGTATTTACAACGCTTATTGACGTCGTACCTGTTCCAAATGGCATAGGAGAAAGAACTGTCGATGTCGGACTCTTGATGATAATACCACTCGTAAGCACAGGAGTTATAACTCTTCCGGTGAAAATAGGATTTATAACCCTACCTGTAAGGACAGGAGTTATAACTCTTCCTGTAAGAACAGGATTGATGATTACTCATGTATTTATTCTTCCGGTAAGCACAGGATTTATAATGACACCTGTATTTATTCTTCACGTAAAGATAGGATTGATAACTACTCCTGTATTCACTCTTCCGGTAAATATTGGATTGATGATTGGTTTTCCTGTTGCGTAGATACTTGCATTACATCTTGTCATGAGATTTGGTACAAGTGGATTGATATACGTAATACTTATACCATACACACCAGGCGTCATATATGTATGCCCACTGGTGAAGGTTGGCGGAACTCCACTTCAAAGCCATGGCCCGAAAGCGATTGGACCTTCTCCCCAATAAATGCTACCAATAACTCCTCCGAATCCTGTCAGGGTAATCGTTACAGGAAGTGGAGCCATGCCTGATGTCGGAGCAACAGAAAGATTACATGTTGGGATAGTATACTGACATGTAAGACTACATCCTGAACCTGGAAGACCATTGCTTGCTCCAAGATCACATTGTTCTGGTGCTTCCACAATTCCATTTCCACAGATTGGTCTTGGAGTACTTTTGCCCATAACGACTACTGTTGCTGAACACATGCTTGTGTAGTTCGGAGAGTATGGATTAACCGCACTTGCTGTTATCGTGTATGTCCCGCTTGTCATATATGTATGCGGTGTTGAAAACCATACACCTGTCACCGCAGTTCCTATCCATGGTCCAAATGTTGATGTACTATCTCCTCGTGAAACAGAATTTATCTGTCCTACAGATCCTGTTACTGTTGCAATAACGTTGAGCGGAGCTGTTCCTGTTGTCGGAACAACAGTGATAGCACATTTTGGCATAACGAGTGTACATGTTGCACTACATCCCGATGCTGGAAGGCCATTGTTTGCTCCTGCATCACACTGCTCTGGTGCTTCTACGATTCCATTTCCACAGATCGGTTGTACTCTTCCTGTATTGATCGGAGCTTTCGTACCTACGGCTACATTGTTGCTTGAGCAGAATGCGCTTGCATTACGGTCTATCCATGTAAACATCGGATCTGTAGCATATACTACGTTATTGGTAATAGTATATACTCCTGTAGTCGTATATGTGTGGTTTGCATACCAACGAACATGTGTTGGGTTTACCCATATCGATCCTGTGATTGGTCATGAGAAAAAACCATCTCCCCAGTTGATACTACTATATGCTTCGACATATCCACTTGAGATAGATCTGTATACTGTACCACTGAGTGTCACCGTATGAGGCACTGATCCTGCAGGCGGCGTTACCGAGATGTCACATATATCCCATGGGCCACTTGCAGCAAAAGTGCTTGAACCCACCGCAGCGACTAGAAGCGCGATTCACCGCATGTAAATCTTTTTTAGTTGTCTTCACATTTTCATATATGGAGAGAGAAATTAAAAATACCTCCTCTATATAATGATTAAGCAAGACAATGACAAGAACTAATTAACACCGTAAAACTAAAACCTCAAACCTAAAAGTAGATTTACGTTTTAGGTTTTAAGATTTCAGTTCTACGAGAATAGTTTTCCCAAATACCCATCTTTCTGCCAGAAACTTCCGTCTGCAAAGACTATCACGCCGGTGATATCTTTTTCGACTGTAAGCAGCTGTTTTCCTTTTTCCGGTCATGAGACAAATACAGCAGTGCTATAAGCGTCAGCGAGTAATCATGTGGGAGCTGCGATGTAGACGCCGGCGATGGAAACGATAGGTTCGCCGGTGTGTGCATCAAGCAGATGATGAAACTCCCCCACTCTTCTCTTTGCGCCATTGCTTGATGCGACTGAAAATCCATCCACGTGTATGGTTCAAATAAGCCGAGAAAGATCGAAAGGATTTTCGAGCCCGACATCATATCAACCATGAGCGATGATATCGCCTCCGAAATCCAAAAGAAAATGAGAAAATCCTGCAGTGAGGAGCCTGTGGGAAAGTTTGTCCAATAGATATCACTTTCCGACTGAGCCAAATTCGATTTTTACACCGTGGTGTAAGATCACGGAGTGATCGGAAATTTCAACGTGCTGATATCCCATGGATCATCACGCTTTACGTTGAAATGAATAGGTATGATCGTATCAGTATGATTCCAGTGTTGAGATAATAGTAGGATCAAATGCTCCTCATGTTTTATGAGCAAGATCCAGTGAAAATATGAGAAGTTCATATGCTTCGTCATCAAGCGGGATAGGTTGTTCTTGTGTTTTATTGATTGTATCAAGCCGATTTCCAGGAATAAATCTGGAGTAACGCTCTTCAAACTTTTTGCATATCGAAAAACAATCCTGCACAAGCTGCGTAGGATCGTTTTCAGAAAGAATATCTATCGTCAACACCGAGCCGCATGACTCCTGACGAAACACGTACTGTTGCATAAAACTATTTTTCTAATGCATGAAGAGCTTTATCAAAAGCTTGCGCTGTAAGGCTTGAACCATTTACGTATGTAACTTTTACATCAGCAATATTTTTTCCAACGATCTGTCCTGCGATTCCGCTGATGAACATATCCTGATACATCTTGCTTTTTACTGCATGCGCTACATTTTTTGCTTCAACTGCAGTGATCACATCGTTCTCGATAGTGACTGTTGCATCGAGAGGTTCTGGACCTGCAGGACTGTCATATGTGCTAGTAAGGTGAAATATACCATTGAGCGATGTTTCTGCAGATGAGTCATTCGAATGAGAGACAGAATGATCCATATCTGTCATAGCATCGTGGTTCATGCCAGTTGCAGGAGTCTGTTCAGCATTAGTTTCTACTGACGTAAAACCCGTTAATGATGTCTCATTTTTTAATTCTGCTCTCTGCTCTTTGCTCTCTGAATTATTAGCAGGAATAATAGAGCATCATTGTAGAGTAAGTGTTAGTATAACAAAAAATCCAAAGATCGCTTTTTGATGTTGAAGAGCCATACAAAAAAACAAAAATATAAAATACTATATTCTTATAATTATTTTTAACTCGTTATACATAGCAATTTCAGGTTAAGAGAAACTTAAGTATAATAGAGCTTGATATAAGACCTTATTTATGACATACTACAGAAAACACTTTAATCTCTCGTTCATTACAATGAAAGCATTAGGCAAGGATGACACGCATAGGATATTTAAAACCTCTTTTGCAAGTGTCTACTCACTCTATATCCAGAAAGCAGAGAAAAAAGGACGCACGAAAGAAGAGGTCGATACGATTATTTTCTGGTTAACAGGTTATAGTAAGAAAAACCTGCAGCAACAAATTAATAAGAAAGTAGATTTTGAAACGTTTTTCGCGGAAGCGCCTGAACTCCATCCCAATGTGTCAAAAATCACCGGTCTTATTTGTGGCTACCGTGTTGAGGAAATTGAAAACAAGCTTATGCAAAAGCTTCGTTATCTGGATAAGTTGATTGATGAGTTAGCAAAAGGAAAAGCTATGGAAAAGATTTTGAGAAAGTAATCATATCATTATAATACATTTATCTTTTCACTTCTCTTCAAAATGATTAAGCACATTATGATGACTATGGACCATCGATGTACTCCCAGGATTTCGAAGATCTTGATGGGCACAGCTGGCAGATTACGTATATGGATATGAGTGCAGATGGTATGAGCCAAGGTGCATAATTACATCGCCTCCTGGTAAAGCATCTAATACTTTATAAGAAATTATATTGATTTCTGAGATTTTCAGAGTAAAAGTAGACATATGAAAATTATGAGAAAACGAGCTATATTTCTAGTACTGCTAAGTTATGCTTTCTGAGCATCAACATTTTCTCATATGTTGACTATGAACCATCCAGCGATGGATATGACAAGAGATCATAGTAGTCATGAAACGTTGGATACGGATAGCGCTCATAAAAAATGTGTGAAAACATGTGAAAATATAGAGAAAATGAAAATGTCTTCATTGGTAAGTGCTATCATCATAAAAACTATTACTTTCAGTTATATTAGCTTTCCCCTTCCTGCACTTGAAACAATACACTCTACTCCGCTAGCATATTATTATATGAGTAGTTGACCACCGTGAGAATTTACATTTTCCCCACTTCATCTCGCACACATCGCATCCACCGTTCTGACAATATAAGATATTTTTTCTTCGCTTGCATGAAAATATCTTTTTATATTCTTTTTTTGATGTAGATGAAAAAATTACTTACTATAGGATCACTTATAGCAGCAGGCACACTAATCAGTGGATGTACCTTACAGAATACCAATAATAATCACGTTATGATGAGTGGGCACTCTATGAACCACGACATGGATAATAACATGATGATGCACGACATTGAAAATGAAGAAGAATTTATCATCAATATGATACCCCATCATCAAGAAGCTGTTGATACTGCACAGATCGTCGTAGCACAATCTACCAATAGCGATCTTAAGAAACTTGCTCAAAATATTATCGATGCTCAAACCAGAGAGATCACTATGATGAATGGTTGGTTACAACAGCGGTATCCAAATAGCACTATCAAAAGCAACTATCAAAATATGATGCCCGAGCTTACAACTCTGACAGGAGACGCTTTAGATACCGCCTTCTTACAGTGAATGATAATACATCATATGTGAGCAATTCATATGGCGCAAAGCGTATTAAAAGCGGAGCATAGAACTGAAACCATGACTCTTGCCAATAATATTATCAGCACACAACAGCAAGAAATTGTGATGATGAAAAACATGTTACAAAATATCAAATAACACTTAACTAAAAGGCTTGTACATATATATGTACGAGCTTTTTAAATACAAAAAAACAGCTAGAATTAGCCGTTTTATATGTCAAATGTTTGCTTATATAAACCCTTTTAGATGTAGCGAGACTACTTTATAATGCTCTTTAGCTTAATACCTAGAATCGAATCGAAATAACTCCATCAGATACGAACTTCAAACTAAGGATAATAATTCCTATAAGAATAACTTTTCTAAATATTTGTTCAGAGATGCTCTTCACAATCTTCCTCCCGATATATGAACCTATCAGCGCTATGAGAAGCAATAAAGGTATAAGGAAATAATATTGTCTCTCTAAAAATCATTGTCAGAAATAGAGAGGTATTCTTGTGGCATCGACTATCAGAGCAACTAGAGCAATAGTAGCAATATATTGCTCTTTCGGCAAAGCAAATGCTGTCATAAATGCGCCTCTTAACACTCATCATGTACCAATGAGTCAGGCAGTAAACCCTGACAGTCATCATCCTACGATACCCGCCATGGGACTATTTGGCAGTGTAAACTTCGGTTTTCGTAATACATATGAAGCAAATAGTGTCAGAATAATACCCAGCACTATTTTTAGTATATTTTGATCGATGTAAGACACTAGTAAAGACCCAATGACTGTTAAAACAACACTTGGGATTCCAAAGAGTAACGCTACTCTCTTATTAACATGATTACGGAAGAAGTAGAGTCTCGAAGCATTTCCAAAGATATGATAAATTGCTACCAGCAGCAATGCTGTCTGGAAGTCTAAAACAAGCAATGCCAGCGGCAGGAAAATACTTGATGATCAGAATCAAGCTATAGTTCAAAGCACCTCTGAAATAAGTGCTACGATTAACAGAAAGAATATAGTTTGCATCATTGATATATCGGGTAAAAATATTTAATATAGTTAATTTTTACACTTAGGGCAACAATCTCAATAAATATTATACTATAGAAAAGCTCCTCTCTCTATGAAGGAGCTTTTTCTCATTTTTTACAGTCTCATTAGCATAAGCATCGCCCATCATCTTGGAAGCGGACTAAATAGATCTGTCTTCACTTTTATTACTCATAATTCATGCAGTTTATCTACATGTTTCACATACCGGTTCTCGTCATCTCCATTATAGGCTGATCCATATAATAACCTGGAGAGGATAGTTGCGAATTGTGCCTTAGTAACTGCTTCATCCGGATTAAAGTTTTTATTTACCTCATTAGTCACATTATTGATACCCATCACACCGAGCTGACATGCAAGCTTCGCATATATCTGATATTCTGCATCACCATTTATCATATCATCAAACGCACACTCTCTGCTCTCATCCGGTTGCTTGTCCAATACATTGATCGCGTAATTACTGATCATTTTTGCCGCATCTCTTCTGAGTAATACTCATGTCATATTTGCCTTGATACAATCTGACATAGTTGTGATGCTGTGGCCATATGCAAAGTTATATGCATCATTCATCTCTCATTCCATACAGTTGAGCTGCTGTGGCTGTGCAACAATCTCACTTGATGATAAAATCTCAGATGAACTATCCGTATTATCATCCACCTGTTCTGTGGTGTCCTCTGACTCTATCGTTGTTCAGGTAGCGGCGACAGTTGTTCAGGTAGCGGCGACAGTTGTTCAGGTAGTATCAGATGTAACTGCTACGCCTCATTGCAACAGACTCATTCACTCACACAAACCATCATATTGCGTGGGAGATATATCTCCATTGGGACAGTTATCTACTGGTGCACGATAGACTTTTCCAGCTCACTGAAGAGCAGGACTATTATCTCATGCTGATGCTATCAAACGAGTCATATATGGATCAGAAATGGGTGAGCCATTAAAATACTCAAAGTATCCAGCTACAATAATACTACCATCATTATGCAACAGATGAGTATTAATTTCAGCATCAAAACCTGAACCTCCTACGAACGAGCTATCAAGCACCCCATTACTATCCAAACGAGCTATACGATTTGCTTCTACCCCACTATAAGAAGTAAATGCACCTCCCAGCAATATAGAATCTCCAGTTTCAATGGAGACAGATATCGGCACGTTATTAAATCATCCCCCCATAGTAAAACTTGTATCGAAACTTCCATCTGTATGTAAACGAGCTATGCGGTTTGCAGTATGACCATTATAATCAGTAAAAGAACCAACTGCAATTATCTTTCCATCTGACTGTGCAACAATTTGATATACATGGTGATTGAAACCAGAACCAACATTGAAACTATTATCTATAGTAGCGTCCTCATTCAAACGAATAATACGGTTTGAACTAACTCAACTAAAGTGAGTAAACTGTCACGCGGCAATTATCTTCCCATCGCCCTGTACAATCAATGACGACACCTCAAATTGACTAGTAATTTCACCGCTAAATAGACCGTTAGCTATATTAAATCACGTATCTCTCGTTCCATCTGTGTTGAGACGGACAAGAGCCCTCGTACTAAATCATGAATAGTTACTAAAGTTTCATCATACAAGGAGTTTTCAATCTGTAAGTTGTTTGATCACACTTACCTGCTGACTGGAAGTGGGGAAACCCGAACCGATCTGAAACGTATTGTCTCTCGTCCCATCACTATTGAGACGCACTATACGATTGGTTGTAACACCACTAAATGATGTAAAACTTCCTCACACAACGACTTTACCATCCTGCTGTAACTCAATAGAAGCTACCGCGCTATTAAATGTACCAATAACATTAAATCACGTATCTCTCGTTCCATCTGTGTTCAAACGCAACACCCTACTCGCAGATAGTCCATTAAAATTACTAAAATATCCCGCAACGAGAATTTTACCATCGGGTTGTTCTATCATCTTCAAAGGTACATTATCAAGACCACTTCCTCCAGAATCGAATGTAGTATCAACCATCAAACCCGCAAATACAGCTCACGCATGAAATATAAATATACTCATTGCAATGACAGAGATCAAAACCCTACTATACTTCTTCATAGACATAGAAAGAAAGTAAAAAAACACTTCCATCTTTTTACACAAGCCTACGCCTCTATTCAAGCGATAATAAAAAAAATGCCGTGAAGGCAAATCCTTGATTAGAGTATATTTTTTCTACTAATTTCTCATCAATTGGAGGTGATAAGAAAGTATTTCAACCGTTAAAATCTCTCTAATTACTCTATCTTGCTACGTTTCACGATTTCAGGAAGCTTGTTTTCAGTTCAGCAAGTATATTATAAATTATTATATTGAATTGTCTAGAAAATACTTTTAATGAATTTATATTCTTGTCTTTCTTCTATTCGGGGAAGATATTTTCATAGCTCAGACAATTTAACTTTTTTGACATATTTTATTTCTTCTTGCTTTGATTTTTCTTTATCTTTTTTTTGTATTATTATATCATGTAGTTGAATATATAATCTAAGTTACAGAATACTATCTAACGAAGCATTTTCACTTATCTCATAAAATCCAAAAAGATTTATTTTAGCCGTATGCTCTTTAAGAACAATATTGGTCTCCTCCTCTACTTCTCTGATTCATGTTTCAAAAATATTCTCATTCATTTCTGGTTTTCATCAGGGCATTTGCCACTCAGCTCAATTCTTAGAGACGATTATTACATTATTATCTTTATCCAAGATTCGAACATATACTTGTGATATTTTCTTTCCTCTTGGAAGATCTTCTAATGAATTTGTACTATACCAAACTCTAGTAATATTACTCTCTTCCATGAAATCTTTTCATATATAAATATTATAGCTTACTTAATTTTACACTTATCATTTCATTTTTCCATAAATAAAAAATGGCTTATTATAGCCACGAATGAAGCATTGGAGAACGTCGGGCACTTTTCGAACACTTATACTCAAACGTATTGTGAAAAGCCAATATTAGATATATTGGTAAATTAATGCAGTATTATATCAAAGAATTGGAAGGAGGGAAGGAACTAGAAGAAAGCCTTACGGAGAGGCAGAAAGTACTGTATTGATTAAAGCTTTTTTAAGGATTTGAGATGTTTTAAAGAGTACAAGTTCATAGGATTTGAACTTAATAACATATTGATATATAGAGGACAAAAGATAAAAAGTGGCTTAAACTTATTTATAAGGAGAGCTAAGTATGTGCAAAGGCGTATTTCTTTCATTTTTACCGTGTCAATTGCTAGATCCGACTTTAATACGAAGTTCGGCAATCACACTTTTCTTATCTCTTTTATTACATTTTGTTCTACAGCATCGTTATAAAAATAGCTTAGAAAAGGAATTAGAGCAATATAAGCAAGCATTAAGTGAACAAAGTGAAGTATTTAAACATAAGTTAGCTCTATTTCAGAACTTTTTCATACAAGAATATCTACCTAAAAAACACCCAGACGCAGATAAAGACACTATTATGCTAGAATATTACTGAAAAATTTGATTATTGTGAAATATGAATACATTAAAAGCTATTGTGGACTCAAAACTTACAGAGTTAGAGCCAAACAAAGACGATATAGAGCAAACATACGCTTTATTGCTATCTCTAAGGCAAGAATTGAATTCCAATCTTAAAAATGATCCATCTATACTTGCAGATTATGTAAAAGTTTTGTTTCAGATTTTCACTCCTATACCACAGTTTATTAGTGAAGACAGAAAAGTACAAACAGGTACAGTTCACTTTATTAACAAAGAAAAAATCAGCTATACCGAATTAGGCTCTTTAGTTGCCCTAAAAATGGGAACAGCATTAAAAAAACTGAGTAAGTGAGACGAGTTTGAATATATTAGAATTAAAGATATTAATTCTTTCAATAATGTACAATGAGAATTTTATAAGTTACCTTTACATTCAAAAGCATTTGATCTTGAGAATATACTGCTAGTATCAACTATATGAACTATTGGCAAGTTAGCTTTTATTAGAAATAAGACTAATGCCATTATATCGGGTAATTTGGCTTTTGGAAAAATTAATCCACAAATAATCAATCCTAGTTTCCTTGATCTTATATGGCAGACAGATTATGTTCAGTCTCAGTTAAGGTTGTTTTATGCGTGAACAGTACAAAAGTTTATTCCTTTATTTTCTCTTAAACAAATTACACTTCCTCTCTTACCTATCGAGGATCAAAATCTCTTGATTAAAAGAGCAGAGACAGAAGGCAAACTTATTGCCATCCAAGATTTTAATAAAGTATTACCTAAATTTCTTTCTAGAGAAGAATTATTAGCTTCTCAAATATATGATAGATATTGTAATCATCCAGCTATTCAAAATATTCAATTATCACCTATTAATTTATTTGAAGGAATAGATTATGTTCCAGATATTTTTATTGAGCTAAAAAATTGACAGAAAATAGTGATAGAGTTAGTCAATGTAGATATTAAAAGAAATGATGCTTCTAGAATAAAATTCTTCCAGTTGGCGCCTGATCTATGATATTGTATGTCTTTTATGTATGAATATGACTTAAAATCTATACAGGAGACAATTAATGACTTTATAAGTGATTAATCTGTAAGGAGTATATTTATTCTTTTTCTAGTGGTCTTTGTGATTCTATTTTCAATCTCTTTTCTCTAGCTAATCTCTCGTTTCTTAAAGCAGTATTTCGTTTCATCATCCAAGCATAATATTTAGGATCATTTTCTTTTGTGACACTCATAAATAGATTAAAAACTTCTGTTAATGCTTTTCATAAACCGTGGTCATCATCCTTCATATCCATTTGTTATATAGCAATAAGATAAAAGGACATAATACATACTAATTTAAGTTAGTAAAGAAATTGCAAAGTAAGGCATTAATCTTATATTGACGTAAATTTAATTACGTTATTTTATAGATATGTGAAGTATAATTAAGGAAAATAGTCCTTATATCCCTAGATTAATAGGAATATATTTTGCAGAACCTTATAAAAGATTTGATAGATGAACAATTATCAATTTATCGCAAGATTATAATATTAGTAAAACTCCTCAATGAAATGAATTTAGTGAATTTGATACTTCAAATTCTATTGATTTGTATGTGGAAGAAGAATTATGAGCAATAGTATTAAACATAGAAAAAACATTTAAAGATACATTTGGAAGAGTTTTATCTAACGCTATTGAATGATATTCAAATAATATTTCCACAAGAGCTATAATATGAGATAATTGAGCGGGGAAATCAACTATTTTAGAACTTATAGAAGGATTTTATAAAACAGTTAGTCGTAAAATTATTGCTGATTCAATTAATGAATTAAGAGAAGGTTTGGGTTATGTTAATTCTATTATTCCAGGCATAGTTTTTATAATCGTATGTAAAGATATTAAATGAAAAATAAGACATAAATTAGTAAATCTAACAAGAACTCAAGGTATATTAAGCTCTAAGAATGAACTTAAATCAATCATTTTAGAAAATTATGATTTGTTAGGATCAGTATTAACGGATCATTTACATATTTGTAAAAACAAAGAGGATGCCGTACCAGTAATAAATTTACGCTTACCTAACTTTTCACGTAAAAGTTGAAGAGAAAACATTATACCTTACTGGAACTCTTTAACTATATTTCTCTTTAATCTCATTAAGGAAGATAATGTTGAAACGTTCTTTCCAAATAACGAAGAAGCAAATTTATTAAATTGATATTTTCTTACAATATATCAATATTTAATAGAAAATAAGATCCCTAAAGAATCGATAATCTTCTTTTTCCTTTTTTATCATTTAGGATCTTTTGAATATGTGTCTCGCAAAGACTTAAAATATGATCCTCAAAGTGAAGAATATAAACAAGTAATATTAGCCCATCAGATTACTATAGATATATATAAAGAAATTGCTCAAAAACATAAATCTACAGAGTATAATGATATAATTTCTAAATTGCTGTCATTAATAAATGCTTATCAAGATAGTCAAATAACTATTAGTGAAGTAGAAAGCAGAAAAGGATCTGATAGACTTGCGATTAATATGAAAGTTCCACTTTCTCCTGAATTAAAACTACCAAATATGTATAAATTCATTTTTGAAATCATACCCAAGCATTTAGTGAATGATTTAAAAGTTAGATCTATTCTAGAATATAATTTAACTATTCCAATTGCGACTTTCCTTAATAATTTAACTAATATCGAAAACAATGAAACAAAGAAAGATCTATTAAAAGCCATTAAAAATCATTGGCTATTTACGGTAAATGTTAAATTGCAAACTCCCTCAGGGATACATTATCTCGACTCACTATCATCCTGAGAAAAACAAATGATATTACTTTTTTCTCGCATAAAAAATAATATTTCTTCGTATTATGAGAACCCTATTAAAGATGAAGAAAACCAAAAGACATTGCCACATTTGATACTGCTTTTAGACGAGCCTGAAAATTCATTACATTTGGAGTGGCAAAGAAAATTTATATATATGTTTCTTAGTAATCTATCATACTTTATTAAGTCTTATAATGTCGAATATATCAGTATTTTTATCGCCACACATTCGCCATTTATCATTGGAGATATTCATAAAGATAATATAGTGTTTTTGAGCAGAAAGGTATCCGAATGAGATATAGCCTCATTTTCTCTTGTAAAAGACCGAGACTCATTAGCTAAGGATAGTAAAATACTAATTGATAATACATTTCTGTGAAATATACCCGAGCTCATAAAATGAGCTTTCTTTTTGTCGAAACCTTATGGAGAACTATGAGAAAGATTTTTGGAAAATGTCGCAAAGAATAAGCAATTTACACCAGAAGAACTAAAAGCAATCTGTTGAGATGATTATTTAATGGAATATCTTTTAATGAAATTTAAATAATATGATAAGATTGAATGACATTCTCGAAAACATCTTAGATACATACTGAGAAAGTGTGGATAATTTAACTAATCCTCGCCAATTTCACACATATAAAAATTATCTACAAAACTTAAATACAATAAGCTGAAATATTCAAAAGATTATATTAGAAGAAATAGCCTTAAATAATGTGCTCGCTGAATATAATAATAGCCAGAATGGTAATCTTTTCTATTATAAGAATAACGTTCGATTTTTTATTAAGAAAAGAGTATTTAAAGAAAAGTTATATGATCAATTTAAGGTATGTCCTTATTGTGGAAAGATCCCTTTTACCCCTACAAGAGAAACAGTCATATCGTGCCATTTAGATCACTTTTTTAAGAAAGAAGATTATAATAGTTTAATGTTAGATCCATATAATTTAGTTCCTTGTTGCCAAACTTGTAATTGACCAAGTGGTAAATGATCAAGAGACTTTGGAAACTGATTATTTTTTCATCCGTATTTATGACGATTTAAACGTGAAGGAGATAATACATTTATATTTCTAGAATTATGAAGTAATTGTTTTGATACTACTTTTGAGTTTAACTACGATTATATAAAGAATAATATTCGGTCATTAGTAGATAATGCACTAAATAAGAGCCTATCTATTGATTTAAATGAGCATATTAAATTCTTTTGATTGAATAGTATATATGACTCAGAAGATACTGCTAATGATTACCTCAATTTCAATAACCTAAAAGATATAATATTAAGTAGACCGAATAGTGAAAGAATAGATAGTTTACAACAGATATTTAAAAATCGAGCTCCGATAACAAGAGATGAGATATTAAAATATGTTAACGGGAAAATGAAAAAAGACTTAGTAGACAGGCTAAAGAAGGACATCAACGGAACTTAATATACTATCTATATAGATAGTATTAAAAAGTTGTAAAAAAGATCCTTTAAAGGTTTAATTTCTATAGATGATAACTTAGTAAAATAAGTCCTAAAGTAGTTGCTTTTAAGTGTCAATAAAGTAAGGTTAACTTATTTATAATTATTTCTTTTAATATAAAGTATGGAATTATCGCAAGATCAAGCTAATCTTCTTATTCAAAAGCCGAAAGTTTTTAAAGAAGCAAGTGATATTGTTCTCTGAGATAACAGACGGACAAGAGAAATAATTTCTGAAGATGGACATGATTTATTTCTACTAGATTACTATAAGTCATCTATAGTTTCTGCAAAATTTTCTTATAACAACAGATATAATACAAGCGTTGTTTTATTTAGATACTGCTCTAATGCGATCCATACTAATCCACAGAATGCTTGATGAGAGACATTTAAATGACCCCATATACATTTCTATAATGAAACTTATTGAGACAAAATTGCATCACCAGTTAGCGATATATGAATAGAAAAAGGGAAAGAAAATGATATTATATATGTACTACAAAAGATTATTGCTTATCTTCATATAAATAATAACCCTAATATACAAGCAGGAATGTTTAACGTTTAACGTTTAATTTTTAATAAATAATATGTTCTGAGAAAAAGTTCTAGAGCAGTATCTAGCGCGAATTAAAGACAATACAGTAATTCAGAACTCAAATACTTATTCTGAAATAATTACCCCTTTCCTTGATAACTCTAATGACCATATATGAATATATGCAACTAAAGAAAATGATAATATAAAGTTGTCAGATGATGGACAAACTATTAATGGCTTGATATTTAATGGGGTAAATATTTCCGATAAAAAGTCGGCTATCATTACAAATATATTAAATGTATTTTGAGTAAAATATGATGAACATACAGGACAAATTTATACTTCTGGAACAATAGATAATATTTGAAAAAAGAAACACTATCTCTTACAAGCGATTGTTGCAATAAATGATATGTATTTATTATCTAGGAATAATATTTTTTCATTTTTTAAAGAAGAGGTAGATCTTTACTTTAAAGAGAACTGAATTATTTATACAAAAGACATAAAGTTAACAGGAAAGTCTTGATTAGATTATAATATAGATTTTGTCTGTCCTAAATATAAAGATAAAAAAGAAACCCTAATTAAAGTCGTAAACAAGCCTAAAAAAGATAATATTATAATATCTATAGGAACTTTTACAGATATCATTTCTAACAGAACTGATATTGATACAAATCAGCTACTAATTTATAATGATGATGAAGGAAAGTTATCTGAGGAACATAAAAATGCTCTTGCAAAGTATTCAATTGTGTCTTTATGACGAAGTCAAAAAGATTTAATTAAACAATACGTTGGACTTGTTAATTCATAAATTATAGTTTATTTATAAAGTAATCTCAGTCTTTTGACTAAGATTATTTTTTTATTAGAAGGGGGATAGATGCACCCCTTTAGACAAATGAGTGCATTACCCTACGTCATCCAATGTCGTGGGGGTAAAGAAAGGAATGTAGGTATTAAGCCAAAAATAGCATATGGGGGGACGACAAAAGACGATCAAACGGCACGACAAAATAGTGTATCTAGAAAAAATATCCGTCTACTATTTAGGTACTTTTTTGACAATGGCTTATGAAAGCCGTTTTTGTGTTTTGAACACCTAAAAAGTAGCCTTATTTTAGTTCAAATGTAGTAGGTAGGTAGTAGGAGATCGTCTTTAGAGTGCTCTAAATAAAAAACGTCCTTTTTGAATTAGATATTGAAACATTGGGAAAAAAGTATTAATAGAGTGTCATTTATTCTGGAAACAGGATTATGACGCTTACATATAAAAAGCCCAAGATCATAAGGAAAAATACAAAGAAGGAGGATATTCCTGTGCTTTTTAGAATTGTGGCGTCAAAAGAAAAACCTACTTCTAAATATCCAGTCGGAGAGTTTCTAGATAAGTTCGTTAAGATGATAGAATATTGAAACTTAAGTGATGATGACGACGATTAAGAATAAAATATTGATACTCACAAGAATAAAACTATAGTTAGTCTGCCTTGCAAGCACGACTAACTTTTTAGTCAGCTCAAAATACACACTCAAGCAATTGAGAAATTTTCCTTATACGGTCAAAAAAGGAGGTATAGCTACCTACCGAAGACCGTAAAAGGAATTTGGGCGCTTGCAAGGCGTAGTGGTTATGCCTCCCTTTTTTATTATTCAAAAAAAAATGCAGATGTCTCTTACTCACAAATTAGGTCTTTGGGGAAGTCTTGGAAAACTAGAAATAGTAAACGAAAGATTAATATTTACTCCGCCAGCAAAAGGCGTAGAGGCGTTTACTATCAAACTAGATGATCTAGATGTAATAGATTTACAAAAAACATCTTGGGTAAATTACTCCTTAAGACTGGTTACTAAGTGAGATAAGATTTATAATATACCTAAGCTTGATAAAAAGAACGGGGAAATGGCTTTGTCTCGGATTGAAAATCACTCAAAAGCTAAGATTGATACAAAAGACGAGCAAACCCAAGCAACGACAAAAAATGTTCTATCTCAACCTAAAAAAGAACCAACGGAAGAAGATAAAATAGGGCTCCATAATTTTGGCTTATGGTTTGCTGTTATTGTTATATTTTTGATATGATCTGTATTAGATAATCTGATGATGATCCTGTTATTTGTCCCAATTCTTGGAGTGTGGGCTACTAAGACTATGAAGACTAAAGATCTAAGTATGATACAAAGGCTAAAATCCCTTAAATCGTATAAAGCGAGATACATAATATCAATCATATTATTGCTTTTTTGTGGGGCTATGGTTCAGGGTAAAATAGCGACGCTAAATGAAAATCCACCGGAAATAGAAGCAGTAGGAGGAGAGAATATTGATCTTGGCACTTGAGCCGACTATCAGTTATCATTAAACATAAAAGATACTAAGAGCCTTACTATTAATGGGCAGAAAATAACCGTTTCAGGGGATAAAATTACTAAGGAGTATAATTTAAGTAATACCACCTGATTAACTGTACATATCGTTGGTAAAAATACAGTTAAAACGACTGAAAAGACTATTACTGTAATAAGAAGTCTTTCTGAAAGTGAATTAGCGAAGATCAAAGCAGATGAAGACGCCAGACTAAAGGTTGAGGCAGAAGCAAAAGCACAGGCAGAAGAAGCAAGAAAAAAAGAAGAGGTATATAAAAATTCGCCTGAATATAAAGCAGTGCAACAGCAATTGAAACTAGACCAAGCTCTTAAAGATCATAGTTCTGATATGAAATATATGTGTACTGAATGAGTTAAACTTATGCTTAAAGCACCTAGCACGGCAGACTTTCCTTCTATTAGTAAGTTCAGATATGGCGTAGTAAAAAAACAACTCCTAGTTCAATCTTACGTAGATAGTCAAAATGGGTTTGGAGCACAAATTAGAACTAAATTCATATGCTATTTTGATTTAAGGGAAGACGACATTGTAATAGTAGATATAAAATTTGATAACTAAGTAAGATGTTCGATAAATCTATTTTAGAGTCATATTCAAGTTAAAATACTTGAACATTTTCTCGATTTCAGTATATACCTAGATATTTACGACTAATTACTTCATATGAAAAAAGAAGTAGTCAAAAACTATAAGAGGCAATATGTCATTTATTGCAGAAGATCTTCTGATGAGGCGTCAGGACAACAAATACAGTCTATTCCCGATCAGATCAAGAAATGTATAGAATATGCTAAAAATAATGATCTTGAGATAGCGTTAAAGCCTAAAGATTTTCCTTTTGAAACAGAAGAAGACCTAAAGAAAGAAGATTTAGAACCTGATCTAGCATCGAGACAACTATACTTAGATACAAGGCATCTATTTATTATCAAAGAAAGTGAGACAGCGAAAATCCCATATAAGAGGACAAAACGAAGGGGGCTAATCGTAATGATAGGGAAGGAGAAAAGTGTACAATGATTATTAAGTTATAGCCCTGATAGGCAAGCAAGAAATATGCTGGAAGGAGGAGAACTTATTAATTTTGTGGATAAAGAAAATAAGGAATTGGACTTTGATCTTAAGTATACGAATTTTCATTTTGAACCTACAGCTTCGGGCAAGATGATGTTAGGCATTTAGTTTGTTTTCTCAAAACAGTATTCAGATAAGCTTTCGGAAGATATTAATAGAGGAAAAGAAAGTGCAGTACTGAAAGGTAAATCACAAGGAAGATATAAATACTGATATACAAGAGATGAAAAAACAGGTAAGTATATACCTTCGGAAAGATATTTTGAATTAATGAAAAGAGCTTTTGAAATGAAGCTATACGAGAACAAAAGCGATGAATATATAGCTGAATGGCTTAATGAAATGGGATTTAATAGGGAAACGCTTAATACAAGTAAGTCTGTAAATGATAAGGCATTACATAGAGTGCGGGTTAATCCTTTCTATTACTGAATGTATATTGAAGGAGAAACGATAACAGATCTTCGTAATGATGAAGATTTTAAACCAATGATTACCGAAGAAGAACATACTATCCTTCTTGAGAGGTATAATAAGCTCTTTGAACGTTTAATGCCAAAAGAAATAAAAAAAGAAAATGAAGAGTTAATGCCGTTACCTAGATGATTTGTAAGAAATGAAAAATGAGATAGCTTTGCTTTTTATGTGGTTACAAAAGCGAGGTTTCTTAAGAAGTTAGAGAAGATACATCAAACAGATCCTAGCGTTACTTTAAAGGATATTGTTAGCACTCATCATATAAGATTTAGAGACACTAACAAAGCCTCGAAGACTTATAATATGGAAATAGCATTTGATAGGATAGATAAAGCTATTATTAAATCACTTAGCCACCTTAAAATAAGCGATAAAGATTATCAAGAATATGTTAATTATAGAATTGAGGAACTAGATAAACTTAATAAGCAAATGAAAGAGCAGTACAGCTTTATTCTTTTGCAACTAAATAGAAAAAAGTCTGAAAAAACTGAATATATGAAAAAGATGATGTGAAGAATCAAAAGAGATGATGAACAAAAGATATATGAAAACCATCTAGATTTGCTCGATAGTCAGATAGCATGACTTCAACAGACGATGAACGCCGTTAATAATGAAGAAAGGGACAAAATGAAGGAATTTGATGCCCTTGTACAAACCATGCAAAATGCAGTTAGGAAGTACTCAAACTCTACATATGTTCAAAAAAGAAAAATGATAGAATTAATGTTCTCGAACATAGTTGTAGATAAACAAAAAAGGCTTACCTTTGAGGCAAACCCTTGATTAGATGTCGTATTTAATAAGTTTTTAATGTCATCTGGAGATAACTCTATTTTGTTAAACTCTTTTATGAGCGACCTCTACCAAAGGAGGTTCATCATTGGTCATATCTGTACTTTGCTACGCAAAAGCGAAAAATGAAGCAAGTTACTGATACAGTAGACTACAAAAGGGATCTAAACAGAAAAGCAGAGTTAAATCTATATATAACGAATAAATCGCTCATAACATTATATCGTTATGACACAGACAAAGAATCCACAAGCACAGCTTGTAAGAAGAACATTAGCCAAGCTCGAAAAGAGTCAAAGGAACAAACGAGACTTTATTAGGTATTTAGAAGAGAGTAAATCCCCTCTTCTTAAACATACCATAAAAACGAATAGATTGAAAGAATGCGGAAACGTAGTAACTTTTCGCAAACACTTAGAGACAGGAGAAAAACAGCTACGTTCAGCTAACTTCTGTAAGTATGATAGAGTATGTATTGCTTGTGCTACCAAAAGAGCCATTGGTATGATTAAAAGGTTTGAGCAGGGAATAAAGGCTCAAAGTCTCTATGAGAAACACCGATACTATATTGTGCTGACCATCAAGCATAATGCATGAGATACTCTTGAAGATCTGATGGCGAAGCTATTGTCTTCTAAAGAGAAACTTGCAAGAAACTATAGAAACTCAAAAAGGGATGTTCAGAAGAGTAAAAGTTTCTTTACTGCTTTTGATGGCATGGTAATTTCTATTGAAGTAGCTCATAAGGGGAAAAATGGATGGCATCCACATATCAACATACTGGCTTGTAGCAGTAAAGAAATACCTATAAAACAGGGTATGCATTTAAGAGGTGACGTCAATGAACAGCTTCAAAACGAATGGCTTCAAATTACCTGAGATAGCTTTATCCACAATATCCGTAAGATCAACGTAAAGAACGACTACTTTACGAGAAGCGGGATCGGTGAAGTCTTTAAGTATGCCATTAAGTTTTCTGACCTTACTGTATCACAATTAGCTACCATTATGGAGCTTCAGCAGAAATACCAGTATCGTTTCTTCTCAACGTATGGGATTTTTAGAGGTTGGAAAGTGGAAAAAGTGGAACAGAAAAAAGGAGAATGGCATGAAGGTAGCTTTATTTATCAAGAAAGTATTTGATATAATCTAAAAAACTAGGAGATAATATCTCCTAGTTGCTTTGTTCTTAGCTTCATGCACTACTTAGCAAGCTTTAATATCCTAAACGAACCCCTTGCAACTAAAAGGAACACAATAGTTCCTATTATCAGGTCAGGATAAACTGAATGTGTGAAGTATACAATCACACCTGCAAGAATAACGCCAATATTAGCTATGACGTCATTTGAGGTAAAAATGTAACTCGCTTCCATATGAGCTTCTTTGCTCTTCTTCTTTTGGAGCAGATACAAAGATGCTGCATTTCCTATCAAAGCGAAAAGCGAAACCAAAATCATAGTTAGATAGTCAGGAGAACCTTCAAATCCTAAAAATCTACGCAAAACCTCAAATAATCCGAAAACAGCTAACGCAAGTTGAAAGTATCCACTTAGTTTAGCTACTCTCTTTTTCTTTGACATTATGCTCCCTACGACCATAAGGCTCATACCATAGACAATGGCATCTGCTAACATATCAAGCGAATCAGCAACCAATCCCATTGAGTTTGCTATCAAACCTGTGATGATTTCTATAACAAAAAATCCAGCGTTGATGGCAAAAACAATCCATAGGAGTTTTTTATCACTCATCTGTTCAGCTTCTCCAATGTTTTCAACTTCTTCTGAAGCTATTAGGCTTGAGTTGAAATTAAGCTCAGCGACACTTTGTTCAATTGCCTTAGTCTGCCCATCGTGGTAAACTATAAGAGTTCTATTGGGTATATCGAACTCAAGCTTTTTGATTTCCTCGTAAGGTTCTAATTTCATCCTAATCATCTGCTCTTCCGATGGACAATCCATCTTAGTAACTTTGAATATTTCTTTTTTCATATAATGAGTTTTAGGTAAAGTATTTATGTTTCATACTGTAGTATATCTAATTGAACTGTATCTGAAAGCTATACATTCCCATAGCACACGTTCCATTAACAACATCTCAAGCTTTTTGTTCTGGCAGTTGCACTATATCAGATCATTTTGGATCTAAGTTTTTTGAATAGCTCAGCTCAGGTATTCTTACAGCACTTTCACACCCATAAGCATTTCTCCCCTGTATTTTAATTTCTGTAGGCATTCCCGCCTTAGCAACAGTCATTTTTGGACTATATCCTTGCCCTGCAGTTATGGTGATTTGTTGCTTTCCATTTACCACTACTACATTTGAAGATGGCGCAGTTGAGACTGTTCAAGCATTGCTTGAAGTATTATCACCTTTGTAAAGTTTCACACCAGTAACTATACCTCCTACTAAGAGAACAGTTACAATGGCAATAATAATGTTTGTTTTTGTCATTGAAAAGAGATTAAAGACTAAAGAAAGGCTGTATAATACCCAATGCAACAAGACTGCTTGAGAAGTTATAGAGCGCTAATACGATCAAGATAATACCGATTGTTTTGAAGAAGAGGTTTGATGATGATGACTTTTGGATGGATTTTCATGTCACACTCAATAGTAAGAGCATAGGCAAAGTACCTAAAGCAAAGCTTAACATCGTCAACCCTCATGCTAAGAAGCTACCTGTAGAAAGTGTATATACCTGCATTGACTGTGTGAAACCGCATGGAAGAAAGAATGTTCCAATACCTATCAGAAGAGGTCAAAGAAATGAATTACCTTTTCAAGAAAAACGCTTAAAGATACCTCATCAAAATGCTACTCCCCCTCTTACAACTCATAAAAGATTCAGTCATAGAATGAAGAGAACTACTGCTATAACCATATTTAGCACAATACTTACATTCTGCGAAAGTTGAAACGCTGCACCGATCATTCATAAAATCCCTCAAAGAATGAAGAATCCTACAAGTCTTCCAATATGAAAGAGTGAATGCGGGCGAAATGAAGAGTTTTGTGAATATACCGTTCATAAGGCTAAAACTACTCACCCTACAACTGCAAGGCAGCTTGATACCGATGCTATCAGTCCAATAATAAATGATGTTCCATACGTCCTATTTTCTGCGTTGAGCATTTGTAGCAATCCAAGTTTTTGAAGCTCTACAAATCCATATATCAAAGCAGCTGCCATGACAAAGGCAAGGATGTATTCTCACCGATTTATTGTTTTTTCTTGAGGTTCAGTATGTATACTATAACCATGAGGATGAAGCAAAGGATTCATAATAGCAGATAGCTGTTCAGGTGTCACTTCCTCATCACTATGAATTACTTCCACAGTTTGACGTCTAAGACTTACTTTCACATGATTCACACCTTCGATTTCGCTTACTGTATCTTGTATCAAAAAGATACATGCCTTACAGTGCATTCCTTTCACATGAAGCGTATGTGCTTGTTGATCCATTATGTAAAGTTTTTTACGAATAAAAGTCTTACAGTTTTGTATTTTTCAATCTGAGGCTATTTGCTACCACGCTTACACTACTCATCGCCATTGCAAGTCCTGCAAAAATAGGATTGAGTAGTACAGGATAAAAGAGACCTGCTGCAAGTGGTATTCATACTATGTTATAGATAAACGCCCAAAAGAGGTTTTGCTTGATAGTTGCCATTGTTTTTCTAGAAAGCTTAATGGCTTTTACAAGCTTGCTTATATCTCCTGCTAAAAGTGTAATATCAGCAGTTTCTATAGCTACATCAGTACCTGTACCCATAGCAATTCCTACGTCAGCTAAAGCAAGTGCAGGCGCATCATTTACACCATCTCAACACATCGCTACGACCGCTCACTCCTCTTTCAGTGAACGAATTACATCTGCTTTTTGATGCGGCAACACTTCTGCTCTTACATCATCTATTCATACGAGGGAAGCAATATGTTCAGCGGTTTGTTTGTTGTCTCCAGTTAGCATTACTGCTTTTATTCAAAGACGATGAAGCTCAGCGATTGCTTCTTTCGCATTATCTTTGATAGTATCTGCGATTCCAAATATGGCCATTACCTCTTTATCTGTAGCAAGGAAGATTGGAGTTTTCCCTTGAGACGTAAGAGTAAGAATATCTTTGAGGTCATACGTTGCTCATATATCATCCATAAGCTTTATATTACCTGCATACCATGTAGCACCAGCTATTACTCACTCAACCCCTTTTCCTTCAATCATCTTGAACGAAGAAACTTCTTGAAGCTGCATGTTTTCTTTGCTCGCACTGTTCACAATAGCTTCAGCAAGTGGATGCTCAGATTGCTTTTCAAGGCTCGCTAATATTTGTAAGTCATTGGCTCTATAGTTTCCTATATAATCTACCAGTTCAGGTTTCCCTTTTGTGATAGTTCCTGTCTTATCAAAAACAACAGTTGTTACTTTATGCATTTTTTGCAGGCTTTCTGCATTCTTTATCAGTATACCCTGTTCTGCTCATTTACCCACACCCACAATAATTGCTGTTGGCGTGGCAAGTCATAAAGCACAAGGACAAGCAATTACTAATATACTTACAAAGGCAACTATACCCGTTACAAAGTTTCCTGTAATAATCCACACTATGAGTGATATTATTGCTAGAATCAAGACGATTGGCACAAATATTGAAGAGATCTGGTCAGCAAGTTTTTGAATTGGAGCTCTTGATCCCTGGGCTTCCTGTACCATGTGGATAATATGCGCCAGCATACTATCTGACCCTAAAGACGCAGCTTTCACCTTGAGAAATCCTTGTTTATTTATTGTCCCTCAAATAACTTTCTCTCATTCTTTTTTCTCTACTGGCATAGATTCACCTGTAATCATAGATTCATCTATACTGCTTGATCCACTGGCAATGATACCATCAACGGGAATTTTCGATCATGGCTTGATAAGTATAATATCATTTTGTTGTACCTGCTCTATAGATATTTCCATTTCTTTTCCGTCTCTTTCTACGATCGCTGTTTTTGCTTGAAGGTTCAAAAGCTTTTCGATTGCTTCACCAGTTTTAAGCTTTGATTTCGTCTCAAGATATTTTCCATAGTAGATGAAACCAATAACGACAATAACCACATCATAGTAATGAATGCTCACATCTAAATAAGGAGCAAGAACCTCTTCAAATGCGCTTACTATAAAGCTATAAATGAATCAGACGAGAGTTCCAAGTCATATCAAGGTTTCCATACTTGCGACACCAGTTTTCAAGAATCTCCACAAAGCTATGATGTATTGTTTACCAATAACAAATAATACATACGTGGCCATGAGAGGGAATGTATGATGCCAAAGCTCATATAGCCATTCTGACATTTCAGGAAAAAACCCTTGCTTACCTCATATATCAAGAATCATATATACAAAACTCAAAACCACAAAAGGAATGATGATGTTAATGTTTTTTTTCATCCCTTTTATCTCTTCAAGCTTTTCGTCTTTCGTTTGATTCATCCCTAAATGAGCTGCATGTTCATCTGCTGACATTTTAGAATGATCCATCTTACTATGATCTACTTTTGGAGCAGAGCCAATAAGCTGATACCCCATAGGCTCAATAGACCTATTCATATCTTCTATACTCACCGTTTCAGGATCAAAGTTAAGCTTAGCAGTATCAGTAGCAATATTCACTTCACATTCTTCCACTCATGGAAGCTTTTTGAGTGACTTTGTGATATTATGTGCACAGCTGGCACAGTGCATCCCTTTCACTTTATATGTATCTTGCATCATTCTTTTGCTAGAAAGTAAAATATATTATGGAGTTCACCCTATTCAGTTTGTCCAAATACTTATACCATTGGGCATTTTACCTACTGGAATAGTACTCTCAACTTTATTATCTATATTATTTATAACTGTGACCGTATTACTAAGAAGATTTGTAACATATGTTTTCTCTCCATTTGGAGATATAACTACTCCATGTGGAGCTTCTCATCCTATATACTTTTCTACAACATCAAGACTATTTGCATCAATTTTATAAATACTACTTCCAACAGGTTCATCAAAATAATATCACTGATCTGCCACATAAATATATGCACTATCTGGCGTAGAATATAGCTGTATTGGTCATACTGATCACTCTGGCAAACTCACCGTCTTAACTTCTTTACTAGCAATCTCATAACGAGCAATACTTTTAGCATTGTAGAGAGAAGCAAACACGTACTTATTATCTGGCGTTACTGCCACCTGAATTACTTTTCAATTCAATGGAATGATTTCTGACGTATAAGTCACTGTATCTATCTTCGCTATTCATCTTTCTCCTATAAGTGCAACATAAAGCGTTGTCCCATTGGCAGATAAACGCAATCAGTGAGGCTGCGCTCAATCAGGCAATACTACTGTTTGTTTTACTTTTTTGGTTGTTAAGTCTACTACATAGACCTTTCATTTATCCTGAGACGTAACATATGCTGTACTATCGTCATGACTTATTACTGCATGTGCTAGATGCGCTCACTTATCAAGGCTAACACGTCAGATAACAGTATCGGTCAGCGGATCGATGATAACTAACTCATCGTTATTTGTTTCTTCTACCGTATGTCATTCTTTTTCATCTTCCTTTATGTTCGCTGTTATAACTACTACTGTTCCTTTGGGTCATACTTGGACATTATGTGCCGAGAACGATAAAAGCTTACCATAGTATTGCTCTGTTAAGCTTATTGTTTTTATCACAGTATTTTTATCTGCATCGATAACACTTACTGCACTTTCTCATTCATTTGCTATGTATATCTTCTGATTTACTGACATATTAATATCTTGTTTTTTCTCAAACGAGAAATTTCTATTCGCTCATTTTATCGTCAACATCAACCATAATAAGAGCCCAAAGGCAAATACACCAATAACTACAACAACTCATTTGTATTTCATATCTGTATAGCTTAGAAAGTAAAAAAGCTATTTTCTCGTGCTTACATCCCGTACTCTTACTAACTCATCTACAAACTCCTCTACTTCAGCTTTGTCTTTTGAAACCAGCTTAGTCTTACCACAGCACTTCAAATGGTTTTTGAGAAGTTGTCTGTTTGCTTCTTTTAAAAGACCTTGAGCTGCGTTGATTTGGTTCGCAATATCAGCACAATAAATATCGTTCTCGATCATCTGTAAGACTTTATCTAATGTGCCTCTAGCCTTCTTAACTCACATTGAGATCTTATCCTTATTACTTCAAAGCATGGTTCATAACTTAATGGTAAAACATGACCCTATGGTAGGGTTATAGCAAAGATACCTATTATTGCAAGGGGAAATAAAAGCTGAGTTGCATCTTATCACTAAAAGCGTACATATAAGATATTTACTCATCAAGATCGACATGAAATATCAGTCATATTATCCATATCCTCTTCAGGTTGATTTTGAAAGTCCGTTATGGGATTTCATCAAAAAAGATTGAAACGAAAAAATTGTATGAGATCTTATGGTAAAACGGATGCAAAATTGACTACGCTATAAGCGCATGAATAATGGAAAGATGGAAAGCTTTATATCTGAAACCTTAATGGCTATCAGATATTGATTACCGCCTGAGAAAAAAGATGATTGAATATATGTAAGTGGACTTTATTTAGTAGTAAGTCGCATTATCGAAGTCCTTATCACAAGAATGAAAGATTGCGGAGTTGATGATTGAGTGTTAGTAAGAATACTTATGTGAGGGATGCTTCACGAGTATTATACGACTGGTGAATATGGAGAAAAACTCCGAGATATTCTTGATGAAGAATGAGCAAAACAGAAGGCTGCTAAATGAAAATTTGTAAAAACACCTGTATCACAGTTACGGACTAAGCTTATTCCATTTCATACTGAATACGCATCTCAGAAAAGGAATGAAGCAGAATATAAACTATGAAAATTCCTTACTGGGATTCTTAAAGGGAAAATACCTGTAATGACAATGGACATACTGAAAGCAGCGACAACAACTTCCATTATAGAGCCTGAGTTATTAAAATTCGATAAAGAGGGAATAAAAATAACTAAAGAAGATTTTCCAAACGACCCTGACATAGTCAAAGGATTTCAGCAAACACGTATTTTAAGAAAGTGTGAACTTTACGAAATAAATCTGCTCATCTGTATAGTGGCCGCTATATACCAAGAGGAAGAATTATTCCTGTATTTTGACCCTTACCATCTTAGACTATGAATATGCGATAGAAAGAACTTAGTCATCAAAAGAGACCATGTAAACCTGATAATGAGCTTTACTAATATACTTCATAGCATCTTCTGTGAGCATTGCATCAAGATAGCATTTGGTAAGTTTGATATAGATTTCTCTACTCTAACACCTGATGAGACAGCAGATGTACTAAAAAAGATGTTAGATGACCTTTATAGTCAACTTTCAAAAGTGTGTCCTGATGATCTCACAGTAACCGTTGAATGAAAGGTAGAAGATATGTGAAAATTTGCTGAAGTAGATGAAGCAATAACTCATTGAAAGGTTGGATTTGATAAGCATGATGGTAAGAAAAAATGAATTATTTTTAAGGTAAAAAAGAATTTGAATAGCTACAGGAAAAAGATAAAATAATGCTACGCCCTTCAGCAAAGGGAAATTTACTGGGATGGTTTTTCACACGCTTCCTTAGCAGGAAGAGAAGAGCCTACCCCGACTGTTATGACCACAGATAAAGTAAGGGACATTCTATGAGAAGAGTATCAAGATCTTCCTGATGAGAAAATCCAAGACATCATCAAGATCTGCAGAGCTATCGCAAGATACGCTATCGAAAACTACTCAGAAATCTCAAAGAAACACAACCCTGAAGAGGAACAAGACGCTTAACAGCGTCTTTTCTTTGACCAAGAACAATAAAGTAAGTTGAACTTGCATTATTACATAATAAGACTATGAATGAGCTAATTATTTGTATCTTTCGAGAGTTTAACAAATGGCAAGAAAAAGAAATCTTTTACAGTACGATATTGCCAATCAAAGTCCTGTGTTTTCTGCTTGAGAAAAAGTAATAGATAAAGGCAAGAAGCAGTGAATCATCTATGCAAGAGTTTCTACAGAAGAACAAAAGAAAGATGGAAATGGGATAAATGCTCAAATCACTGACTGTAAGAATTGGGCAAAAAGAAACGAAGTTGAGGTAGTAAACATATATACTGATGAAGCTATATCCTGAACAGATCTAACAAGACCATGATTCAATACAGCTATCAAATTCATAGAACAACAGAACAAGAAAGGAAACTTCATTGAGTATTTTATATGTAACTCCACTTCAAGATTTTCAAGATCACCTGAACTATGAAAAACTTTTGATATGGTAGGAAGGGTACAGATAGCCTGAGCTAAGTTAGTCTCTGTAGGTAACTGATGAGTAATAGAGACCAATACTGAAGAGTGACTTATACAATCAACACTGAGCTTCATGAGTGATGCTCTTGAATCTATGAAAGGAAGTAAAAGAGTGAAATATGGTCTTAAAGGAAAAATCTATGAAGGATTGCGACCATTTTCTCAATGTCCTATGGGATACGAAAGAATAGTAATAGAAAGATGAGGTAGAAACATAAAGAAGCTTATCAGAAAAGAACCTCATGCAACCATCCTTGCAGATGGTCTTAAACTCTTTGCTGACTGATCTCTTATGACGAAGCAAGATCTCTTTCTCTATTTTGAGGAACAATGACTAAGATCAAACAGCAAGAAGAACAAACAAGAAAAGCTTCATAAAAGCGTAGTGTATAATACAATCTTAGATCTATGGAAACTGTATGTGTATGCAGGCTATCTGACGTATCCACCACTCTGAATAAATGAGCTTATTCCAGCAGATCATCCTGCGCTTATAGATTTAGATACTCTCAGCAAGATCATGAAGAGGTTGAGCTATGATAAAGAAACAGTAAACCAAGAAACAAAAAAATACGATATGGATTCTCAAGACTACCCTCTTACAAGAATACTACAATGTGAAGAGTGCTGAAAATGAGTAACCAAGCGAAAGTCGAAATCTAAGACCTGAGACTATCACCATTACTATGGTTGCAACAACCCTGATTGCACCTTACATAAAAAGTCTATCAAAAGAGACGAAGTACATAATGCAGTAAGAGAGAAGCTTACTACTCTTTCTGTTTGAGACAAAATGATAAAGGTCTTAGAGTTAGTTTACAAAGAAGAATTACAACTCATTACCAAAGACAAGAAGGTAAGAAACAAATCAAAAGAAGAAAGGATTGCAAACCTACAGAAAGAAATGAAAGCCTTAGAAAACATCATGGAAAAAATAACGAACGATCAACTCTTCCAGAAGAAACAGGAAGAATGGGCAAAACTCAATCAAGAAGTTGAGAATATCCATAAGGAGATAGACGATCAAGACTTCCAAAAAGATGAACAGGATAAAGTCTTTAATGAAGCAAAGACTATTTTATGCAATCCTGCCGCTATCCGAGATTTTGGAGATGCTGAATTAAAGCAGTTAGTAATTAGGGTGTGCTTCAACAACAAAATTATGTATAAAAAAAATCAAGGGTTGCACACCCCTGAAATATCAGGTATCTATTTAGCTAAAGAGCGATTATCATATTCGTCATTACGTAAATCTGGAGACATTGAGTTTATTTCTGAACACCTATGACTTGACTGAGGGTGAATTTAAGGAGGAAATGCTGAAATTCTACTACTTTGGACTTAGCTTGGCAAAAGCCGGCAATCTTGAAAGATACCGCAAATACTCCTCATTTCTCTCACATGACAGTATATGAACTATAGGGAATACGTAAAAAAAGTTATTTTTTCTCGGATAAACTATATAAAGATATAGTAAGGTACGGTTGGAATAGCATTCCAATTCCTTATATTCTTACCAAATAACGTATTTATGCCTGCTCTACCTGAAGCAAGTAAACCAACCACACAAAAATGAGATAGAATAATCACCAAATTGATGCTTTATCTCATAACCCACTTAATTATGGGAATACTTTGGATATCACAACTCTTTATAGAGACCTCACTAGAGCAATCTGTACAACAACTTACTGCGAGTTCAAGTCCTCAAAATGCTATTTGTCATAAGGTAGAGGTGACATAAATATGTTGTAATATATTTTACTATCATGGCCAAAAGCGGAAAAGAAAACATTAAGGTATTCATTAATACCTGCTATACTGAAATATGAGCACAAGTGGCAGAATTGCAGTCTTATAAAAGCACTCTAGCCATTATTTTTTCTGCAATAGCTATAATATTAACCGTACTTCCCAACGAAGTTACTATACATTTAGACAAAGATTATAACGTAATTAAGGTGTTTCAAGGATATTGCATATTAATCACAGTATATACGCTTGTATTAATCTGAATTAGCTATCATCGAGGTATCAATATACAAAAATTAAGCACTATATCCGTAGATGAAGAGGATTATTTGCAACAAACTGCCCAGAATTTAACGTCAATTATTAAGAAAAATGACGTTATATTAAGTAGACAGCAACGAAACCTCGGTATTATATTTCTTTCTATATTATTGGTACTACTAGCTACAATATCTATAGTATTTATTGGATATGAAGTCGTTATTAAATAATCACCCCCGCTTATTATGTCCCATATTTCTAAAGAAGAAGAGAAAATCAAATTAGGTCTTATAAAGGCAATCCAATACATAAACTTATACAATTGAGAGAAAGATGAATATAAAAGATTTTGCTATTTAAAAGATGCTTTTCTTATAGCTACAGAATTTACACCAACAGCATTTATTAAAGAGCATATATGAAAAAAGACTAGCGACCAATCAATACTAGCAAAGATTAAGCTATTAAAAATCACAAGACATTTGCTTTCTCATTACCCCTTTTTCTCGTCCTGAGATGAAATTTTTATCGATTACGAAATGATGAAGGGAGGGCAAATTATATCTTATTTCGAATGAATAGATAAAAGTCCTATTCATATCCAATATCAATATATTTCTTGAGAAGAAGTAAACTGTGAAATCTGTATTCCTCCTCTATGACCTAATTGACGCTTCTTTTTTAATGAAATGTTTAAATTTACTGAAAATCGCTTCTCTAATGATAAAAACGCACCTTTAGTAGTAATGACGATGATTGCTCTTACTCTTTTTCAAGAATATATAAGGTCTATACCCGGGTTAGACAAAAAACTGTCAATTCATTGGGAAAATACTTAATAGAGAATAAACTAATCCCACTTTTTCAAAATAGTTTCTACATCTTCCTTCAGCGTTTCAGCTAACGGAACTTTACTTATCGCCTCTCTAATTGCTGATTTAATAATACTCTTTTCAGAAAAAGGAAATTCAATCTTACTGAGAAAGAGGACAAAGAAATCTAGATATTTTGCTAAATTTTTAGAAACATTCACATTGATTATAAGAGCAGTAAAAACACTTATAGCTGCTTCGTAATTCTTAAAAAACTTGAATTTAGATATTATTTCTTCATGGGAATATCTCTCTTGATTTAGAATATTAATAATCACATCTACACTATATAGGGTATTTTTATAATTCTCCATTATTAAAAGAGCTAGGCACTCATCGTGCTTTTCCTTAGTTATGATACTATGTTCAAACAGCAGGGTAATAATTGTATTAATCGAAGTTGATTGAACCTTAAATTCTTGGAGGGCAATCAGAGAAAGGACCTCGTCATCTGCATAAAAATAAGCTCCAGTTTGTTGAGCATACATCATAACATCTAAGTATTCTACCCCTAGTATTTCTTTTAATCTTTCGTTTTTAACAATAATACTAGATACCATAGGCGAAAGTTCACAGGCGTTTTCAATAAATTGTTTAATTTCTAATAGCACTTGTTGTTTTTGTTTATATTCTTCTTCTGTATGCTCGTGTTGTGCATATTGTCATTCGCCAGTCTTATAAAAGGATATGTGCTTTCATCATAAATGCTTTTCCTCCAAAATATCTCAATTGAGCTTATCAAGCGTTGACTGCAACACTACTTTAGAAATAGGCAACTTGTTAAAGCACTCTAAAAGTCCCAGTTTATGTAAAGTTATTATAGCAGTAATATCTATGACGACACTTCATATTTTTAATAAATCCTTTTGTACACCTCATAATACTCTAATTCATCACAATGAAGTAATTGCATAGTAAGCTTCTACTATATTCATATTTCTATTTTCTGCTAGGAAGGACAATGTAATTTTACCTTCATTATATAATTTTAATAGCTCCTGTCCTTGTTCATAATTAGCATCTGCAGTGGCATTCATTTGTTCTAGCATATTCTTTATACTGTTTTCATCATTCTCATCTATAGTAAGCATCTTTACTGCACTCTTATCTCAGAATTTTATTTCTGAACTGCTTAAAACATAATGATACGCATATAAAAACTTACTTTTAATATTTTTAACCTTTCACTTTCTCGTTCAACTCAAAGCAATCTCATCTCACTCTTTAGCATCTTTAATTAAGCTATATAAGTTATCTGAGGTTTTTAATATTTCAACTCCGGGTAGTCATACGATATCACTTTGAATAATATAGCGAGCAGTAGAGCCGTTCTCTTCAAGCTCAAAGTAAACCCCCTCAGCTATTGTGTTCTGATGTAATATGAATGAGAGTTTGCCTTGCTTATCATTGTTTATTACCATCATATAAAGATTATAAGCATCTTGTTCTGAAACATTATCACATAAGTATTCATAAGCCATTTTTAATGCTTTTTCTCCATATCATAAAGAAATTAAGATTTCAGCGTAGGTTCTTATATTACTTCTATAAATTTTACCATATTCATCACTTTCTTGACAATATTTATCTACTTCCTTTAATCTTTTTTCATCTTGTGTTAAATATTTTAAGTGATTTAATCGTAGTAATGAATTAGGGTCATTAGTCAGTTTTACTAAATTCTCACAGTTTATAATTGCGTTTTTATAATCTCTAATGTTTTGGTAAATCTCAGTTTTCATTATAAGAACATCCTTATCTATGCCATATACTTTTATATAATCATCACAAAAAGAAATTAGTTTTGAAGCTTCTATATCATTTCTTTCTCCTGCTTTGATAATATTTTTAAGGGTGTCTAGATTATTATTTAATGGAAATAGCTTTTCATAAATCTTATACGCTTCTTTGTTATAATTTAATGTAAGTAACATTTCTCATGTATAATATAATTCCCACAGAGGAAGGGTATCTATTTGGGAAATTATATTTTTAACAAGTCAATCAACATCTATTTTTATGCCCATTTTCACTATATCTCATTCGCTTATGCAGGCTAGTAATGTAATTTTATCTTTTATCGATGTAGAGTTAATCATCTCATCTAACATGGATTTTGCCAATGTTTCATATCAAGCGGTCCTCAAATAGAATTCTAAAAGAGTATATTTTACTTTATGGGTATCTTCTTCATTTTCGGGATTTAATGCTAACAATATTTTCTCTGCTTTTTCTATATTTCAAATTTGTGCATAGGTTCTAGCTGCAATTAATGTGGTTTGAACATCTGATAAGTCCTCCTTAATCATGCCTAAAACTTCTTCAGCGGGTTTGCCAGATATTAAAGCCATCCAAATTTGATTAGTATGAGTAGTAGTTAATTCCTTTTTGCCAATTCCTCGTTTTTGTCAGCTATTTATTATCAAATCAAATATTTGTAGTGCTTTATCTTTTTCACCTAGAGAAAAATTGACCAACGCATTATTCATCAATCGATAAATAAATATGGATTTAAATTTAGAACCATAGATATTATCCCATAGTTCAGAATAGACTGATTGTAGCCATATTAACTCCTTCTTATCCTCTGCAGTTAGTAAATATGTTCCTTTTTCTATTTTCTTATTTTTCTCAAATTTACTTAATTTAATATCAGCTATTTTACTAACACAGTATAAAGTCTTTTTAGGGTTCTTTTTCATGATTTCTTCAAAAATACTTATTGCTTTATCTTCTATTCACTGTTGCATTGCTATAAGTCCCAAAGTCATGTTTATTGCTTCGTTTGATGCTATATGGGTAGGAATATTTTTATATATTTCCTCAAAATTACCTGATTTCCCCTCAATTACTATCTTATAATTATATGCTGGTAATACTTTGGGATTAGATTTTAAAATCTCATCTAAAGAAGTTATTGCTTGTTCATCAGATATTTTTTTATCTAACCATTCAATATAAATCTTTACTGTTTGTGAGTATTCTGGTCCGTAATTCACGTCACTCGCTTTTTTAAGCCATTTGACAACCTCTTCTTCGTTATGAATATTTCAAAAGAACCTGACATTTAATAAGTAGAATTTGAACCTTACTTCTACATTAGAACCTTCTACTAAAGGTATAAGAGCATCTCTTAATACAGCAAACTCATCTAAACGATACGAATATATTAAGTCGTTTGCTATATTGTCTATAATGTCAATCAGATACTTATCATCTGGCTTTTTAAAACTTTCTTGTATACTTTTTAATATTTTCGTGTGTTCATTTAATGTTTCCTCTGTTTTATCTGTAAAATATCTATTTATAATATCTTGCCCATCTGGCAATGAAAATAATCTGTTCCAATCATTGTACCACACCAACTCAATGCCTGCCTGTTCAGCATTTTGATGAATAGTATCCTTGAGTGGATTATCTGCCCAAACTAAATGAGAAAATATATAAATTTTAGTTAATTCATATTCTCCGCTTATTTTTCTATCTATCGCATTTTGAATGGATTTTGCTATTTGCCTATAATGGTCATAACTTACACTTGTTAATGCTTCAAAAAATTTAGCTTGAAATCATATTCATCTAACTGCTTTAGTTTCAATTCAGGCATAGTTAAAAAAATGTTCTATCGGCTCTACAATATTACATTCTCTACGAAAAACTTCTTCACATAATTGTTCAAAAGCAGTTGTAGTATCAGAATGAATAACTTGAAATATCTTCCAATCTATTAAATTAGGCATCTTCTTCTAAAGCTAATGAATAAAGCTTGTAATAATATATTTAAAATAATTGGTATTCACAAGTCTTAAAATCTGTGTGCAAAAGTATATGAAAACCTTTTATCATATTAAATAAAGAATTAGTAATTTGAAGCTACTAATTCTTCAATCGTCAAATAATTGTTAAGTACGCTTTGCACAAATTCTACATATATAAATATGCGTTCTCGAGTAAGTGTCCAAAAACTAGAAATATCATCAATGAAGAGAAATAAGAGTTGGATAAATACTTTTGATTGCTTTTATAGTTTGCTAAATTAGTGGATTTGGACAAAAAAGTTCTCTACGGAAGTATGTGAAAATCATACACTCATTTATAGTCTTAAATCTCAATATATACCTAACTTTTCATCATTTAAAGAAAAAATAAATACTCCGTTTCGCACAAATTTCGCATATATTTCCTCTAAAAGTTATATAATATAGATTTGAGTTTGATTTTGGCTTACAAAACCTTATTTTCACTGGTGCAACATCATTACATATTAACCACACAATCCTCTAGTAATAGAGGGACGGTTTGCGATTTTCTCCGCTTACTGTCCTCACGGGCGTGTGGTGTAATGGTGTTGCAACCTGAGAGGTCGTAAGCCGTCCCATTATTATTTCTACATTGAGCTTATGACTGAAGGATAATCATATACCTTCTTTTTTTATTTTTTCAAAAAAAACCATGAAAAAATGGCTTTATGTAGTGGCGATAATTCTTCTAATCGGCGTACTTTGAGGAACATACTACTATGTTCAACTCGACAATAAATCTTCTAATAATCCGGATATTGAAATGTGTAAAAATGAAGTGATGAGTGTTTTAAAATCGCCCTCAACGGCAGTTTTTGGAACATTTGATACTACAACTGACAATATTGCATCATACGTAAGATGAGAAGTAGATAGTCAAAACACATTTTGAGGTGTTTTAAGAATGAAGTTTGTATGCGTAATTAATTGATTTGATGTCAGAATAGTAAGTTCTGAAGGAGATAGAGATGAAATAAACGAATTAGAAATACTCAATAGCTATATTTTCAATAATACTATACCTACTGGCACAAGAGCAGAAATATATACGCAGTACATGAAAGATATCGCAGAAATAAATCTTAAATATTATGAATGAACTAAGGACTTACTTCCATAAGTATTGACATTTTCACGTTTGAAACACAGATGTCATTGAAACAAAGGTGTTCTAAATATAAATAGATGTCATTCATATTTTAATATTATCTTATGAAAGCCATTCAACCTATAACGGTTGAACTCGCTAGGGATATGGTGTGACATTTAGTCAGTGAAAATTGTGAAGATACGGAGTTACTCGAGTTCATTAATAATTGTAAAAGGATAGCAAATATCTTGATTGATTATGCTGAAGAAAATATTTTAAAAGATTTACCATCTTACGAAGAAAAAGATGAGTAAAAAAGCAGTAGTATATACAAGAATATCTTCAACCACTCAAGAGAGTTGAGGTTGATTAGGTAGCCAAGAAACGTCTTGCAGACAATATTGCGAAAGAAAAGGTTATGAAGTAATAGAGGTTTTCCAAGATGTATTCTCATGAGGAGAACTTAACAGACCTTGAATAAAGGCTATGTTCAATTTTATTGATGACTATAATCGCAAAAATACGGAAAAAATTAGTGTGTTTGTTACTCATAGTATTAATAGAATAGCTAGAGATTATAAGGTACATCTTGAGCTTACTACAGAATTATTAATGAGAAAAGTAAACTATGAAACTGTAGATATGACCTTCGAGCGTACTCCCATGGGTAAATACATGGAATGAATGATGGCGTTGAATGCTGAATTCTTTAGAACAGAAAATAAAGAAAGAGTTATCTCTAGACAGGAAGCTAGATTATTAGATGGTTATCGACCATTTGACCATCCTACCGGATATAGAACTACCTATGCTCTCGGTGGATGAAAATTACTTATTGCAGATGAACCTAATGCTTCAATTATTAAAGAAGCCCTTGAAGGATATGCAAATGATATATTTAATAGTATAGATGAGGTAGCTAAATTTTTACAGCAAAAGGGCTTAAATTTATATAGAATTAGAAACAAGAAAAGAGAATGAAAATATAATTATGTTCATAAATCATTGGCATGAAGAATGCTAAAGCAAATTTTATATACCGGTTATATCGCATATAATAAGGTTACTTTCGATAAAAACTGATTAATAAAGAAAGAATGGAACATTCCATTGAGGAAAGGTAGGCATGAGTGAATTATCGACTTATCGACATATTATAAAATTCAGGAAAAACTAAATGGAAAAAGACCTTATGAAAAGGAAACTAAAGCTATAAACGAGAATTTCCCTTTAAGGTGATATATTGAGTGTGATTGTTGTAATCTAAAATTTAGTTCGGGCTTATCAAGAAGCAAAAATAGAAAACAAGTCCCTTATTATCAATACAATAAAGGATGTATACATAAGGGGAAATCTATTAATGCAAATAAATTGCACACAGACTTTGATAACCTAATTCAAGATAGTCAAATAAATGATGAATTTCTTAATTTTATGAAACTAGTAATAGCATCCGAATATGAACAAAGGAAAATAGACAAAAAACAAAATAAACAGAGTTTTGAAAAAGAGGTAAAATCTATAGATAATCAGGTGAATAATTTAGTTAATAGTCTTGCTTCTTCATCTTCTAATCTCGCAAGAACAAGAATTGAGCAAAAAATAGACGAGTTAGAAATGAGAAAGGTTAATATTAATGAGCAAATGAGTGAGGATAATAGTGAAGAATTAAGTAGCAAAGTAATAGAAATAGCGTGCTCTATTATAGAAGACCCATATTATATATGGAAAGATGGCAATATATCACAAAAACAATCTCTATTAAATATATTGTTCAGAAAAAAAATCCCAGTCAATAAAATGACCGGAACTTTCTGAACACTACCTTTTAGTAGTTTCTACCTGTTTTCTAGCAATATTTCAAAAGATAAGTTTCAACATTTGGAGGTGACGAGACTCGAACTCGTGTCTAAAAGTCATGCATAGATCCTTACTACCATCATAGTCTGTGAATTTCTCCCGGAGGCTATCTGAGCCCGCGACAGGCATCGATACTTTAATATATGTTTTAAGCCCACATAATCGGCTGGTTTTCCTGCTCATCACTCGGGCCTAGCAGGAGTCAGGGGCCGAGTTTAGGCTTTAACTACGCAGCATATGCGTAATTGAAAGCTGACAATCTCATGTTAGAGTTTGCATGTTTTGGTGAACGATTATTTTATCCTCGGTACGTTCGTCGAGCGATGGCTAGATATACACATGGGGTACTTCTATCAATACCAGCACACCCCCATATATAATATACGAATTATACTTATTTCTGTGACGATTTACCAGTGTATTATAGTATCTGCTAAGCCATAGCAAGCTGTTTTACTCTTTTGGGAATAGCAGCCAATTTTTTGCTTTCTTCTTTATCTAAGCTTAGCTGGTAGACATCATACATATTTTGTAATCCTATCCATACTTGTGCGGAAGTGCCAAATGCGGCTCACACACGGGAAGCAATCCTTGGGGTAACGTTTCTACGTTCCTTGAGGATATTATTTAATTCTGACTTATCAATTCCCAAAATGTCAGCAAATTGTTTCTGTGATCGTCCTCTTGCTGCAATTTCTTCACGTATGTATTCACCTGGGTGAAAAGCCATAGGCACTCTGCTATTACGCATGATAATAATCATTAATGATAAAAACTTTATTGATAGTGATTATTAATCTCTATTATTCATACAACCTGTATCTCTTTGATTTGATTAACTGTGAATATTAATCTTCGAGCCTTATTTAGTCTGACACTTTGCTGACCATCACGATCACCATTAAGCTTTTCACAATGCAGGCCACCGATAGCATATGCATCTCTTATATCAGATGCCTTTATAAAAAAGTTTATCCATTTGATATAACTTCTGATAATGTCAGGATGAAATCTTTTAGACTTTCATTCCCGATATAGTTCCTCTAGCTTAGGATCATGAAAAATCACCTGCATGGGCATTTTTTTATTTGTAAAATAATATTTTTGTTTTTGCACTTATCAAATGAAGGTTTTCAGAATACTCAACTTTTCATAAAAATCAAGAAAAAGTTGAGAGTTTTGAAAACTATTATCTCTGTGTAATATTATCAAATAGAAGTATATTCTTATATAAAAAATCCGCCTCAAAGAGCGAATTATTCGTAGGTAATATTTTTTACTTTATGAACTTTCTACGTTATAAACTCTATGGTACCGGAGAAGGGACTCGAACCCTCACATCTTGCGACATACGCACCTGAAGCGTACGTGTCTACCAATTCCACCACCCCGGCTTATATTAATTAACAATTATTAATGTACAATTAATAATCGGCATAATATATGCTTTCTATGAGTATTTTCAATCTTAGATAGACAAATACTAACTTACTATAATTGCTCTACACTTTTAGTGACCCACGGAAACCTCTTGCAGCATAGTATGACTCTGCACCATTGTGATAGGTGAACACCATATCATAGCGACGATCACAAAAGATGGCACCGCCAAGTTTTCTAATATCTGAAGGCGTCTTTACCCAACTTGATGTTTTTGTATCAAACTCCCCTAGCGTCTGGAGCTCTCTATACTGCTCTTCTGTTAGTATTTCAATACCCATGCCCGTCGCCACATCCAGAGCATTATCTTTTGGCTTATGCTCTTTTCTCGACTGCCATGCCGCGCGATCATAACACAAACTTCTGCGTCCCTTCGGAGACTCTTCTGCACAGTCAAAAAATACATATTCATTTTTCTTTTTATCGTATCCTACGACATCTGGCTCTCCGCCAGACGCTTCCATCTCATGAAGCGACCACAGCTTTTCAGGATGAGACTCCAGCTTTTTTTCTATCTTTTCCCATACAAGGCCTTTATGACGACTCATATTTTCCTCAAAACGGTCTTTCAATGCGCTCAGTAATTTTCCTTTCTGCTGTTGTGATAGCTCTTTTTGATTTTGCTTTGACATAATATGCTACTTAAGGCATAAAGAATTGGTTTTAAGCTACTCAATAAAGCAATATTTTTCAAGCGATTTTACTATGTCTTATAAAAAGTCTATTTACCAGACGCGATACAACATAAGGTAAAGTCTTGTAATAAAATTACAAAATACTATATTGACTCAACAAAATAACTCGCCTCTTTATCTTCTTCTAAAATCATGAAATATATGAGAAAAAAATTACTCTTATCATTTTTAGCTATTATATGAATGTGCTTTGCCGGCGTCTCGGCTGCAGGTTACTGTACTCTGGAGTTTGGGCGAGGCACACCAGAGGGGGATTACATTGCAAGAGTACTTTTAACAGGTAACAGTAATGTATTGGATAATGTAACTGTGGGTGCATCATCTCCTTTTTATACTCATTATAATACATGAGTAACTCTTACGGGAGGACAATCATATAGCATAACCATAAGAGTAGGAACTTTCCCTTGATCTACTCAATCAGTAGCTGCTTGGATAGATTACGATCAAAATGATGTATTTGAAGCAAGCGAAAAACTATGAGAAACAACATCTATGGGGCCAGATACTTATACCACTTTTTCTTTTTCAGTACCAATGACATGAGTCAATGGGACAACAAGAATGCGCGTATTGGAGTCGTCATACGGTACAAATCTTGATCCATGTGCACCAGCATGGCTCTATGGAGAAACAGAAGATTATGACATCACTCTCATATGAATGGCAACAGCGGCTCCCATCGGTGGTGAAGGTTATAGAAAACTCCCTATAGACAATTGTCCGGATAAAGATATTTCGCCTACACCCTACGATGGGTTATGCGCGGGCATGAGTCCGTTCATTGGTGGGATACTGGCCGACTCAATTAATACTGCTACAGCAACTGGATCAAATAACATGACCGGAGAGGTGTCGTTCTCTACAGGAGATATAAACAACGATGCGACAACTGGAACCCATGAACTTATAGAGGATCCTTCTTCTATGAATGCGGCAGCCAGATGTACAGATAGTGAAGAACAAAGTGCATATGAGTTTTGAATGAGTCATGCGATAACATCAAAAGAGACATGCCTTTCGGCTGATATGAATGGAGGGCTCATCAGGATCGATGCAGCAAAAATGATAGTAAATTTCGCTATGAATGTACTCGACAGAAGACCAGATTCGACCAAAAAATGTGTATTTAATGATATGACTGATCAATCAGTAGAGACACAAGAATATGCATTAAAAGCCTGCCAGCTTGGTCTTATGGGGCTTAAGGGAAATGGGACTCCTGCTGCGATGTTTCACCCAAATGAACTCGTTAATAAGGCTCAGTTCGTCTCTGCCCTTTCAAGATTACTCTATGGAGAAGCTCACAACTCAAAAAGAACATGTCGATATTGTATGCATGCACAGGCACTCAAGGATGCTTCTATTATAAATCTCACCAACGATCTTATGCAGCCTATCAAAAGAGGTCGAGCAATAATCATGTTCATGAGAGTAACAAAATAAAGCAGCCGCCACAGGCTGTTTTTCTCTATTTACTAAAGTAATGCGATTTACTATAATGTGTAAACTATCATATTCATATGAAGAAAACTCTCAGAACGTGTCCACAGTGACACCAATACTATAAAAGTTCGGACTGCCCAACATGTCCGTTTTGTGCAAATGAAAAGAAGCCTACAAGAGGTTTTCTTACAGAGCTGTCTGCACCTGCAAGGCGCGCATTACAATCTGCAGGTATTCGTACTATAGAGCAACTGGCAGCTCATACAGAAAAGGATCTACTCACACTCCATGGGTTTTGACCTGCATCGCTCCCCATACTCAGAAAGATATTACATGCGCATAAACTCTCTTTTAAAAAGTAGCATGATTGCTATTATCCGATCATATTTAGTTCATATATCTCTCTCATGCAAAAAATCACTCCTTTCCTCTGGTTCGATAAACAGGCTGAAGAAGCTGCACAATTTTATACTTCTCTTTTTAAAAATGGTTCCGTGGGAACTATCGCTCGCTATCCTGAAGGCGTGCCAGGGTGACAAGCCGGTTCAGTTATGACAGTATCTTTCTCGATAGATGGAACAGAATTTGCTGCGATCAATGCGTGACCTATCTTTACGCTCAACCCTTCCGTATCATTTTTTGTAACGTGTCAATCCGCTGAGGAGGTAGAGATGTATTGGAACAAGCTTATAGAAGGTGGAAAAGCACTTATGGAGCTTGGAAGTTATCCGTTTAGCGAAAAGTATGGATGGGTACAGGACAAGTTTGGCGTGTCATGGCAGTTATTTATGTGACCGGAAGCAAAGCCGATCAGACCATGTATGATGTTTGCGAACGCTATCTATGGAAAAGCGGAAGAAGCTATGAGTCTTTATACTTCACTTTTTGACAACTCTCAAATTGTGTTTACTGCACCTTACGAGGCGCCACAAAAAGGAGTGATGCATGCTGTATTTATGCTCGACGGTCAGGAAATTATCGCTATGGATGCCCATGGAGTACATGGATTTGATTTTAATGAGGCGATCTCATTTGTTATCAACTGCGATGGCCAGGAAGAAGTAGATCACTTCTGGAACAAGCTCATCGCTGATGGCGGACAAGAAAGCCAGTGTGGATGGCTTAAAGACAAATATGGGTTCTCATGGCAGATAGTACCAAAACAACTTTATGAATATCTTGGTGGATCAGATACTGCCGGCGCACAAAGAGCAACACAAGCTATGCTGCAGATGAGAAAACTAGATATTGCGACATTGAAGCAAGCGTATGAAGGGTAAAAAAAACAGCCATTGAGGCTGTTTTTTTATGAGTTGAAATATCTTCTAATCATACTTCTTCATGGTTTTCCTGTTACTTTACGAATAATGAGTTCATAATACACGGTATCCACGATAAGGATAAGCGCTATTCCATAAATAGTTGGTGCTGGCACGTCCGTACTCGGCTGCAGTTCGATAATCGCTATAATGATGAATAGCACAAAGATGAGGAACAATGCTCTGTAAAGCTTATGCCACCATTTACTGGTATATATTATCATTTCCATATCGCTTTAAAAAACGAGATAAATGTATGGCCTTTTTTAGAGAATAGTGCATGAAATTGCAATCTAAGAGCAAGTATGGCACCACCATGCCATAAAAAAACGTTAAAGGGCCTTTTTATCGCCCCAAATTTGTTGACTTATCTCGCATTATACATACAATCTGCTCATGCATTGAACAGACACAAACACTCCTAAAGAAGTCTGGGATAGATACAGCTCACATCAGTGGGTATATTTTGCAGAAGAAATAAAACAGAGAATTTCATTTTTTCTCTCTGATAGACTATGGGGTAAAAATCTTGAACTTGGTGGTGGCTGGTATTTGACTCACCCCGGTTCTACCGTAGTAGATATCTCTCCCAAGGCATTGGAGTACAATCCAGCCAACGAAAAAATAGAATTTGACTTAGATGATATCCAACTTGGAAGGAAATTACCTTTTCCGGATCATAGTTTTGATCATGCTACGATGATTAGCGTCTATCAGTACCTCAAGGGAGGAAAAAAGTTCAGAGATGAATTAATGAGAGTATTGAAGCCTGGTGCTGAACTCTATATTATCAATATGAATGGCTGAGGGTCAGGCCTCTGAGATGGAGTCGTACAAGGCTCTACTCATATCGGTCCCATAAAAGAAGAATTTTCCAAGGCAGGATTTGACACACTCGTAGAAAATATTCCTTTCCGTGCTGACATCGCAAAGGTGCAATCACTGTGTGTTGCCATGCCTGATATAGATTTATTTGGACCAACCCATGGACAAATTCGCGATCGTTATGGGAGAGAACGTATAAATGCGATCTACTCTCATTATAAACCATTTTCTTGGAGGCTACATAGCCATGATGAAGATGAAGATATCAATGATGACACAAGAAGCATTGATCATTTCACGCAAGTATATACCAAGCGAGAACTCAGAAAAATGAATGATCTGTTTTATAAAATCGCTACATATCCGCTAACCGCCTTTAGTGTAGAGTATAGAAAATCCCTGCAAGCATTTACTGACGAGTGCTTAGCGAAAACAAACTGTATTCCGATCATCACTTCTTATAGCTATAATGAGATCAATATTGATATGGCGACAAAGGATCGTCCTCTCTACTTATCCTTTCATATCATGGGGAAGACAGGAAAAGTTTCCTATGAAGAAAGGGAAGAAGTAATGAAAATAGCAGAAAAGCATCGTATACAAGGCTCAAATACATCAGGTCGTTTTAAAGGTAATACTCCGGATGAAATTATTGCCAACTACGAAAAGCAAGACTATGAGACACAATACAGCACCTTATACGATAATTATAGGAAGCAACCTTTTTCAGATACTGATCAACAGACAGTTATTTCGTTTCTTGCTGAGATACCTCTCAATAGTGTCACTAAAGAACTACAAGATCGTCTCTATGCGCTGGTAAAATCATGGTGAGCGAGAGATGAACTCATCCTGGCTGAGAAAGACAAGCAAAATATGATTGGCTGGAATCATGACATTGCGCAGTGGAGAATCGATATGAAGGAACGAAAAGCTCGTCAAAAGAATATAAAAGATGATTATAATGATGACGAGGATGAACAACCAGACAAACCTCGGAAACCAGAGCTTCTTACCAGACCATGGTATTGCCAGATAGATACACTTATCACTAAAAAGAAAGCCCAAGGCTATATGGGCATGTTAATTCCTCGCAAACAAAGGAGAGAAGTTGATAGACTGCTAAAGCTGAAAGAACAGTGCGCTACAGGAGAAGTTGATATGGCAGAACGAAAGCACATTGATTATCTTGCTGTTATGCCTTATTTTCCAGAAATATTTGAACAGCGGGATACAGATGCATATAAAGGAAGTAAGATGAGCTCTGAAGATTAAGGCTTTCTATTTATCAAAAATATCCTATACTCTTACCATAAGTTTTTTGCTTGATACCCTTTCTCATGAACACCCAAATCATTTCTGCAAGATTTATCATTAGTAGTCCAAACCTTGCTTTGTGTCCCGATACCCAGATGCCAGAATATGCATTTATCGGCAGAAGTAATGTTGGAAAGTCGAGCTTGATCAACGCGCTCTGTGAGAAAAAAGAGTTAGCAAGGACGAGTCCGAAGCCAGGGAAGACACAGCTGATAAACTACTTTACCATAGAAAGCAAAGATGAAGCAAATGGTATGCAAACCTGGAATCTGGTCGATTTGCCTGGTTACGGATATGCAAAAGTAGCAAAAGATGTTCGTAAAGAATGGGAACACATCATAGAGCATTATATGGTGAAAAGAAAAAATCTTGCACATGTCTTTGTACTTATCGATAGCAGACATACTCCTCAAAAATCAGATCTCGATTTCGCCTATGGATTATATTCGTTTCATATACCTTTTTCTTTGGTCTTCACGAAGATAGACAAAGTTTCTCAAAAAGAGCTTTCGGCACATATCAAACTTTTTACACAAGAACTCAGCAAACTTATTGGTATCACCCCACCATGCTTCACTACCAGCGCAGAAAAAAAACAATCTGTTCAATTGCTTCTCAGTGCTATCCATGAGATGAACTCACAACTTCCTCGCTAATGACTCTCCTCTTCCGGAGAGTTTTTTTATATGAAATAAATATATAGACTATTAAAAAAACTTCCATGGATAACCCACGGAAGCTTGTAACATTTTTTTGGTGGCATGAGCATTAGTTGTAGTAGGAGTGGCGATGACGGTTATTACGCTCCTTCTCTTCGCATGGTTTACACGGCGTCGTGGTTGAATAAGTGGGTTCCTCATTAACAACTTTCCGGGTATACAGTTCAGGTTTTACAGGTTCCCTCTTAAGCTTTCTTGAAACTATAATAGGTTGTTCCTCCTTCACTTTTGGCGGCGTAGGTTTTGGGTCAACCATAACTTCTGCTGGTCTCTTACGAAGAGACGATTGTTCTACAACAGAAGGCGTATCCTTCTTTTTTATAGTCTTATAGACAGGCCCCGTCTCCTTTTTTACGGGAGGCACTGATTTTACGATAGGTATATCAGTTTTTGACTCTCTATAAGAACTCTGAGGAATATGTTTCTCTGCCGTAATGCTATTAGACTGAGCAAAAGAAGTGGAGCTTGCGCTCAATACAACGATAATACTTAACAGTGCTTTTTTCATGATCCTTCGTTTTTGATGTGTTCAATTTTGTTTAACTATTTTATTATATACGACAAAACAGATAAGTCAATATTTTAAGCTCATTAGGTCATAATAGCAAAATAAGCGCTCTTTTGGGATTTTCCTATAAAAAAAGCCCCGGAAAACCGGGGCATGTGTAACATTTGCAAGACTAAGAAGGCTTTTTAGTGATAGCAACTACGGCGGTAATAGGTTTTACCCATTGACTGCTCGCGGTAACCGCAGCCGTTGTAGTAGCGACCATATGCATCCCTATATGGATTCTTATGGAAGTGCTTCCTGTGCATCCGTTGGCGCACAATACGGTATGGTCGCTTCCATTGGCTTCCGCCAACATAACGGATAGTTACTCCCCCACCGGGACGGCACGATTGAGCACCCGCGTCTTCTGCGCAGAATAGCACTGCAATAATTGCAATTAAGATGAATTTCAGTTTCATGATTTTTTTATGTTTTGTTATGCTCTTATTGTAATCCAGAAAAAACATAAGTCAAGTCTTGATCCATCTTATGTTACATAGCAAAAGATCTGTTGTTGGAACAGAACAACAGATAATGAAGCCAGAAAATTGACTTATATCATAAAGCATATAAGATAGTGTCACTTTATAGTTTATATATAGATATGCACAATCCATCCCTACACAATGCATCTGAGAAACCTGTTTCACAAGAAATAGAAAGAACTCATACCCATGAAATAGCAGACAACTTGTGATCAAATGATATAAGCAACAAACTAGCATCCATTGAGAGTGTTGTATGAGTCGAACAAGCTAAAAATTTTAAGCAAGCTCTTGATATATGCGATCTAGAAGCAAAAGGCAGCATAGATACTGAAGTCGCGGAGAAATGGCTTTGAATAAAAAACAAACTCCTTACAGAGGTAAGCTATGAAAAGATACATGGAAAAAATTGTATTATCATTCCTGTTCTGCCCAAACCTTGGTGCATAGAAGATGCGACTGCGATTGATTTTAAAGAAAAGTTCGGGCTTGATGTTTGCCCCTCTACATCTGATGGTCGTAGATTTTATAGCATGACATGAACTTGACTGGATAAGATTCCTCTTGATAAAAGAAAAATCCACATTCCTGATGATGAGATGTATAAGATACTTATAAAATGGCTCAATAACGACCTACCACGAGATAGGACAAAAAATTCTTTTCTTGCCGACTGATATACCGGAAAAATCTTAGAGAAAATATGCAATCTTGGATATCCTGGTATGTATGGTAGTTTCGCTGTATGAGGATTTTGACAAGGATCGGAAGAGAAAACAGTGCTTGTAGGATTTACCGGAGAAATCATGTCTGCAGACGCCACGCCAATTATGTGACATTATCACACACTGGACTATAATAACAAAGGAGATCTACGCGTTTCAGAGGTAGTAAATCATATCAAGCCGCTTGTTCGTTTTTATGAGTAAAGATTTTTTTTAGACTATAATAAAAACAGCTCGCTTGAGCTGTTTTTATATTATCCATGATATGTTTTTTCTAATGTAGGCATATCAGGTTTTTTTCATCTGAAGTATAGCCTACATTGCTCTTTGTATTAGCTATTTCGTAGGAATATAGTTCATACGTGCACTAATCACATATGATGAATCAGTCTCATCCTTAGAAAACGCCTGATCCTTATATGCTCTAAACAACATGAGTCCAGCATCATGTCTTGAAACAGGATCAAGTCCAGCTCCATTTTTAATGATACCAAGTTTTGTTGCTACATCATTGTAAACTGCGTACCAAACACCCTGATCTTCAGGAAGATAACTCTTAAGGATCAGTCTTGTAAGCACTGCATTGAGTTCTGCTTTTGTAATGAAATCTGTTGGTCTGAACTGCCCATCAGCCCCTCACTTCATAAGACCAAGTTGATATGCGAGAGTGATATATTTCGCAAGACTTGGATCAGCAGTGTTTACATCGCTATAGTTGATAGTATCAGCTGTTGGCTTTCTACAAAGGACATTGATCGCAAAGTTTGAGAACATCTTTGCTGCTTGTTGTCTTGTCATAAAACCAAATGGCTCAAATGCATCCATGCTATTGAACATAGTCATATCATACGCATTGAGGAACATAAACGCTGTTTTGAACTCCTCTGTCGTCACGATACCTGTTGAATCTATGATATTAGTAATCTCTTCTCTTTCAAAGCATTCATTATTAGGTATGTCAGGATTGAATACCTTAGCTGGCTCGATAGAGATTACATTTGTATTCTTAACTGGTTGATTCACAACTATTGGTTTGACAGGCTCTGTCACTTTTACTGTCCCTACTAAAGGGATAGTAGCATACGGTGTTGGCGAATTTCTTGCAGGACCAACCATTGATCATCCACCTCATCCTCCGCCTCCTCAACCAAATCATACGTTAGCAACCGGCGCTGTAGTCGTAGCAGTTGTCTCTTCACAGACAGAAAGGAAATCTCCTCCACCCATGTCATACACAGCACAGATCGTAATAGTATAAGCTGTTCCGTTACTCAATCCTGAAAGCGTATAGCCCGAAAGAGTTTTATCAATACCTGTCATCTCACCATTACCCGGAGAGTATGAAATAGTATATGAGTCAAGATTACTGAGATTTCCACTCATAGGCTCACTCCACGAAAGATCTACGACACCCAGACCTCCTGTTGCAAGTAGATTAACGACAGGATATTTACATGAACCATCATCAGAGCTTGCTCCTGAAAGATAGTTTATAGCATCTGCATCGGTACATCCAGGTCAAAGATCGACCGTAGAACCTTCTACCATACCTCATTCCATGTAAAAGATGAAACGTCCTGGAATTTCACTGTTAAGACTAAGAGTATTGAGTGCATAATCACCCTCATCCCAAAGCTGATCTGTGGTCATGCCATTGAGTACGAGTCAACTATTATCAACGATAGAGTTATAGATCGTTGCACTTCAGCTCACATTACCAAGCCCTATCGCAACACGGTTTCCATCATATCCTTCATCATTTTGATTTCTTATACTTCCATAGTTCACGATCACATTGACGTCATCGTTCGTGTCATCCACATCGACAAGCATAATCTGAAATGTATTCCAGAGTCCTTCATTATCACTAGAACTATATGTTGGGATATTAATCCATGTGGCAACGAACGCAGGACGCCCTTCGAATATCGTACGTCACCAGTAGGTGAAATCAGTATGACGGGCTCCGCTATTCCACAGAGCAATCACTTCACCTAACTGTTCATCATTTTCCAAGTCCAGACAGTATGCACATACTCATGGCTTTGAACCAAGAATCTCATTGAGAGGTTGGTCATATTCATACGATCCCTGCCCAAATGAAAGCGAACCATTTGAATTAACAAAAACTGCGTCATACATGGTACCATACCAGTTGATATCAAAACCAATAGGTATACCTTCACTTCCATTCATACCATCAATTCCCATCCAACAGTCATCACATCCATACCCAAGACGAGTATCAAACTGAGGACGTTGCGTTTGAAACCATGTATTCCACCCAGACCACGATCCGAGAGGAATAAGGTCTGAATCTCCTGAAGCGGGCTGCTGACAACCGATAACAAACCCACTTGCATCCAATACCACTGGTCAAAGATATGAAGCGCCGCTATAGTTTAGACACCCCAAGCCCGATGCTTCTGTCGAAGATCATAAAGAAAGAGCTCATGCTCACAATAAAATCCCAAATACCAAGAACAGTATCTTTTTCATATATGTATATATACGGCGAAATAAAACTCTTTTTGTGTACACAAATGGGAGCCTATTTACAATCAGATCTCACTCCCATACATTATTTAATCATCTCAATATATAAAAAGAGTATATAATTATAACAATATGATAATCTCTATAAGTTGTCAGAACAGAAATCAATAAAAAAACAAGGACATGATCCTTGTTTCTTAGGCACTGATTACTAATTATGCTTGCTGAGGCATTTTGCTTTGATCCATGAAAAAGATTTCCCAGTGGTGGCCATCAAGATCGAGAAATCATTTCTGATACATCCACCCCATGTCCTGACTCTTCTGTTCAGTAGCTCCAGCTGCAATCGCGCTATTTCGCATAGCATCAACCGCTTCTCTACTTCCACAGTCCAGAGAAAGAATTACCTCACTCGTCTTCCTAGCATCAGCAATCTCTTTTGTAATGAACCCCTTATACATCTCATGCGTGATAAGCATGGCATAAATATGTCCATCATCAACAATCATGCATGTCGCATGTGCGTCAGTAAACTGCGGATTGAAAGTAAATCCAAGCTTCGTAAAAAACTCCACTGATTTATTGAGGTCTTGTATAGGAAGGTTGATGAATATCTGCTTAGACATGGCTGATAAGATAAGATAATATACTAAAAGACGCCTACCCATTCATAGTAATAAAGCGACTAAAGTATGCAAGTTAGTCTATGGATTGTACAGAGGTAAATTCCCCCTTTACTACGATTTTTTTATCATATAGCAACTCAAACGAACGCACAGAGAGGACACTTTCAGTTCAGATCTTTCTTGGTTCACCTACTAGTGATATACGTATCCCATATGTACCGAGAAAAAAATCATCGAGAGAAAAGTCTGATAAAAGAGTAAGTTTATCATAAGAAACAATCTTACCACCTTTTTTATCTTTATACACACATATCGTATTGAGAATGTCTGTTATGGTAGATCGAACAAATCACTCATTATTTTCCATAATACCTTTATAGTAAGGGATATGTTCCCTGTATTGCTCTGCCAATGCTATTAGTTTAAAAACATCGCCGTAATTATAGTTAACGCACTTGTTTTTTAAGGCAATTCTTGAAGTAATGGGTCCAACAGACTCTCCGACGAGTAAATGATCAGGAATTGTATTTACTCTATATGGCAATGAAAATGCCTCGAATGGAGATAGTATGGTATAAAAATAGTAATGACCATCTGCATTATCAGTAAATTCACCATGAACAGAAGATGTTCTTTCCTGCACTTTATCCTTTTGTGTCTCTATGTTAAATATAAGGTTACCAATGGTCTCATTTCTAAATTTTACATTGATAAAATCACCAAATTTTCTTCCTTGTTTTGCAAGATACGTTGAAAATCATTCTACCATAGCAGGAAACATATCTGCTCCGTGTAAAAAGTCTTCTGACCATTCAGATGTATTAAATCTGCTAATAAATTCTTTTCCTCCGCGACCTACACACGGCTGGGTATGATCTCTTTCTGTGAAAAAATCACCAGGTTGAGCCTGATACCTTATACTGGAAAGCGCGGCATACAAATGTGAACATGTATTATACCCGCGACCTATAGCCGGATCCCCCGGTAGTCCATAATGTTCGGGCTCACACCCTCCTCTATTATTTCCGTTCATCAAATAGCATATAGTATAAATGCTTCCGATTTTACTTACAAAAAGCCATATGTCAATCCTTTATAGATGCTTGTATTTGTCTTACAGAAGCGGTTCTAATACAGAAAATCGACCATATGAAATAGTCGATTTTCTGTATATTATAATACGGCAAAATATTAGTTCTTTGCGTATACTTTATGATACGTGATATATGATGCGATGAGAATGGCAAGGGTGATGAGTGGTGTGAACGTGATGAATACAAGACCATCGACGACCATATGCCCAATAAACGCTGAGATATAGGTGATAGCAAGGCCAAAGTATGCCCACTCCTTTATACGGGTTGGAACCTTTGGAATGATGAGTACAAGTCCTGCGAGAAAGACTGCGATAGCAGACTCAATTCTAAACCACTCTGGGAATGGACCGATATGAGTAATTCCTTCCAGCGCCATAGGAGTATTTATAAAGAATATTCCAGGAAGGATGAAAAGTGCTAGCACGATAGTCGTGATCCAGTAGATAATTTTAGCACCTTTGTGCGAAGAACGATGAAACAAATTCATGGACGGCTTACGAAAAAAATAAAAAGTGTAACCGGAGGTATATATAGGAAAGTTGATATATATTGCAATATTTACTCAGGGCGGACGAGAAAAGATCTCGATTTCCTATTATATGAACAGATGCTTTTAGCTTTTATAGAAATATGTTTTTCTAAGAACTCATTGAAAGCAGCATACTCGCCCATTCATTTTATATCGAGATCATTGAGTTTCCGATCATCAAAACAAATGATGAGCGGTTCAGTAATCAATGGCCTTATAAAATCGAGCACTGTTTTCGTAGAGCTATAGGTATCGCAATCTATAAAAACAATACCTAACTTCTTAATAGCATATTGCTCTATCGTCTGCGCATTAAGCACCTCATCATATCGGCCTTTTATTCGATGGATAGTTGCAGGGTCTATATTTCTTTTTCTCATACATAACTGCATTTCTTCAAATGAGCACGAATAGAATCATTGTTTCCATACACTATTATCTTCATGTTCAGCGCCTGCAGGCAATCACTCAAACGAGTCAAAACCATAGAAATTCATGGGTATATTGGTTTTCTTGCTCGCTGTATATATACTAGACAAAGAAGAACCATTGAAGACACCAAATTCAAGATAGTCTCATACTGTATTTCATTTTATCTTTTTCAGCATACATAAGGCACGACGGAAGAAACTATTGAGCCTATGAGGAGGAACAAGATGGATTGAGCATATATCTTTCACCTCCCCTAACGTATAAGCAGATTTCTGTACAGGAAAAAATCGCCTATAGATTTTTTTACAAAAAATCTGTAACTTATTGTATCTGAAACTCATAGCAATAATGTGAAGAATGTAATGCGTGATAATTATTGTCACATATCAACAGACTGCAAAAAGCGCATAATATCTATCCTCTTACTGCTATCAGGCTGTGAAGATGATTGTCCAAGATATCTACCGATAACGATACCAAACTCCTCTGCTGAAAGAGTGTCGAATGGTCTAAATGAATCCAAAAGATTTGTTTTGTCTCACTTCCACCCCATGAGTCCAAGATTACAGATGGTATGGATAACATCTTTCATCTCTGCATCAAACATACTGTAATCAGCAAAGTTTTCTATAGTACACTGAGCATTTTTTTCGACTGATTTCTTTTCTACATTGACTGCGAAATGCGCTATCATCTTTGCTGCTTCATATCTAAGAATTCCATCATTGAGCCTTGCTTTTGTCAGAGGTAATGTAGTTATATGATGTTCATATGCCCACTTGTATACATCGAACGAGGTTGGTTTATTTGATGCTACAGACGCCGTTTTTGATGGAGTTATTATAACTGGTGTTACTTGTGGAGCAACTATACTCGGTGTTATTGCTGGCGTTGATGATGAAGAGCTTCCTCCACCACCTCCTCCAGCACTGACTCCACCATTTGAAGGGCTCAATCCTGAACAAAGTCCATCGTATACGGTTGGTGATGCATCTCCCTGAGGACAATTATCAGTTGGTATAACTATGGGCGTTCCTCCTCCTGGTATGCCTCTATATCCCCGTGCAGCATAATGATCGTGAAGGAACCACAAGGTATTGAGATCTAAAGTGTTTTCATTGAGTACATTTCCACTAAGATATAATTCCAATGCACCCGAGTACAATCCTCTTGAGGTTATGGTAAGTGATGCCAAAGGATTGTTAGATGTATCTAATATGCGAAGTCATGTATTATGAGAAATATCAATTCCTGTAAACACTCCTCCAGTTTGGCCTCCTATATAGAAATAGGTTAGATTACGGTTGGTAGAAAGATCTACTGATGGGATCGCATTTCCGTACAAACCTACAGATTCAAGTCTCGTGAGTCCGGAGAAATTGATACCCGTCAGATTACTATTATTTGCAGCAAACCTTACAAGTCCTGTATTAGTTGAAAGATCGATATTGCTTATACCTGCGTAGTCGAGATACAATGTATGAAGATAGATAAGACCGGAAACATTTACCATTTGGATAGTAGGAGTCCAGTTATATGACGCTAGGATCTCTTCAAGAAGCGGATTATTTCTAAAATCAAGACCAGTAAACAAATTAAGACCAAATGCTACTCCGGTAAGTAAGGTATTGTGAGAAAGATCAATCCATGTCAGACTAGTATAAGCAACATACAATGATCTTAGATTGATATTTTGAGAAAGATTGAGAGAGGTCATGCCGGAAGAACCTATATTCAAACTCTGCAAACCTGTAAGTAAAGTAAGACTGATACCGGTAAAAGCATTATTAGAGATATTCAAGCTGAGCAATCCACTACTTTGAGAAAAATTGATAGCAGTGATTCCGTTGCTGTAAGCGCTAAATCCCGTAAGATATGGCAAAAGCTGCAATCCTGTAACGATAGCACCACTCAAACGACCAGTATCCAAATTGAGAATTTTTAGGCGGCCGCCGCCTATCGTAATAGCTCCAGTAAGAAATCCACTTGGATGTGCCCAGGTAGTGAGATCTATATTGGAAAACCAATTACCAGTAGCAATCCAGTTATCACCGCTCGTTTCGTGATAGAGCCAGGCAAGGCCATTACACTCACCATGTGAAATGGCAATACTCCCTGAATTGGTATCACACCAGATTAAATTGGTAGCAAGATTTGCAGCAGAGACAGTCGATGCTATGACCATACCTATAAACAAGGATCATACAGCTATGACCGCTTTTGATATGAATTTCATGCAGGATGTAAAAATGTAAAAAGTATTTCTTTGAGGTTTACAAAAACATCCAGTGAAATCAATGGCTGTTCTTTCAGGAATACATACACATAAATATTAGAAAGAATTGGACTATATCTGAGGAGAAAAATCTATATATTATCGCCTGTAATGAATAGTTTATTTTATTTTATAATGCAGACGTATAATATGGATGTAAAAGATTGTAATGGCAATATATTAACTGCCGGCGATTCAGTGATCGTCACCAAAGACCTGAGCGGAAAATGATTTGCAACGATCAAAAGATGATCTGTCATAAAAAATATTCGTCTCTCAGATGATACAGAAAATATTGAAGGCAAGATAAACTGAACTTCTATGGTAATCAAAACAATGTTTGTAAAGAAAAAATAGCTCCTAGGAGCTATTTTTTATTATTTTCGCCACTGTGTTAATTGCAGATCGACATTTTCTCATTCATTATCGGTAAACGCCAACCTATATGCTTGCAGATGCATCGGTACTCATTCATCCGTTCCGTAGAGATAATCACCGACTATCGGCAATCCATGTGTTGAAAGATGATAGCGAATCTGATGGGTACGCCCAGTGAGTATTTCTATATCAAGATCTACCACCCTTCTATTCTCAGTTCTCAATTCTCAGTTCTCAATTTTACTGAGCATTGAGAATTCAACATTGAGAATTTTTGTTATCCCAAGTTTTGGCTCATAGTGTGGCACTTTTGGACGCACCACTTCTGAGATAATATGAGGCATACCGATCGATGCTAAAAATCTTTCGCCCTCAGGCGTCACATACGCACGCGCACGATAACATTTTTTCAAAGGAACTTTTTCTTTGTCTTCTATCGAATGTGCAAGCGATTTTGCCTGAAATAATTTTTTGAAATATGCAAGTCACTCCTCTGTTTTGGCAACAAGCATGAGACCATCAGTCTCTTTATCAAGGCGATGTAAAAGCCCTGCACGGATAAAATTACCCATCGACGGAATTTCTTTATAACGATGGTATAAAGCACCTACTACCGATGCATTTTCAACTCCCCATACGCTGTTTGGATGAGATAATATTCCTGCTTTTTTATGCACAACAACATAATCTTTTTTTTCCAATACAATTGGAAGCTCTACTTCCGGCGAGGTTGCTAACACTGACGCTTCCATATATCTTTCCGGATGAGTGATACTGATCGTATCACCTGCTTTCAGCAGAAGTGACTTTTTAACAAGAGGCTTTCCATTGATGATAATATCTCCACGCGCTATGAGGCGATGAAAAAAATTGCGAGTGTATCCATGTACACGCACGAGATAAGCGTCAACACGCTCTCCATCTCACTCATAGACAAATTCTTTCTTCTTTTCTGACATACTTACTTACATACTATTTTACATTTTGTATTCTATATTTTATATTAATACAAAATTCAAAATATAAAATTTAAAATAATTATAGGAAGTGTATGGATATAGATTTGTTTTTAAAGTTATAAAAAGCAAGTTGCAAATAGCAGAAGAAATGATATATGTAAAGAAATTTTACTTTTTTACTGCACGAACTAGCATGAGATTTCTGCATATTCTTCTCTTTTTGCTTGGAGTACAGTTAATGATCAATGGAGCTTTTTTTTCTTCGCCTTTGCTCACTGCTCTTGGAGCTAGCTCTGTCTCACTGTTCTTGCTGATATGAGCGAGAAGACATCATCATCAGAGCAATGATATCTGACCTACCTATCATCAGGTAGCTACCCCACATAGCAAAGAAACATATTTTGCTCCTCTTGCTCTCATTGCACTTATCGGTGGCGCTCTTGCATACTTATTTCTTCCTATAGCAGATATCTATCATAAAACATCTGTGACACTTGCAGGTACATGACTCGTCTATCTCCTTCTGGCAACATTTGCACATGGATGGCATATGACCATAAAAAATATATTGGGAAAACTTTTTTCAGGTTTACTTATCCTTGGCATAGCGGGCATTATTGCATTACGACGAGGTTCTATTGCATCATCTGCTAGCCGGGCATTATCTCAAGTAAAAAATATTTCGTTTACACGTTCATCTATCTCAACAGGAGACACGCAGGATCTCTCCGGGATGAATAATGAAGAAATAACTCTTACTGGAGAAGTAGTCAGCACCTGAAGCATCGAAAACACAGGAAATGTTTCTATTTTTCCATGAGATAGTTCAACCCCTGCACCGACACAAACATCGACGGACAGCGAACCTCAAACAACAAATACTATATTGACCTATGGACACCTTATCCCTTATCTCGTCTATAAGTATCAGCTCAGTGCCGCAAATAAACCCAATGTCACATTTACGTATATCCCGCAGAGTGATGAGAGATATCAGGCATTTAAGGCGGCCTATTATGCAAAGTTTTTTAGCAGGTCAGTAAACCCAGATAAGCAGGTAAGTTGTGAAAATTATGCGGTATTTGTTTGACTTGCAGATCAGTGGCCTCTTAGTTATACTGCAGAAAATGTATATTCTGTTTTCCGAGCTGAGGCTGGTAAAAGATGAGCTCTCAACGGATGTAAACCATGAGCATATGTTAAGCGAGGAAATCTCGATTAATAGAAAAGATTTAGCTTTATAGTATATACGATAGTATGACTGAAAATATACAAACCACTCCTACTCCAGCAGCAACTCCGACACCTGCAGCTGTATCAGCACCTGCTGCTACGACTGAAAAAAAAGGGTTTTTCAGCAAAGTGGGAGCTTGGCTTAAGGATGGTTTTAGCGATGGAATAGCAGTTGTAAAACCAAGAGTAAAAGATGTTGCAAGCGCAGTAGGAAATAAGCTTGAAGCAGGAGCAACAAAACTTGTTGATAAAATCAAAGGTAAGAAGAAAGATGATAAGTCCGCAAGTCCTGTTACGCCAGTACCAGTACCAGTCCCTCCACCAGCACCTGTTCCAGCTCCGGCAACTACTCCTGAAACAAAGCCAGCTGAAGAGAAAAAATCAACTACTCTTCTTGGAGAGATAGGACAAAAAATTCAGGAAACAGCTGAAAGCGGCATAGAAAAAGCAAAAGATGCTGCAAATAAAGCATGAGATAAGTTACATAGTGGCGTAGATAAGGTAGAAGAAAAGATCAAAGAAGGGGTTAATAAAGTAGATGAAGCAGCTGACAAGGCGAAAGAAAAAGTAAAGGAAACTGCTACCAAAGTGGAAACAAAGACGACTGAAACGATAGATAAAGCGAAGGAAAAAGTAAAAAATATCGGCGAGAAAAAGGAAGAGACAGCAACAAGTACTGAAAAGCCTGCTGACGCTTCTCCAGTAGCACCAGCTACCGCGCCAGAACAAACGAGCGCTGAAACTACTCCTCCACCAGCGCCAGCAGCACCTAGTGCATAATCAATACTTATTTGATATAAAAGAGAAAAAAGTTTCTGCTTAATGCAGAAACTTTTTTTAACCGTCCTCGTATAAACAAGAATCAGGAGAAAGAGATGGTAGGTGCTTACATTCAACAGAGTAAGACAAATGCGCCAACGCACTGGAACACGCCCTCACAGGGAGAGCCCTATTCATCGTCCCCGATCCTTGTTTATAGGAGAGAAGCTATTATCTTAACCTCTTCCTTGTATAAATCGCCTGAACTAACGTCGATATGTAACCATTTGTACAAGACAAACGCATGTGTAATCAAAATCCTATGATTTATGAAGACACCGATCTCGGCAATGAGAGTAGCAGACGACTTATAGAGGGAAGAAGCCATATTTAAAGACCTTTTACATTCCTCAACAGTTCTATTTTACATAGAAAGAGTTTTTTGTCAAATTTTGTGTCACTTTTTTGCCTCATTTGTCGTTTTTAGGTATAATAGAGTTAGTTTTATACAATACATATGCCATATATGGCTCATAGAGCACCTACATTATCCCCTACCCCACATAGCATTTTATTGGACTGTAATCATGAATTACATGCCATTTCTCATAGATATGAAAGCATTCTTGCAAAAAAAGGAATGGAAAAAAAACTTATTGAAAGTTTTACGGAAGCTATTCGTGACTATAGCGAATATTTTAATATGCAATCAGAAAACACTCTTGAAGCATACGCTGACTATCTTTTACATCTCACTGCCGTTCTGGAAAATATCGGTAAAATGACGAAGAAACCATGGAATATATTTACCGAAACTCTTACTAAATGGATAGAGAGGTTGAACTTATATAGAACAACTGCAAGCGAGATGGATTATCAACTGTTTAGGGCGACTGGGTTCAATAGATTATTTTCACAATTGGGCGACCCTTCGGTAAAAAGAAAAGCCACGATACGTATGTTTAAAGAAGCTATTAAAGAAAATTTCATGAGTACAGCATAGTACGTTTATCTCAATTACAGTTACTGCATTATATTACTAGTTATATAACCTACATCTCCCCATGAACATACCACTTCCAAAACCAGAGCCAGCAGCAGATGAGCCAAAAGTGCTGACCGAAGCAGAACAAAAAAAACAAGAAATGCATGCCACACATGGTATATGGGCATTGAGTATTATGCTTTTTAACAAAGCTCCTCATCTTTCCTATGGTGATTCTGCACAACTAAAAATGATCGGCCATTTTCTTATGGAAAGCATCAACGACTATGAAATGACGATGAATCAATTTGAAGAAGAGTATAATAGAGAGATTCAGATGCTCAATACATACCTTGTAAAGACAGTAAATAGTAATGTAGAAATAGCTGAAAAACTAAGCAAAATCATATGCCTACATCTTGATAAGATGCCTATTCATCCAAGTATAGATGAGGGAATCCTTACATATAAAGCTATTATTGATGACTGTCTTGCAACATTTGCTCCATTTATATCACAAAAAAAGAGTATCATTATAGATACTCAAAAAGATATTACTGATACGCTCGAACAAACTGCTTAAGTAAAAGCGTACTATTGCCCTACTATTACTTTTGCAGCCTTAATTACTTTCTTTGTTTCACCCTGCCTAATAGTGTAGCCAGCTTCGTACTCTTTGATGATTTTTCATTTCAATGCTGCGTCTGTTGTTTCTTCTACGCTCAAAGGCTCATGTAAATCGCTATCCGGATCCTGTCCTATGGTAGCGATTTTTTCAATTCAGAGAGATTGCAATGTTTTCATAGCATTATCATAGATAAGCTTTACTCCATCCGCCCAGGTATTGCTTTTCATATCTTCCGGCATGTGTTCTACCGAATACGATAGTTGATCAATAATAGGCAATATCTTTTTCATAATATCCACTATGCTCTCTGCTCTTTGATTTTTGCTCTCCTGTTCAATTCTGCGTTGATAACTATCAAAATCATATTTGAGCATCACATAATCATATTGTGCTTTCTTAGCGACTTCTTCTAAATTCTTTATTTTTGCTGACACGTCTTCATCTTTATTATCATTTGTCGCCGTCTCTGTATCAGTTGACTGTATCTGTTCCTCATGTGTTTGATCTTCTGCTTTTGTCATTGGTAGTGAGTATTACAATCTAAAACCAGTTTCATAGTAACGATCTTTTACAAAAAAACAATATAACAAAAAACTGGTTTCTTACCAGTCTTTATATCATATTATGCTCTTATAATTAGTTTGCTCACGACTGCGAAATATCTCATGATGCACCCATCTTCATCATACCTTTTTCCTCTTTGATCTGATTGATCATATCTCTGATTCATTGTTTTCTCATATCTGCAGGATTATTCATCTGATGCAGCTTGTACGAGTAATGCATAGGCATTCTTCTTACTGCAGCGCAGAAAAAAGCCATAGTTACTAGCAAGTTAAAGATACAGAAGACAAAAAGCCATCCTACAAGAGTAAGACCACAATATCTTTTTTCAGAAGAGTGCATATTCATAAGCATACGAGTTAGAAATAATAAAGCGCTTTTTCTATCAAAAAAGCGAGTTATCAGGAAAGCCGTATTCACTAACAACTCGCCCGAACACTATACTCATCTACCTTAGAGAAACCTTAAGAAAAAACCAGAGATCTTTTATGCTATAAGCAAAGATAGTTTGACAAGTTAAGGTTTTATTTTTTTGTATAAGAAAAGACGCAATTGTTTGCGTCCTTCCTCCTTATTTAATTAGTAATTCGTAATTAGTAATTGTTAATTTTTGATATGTCGTCCTTTTGCCAACAACTCCTCTGCTTTCTTATATTTCATCTCTTCTTCTTTTCCCTCTGGAGAAACGACAGTAACAAGGTCATTTCTTCCATATTTCTTTCCACTAGCAGCTGGAGCCTGATGACTAGGAGCTTGCTCAATAACTTCTACCCCGTCATCCTCTTTAAAGGCATGCGCATAAAGCTGTTGCTTCGCCTGCTGATAGTTTTGAGGCTGCGCTTGTCTTTTTGCATACGGTGTAAACTCAGGAAGATCTTGCGATGCCTCTTGGAGTCTATTGAGCATAGCATGAGACTGTTGTTCCTCCGTAGCAAGGATAGTTTGTCCCTGCCCTGCTCTAAAGTCAGTGCGGAAGATAATTGCTATCGTCTCCTGTTTAATATTAAACATGAGCTGTTCAAATTTATCGAACGCTTCTTTCTTATAGATGATCAGCGGATCCTGCTGTGCATAACCGTAAAGACCAACCTTATCGCGAAGGTATTGCATATCATCGATATGAGCGATCCAGTACTTATCTATCATCGCCAAGTAGATCATACGCAGCGTCTCATCTGTTACGCGTGGATCCACACCAGCAAGCTTTTTATCAAAATATGTCTCAAATGAAGTAATAAGCTCATTACGAAGACTTGTGAGATTACGAACTTTGTCTGCATTAACAGGAAGCTGATCAAATGCAAAATCCTGTTTGATCGTTTCTATAACCTCTTGGATTTCCATTTGTGTTTTTTCGTATTTTCCAATCAACCCATCAACGATCTGTTCAATAAACCCTCTGATTTCTGCAACGGTTGATGTCTTATTTTCCTTAGTTTCTACTACGATATAAGGAAGCATTGATGGCTCTTCTTTCGAATCGAAGTGCTCTTCTTCTGCGTCCACAAATACTGGTTTCACATGTAACTCCTTACCAAGAAGCTCCGCTTGTTCTCTTGGCACACATGTATCTTTATTATCATGAATCACCACTATTTCTTCTGCAAGTGATCTGATTTTTTCAAAATCAAATGTTCGATCAAAGCTTGGGAAATATGCATCTAGCTCATCCGTATTGAGCTTCGGCTGAGCAAATCCAGCCATAAGGACTAACTTCTTTATCTTCACACCTCTTCTTTCAAGCGCTTTCAATGCTACCGCAACTCCGAGACTATGCCCGACCAGCACAGTATGACTATTGAACTGAGCATTATCAGTGATAAATGTAATTTGTTCTTCAATATTCGGTTGGTCAGGATTTGGTAATGCTGGAATGATAACAACACCTCCCTTCGCTTCCAGTTCCTTCTTGAGCCATGGCTTAAAGTTTCCGTCTGGCCTTCCTTCAAATCCGTGGAGTATCATATAGTTTACTGTCTGTTGCTGGAGTGTGAGCATCTCATCACGCTTAGTATAGATCCTTTGTCTCTGACGATTGATCACTGAATCGTAGTCGAAGAGATGTTTACGGATAGAAAAGTTCCATCCTTCCATCTGTTTCTGCGCACGGATGATTGATGAGCTAAATTGTTTTTGTGTAAGCTCAAGATTTTCAAGGTCGTCTTTCTTCATGAGAAATCCTGCTACTGCCTGTATCTTTTCACCCCCCATCTTACGCATAATCTCATCATCGAGCGCAACAAAGAAGACTGAAAGACCTGGATCTCACTGACGTCCTGCACGACCTCTGAGCTGATTATCAATGCGGCGTGACTCATGTTTTTCTGTACCAAGGATGAAAAGCCCATAGTGAAACTCTCTTTCTACTACCGTCCCCTCCCCTTCTATTGGTTTGATAGTAATCTTTGCAAACCACTGGTCTGGCTCTTTCTTTGCTTTATTAAAGTCGATACTGAGTAATGCACCTTCTATTTGGATCATTCCCTTTTCTGCTGAGCGAATTTGTTCATCCGAAAGATTCCAGGCTTGTTTAATTGCCTCTATAGTATAGTTGAACTCTTTTTCAGAAAACACTGTTGCGACTGCTGCTTGCGGAGGGATTTTACTAAATGTATTTCCTTTGAGTGTTGATTGGATCCACTTCACATAGTTTGCGGCAACTTTTTCATGGAGTCATTTTTCCAATTTAATGTCTGTTCCACGTCCTGCCATGTTTGTTGCTACTACCACAGAGCTCATCTTACCTGCATTCGCCACTATTTCTGCTTCCTGCTGGTGAAATTTGGCGTTCAGCACGTAGTGCTGGATTTGTATCTGACGTAAGATGTTTGATACGAGCTCTGACGTGTGGATGCTCGATGTTCCGATAAGGATAGGTATTCCTGCTTCATGGTAAAATTTGATATAGTCCACGACCGCTTTCCATTTTGCGTTTTGGTTGAAGTAGACCTTATCTGTCTGATCGACACGAATCACCTGTCTGTTAGTTGGTATGCTCAGTACTTCCAATTCGTAAATCTTTTCAAACTCCTCTCCTTCTGTTGTTGCAGTACCAGTCATACCTGCAAGCTTTTCGTAGATCTTGAAAAAATTCTGGTAAGTAATCGTTGCCAAAGTCTGTGATTCACGTTGGATGTTCACATTTTCCTTTGCTTCGATGGCCTGGTGGAGACCTTCCGAATAACGTCTTCCCGGCATCGTACGACCGGTATGTTCATCGACGATGAGAATTTCTCCTTCATGCACGATATAGTCCTTATTGTCATGATAACATGCCTGCGCCTTGAGCGCATTTTCAATATGATGAATCTCATCAAATCCAAAATCTTTATACAGGTTCTCTACGTTGAGGATCTTCTCAAGCTTCGCGATACCCTGCCCCGACAACGTCACATTTTTATTTTTCTCATCTATGTAGTAGTCTCCATCTTCTTCCTGCTTATCTTCCTTTTGGAGTACTTCCGCAAGAAATCCTTTCGGCGTTTTTTTCTTGTGCGCAGAAGGTGTGAGAAGACGTACGATCTTCGCATAGTATGCATATTTCTCTGTTGGCTCAGCAGAAGGCTGAGAAATAATAAGCGGTGTTCTTGCTTCGTCAATAAGGATCGAGTCTACCTCGTCGACGATAGCAAAAAAGAGCGGACGCCATACCACGTTACGTTCTGAGAGCGTACGAGTTAAGTTGTCACGTAAGTAATCAAATCCAAGTTCACTATTTTCCACATAGGTAATATCTTTTCCATACTCTTCACGACGAAGATGGATAGGTGTTCCTTTTACCACTGATCCACATGAAAGTCCGAGCCATCCATAGAGATACGCCATCCACTGGCTGTCACGAGACGCAAGATAATCATTGACTGTTACGACATGTACTCCTTTTCCTGCGAGCGCATTGAGATACGTTGGTAATGTTGCCACGAGCGTCTTACCTTCACCCGTTTTCATTTCCGAAATCTTTCCTTGGTGAAGCACAATACCACCTATAAGCTGCACATCATATGGTACCATATCCCACACAACAATCTGTCCTTTCACATCACACTCTGTTCATTTCATCCTTTTACATGCTTGCTTCACTGTTGCAAATGCCTCAGGAAGGATATCATCAAGCGTTTCACCTGCTTCAAGTCTTTTCTTAAATTCCGGAGTCTTAGCCTTAATTTGCTCATCAGTGAGCGAATCCCACTCTTTATCTAATTCATTTATCTTTTTTACCAATGGCTGAATCTTATTCAACTGACGCTGATTGTAATCACCGGCGATAGCGCCTAATATACTAGTAAACATATCTTATATACTAATAAACTAAAAAAAATCATACCTTATCAGATAGATAGTAGATATTAGATAGTGGCAAAATATTGTATTGCTGATATCTTTTATCTTCTATCTACTAGAATGTAAGTTGATTAGTTAGTTTACAAGACGTCATCCCATGAAAATCTGAGTTCCTTTTCTTTATGTGGTGAAAATCGGGCGGTTGCTTGAGCGTACTGAAAACGATACGCTGAAGAAGCAGGGATAGCTACTGTTAAGAGCCCTGCGATGAAAAGTCCCGATGCAAGTAGTGCAAGAAGCGCATCGAGCAGGTCGCTTTGGCGAATAATAGACGCATGGTTCTCTCACTTATTTTTAACAAACTCCTGTACCGAAGCAATAATCTGCTGCTCCTGTACTGCATATTGTCATTGTGCAAAAATTACTCCTGAACTCCCCAGAAGCATACTCAACAACGCTATAGCAAGTAGTTTGCGTTTCATATTTTCAGTATATATATGTAACAAATAAAATCAATGTAAGAAAACATACGGCCACAGACATAGCGCGCGACAACTTATTACAAATAAGTCAATACATTATGGCTTTTGAGCCTTGAGATCTGGTTTTTTGATTGCAAAAACCCCTGACATGAATATAGGTAATAAATGGTTTTTACGAACTAATAGTTTTAACGTGGCGAGAAGAAAAAAGAAAGTAGCGAGGAAAAGAAGCACTTTCGTCTTAGATAGAAAAAGATTGGGTATTATCATGATAGTGGTATGAGCACTGTATTTCTTTTCAGTCTCATTTGCGAAAGATTCTCCAATATTGGGATTGTTCAATAGAATTGTCACACTGCTTGTAGGAGAAATTGGTATACATATTTTTTTCTGACTGGCGATACTCGCGGGTATTATGACCCTTATCAAAGAAGGACTCACAAGAACTATTGTGAAACAGTTCTTTGTCCTTAGCATGATCATATCAGCGATCCTCAATTTTCCGGTGATCGAAGAACAAAGTATCGCCTACCAAGAGTACGGAGGATATATCGGCTGGCCGATCCTGTGGATCTTGCAACGCATCTTTGGGGAAAATCCTTTCGCTATTAAGGCTCTCATTGTCCTGTTAGCAATAGGTGTTATCATATGGATCATCTGGGCGTTTAATATTCCAGTGCCAAGACTTCCATCGGTATCTCTCAGAAGCAGTAACACAGGAAAACCAGCGATGGCGAAGAAAGCAAAGAAAGTCGAAGAAGACGAGGAAGAAGAGTACGAATACGAGGAAGAAGAAGAGGAAGGGACACTCCCTGTCGTCACGAAGAAAGGATCTGCTATCGGCGATAGCTTGAAATCAATGCTCAAAGATAAGATACAGAACAAGATCAAAGAAAAAGAGCAGAAAGTTATTAAGTTTCCTAAAGATAAACCGACTTTTGACATCAGCCTTCTTCCGGAAGGAGCCACCAGTACATTCGACGTCGATCAATCATATCTCGAACAAAAAGCCATCGCCATTAAGGGTAAACTCGAAGAGTTCGATATACCTATCGATATTAAGTGATTCAATGTTGGACCCTCGGTCGTACAGGTAAAAGTTGCACCACAGGAAGGTATTAGAGTATCATCTATTGAAAGTTATCAAAAAGATATCGCGCTTGCACTGAAAACGAAGTCATTGCGTATACTCGCACCTATCCCGGGAACTGACGTAGTTGGTATCGAGATACCAAATCCAAAACCACAGATGATTAGACTCAGACAGATCCTCGGAAGCCCAGGGTTTGCAGAAAATATGAATAAGAACCTCACGAACTTAGTACTCGGAATTGGAATCGATGGAAAGAATATGACAAAGCCGCTTGAAGACATGCCGCATCTCCTCGTAGCAGGAGCGACAGGTTCAGGTAAGTCGGTGGGAGTTAATACGTTTATTCTCTCGCTTATCTACCAAAATAGTCCATCGGAATTGAAGTTCCTCATGGTCGATCCTAAGCAGGTAGAACTTGGTATGTACGATGGTATCCCATATCTTCTTGCTCCGGTAGAAACAAATCCGGATAAAGCACTAAAGATATTGAAATGGGCAGTCAATGAGATGGAAAGAAGATATACGTTACTCAAAGAATATAAGGTGAAAAAACTCGATGAGTATAATAAGAAGATGCCTGCAGATGCGATGCCTCGTATCGTTGTAGTCATAGATGAGTTGGCTGATCTTATGATGAATAGAAATACGAAGAAAGATACAGAAGCATGTATTACAAGAATTGCACAGAAAGCACGTGCGGTGGGAATCCATCTTATTGTTGCGACACAAAGACCATCGGTCGATGTCGTAACAGGACTTATTAAAGCGAACATACCAACACGTATAGCATTTAGTGTGGTATCACAGATTGACTCAAGAACTATTCTCGATACGAAATGAGCGGAAGAACTACTCGGAAGAGGAGACATGCTCTTCATGAGTGTGGATAGCAATACGCCAGTTCGTTTACAATGACCATTTGTCGATACGCCAGAGATCGAAGAGATCGTACAGGCCATCAAAGATAAATATATGAAATGATTTACTGAAGATGATATCTACAACCAGGAACTCATGAATATCCTCTCAGGAAAAAATGTTGGTTCAGGTATGGGCGGATGAATGGGTGATGCAGGAGACGATGAAGAACTCGTCAATCAAGCCACTCAGATCATCTTACAAACAAGAAAAGCATCTGCTACTCTCCTCCAGCGTAAACTCTGAGTAGGATTCGCACGTGCAGCCCGTATCATGGATATCCTTGAAGAACGCGGTGTTGTTGGTCCTCAAGAAGGAGCGAAACCGAGAGATATATATATGTAAACTTAATATAGCAGTTAGATGTTGGATTTTAGATTATAGCACCTTGCTAATATCTAAAATCTATAATCTAATTGCTCCCCTAGAAAACATTTACTTTCGACTTAATGGGCATGCTACTTAAGTTAAACTCGATCATCCTCTATACACTCATCGCTTTCGTCTTAGCGTTACTCTTGTATCCGACATACATTAAGCTACTCAAACGCATGAAAGCGGGGAAGCTTCTTCGTGAAACAGCAGCGGGCGGTGGTATCGCAGAGATCTTCCAGAAACTCCACGGACACAAAGCTGGAACTCCAACCATGGGATGAGGCATGTTTCTGATCATCATGTTTGTGTTAGTTGCACTCTCATTTGTGCTCCAACAACTAGGATACATTAACAATACGCTCTTCACCAGACAAGAAACCTATATCATTCTCTTTGGTTTCTTTGGTATGGGTATCTGGGGACTTATTGATGATCGGCTCAATATCAAGGGTATAGGAAAAGGGAAAGGCCTTCCCGCAAAGCTTAAGCTCGTAGGTATGATTGCACTTGCGGCATGGATCAGTTACTGGTTCTTCGTAAAACTCGGTATTTCACATGTAAATCTCTGGCCGATACTACCAAATACATTCATCGATATCGGTATTTGGTATCCTATTGGAACATTCATTCTCACACTTGCTATCACCAATGCCATCAACATTACCGATGGGCTCGATGGGCTCGCAGGAGGAATGATGGTCATTGTACTCGGCATACTTGCTATCGTAACATTCTTCTACGGATGGTATCTAGCAACAACAGTTATCGGCATACTTACTGGAGTCCTACTCGCATTTCTCATGTTCAATATCAACCCGGCAAGGGTCTTCATGGGTGATAGCTGAGCGCTCGCTCTCTGAGGAATCGTTTCATCGCTCCTCTACCTGCTCAATCTTAAAGAAGGGTTTTTCATCGCATTTATCATCCTCTTCGGTATCTTCTGGCTAGAACTTATCTCAAGTGGATTACAAATATTTTGGAAAAAGGTGTTTAAAAAGAAACTCTTCTCTATAGCTCCATTTCATCACTTACTGGAGCACTCAGGACAAAAAGAATACACTATCGTCATGAGGTTTTGGATCATCCAAGGACTTCTTGCAAGTGTTACTCTCATTCTTGTCTTCTATCAACTCTACAAATAACTTAAAACTAAAAACATAAAACTACAAAATATTCTTCTAATTTATGTTTTAGGTTTTAAGATTTGAGTTAATCATGAACAAACTGCAACGCACGCTTATCATAGGTCTAAAGATATTTCTCCTATGACTGATCCTCCATTTCTTCGTTTATAACATCATTACCTATATTGCGGGCCTCTCCGGAACAGTAATGGAAGTTATCTGGCTCTGGAAAGAGATCTTTACGGTAGGTTTTTTCGGATTACTGGTCTACTATGTGATCAAATATAAAGAGCTCCATATCTTCAAAAAAGATAAGATGCTCTGGCGGCTCCAGTGGATATTTGTCGCGCTCCTTGTACTTTCATTTGTATTCACGCTTATAAGGGGGCTTAGCATCAGTATGTTTGTCCTCGCGTTCAAATATGATTTCATCGGCTACTTCATTTTCTTCACTTGTTATCATCTCTATAGACATCTTCCAGAAAATACCGCCGAGAAACTAAGCAAATGGTATATCGCCATCATCAAAGTATTGCTTGTCTTTGCATTACTCTGGTGGTGTATTCTACTTATCAAACCGGGAGTACTCAAAATATTTGGTTATACAACACAGTCTATCGAAGGAAAAGTCGGTCAGCAACCACCTGCGGTGTATCGGACTGGCGAACATTCTGGATATCCAAGAAACCAGTTCCTCTTTGAAAGACCTATCAGCTGGGGATTTTTCCTCACGGCATTCTTCCCGCTTTTCTATATGTTCGTCCTTCAAAGAAAATCACTTCGCAAAACCCGGTTCTGGTGGGGTGTCTTTGCGCTAAACGTAATACTCACATTTTCAAGAGCCGCATGGGGTGCATGGATTATAGAATTGATTATATTGGGAATATTAAATTATAGAAAAAATATTAAAAAATATCTCTTAAAAGTAGTTATCCCGATGATCGTCGTGCTTGCTGCGATAGCGTATATCGGAAGAGCACAAATTATCGACAGAAGTTTTTCAAACACCGGCCACATCCAACTGTTTGTACAGGGCCGGAAAATGTTTGTTGATAGTCCTATTATCGGAGAAGGAGCAGCATATGTAGGACCTGGATCTCACCGGGACGGTGGTCTTGCTTTCAATCCTGAAAATCAGTACCTCCAGATACTTATTGAGTTTGGTATAGTAGGTTTCCTTTTATGGATAGCAATCTATATCTATCTCAACCGAGTTGGATTTAAAGATTTTTTCAAGCTTTGGAAAAGCAAAGATAAGACCATACCTCAACATTATCGAATGACTCTTTCGATGAGTGTCGGCATGATCGGCCTTTCTATCTCATGACTTGTTCTTCATAGCTTCACTGACAGGATGATCGTCTACCCTATGATGGCACTTTTCGGACTCATTCTTGCCAATCACCACAAACTTAATTCTAAGAAATAATGGATGGATAAAATTTCTGACATTACGACATTGCGTAAAGAAGTCTTAAGCGCCACCTCTCCTCGTCTAGCCGAAGAATTGCTTTTGGTTTTATGACAAAAAGATCCTAAAGCGGAACAAGAGCTGAGGGAACTTGTTGCAGGACTAAACAATGATGTTCTTTCAGCAGAAGAATATGAACAAGCAAGGAACATTGCTATCAGTTATCATATTCCATTTTCGATGGATAATAAAGCAAATGAACACATCCGAGGACAGAAAAAAGTAGTCAGCAAAATCTTTCTTCATAAAATATATCACAAAGACATTATTGCTGCGCTAATGGCAATCTCTTCCCATATAGTGTTTAATGGATGAACTTATCCTCACATGGATCAGTTACCTGCAGGATTGAATGAAAAAGATTCATATGATGTGTGGCGAGGAAAGCTTATAAACGCATAAATAATGTAGTTTTAAGATTTGTATTTTTAGTTTTACGTCGATAAAATGTTCGTACGAAAATATCTGAAGCCATATTGGAAACTTCTTGCTTTAGTATTGGCTTTAGCCACTATTAACCAAGTATTTTCACTGTTAGATCCTCAAGTAAATCGCTGGTTGCTTGATAATTTTATCCTTAAATATAAGGAACTCACACAACATGAGTTTGTGAGAGGAATAATGATAGGACTAGGATGACTTATTGGAGTTGCTATGGTTAGCAGAATAGCAAAAAACTTCCAGGATTATTTTGTCAATGTCATGACGCAAAAGATCGGGATGCAGATCTATCAGGAAACTATTCGCCATGCATTTTCACTTCCTTACTCTGTATTTGAAGATCAGTCATCAGGACAGCTATTGCAGAAGCTTCTTAAAGCACGTACTGACATAGAGAACTTTATTAAAAATCTCATTAATATTGTATTTGTGACGTTCGTGGTGATGGTCTTTGTCTTGATCTATTCGTATAGTGTTCATTGGGTTATAGGAGCAATTTATACCGCTCTCGTACCTTTAATGGCGTTTACATCTACAGCGCTTTCAAAACGTATCAAGAAAGCACAGTCAAGCATCGTGAAAGAGTCTGCTTTGTTGGCGGGAACGACAACGGAAGCTATTCGCAATGTATCACTCATCAAGCTCCTAGGGCTCGAGAAGCAAGAGATGAATAGATTGGAAACTGCAAATACTGGTATACTGGGACTTGAATTGAAAAAGATCAAGATCGTAAGAACGATAGAGTTCCTCCAAGGAACACTTATCAATGCTATTCGTGTCGGAGTGATGGGAACGATGTTCCGGCTCATCTTTAAAGAGCAGATGACCTATGGTGAGTTCTTAGCCTTACTATTCTACAGTTTCTGGATTATCAATGGTATGACGCAGTTTGGTGAGGTTATCAAGACCTACCAGGAAGCAAAAGCAAGTATGGAAACTCTTGATGATATCATGCATATGGCGCCAGCGCCAGTACCTGAAAATCCTGAAGCACTCCCTGTCATCAGTTCTATGGCATTTGATCATGTAAGCTTTGGATACAGCGCGGAAAAAGAAGTACTTCACGATATAGACTGGAACGTACAAGCAGGGAAAACAGTTGCATTTGTTGGTCCATCTGGATCAGGTAAATCAACTATCATCAAGCTTCTTTGCTGACTCTATCCTGCAACCGCCTGAACAGTACGTATTAATGATGTACATATTAATACATTGGACGCTCACGTATTTGCACAACATCTTGGTATAGTCACACAGGATACTCAACTCTTCAACGGAACTATCAGAGACAACCTTCTCTTTGTCGCCCCAGATGCGACAGATGAAGATTGTATGAATGTACTGAGATGAGCTCGTGTTGAAGATATTATCACAAGCAATAAAGAGGGCTTGAATACAAGGATCGGCGAAGGATGACTCAAGCTTTCCGGAGGCCAAAGACAACGTCTCGCAATTGCCAGAGCGCTCCTACGTAATCCTGATGTATTAATATTTGATGAGGCAACAAGTTCGCTTGATAGTCTGATAGAAGCAGAAATTACTGAGACTATAAAAGAGGTATCTCATCATAAGAAAGGACTTATCACCGTTCTTATCGCTCATCGTCTTTCGACAGTAATGCATGCAGATGTAATCTACGTCATGGAAAAAGGAAAAATTATCGAACAGGGAGGTCATGACGAACTCCTTGGAAACAAAGGTCTCTACTGGGCTCTCTGGAGACAACAGATTGGAGAAGGTGAAGGAGATGAATAAGAATATTTCATATAAAAAAACCGCGGGCAAACCCGGCGGTTTTTTGTATGAGGCATATTTTTTAGGTTCTAATAGGTTTGTAGCCGATCATTATATCATATGTTTTTGCAAGTAACCAAAGCAATAAACATATGGAACCAATTATAATGAGAGCACACCAGGCGCAGATCTGGAGACAAACATCCCTCATAAAGAACATTAGCAGCAACACACTCAATTGAACAAACCACGTCTTTTTGATGCGTTTCCATAAATCTATCATAGCATAGAAAGGATAGATGATGACACCAACGACAAACGTCCCTATCAATAGAATTATTTGTGGCAACACAATAAAGATACCGATAAGTAGAACGAAACAGAAGATAGATATGATCATAATATTTTTTGTTTTATGTGCCCATTCTAATGGAACTCATTGGCAAGACAATACTTTCTTATAGAGCCAATTAGGTTAGTTTCCTCCCACATTTTCATACACCTCAAAAATCTTATCTCTTTTCACAAAGACTACGTCGAGCCTGATATTTTCTTTTGTTTGATAGTCGCGCATGTAGTGCGCTATTGTCTTATGCACAAAGTAAAGCTTCTTTTCCGTTACATATCAAAAAAGATCGTCCATACCATCGACGACTTTGACTTCAATAAATACGGTAGTATTTTCATTTTCCATGATAATATCTATCTCTCCTCCCTGGATAGTATAGTTACTCAGGAGATGCGTGTAGCCTTTCGTACGATAGTATTCAACGACTATTTCTTCTCCTTCGGAGCCTTTTTTACGTTTGTTCATTTCTTCACTTAAAACTTAAATCTCAAACCTTAAAACAGTTTTTAGTTTTCAGATTTGAGTTTTAAGATAATTAGTTAATAGTCCAATAGCCAGTCTCATTCTTGCTGAAAGTGATAAGATTATCAACTTCTGTCATTTTCCATGGACCGATACTGGTTCTACGAAGTTCGCGAATGACACCTCCCGTACCGAGCTGCTCACCAAGCCAATGTGCGATAGAACGAATAAATGTCCCAGATCCTACGTCAAATGACACTTTGACCAATGGCCACGCATAGGAGATGATCTCATAATGATATATATCCATTTCACAATCTACCTTGATTTCTTTACCCGCACGTGCTGACTTATAGAGTCTTTTTCCTGCTACTTTTTTTGCACTGAACGAAGGAATAGGCAGCACATATGATGGCACAAGTTTATCCAAATATTGTTTCAATAACACTCCCGTAACATGAGTATGATCGCCTTTAAATTGCTCAATTTGAGCATGATAATCAATATCCCGTGTATCCGTCTTCACTGAAAGATCAATGACCGCTTCATATGATTTACCAAGACCTTGATACTCCTCTGCTTTTTTTGTATCTTCATCAGATACAAGCACCATAAGACCAGTAGCAAGCGGATCGAGAGTTCCACAGTGTCCTACTTTTTTGTAACCAAAATGTTTTTTTACTTTATGTACGACATCGAAGCTTGTGATGCCGGTCGGTTTATCTGCAAATATGATCATCGTTATCCTTTTTCCTTAGCTAAAATGTACATACTACTTCCTGAAGCTTACATGTGGCAGCGGCCACCGAATAACATGCATGAAAATTTGTATTTTCCGTCGAGGTAATCTGCAACGAAGCGCCGCTATGTACCGTACAACCTACCGCATATGGGATTAATGTGATATGAAAGCCTGATGTAGTTACTAGCGCACGGTCTATGAGAATTTCGCGAGAAAAAGGAGCGACAAGCTCCCCGGAACCGTACGTTGCTTGCAGGCTGGTTCCTGACAAAACGCCAAGCGAGAGATATCAGTATTTCACCCATCATGAAGAAAGATGAACGGAATTAGTCGTCGAAGCCTCTTGTAATGTATTTTGTATTGATGATGCAAAACGCTCTTTTGTATTTGCAAAACGTATCTTATCAGAAAATCAGCTTCCAAGATTAGTAACCATCGCAAGCACGATTCCTATGATCACAATAGTAATCACTATCTCTATCAATGTAAATCATTTATTACGTTTCATCGTATATATATTCTAGATTCTAAATTTTGGATTTTGAATAATCTTTTATTAATGATTCCTCCTTGTGTAATTTAGAATTTAGAATTCAACATTTCGAATTAATTACGTTATGTTGTTTGAACTCCACCGAGAATAGTCGTAATAATACCAAATACCGAAAATGCAATAAGCACCACTACTCAACCCACAAGCACAATCATGATAGGCTCCACGACTTTAGAAAGATTATTCAGCATCATCTCAAGATCTTCTTCATAGACTTCGATCACATTACCAAGGGCTTCCGGAAGCTTTGCTGTATCCTCACCAACCTTTACTAACAATGCTGCGTTTGCTGGAATAATGTGCGTATATGACAAAAATACCTCATGCATCGTTTGCCCGCTTCTTACCTGTGCAATCATGGCATCAAGAAACTCCTCATACGAACCGATGCGCACGATATCTTTGAGCATCTGAAATGTCGAAATATAACTCATGCCGGCATATTGCATGATTCTCATATATCTGAAAAACTTTATCAGATAATAATATTTCGTCATCTTTCCAATCAACGGAAGCTGCAACAACCTATTAAATCACCATCTTTTTCCTGCTTCACTCGAGAACACTACCGATGCTAAAAAACATACGACACCGAGCACGATAAGGATGATCGCAACATTATTTTTCATAAAATCTGAAACCGCCATCATGGCGCGCGTTACCGCTGGCATCTCGATGCCGGGAAACTGCTGCGCGATAGAAAAGATTCCTGGAAGGATATTGATGAAAAGTACAAAAACCGCGATGATTGCTAAGATAAGCAACAATGCAGGATAGGTCATTGCACTAATGTATTTTGCCTGAAGATTACGGAGAAAATGATATTCACGAGAAAGCGATGAAAGTACCTTAACGAGATTTCACGATGCTTCTCCCGATCTTACTATATGTACATCGGACGCATCAAAGTATTCAGGAAGCCTTGAAAGTGCATATGACAACTGGCGTCATTCTTTGAGCATGGTAGCAATATGTCTTCCAATATATCTTTGTGATGGGCTCTCTCCTCTCTGAGCGATCGTCTCTGCAGCTGCCAACAATGCTACTCATCCCTGAAGGAGATAAGCTAGCTCTCTAAACAAAAATATCTTATCCTTCGTCCCAAATCCTGCTTTCTCTCTTGTGGCAAGATAGTGACGAATTACTCTTTCAAACATACAAACAAACTAAAGACTTAAAACATAAAACTAAAAACAAGTTTTGGTATTAAGTTTTCAGTTTTAAGATAATAGTTATTTCATCATATAGCCATTCAGCTCAATCGTCACTGCCTGTCTCTCTTGATATTTAACGATATCATAGTTAACAGAATTAACAGTATAGAGCATAGGGAACTGAGGACTGAGAGTATTTTCTACATTGTATATAAATGCGAGGAGTCAGTTCTTATCAGCAAACTCTATCGTCATCATAATTGGTATCCTTATAAGATTTTCTATCGTTTCCATCGTAGAGATATTTCCAAATGAGATACTTGTCACTACGCCGTTGAGCTGATTGGTAGATGACTTGAGAAGATATTCGTTAATATTTGCGAGGATCTTCTTCTGGTCAAATGCCATCTTATCTCCTTCATTTTTCTGGAGCTGCAAAAATGCTCTCATCTGGGGTATCACTGGAACAAGTGTTTCAGGGATAGCGGTACATCCTTTTGTACTTAAGCAAGTGAGCAGTTCAGCTTTCTGCGTATTGATATCTTTAATAGCAAGAAGATCATTGACGACTTCTTTATACTCACGATCTTTTTGCATCTGCTGCGTCTGAAGCAGATCAACACTACGACTTGTCGCTTCATACTCTGCTGCAGTATCCTGCATATATCCTCGGCTTAGTGCCATCACCAGAACAAGCACTATCACATAGAGCTTATATTTAATGGTCAGAACTACTCTCTGAGAGTCTTTTTCCAGATGATTATTTACTACCTGTTCCATGGAGAGATATATCAGCAGTTAAAGTAAATGCAAAAACTTCACCATTTTTCTTATAGTCTTGGATCGCGACGTTCCTAATAAAGTCTAATTGTACAAACTGATCTATCACTCCATCCTTTGCATAAATATATGAAAGATTTGGTACTGTTCCTCTCAGACTTATCCCATCATAGTCGATCTTAAAATCAGAAAACTGTACGTTTCCTCCTCCAAGACTTTGAAGTGTTGTGAAGATCTGGATCACACGAGAGATACGATCGAGCCATGAACCAGCATTTTGCGAGGCAACCAGTTTCTTACCTGCAAGATAGGTCATATAATCACTTGTATCATGAGCCTTCTGGATCTCTGCATTTTTTCCTGCTATATCTTCCTGCAGATTTTTCTGCTCTCCTACCATCACCTGGTTCATCGCAGCGTTGTAGCCCCAATATCCCACATACAGAATAAATACGAGCAGCACAAAAACATATACTCTTTTCCACGGCAGACGCATTTTTTTTGCATCCGACATTATACTATTGGTCATAGAAAACGCTTATATCTAAAAATAAGTTATCACCCTTTTGGTATAGCGTTTTATCAGATGATTGCAAATAGAAAGCTCTTTACAAAACTCTTTTTATAAAAAGAAAAAACTCTCCTGGGGAGAGTTTCTGCCTTCGGCAGATTATTTGATATGAATTATGCAACGTTATGATAAATGCTATCGACATCTTCGTCTTCTTCGAGGGCATTGTAGAGTTCTTCAAAGGATTTCATGTCTTCGTCTGAAAGTGTGATTTCATTTTGTGGCAGATAGTGAATATCTGCATCTGCAAGACTATATCATAATTCCTCTATCCCCTTCTTCGTATTTACAAATGCTTCGTACGAAGTTATCACGCGACACTGCCCGGCTTCTTCCTGAAAGTCTTCGATATCAAGATTCATCAGATCCTCTTCTAATTGGTCTTTATCATAGGGAATAATCGTCTTTATCTCATTACCTTTTACGGTTTCTGTTTTAAGTTTTCCGTTAATGATGATCACCCCCTTTTGCGAAAATTGCCATGCGACTGCTCCTGGCTCTGCCCATGTACCACCCATTTTTCCTAAGATAGCGCGAACATTTGATGCGGTTCTATTGGTGTTTGAAGCGATACATTTAATATAAAGCGCAGATCCCGCAGGGCCATACCCTTCATACATAACTTCCTGAAGTTCCTGGCCTTCTACCTTTCCTGCTCCTTTCTTGAGCGCCTTATCTATGACTTCTTTTGGCAGACTATGGTATCTTGCTTTTTGCAAAATAAGATCGAGTGCTGGGTTCATATGAGGATCGTCTCCTCACTTTCTGGCAGCCATCTCGATGAGCTTACCGATCCTTGAATACGTTTTCGACTTTGCTGCATCACCTGCTGCCTTCTTTCCTGCAATACTATGTCGTCTTCACATATTTTACATACACATATTTCATAAAATGGCAGTTAGATGTTAGAGTTTAGATGTTAGTAAAACTTGCCAAAATCTAAAATCTATAATCTAATTGCTGTAAGAATATTAGTTAATAAGTGCTCTACCATAAGCCCGATTCTGTATTACGATGATATTTATCTTTGATAGCCTATAGCTACCTTTGTGCACGCCCCCGACAGCTGTCGGGGGACGCTTGCAACAAGCAGGGTTTACCACTCGAATGACAAAGTTGTCAGACTAAGAAGGAGTATCCCGACAGCTGTCGGGAACCTCCACGTTGCATCTTTCCTCAGCACGAGGCTAAGTAGTTTTCGTTTCTGTGGCACTTTCCTTTGCTCCGTATTCCGGACGTTCCATCAGCTGTTAGCTGCTGCCTTGTGTCTGTTGTCGAGACTTTCCTCCCCCGACAAAGTCGGGGGCATCACCATGGTAGAACGCCGTAAATAGTATGAAAAACGGCCGACATTTTCAAGTTGAAAGCAGGAGTTGAATATATATAATGAAAGTCCTTTTTATATATGATACGAATCGATATGAAAACAGTGTTAATCGCGCTTATGTTCCTTGCTGGTATAATTTTTGTAATTTCAGTTATGCTGATGAGCCCGAAAGGAGGACTCGGACTTGGTATTGGAGGTGTGAGCAGCAGCAATGAGTACGGAAGCAAGAAGTCTATCGAGTCAACGTTGAAAAAAGTTGCACTCGTCACTGGTATCATTTTCGCCGCTATTGTATTGTACCTGCCTTACGCCAACTAATGGCATTGGCATGGAGTTTATCCGCTTCCTGTAAAAGATGTTACATATACGTCAGAAATTAGTGAAATACGTTTTGGTATTTCTTTTTTTCGTCTGGCTCCTCGGATTAGGCTACCTGTACTATCAGTACGTTATTGCCTCTTCGGAAACAGTAGCTACAAAAGGTGGAACCCTCGTAGAAGGTGTTACTACCAATGTTTCATACCTCCCGTATGTTAGAAATACTGATGCAGATTTGTTCTATCAGGGCTTACTCTACAAAGCATGTATGACTTATTTCAGTCGTGGTTATCAGATTATTTATGATAACGATATCTGTAAGGTTATTACTCAGGATAATAAAACCTTCCTTGTATCACTCAATACAACTGGCTCGTGGTCTGACAGCACTCCAATTACCATAGACGATGTACTTTTCACCTATCAGGATATCATTAAGGATAACTTCCGAGATATTCCAAATCTCAGAAATTACGATAAGATTGATGTGGAAAAAATTTCTGACAACTCGCTGAGAGTGACATTTCCTGGAGCATCAGTAGATAACTTCAATTTCTTTACTAACTATATACTTCCTAAACATAAACTGAAAGGCGTAGGTTTGAACTACTATCTCAATGAGTTCAAAGAGCAGCCGGTAACGAGCAGCTGTGGTGCACTGAGAAGCTGATCAGCAGATGAAACCAGTCTTGTGTTTGATGTGAGCGCATGTGAAAAAGCGTGGATCAAATACTATCAGGTAAAGAAAGTAGATTCTATCGAAGGAATTACCTCATCAAATCTCGTGGATATTTCAGTAAGTCCGCACTCACTCGAATGATACAAAGATAATAAGCTCATCCAAAATAAGTATATTGGTCTCTTCTTCAATATGCAAAGAGGCAGACTGAGCATCTATGGAAGAAAGAACTTTATTGCTCTCGTCAATCATCATCTCTTTAAAGATGATAACAACCCAGGAATTATTAAAGAAAATTTCCTCTTTGATTCATTTCCAAAGACAGTCACCGATAAAACAGCTATTATGTCAGCAGTAACTACCCTGAGCAATACAGGACTCATACTCAGTTCATGAGCTGCTCCTGAGGCAATTCCAGAAACAGTGACCCTAGACAATGCAGGCGAGAAAAGAGAGTTTACTCTGGGAGCTATTGAAAAAGAATTTATGCTCAATATCAAAACATCGAAACCTTATAATTCCCTTTCAATTATTGCAAACGATCAGCTACAAGACCAAGCAGATAGTTCGACAAATAGCATTTCGCTTTCTCTTGTTCCTGGTTTCAATCTCTTTGATGGTATCAATACCTATGTTATCCACGGCATGGGAAAAGAGAGCGATGAACTTGTTGCTACTATCGTTATCTACTATAAAGCGCCATATGTTCTATCAAAGAGCGCTGCTATCAAAGTTATCTACTATGCAGGAGATCCTTTTATGGTCGACCTTATTAACAAGATCAGAACTTTTCTCGGTTGGGAAAACATAGCAGGATACTTCGACTTCGAAGGCATGAGTTCCCCAGAAGACTTTGAAGGAAAGCTTGCTTCTAAGGATTATGATATTACGGTGAGAGGTATTGATCTTTGACTCAAAAAAGATATTTCTAACTTATTACTCACGGACAATCCTATCATCAACCCATCACTCTATATCAATGCAAATCTCGCATCACAAATAAATCAGTTCTTTGCAACAAGCAACGTAGGAAGCCAAAACAATATCAAGAGAGAGATTGATAGACTCTATCTCAACGATCTTCCATTTGCCCTCCTTGGAAAGACTTATTCACTCCTCCACTCTAAGCCATACATCTTTATTGATCCGGCTACTGTCTTTTACGAATCAGACTACAGAAGGAAAATCCTGCACAATGTGGTCATCGCAAGCAGACCTATTATCAAGAAGGCTACGGTAGTTGATATCAGAGCATTCTTCCAGTTTGTTCGCAACAAGATAACCAACTAATAGACATAGATTCTAGATAGAGATAGAGGCTGTACCTATGTCTCTGTCTAGCATCTATATCTTGAAATAGGTGTTTTATTGTTTCCTCTTTTATAAGAATGTACGAATACGTCATCGGTCTCGAGGTGCATATCAAGCTGAAAACTGCGACAAAAATCTTCTGTAAATGTGCTAATGAACAGAATTTTACGGAACTTGCAGTGAACACACATATTTGTCCTGTATGCACATGACAGCCATGAGCACTTCCGCTTCTCTCTCAGGAAGTTGTACAAAAAGCAATTTCACTTGGTACGCTACTAAATTGTACGATCAATACTCGCTCTGGATTTGAAAGAAAATCATATTTTTATCCAGATCTTCCGATGGGCTACCAGATCACACAGCTCACGCGTCCACTCAATGTTGACGGAAAGATACATTTCTTTATGTCAGACATTTCGACGGAAAAAACTATCAGAATCCAACAAGCACATATAGAGTGTGATGCAGGAAAAACCATCCATGAAAACGGATATGGCATCATTGATTTTAACCGCGCATGAACTCCCCTCGTTGAGATTGTTACTTATCCTGATTTTTCGTCTGACGACGAAGTTGCAGAATTTCTCAAAGAACTGCAACGTAGTTTATGGTACAATGATATTTCTGATGCAGATCTGGAGAAATGACAAATGCGCTGTGACGTTAATATCTCTGTGAGAAAACAATGAGAGACAAAGCTTGGAACAAAAGTAGAGATAAAAAACATGAACTCATTTAGCGCGATCAAGAGAGCAATCTCCCATGAGTTTGAAAGACATAGCGCGCTTCTGAGCGAAGGAAAAACTATCGAACAGGAAACAAGAGGATGGGACGATATCAAAAAGATTTCATACCCTATGAGATCGAAAGCAGACGCGCTCGATTATCGTTATTTTCCAGAGCCAGATCTTCCAACACTGCATATAGATGAAGCCCTTATCTATGAAGCAAAAGCAAATCTTGTTGGTTCAACTTATGAGAAGATGAAACGCTACAAAGATGAGTACGGATTTAACAAGGAATATATCAATGGACTAATCGGTTATAAAGATATCAATACTCTCTTCGAACAATTGGTTGCACAATGATTTGATCCGAAGCTCGTTGCTAAGTATATTGTAGGCTTTGTCCTCAAATCTATCAATGAGTCAAATCTCGACATCCAGTCTACAGGATTTGATAACAAAGAGTTTGAGAGCTTCCTAATACATATTGCGGAAAAAAAGCTTTCTGAGCACCATGCAAAGACAGTAATCAATATATGGCTGAAAGATGGAGGCACAATTGAAAACATTATTAGTACCCATGGCTTTGACCAAATAGAAGAATTCGATGTGAATGCGCTTGCAGAAGAGATTGTAAAAAACAATCCTGCCGCAGTAGATGAATACAAGAAAGGCAAGCTCAATGCAGTTGGCTTTCTCGTCGGCCAGGCTATGAAAGCCTCAGGAGGTAAAGCCGCTCCCCAAGAGATGAAAACAGCAATTGAAAATATATTGAATGGTTAAATGTTCCATATTGTAGGGACAGGACCTGCCTGCAGTAGGCAGGTTAATACTGTTCTTCCCGTATATAATGTACAAGAAAACCACCCGTCTGGGTGGTTTTCTTGTAGACGCGAAAGCGTCCGATGAAATATGAATGAGATTTTTTTAGAGCAATGTTGTTGAAATATTTGTGTCGATGATGATGAATGGATTGTATTTAAATCTGTCGTTAGGAATATTACATGCTACGCCATCCACACCAACTCCGCTGAGCTCACACTCCCACGTAAAGACATTGTTGAAGTTGATACAGTTTTTTGTCGAACAGTAATTAGTGCTTATAGAGGTTCCAAAGGTTGTATATGTGTTATTGAAGAGATTTTGGATTTGCGACTTTCTTTCATTAGTTGGCTCAAGACCTGTGTTAAGCGAGGCAAATCTTCCATGAACAAATACCTTATGCCCAATAGGGTCACCATTAAATCCGAAGATCAATCCATTTACAAAGATATTTCCTCTGAGATATGCAGCCTTAGTACATGTGGTCTGGCTCATGCATGAAGGAGTACCATCACCAAGGTTTCCGTTTTTATCAAAGTACACATCTGGTGTTGTATCCTGCATAATAATATTCCCTCTATCTACAAATAGGTTGAGGGTGATATCTGTAGCCTGTGGCATAGTTCATTGAAGGATAACATTTTTACCATAGACCACAATTGTTTTTCCAAGGTAGGTAGCGGTATTAGCAAGATCAATAACTACAGGATCCGCATCGCTGAACTCTGTTGAACTTGTCCCAATACATACCGTACTAGAAGAAGCTGCTCCACCTCCACCAGCAGCTCCAAGCCACGAGCTTTCATCATAGACTTGCTTTCATCTACAGAGTGTTGATGTGTTTCTCTTGAGCTGATTGATATTATTTGAGATGTTCATCTTATCTGAAACGATAATCGATGATCATTTATTTGGATTACCAAGGATAGATCTTCTATCGTCTTCGTTCAGTCCTCATTTAGAAAGAAGTACATTTCCAAGGACAGCAATACGCCAAAGCGTATCAAGCCCAGCACTCAATGAGCCGGAAAGAGTATAGTCTCCTATATCCGTATGAGCTACGAGTATGGTATTTGAACCACTTGCAAACGAGAAGATACGATCAATATGATCTCATGAATTAAGACTATTGACGATGGATTCGTGAGCATTGACATCAAGCACACCACCGATAAATCCAAGTCCTGCGATATTATCATAGAAATATCCCAATGGCGTCTGATTATTGAAATATTGAACGCTACTTACCAATGGCCCTCCTGAAATAAGTTCATTATTACTTACCGTATATCTTCTTCCCATACTCAGAGAAAACTCTTTTCCTCTCCATGTATATTTGATCTGTCCATAGATACTATAGAGTTCTAGGTTTCCTGAGCTTGAAGGATTTGCACACGAAGTATACAAAGCCCCAGTCATATCCAGTTCATCATATGAAGCATCAATAGCAGAAAGTCCATCGAGAGTTTGCTGGTCCAATGGCCACAGCCTATTACCCCATGCATTGCTATAGTAAAGCCCTCTCAGTTTTTTTGTACAGTATCTTGTATCTCCATCAAGTGTTACCACTACGCTAGGAAGCACTTGTACAGTTGGAAGCCAAAAAAATGAACCAGCATAGTCATTTCATGGAGTGAAAAAATGTGCATCAGCAAACTTGTCTTTTATAGGATCGCCAGCTCCAAACGCAGGAAACGAAAAATCAAGTGCTGAAGCAGCTCATACGACCATACTTATAGCCACAAGAGCACACCCAAGAATTTTCTTATACATGTATCATTTTGTATCAGAAGGTAAATATAGTTCTTCTTATAGTCAAAGTATCTTCTTTAATCAATACCAGCTCTCATATTATTCCAATCCTAAATATTTCAAAATCTCTCTTATTACATCATCGTTACTTCATTGTGAATTGTGATCTTCTTCGACAGACAAGTCTGTGCTTTGTGAATGAGTAAATATGTTCTCCAGATATCCCTGTACAATAAGTCTTTGAGATTGGCTTTGGTCAATCCCTTTTGCCATCATATAAAAAAGTTTGTTTTCATCAAGACGATCTATCTTTGCACTATGGCTTGCACTGACATCCGATGAACGAACATCGAGCATGGGTAATGTTTTGATCTTTATCTTTTTTCCCAGTATCACATTGTCTTCTAACAGATGTCCTGACGTCTTTACCACATCAGGAGCAATAGTTACTCCTCCATCTACCTGACACTCTCCTTTCTCTCATAGGAGTGACAATAAATACACATTCGCCGAGCTATGATCTGCCTGCAAATGAGCTTGTACATTCGCCGTTGTCTTTTCCCCATTTTTTGAAAGAAATATACATGAGATGTCCGCCTTACTCTGTTTTCATGTCGTCACAATATCTATAGCCACATCAGCACGACGAGCAATGAGCACGTAGCGAAAATTCGCATTTCCAGTAAGCAGAAATTTCTTTGCTACCGTAGCATCTTGTATTTCCTCTATGATGATTTTTTCTCCTGAAATTTCTATTTCCTGCATGTTTGCATCTTATTTTGAATTATAAATGAGCAACTAAAATCTAAAGACCAAAACCTAAAAACTTTTTATTAGAAACATTTTTAGTCTTATGTTTTCAGTTTTAAGGTTATTAGTCAATGCGTGTAAATCTGGATATTAATTGTTCATTTTTTAATACATTGCCAACAAAGTCAGCTGTTGATCTCACGATAACCGAAACATGAGGTGGGAAACCTTCAATAGTATACAATGGCTTATAGATAATAACTTCTTCATTTTCGGTAAATGTATCTACCTGCATAATACCAACATCTTTTGTCTTATACTCTACTCATTGGTATTGTAATGCTTTTCACATATTTTCTCTGGCACTCATGACGATTAGTCATGACAATCATAGTAACGGCTCGCATACAATAACTTCACTCATATCTTCAGGCTGAGAGCCAATAAAATGAGCTTTATTGACAATCTCATAGGTATGATCTGCTCACCCAACGGATTTATAGTGCCTGTATTTTTCTCCGACATTCACCATTAAGTACGCCGACAAAGGCTAAATGTTGCCTTTTTACGACTTTTTGACTGTTTTACAATGAAAAAACATGTCACATTTTACAGGAGAATCCGTATATAAGATACACAAGAACTATTTTATCACTTTACTCATAGTTATGAAAAAACTTATCGCAATAGCGTCAATGGCTATACTTGGCGTTGCATCTGTTAGCTCAACACTTGCTGCATCACCTGAACCTATTTCTTCTGTAGATCTTATCACATGGTGACATGCCAATGGTATCACAAAATTTGATACATGGGCTGCGTTCAATGCTACAGCTCCCGTCACAAGAGAGCAAGCAGCAAAGATGATCACAACATGGATAGGCTTACATCACGAGCTTAACTGGGGTATGTCATCAGAAACATGTACATTTAACGATACAGGAAGCATAGACTCGACACTTGTATACAGTGCAGACTCAGCATGTGCATACGGACTTTTCAAGGGATACAAAGGATCTTTTCTTCCAAAGAACTATATTACGAAAGAAGATGTGACAACTCTTATCACAAGAGCCGCTGGGAAACTTCCGACATATACTCATCATACTAACAACATCCCTCATATTGCAGGATGGCATCTTACAAGAGGAGAACTCCTCAATGCACTCTATCATATCAACGCGATCGTAGAATGACAGATTGCAATTGAGAAAGATGCGATGTTATCAGCAGCAGAAGCTAACATGAACAAAGCAAAACAGCTCTGGGACAGCAAAAATATCAACCACTACATGGTCAAACAACAGCATAGTTGTTTCTGCACACCAAACAGCACTCATCCTGTACAGTTTGAAGTGAAGAATGATGCAGTAGTGACAGGATCACTTGAGGATATATCTGAAACAGACAAGATCCCTGCAAGCCAGCTTACGATAGATCCTATGACAGTAGAAAAGGCATTTGTTTTCATCCAGGATGCTATAGACAGAAAAGCGGATAACATCACCGTAGAATATGATGCAAAGCTTGGAAATCCTACGAAAATAAATATTGATTACAGCACAATGATGGCTGATGAAGAAGCTTACTACACGTATAGCGTGACTGAGCTTTAGTACTCATAGGCACGACCTCACAATAAGAAAAAAGAGCCTTTCGGCTCTTTTTTTAGTATTATTGTACTTCTATTTCTAAAGGTAGTTGCAATGCGTCGGCTAACTCTTTACTATATTGCATAAACAAGCTTCTATGACACAAATGTTTTTCTTCCGTACCTTCCATACATAATACAGTAATATTTTCATGGAGCGCTCTTTGGATGAGGGCTATGACCTTTTCTCTTTGTGTCGTGATATATGTGACATACTCAGATGCTAATTGTTCAAATGGGATTTCCTTTCTTCTATATGCTCCTATGACTTTGGGAGGCACAGCAAACTCCTTCATATGTTCATCATACAAATCAGCAGTCAACCTTGGATCTGGTGTCACTCCATCATTTAATGTATGACGAGACATGATGGAAATTCTTGTCCCATCGCTTTCTTCTTTTGGAGCTAATATGGATTTACTTTTGAGCATCCTACGACCAATGGACTAAATGATAATTTATTATATAGTTCAAAGATGCTTTTACAATAAAAAACTCATTAGTATCCAATGCAAATACTATAAAAGACGCATTAATAATGCGTCCCTACAATATTGCATATTTATATTCTCACCGTCGTCCAACTCACTCTTTTCTGGTCGATTGCATTTTTTATCATGGTTTCATTTTTATTTAACTGGCTAGTGCCAGTCTTTATCTCGATAAAGGCGATTTCGCGGACCTGACCTTCACTCAATCCGTCAAAAGCAATGTAGTCTACTCCTTTGCCCAAAAATACCAGATCTTTGTAATTATAGGGAAAGTTTGGGAGCAAAGGAGCGATCTTCTCGCTGACATAGCCTAAAGTAACAGCGCGAGACTTAGCAACAGCATCTTTACGATGTCATCTCGTCGCCTGCCAAAATACCAATTTTGCCATAAGATATCCTATGATCACACCAACGATAATTCCTATGATAATATAGCCCATATTTGTTGACATATTGCTTGAAATGAGTCGTTAAATACTTACATATAATGGTATGCATTACTTTTTCAACCTACGATTGGCTACATCCTCCAGCAACTAATTTCTGTGGATATTAGATTTTTGTGGTTCAATTTTTAACTCGTATACTCATACAGCATGTTAGACCCTAGATATATCAGAGAAAATCTCGATCTTATAAAACAAGTATGTAAGGATAAAAATAGCAAACCAGACCTCGATGGATTTGCAGCATTATACGATGAAGTAAAAGCTCTTCAGCAGCAAGAACAAGAATTAAACACACAGAAAAATGCTGCAGCAAAAGAGCAAAATGCTGAACTTGGAAAGCAGATCAAAGAAAAGATGCAGGCACTTGCAGAGATTCTTCCTGCAAAGCAAAAAGCACTCAATGAAATTCTCTGGAAGATACCAAACACCTACTCTGCTGATACTCCGCTCGGTGCAGATGACAGCGAAAATCAGGTGCTTCGCACCTGGGGAACGCCGAAGAAGTTCCCATTTGCGGTGAAAGACCACGTTGAGCTTGGAACAGCACTCGATATATTAGATTTTGAAAGTGCGTGAAAAATATCAGGAAGTAGATTTGTCTTTTTGAAAAACAATCTCGTAAAACTCCAGTTTGCGCTTATTCAGCGGGTTATGGATACACTGACAAATCAGGAGGTTATCGATGAGATCATCAAGAAAAATAATCTGAAAGTAAAAAATACGCCGTTCAGCCTCGTGTTACCGCCATTTTTCATGAAAATGGAAGTCATGGATAAGATGGGAAGACTCAATCCAAAAGATGAGAGATACTGCTATGAAGAAGATGGAATTGTATTAAATGGTTCTGCAGAACATGTGCTCTGACCATTACAGATGGATAATATGATTGCTGAAGCAGAGCTTCCGATAAGATATCTTGGCTACTCTACTGCATTTAGAAGAGAGGCTGGAAGTTATGGTAAAGATACGAAAGGTATGATAAGAATGCATCAGTTTGATAAACTGGAAATGGAAAGTTTTTGCTTACCGGAAGATGGACAAGCAGAACAGGATTTCATGATCGCCATCCAGGAGTATATGATGCAGCAGTTAGAGATACCATATCATGTGTTGATCTGCTGTACAGGAGACATGGGAGATTGTGATTATCGTCATATCGATATTGAAGCATGGATTCCAAGTCAGGAGAAATATCGCGAGACACACAGCGGTGACTATATGACAGACTATCAGGCAAGAAGAATGAACATTAGATATAAGAAAGCTGACGGAGAAAAAGGCTATGTGCACATGAATGATGCAACTGCTTTTGCGTTGAGTAGAACACTCGTAGCAATCCTCGAAAACAATCAGCAGGAAGATGGTTCTATCACTGTACCAAAGGTGTTACAAAAGTGGGTTGGAAGCGACAAGCTTTAAATTATAAAACATCTTAATAATGACTTACTGCCAAGTATACATATATTGGGGATGTTCTTTTTTCGATAGTAATCTTTTTCAAACTATAGTAACAATTATAGTTTGATTAATTGCGGGTTTAATTACATATAAAATTTATAAAAATCAAATCAAAGACAATAAAGAATCGTATGCTCAGCTGCTATATCTATACATCCAAAATATAGAAAACATTGCGAATACTATCAAAAGAATTGTTCCTTTAGGAATTCCATCATTAGTTGAATTAGATCAAATTAATATAGAATATGATGATATAGAATTTAATAAAATAAAATCACAATTTATAAAAGACCTATCTTATCAAGAAATGACAACGTTAGAGAATTTTTTTGATAAATTCAAAACTATGCAACAACGAGTGATGAGATATAAAGATATTTCTCGGAAATGGCAGGAAGAAAGAGCTTATGAATTACAGAAAAAATTAATAGAACTAGCCGACAGACACTTAAACAATGATTCCACACAAACCCTAGAAGCTCGTATATTAAGTTATCAAACAGAAAAAACCGCGATTACTGACTTGATACATAATGAGAATTATTGGTACTATTCGATGCATATTGGTCGCGATCTTTTAAATGCTGCAAACCAGATGCCACCCATTATTAATACTCCATTGGGAGAAAAAATTAAAAAAATTGCAAAAATTTAATTATAATGGATACCATGCAGCAGCACATTACTTTTAAGGCGTGAAATGAGACATTGGCAGCGCTCATCTATAAGCAACATGAGGAAGATATTCCTACTGCCCTTTTTCTGCATGGTGCAAGTACGGCGATGAAAGATAGGATCAAGTATTTTGCTGAGGAGTTTGTCGAAAGAGATATGCCCCTTATGGCGATAGATTTTTCGGGACATGGTGAAAGCACAGGAAAACTCAATGAATCGAGCCTCCAGAAAAGAATCCATGAAGCGCATGCAGCCATGGAATTTTTGGATCCGGAGAAAAAGCTGACGATTATTGGATCGAGCATGGGAGGACATATTGCCCTGGAGATGTTGAAGACGTGAAGAGTGGAAACACTTATCCTCTTTTGTCCTGCGGTCTATTCGGATGAATCTATTCCTCTACAGTTTGATAGCTGATTTACTGAAGCCATCAGAAAAGAAAACAGCTGGGAAAGTTCATCACTTTTTGATGAGTTACAAAAATTCACCGGAAGACTCTTTATCATCATCTGAGACCAAGATAGCGTCATACCTCATGGAGTTCTTACGAAGCTTGTAGCTTCAGCGACTAAAGCCAAGCAAAAAGAACTTATCTTCGTGCCATGAGCATCGCACGCTATCCATAGTTATTTGGAAAGCCATCCGGAAGATTTTGCTCGCGTCAGAGAAAAAATATTTGCGCATATAGATTAGTGTCATCATACACACATACTTTTATATTTACCTATCACCATGCAAAAACTCAATTTCGAACAAGCATATCTTCGCCTCAAAGAGATTCATGAGATGTTAGAGACAAATGAACTTATGGATATTGAGAAAATCATTGCTCTCCAGAAGGAAGCGAAAGAGCTCTATGAACAATTGGATCATATGCTCAAAAAAGCAGAAATGATTGACGATGAAGAAAAGAAGGTAAAAAAATAGAGAGACGTCCCGCGGGACGTCTGAAGGTAAATTCATAAGAAATGGCGTCGCGGCATGTCTCAATTTACAAAAATAAAAAACAAAAAAATGATCAAACCAAGCAAATTTCGCGGCAAATATCGCATTGCGTCAGCGAGATTACAATGATACGATTATACAGCCGATGGCACATATTTCATCACCATATGTGTCAGATGAACCGACGTTTTTCGTCCCCATTATTTTGGCAAAATTGTTGATGGAACGATGATGTTAAACGAATTGGGCAAAATAGCAGAAGACGAATTATTGCAAACGGAAGCCAAAAGACCATATGTTTCCATTCCATCGTATATGATTATGCCCGATCATGTGCATTTTATTTTGAATATCACATCAATGAACCCGGTAGAGACGCACCGTGGTGCGTCTCCCCAATGCGATAATGATAAATATGAAACGTTTTTCATAAATGAGAAGTGCCGCGGCACTTCTCTACAAATGCGTCCGGGTTCATTGTGATCCATCATTAATCATTTTAAATGATCGGTTTCGCGTTATGCACGTAAACACAATATCCCTTTCAAACGACAGCCAAATTATTATGAACATATAATCATGGATGATAAAACCCTGTTTAGAATTATGGAATATATTGAAAATAATCCACGCAATCGAAAAAACGATTTGTAATATGATGCTATTAATTGGTAATTGATTTCAATGCATAAAATAAAACATCTCCAAAATCACGCATTCCGATGGATTATCATTGCGCTTGTTAGCGTCATGTTTTGCGTACTGTTAGGCGGCTATCGGAGAAACGTCCAAGCGACAAATGAAAGACTCACTCAGCGAACATGACCCATGAAAGAGCTCACCAATTCACTCCTCACCCACTCCGGCAGCAGCGACAATCTGCTGCGCAGCAGTATTGCTTCCTACGAAAGCATGATCTCATGACTTGATATGACTCCAGTGGTGAGTAATGGTCTACATCAGTACGTAAGTAATCTCTATACTGTCGCAGGAGCATTTGAAGCTGCAAAAGCTGCTCTTCCTCAGACTAATGACTGGGAATATTTGTTTAACAGAGGTACAATTTCTCTTCTCGAGACAGTAACCTACATGTCCTGAGATATAATAAAGCTTTACTCTGGAAGACAAACCATCGCGGACGCAGTCCGCTATCTCTCGGGCGCCGTACTCAGCACGAGCGATGAGAAAAATATGTACATGAGCAAACACAATGTCAGTGTCGCCCTTGCAGCACAGATAGGAGTAGAAGTAAAGATCTGTACTGAGAATTATCGTTTCTTTGCCGATACGCGATGAGATATAGAAGACATATTGAGTGCGCTCCAAGAAAGTTACCAAGACCAGCTTACTCTGCTAAGTACTGAACAAAGTAATCAATGTATACGTGAATATAGAGCTCAGCTTTCAGGCTATGTGGCAACACTACCAGAGAAAATAGCACTGAGCATGACCATGAACATATGAGCTACAGAGAAGAAAAACAAGTACATGCTAGAGCCACTCCAATGTCCCATGAATATCAATATGTATGATGAGATTGTGTCGCTTCGTAGCTATCACGATGAATTACAAGTAGCAGCGGAAAAAGACGCAGTCGTGAGAACAATGATTATCAGTGGAAATATGATCGATCTCGTAGCGCTTTGTGAAAGTAGTAGCAGCGGAGAAAACAATCAAAGTAGTGTTGGAGATCTACTCTCTGCACTTACGGGTAGCCAGGAATTGCTTGAAGAAGGCGAGAACATCGATACTACAAGTATGACAGGTTCATATGAGTTGCTCCCTGAAGATACACAGGAACTCGTCAACGACATCTATCAGAAAAATATCCAGTACATACAAACGATGCAACAGACGCAGCAGGATAATAACTATCGTCCATTAAAACGTTTGCAGGAGCTCTTCAAAGAGTTCTACTGAGATACTCAACAATTTCTCAAGTAACTTAGTGACACTTAGCACATAGCAACTAGCAGATAGCATGCTAATTGCTAACTGCTACAATCTATCTGCTCCTTACTAACTTTAGCATTTTAGAAATTTTGCATGATCGCATTTACGCTAGGCCCTATCAAAGTCTACTGGTATGGTCTGTTCTATTTGTTCACATTTGTGTTAGGATATGCATTTCTCATGCGAGTGGGCAAAAAAAGGATATACGCCTCATTTGACCGCACACAACGTCTTCTGACAGAGTGAGTAGATGATATCGTACTTGCTACAGTTATCGGAATTCTTGTCTGAGGAAGACTAGGTGAAGTACTCCTGTACAATCGGTCGTACTATAGCCAACATCTCGGCGAGATCCTTTCTGTACGACAAGGCGGTATGTCTTTCATCGGAGGAATTATTGGAGTACTTATTGCCATCCTCGTCATCGACAGACTTTTCAAACTGAGCAGAAAAGAATTGTTTATTATTTTCGATCTCCTACTCGTCGTAGTTCCTGTAGGAATCATCCTTGGGCGCTTTGGAAACTTTCTTAACCAGGAACTCTACGGTATCCTTGCACCAACATGGCTTCCCACATGGCTTACGCACGTCTATCCAAAAATTGATACTCTTCCAAGAGTAAATACAAATCTACTCGCACTCATGTTCGAATGAGGTTTAATATTCATCGTTTCAATCTCCTCTTTTCTGAAACAATATATTACAAAAAAGATCACTCCGTGATCGATTACACTATCATTCATTTTCCTCTACTCCGTTATCAGATTTTTATTAGAGTATCTGAGGCAAGACAGTCAGTCAGAGTTCCTCTGACCCTTCTCCACTACCCAGTGGTTTATGATCTTCTTTTGCCTCTTTGGCATTGCACTATGGAGATACGTAATACGCAAAAAGAAGCGTGCAATACGATAAAATAGCTATTGTATTAGAGAAAAAAACGACTAATATTTCCTCAGTCTTTAATATTATTAAAAATCGATAAGAAATGACCTATAATTCCGGAATGTATGAACAATTTAATCCCTACAGCACGAATACTACTCCTTCATATGTTAGAACAGGATTGTCTCAGGATCCTTATATTTTGCTTTTAGACATTAGTGATCCCATCTCTTCACCAGACAACCAAACTTGAGGAGTTATAATCACAACTTCAGCTGCCATTGCAACTAATCTCTCAGATGAAGCGAAAATGGTGAATGACTTGATAAATGCTGCTTAGTTCCCAAATCCGTTTTCCTTAATCATATGTGCAATTGATAAGTCACCCTCCTGGGTGATTTTTCAATTTTCAAGGACATAGACGTGGTCCACTGGGATATAATCAAGTACTGAAAAATAATGAGTAATGATGATGAAAGTATTATCTTTATTGTTTATTTCTTGCATCAGAGATGCGACGCTGCGAAAAGCATCCACATCAAGTCCGCTATCCACTTCATCAAGAAAAATATACTTTGGCTGCAGAAGGCGTAACTGAAGGATCTCGATCTTTCTTCTTTCTCCCCCACTAAAGCCGACATTGAGGTCACGCCGGAGAAATTCACGATCAATCTTTAATTCACCAATAAGCGGTTCTACTATCTTCTTAAATGCGAGAAAAGTAACTTGCTCCCCCACTTTTGACGAGTAAATAGTACGCAAAAACTCAAAAAGCTTTACTCCTTTTACCTCCGGGATAGTCTGAAACGCAAGGAAAATTCATAGCTTTGCTCTCTCGTGGGGACCCATACTTAATAGGTTATACTTCTCCTCGCTTCCTCATTTCCTCGTTTCCTCAATATGAATAGATCAATTCGTAATTAAATATTTCGGATGTCCCATCACCGTCAGCGCAAGTGACGACTTTCCTGAGCCATTTTTCCCCAGTAAGCAGTAATTTTTACCAAGTTCAAAACTCATACTAATCCCTTTGAGTATCTCTTTTTCCTCTACCGTCACGTGGAGGTTTTCTATATGTAGCATATTATTTTCTCACGACTAAAACTGTAGAAATAATAGGTAAAAAGTCGCTAAAAACAAGTGCTACGACTTCTTGATTATCTTATTTTTTTCATTACAGTTTGCGGATGCTAAAAACTACAGTTATGAAACAAAAGATACTATTATTTTGCAAAAACATGTTATTGTTCTTATGGCCTCAAAGCACTATAATGACGGGAACGATATCCAACCATCCTACAGATGGCATGATAAGTAACAGCTCTCAGGAGCCAGAGCTCATCATCCTTGATAGCGTTGGATATAAAATTATTGATGTTGAATTCGCAGATGAGCAACAACATCGCATACTAGAAGTAGGTTTCTCACTCAGAGCAACATGGTATAAGCTTAGGAAGGGCGCCCAAGTTACAGTAAAAAAGATCAACAGAGGATTTACTGTTGAATATTACTTTGATAGCCTTGCCTAATAATGGATGAAGATTGTATTCAATAATCTAGCAATGCGCCTCTATATTGGCGCATTTTTTTATGAAAATATATGCCCAAAAATAGTTTCTATTTCTTCTCTCTTTGAAGCGAACTTCGGATCATGGATCCACGCTGAGAAGGTACGATGATAGAACTCTATAGTTTCTTCCATCCCTTTTTCTTCAAGTCACATATATGTTTCGATGTCTCCTTGCTTCAAAAGAAATATATCTTCTTCATAGAGATCATCGATAAAGGTAATAATATCCTCCCATTGCCCAGGATTTTTTGCTTGAATGAGCTGAATAAGCGTCGGATATCTTTTTGTCTTGGGAATTCATTCTATGCTCTTCCTATAGACACTCATATCTATCTTCACACCAGTATCTTGGATATTATCCCAGTCTCAAATAAAGTAACTTTGTAAACCAAATTTATCAAGAAATTTTTTTCGTCTTTTAAATGATCCCTTACCATTGATATTCACTATTTCGTAATTCGTAATCTTTTTTGCCCGTTCCGGAAAGTGTTCGATAAGATATGAAAGATAATAACCAAAAAAGAGTTCGTCGATCTCGCCTTCCACCATGATGATTTTATTCACAAAGAAGATCTTTGCTGTATTGGTGAAACGAAGTATCTGAACAAGGTTTGCTTCCTGTTCATGATATCCATGAAGCGGTGCAACCACATGAGTTTGATGATTCTTCTGAAAAAATCTATGCACGTACTGTATATTATTCTCATTGATCAGAAGAGATGAGTGAGTTGCAACAACACATTGAAGCTGAAGTTCCTTTCCTACTGTTTCTAAAAGCGATAAGAGTTTCTTCTGAAGCTGTGGATGAAGATGGAGTTCTGGTTCATCAACGACGATAAGTCCATTTTGCAAATCAAATCCATACATAGCAGTCACTAGAAAGATAATTGCTTTATCTCCTGATGACACATCGTCAAACTCATAACGATGTCCAGCATCGTCTTCAAGAAAGAATGTATATCTCGTCGTATCGTGTTCTTTTCTATAGAGTTTAAAGTAAAATCCTATATAACTATGAAGAATTTTATTGATAGAAACATATTCAGGAACATTTTGTAGTACCATGTTACATGGTTTATCTGCATCCGGACAAAGCGTATGATATGCTTTTGCAAGTTTTTTCTTCAGCATTTCAAAACCCAATGGCATATTTGCATGAGAGAAAAAGTCTTTATCTTCTTCAACCGTCTGAAGCACATCACTTCCATGGCGGAAATGTAAATCATAATGACTATCAAGATGTCCTAGATGTCTGAAACATCCTATAATAGCAAATGTATTATTGAGATGGCGGACCCTTTCTGATGGATCTTTGATGATGAATGTATTAAAAATTGTAATAAGATGCTGAATCGCTTCAAAGTGTTTCATATATGCAAAGAAAAGCTGTCCAATAGGATCTTCATCAAGACATCTCGTTGAAACCACGCCTGTCTTCGTATGAATGTCACAGTGTAAATGAAGACTATCACGTTTCATGATCTCATCCACCGAAAGTGATCCATCGAAACGAACAAGTAACTGTGAATATGTTCAGAGCATCTCATTAATCTCCTGTGCATGTTTTACGATAAACACAGCATTTTCGCGATCGAGCGAAGAAAGATAGAGTCCAATATGGATACTACTTGGTTTATCAGCAGTATCATTGTGAGGATTGAGTGCGATAACGGGATGAGGAAGAGCAACAATAGATTTATCATAACTCGCAGTCTCTTGATTTGCTATATACTGATCATGAAGAGCATAACGATCAAGCATCCCCACGCGAAACATATAATTAACAATGGTGAGAAAATTACTCTTACCAGAGCCATTTGGGCCAATAAGGATATTTGTGTGTGCATCTATTACTTCGATAGGAAATATAATTCATGTGTTTTTCCCCAGATCCTTCACATAAGGGAAACTTAAAAGATTTGAGATTTTTATCGTATGTATCTTCATATCACTCTCCTCTAGAGGATAAAAAATATTTCGCTCATCATACCGAAACCATATCGAAATGCAAAATACATCTATACAAAAAATGAGCAACAATCCGAAGATCATCACTCATTTTTATGTGTACTAAGAAAAATTATTTCTTCTTAGCAACTTTCTTTGCAGCTTTCTTAGCAGCTTTTTTAGGAGCAGCCTTCTTAGCAGCTTTCTTTACAGCTTTCTTAGCAGCTTTTTTAGGAGCAGCCTTCTTAGCAGCTTTTTTCTTTGCAACCATCGGTTGAAACGAAATTAAGATATAAATATTCAGTGCGTTGATGAATATTTCATCATCAGATATGATAGATAGAAATAATCTCAAAAATTGCAAGAGCAATTTTATTTTTTAGAAAATATTTTTCATCATTCGTCATGAAATTATTGCCGCAGTTTCTGTTCTTAAAATATTTTCTCACAAAGAAATTTTTTCTACACCCATCTCATCAAACATTTTTTCTTCGTCCGCATGTCGTCAGCCCTCAGGTCATACCAGCATAATCACACCATTTCCATTTTGAATTTTGAATTCTAAATGTTGAATTATTTCTCAGTGTTGGTGTGCGATGAAGATTTTTTTTCATTCACACATAGAAAGAATATTTTTTGAAAATGTCATGTCAATTTTATTTCGTCATCGTGATTGTTCAACTGCTTCGAGTGAAATTTTTTTTAAACGTTCCATTTTCGTTTCAGAAATTTCTTTCACGACAGAATGTTTTGCAGGAAAAAATATCAGATGATCTATTCCAATCTCTGTACACTTCTGCACGATAAGTTCAAGCTTCTCAAATTTATTGGGCATAGCCACTGCTAGGTATATAGCGCTATTTTCTATCTCTCTTTCTTCACTTGTCAAAACAGCAGCCGTAATAGAATGTTTTGTTATTTCCAAAATAGCACAGATCACTCTTATAGGATGAGATGGTGTTGAGTTTTCAGCTTTGAGTTTTGAGTTGGGTCGCTGAAAAGCGACCTGATCTCCTTTTTTTGCACGAAGCACTTTTGAAAGTTGCGAAACAACTCTCTCTTCATGGATAATGATTGTATTTCCTTCCTGAGTATATGGTGTAACAAAAAGCTGCATGAGTGTTAAATAGATATAAATACTTATTACACTACCTGATCATAGATATCTGGATGCGTATTTTTCAATTTGTGTAAACGTTGCTGCCATCATTTCTTCACTTTCATCCGAGCTTTCGCTTTCTCGATAAGATCGCTCTTTTGCAGTTTTTTGATAAATGCTGGTTGCTCTTCATAGGTATATAGTTTGAGCTTTCCTAGGCTCTCATATCTCTTTAGCGCCTTATAGATATCTTTTATATAACGTTGTTTAACAATTGCTACTGGCTTTTCAGTTACCAGTTCTTCACTTCGCGTCGTCATTCATTCCTTAAAAGAAGTAGCTGAAAGTGTATAGAGGTATCATGCTTGATTTTTATAGTAATGCTCAATGGCTCATGGCCACCTTTCTACAACAATAAACTGTCACTTATATCTTTGTCGCAAAAAATCGAGATCACTTGCCTTTGGGATAAATGAAATAGCAACTTCCGGATGAAGGACCGCATAGACATATTTTTTACCATGCGTAGAAACCTTAGGAACCAGCTTCCTCAATTCTCCTGTAAGAGAACCATGGTACACATATTTCATGACCTTATAGCATTATCTCAAATAAAACACCTACACGCACATTATGGAAGAAGTGAAGGATAATACAGATCCATATGTTATTAGTCTTATAATAAATAGAGAGTGTATTTATAGATGAGTTTACTTTTTCAACACGAACGTTCCCACAAAATGCGCCCCTTTGCTCATATCGCGTCACTCTGGCATCCAGTCATATCTTTTGTTCGGCTGATGTACGACTTCTCTTTCACCGTTATCATACAAAACAAGCTGCATATCTAAGTATTGTGCATTATTTCTTACTTTACTACCACCGTGGCCATGTCAGCTCAATTCACTATCTGGAGAAGCTGTAGTATAGCCATCTTCATAAAAGTTTTCATAGGAATCTGCCGTACGTTTAACTCATGGCCCATAATCTCCAATAGCGAAATGTAACAATATCTCTCCCGTTGTTACCTCCTGCTCTGGCACAATGGTTATATATCATACTCATCCTCCATGAGAATGAACATTTTTCAAAATCTCATTATATATTCACATAAGCGGCGCGGCTATATCTTTATTTTCAATATATCATGAAATAATGGGATCTTCAGAAAGATATTTTACTCGTTTATAGGTAAGTTCTCACCATGCTTCAGCATCTTTTACCTCAAAGCCATAATCAAAGTCTCTCTTCACTATAAAATTTTCTTTTAACGGCAACAGCATGCTTCCTACGAAATGAACCCCTTGAGACATATCTATTTCTTGTGGTTCCCACTTATACTCGTTCAATGCGTTATGCAATAGAAATGGTTGACCATTATTATACATCATAAGATGCATTTCTAATCACTCAGCAAGTCCCTGAATAATTCCTCATCCAATCCCATAGGTTCCTTCTATACGATCTCTCTCAAATCTTTCTTTTCAATCTTCTCACCCCAAAAAATTTTTCTCTAAAGAAAATCCTCTTTCCATAGGCATCCCTTTACCAAAATCTCCTTCTACAATATGCAATATATCTTTCCCTGTAAGTGGCTCTCTTTCTCGTTCAAATGATATATAACCTCTTCCACCTCAGTGAAATCTGATATTTTTCAATATCTCTACCACAAAACTTACCAACATTACGTAAGACACCTCCATATCATAACTTTCATGTATCTTTTTGCACTCTATCTTAATCACCTCTCTTATCTGTTTATAAACATCTTCCTCATTTTTTTCTTTTTGCAAAAAATCTACCTCTATGTGAAATGGCTCTATAGGAAGTTTTTTCCCATTGTCTTCGTTTTCGAATCTGGGTTTATTGATCATCAAAAAAACGTATAATCTAAATTTCAGAGATTATACGCTATATACATATAGAGTCAATACTTAAAACAGTTCGTCCTCCTTCTCTTCAGACGCATTATCATGCGTCCCTGCATCTTGCGATACAGGCTCAACTCTTCGGTCAATAGGAGTGAGACCTTGCTTCTCAAGGTACTCATTTGCTTTGCTGAAATGCTGACAACCGAAGAAACCAGAATGCACCGAAAAAGGCGATGGATGCGGAGCTTCCAGCACTAAGTGTTTTGATGTATCGATGAGCACCTTCTTCCCTCTGGCAAAATTTCCCCAGAGCATAAAGACAACATGCTCCTTTTCTTGGCTTATGTGTCTAATGACTGCGTCAGTAAATTGTTGCCAGCCAAGTTGCTGATGAGATGCTGGTGTGTTTGCACGCACTGTCAGGATTGCATTGAGCAGCAACACTCACTGCTCTGCCCGATAGGTCAGATCACCGCTTGTGGGAATAGAAATTCATAGATCCTCATGGATCTCTTTATACATATTTTTCAGCGATGGCGGTGGCGTTACTCACTTCGGTACGCTAAATGATAAACCCATCGCCTGACCAGGTCCGTGATACGGATCCTGTCAGAGAATCACGACTTTCACGCGATCGAAGGGCGTGGTATTGAGAGCGTTGAAAATAAGCGGTGCGGGAGGGAAAATAGTATATTGTTTTTTTTCTTCAAGAAGTTTATTTTTGATCTCACCAAAATAAGCTTGGGAAAACTCCCCTTCCAGCACTTTTTTCCACGATGCTTCTATCTGCACGTCACTCATGACCATAAATTAGGTTATAAATTGATTACTTTGAGAATGCGATCAAAAACCTCCTCTACAGTTCACTTTGCATCGATGTTGATCCGCTTATTTCCCCGGATAGCAAGCTTTGATGATCTCCTATATCACTCTGTCACTTTTTCAAAAAATTCTACTCCCATCTGTTCAAATTTATCACCATCAGCATCAAACGTTCTATCGAGTGCATGTTTCACCTCCGAATCAAGGTATACTACCTTATCGGGCAACAGATCGCTGATAGCTGCATGGTTAATTGCGAGGACTTTATCAAGTCCAAGACCTCTTGCCCGCCCCTGATACGCCAATGATGAGACAAATGATCTGTCAGCTATTACTATGCCTCCGGCGTCGACCGTTGGTTTAATGAGCGTCTTCAACAGCTGCGCGCGAGCTGCAGCATACAGATACGCTTCACAGATAGGATCCATAAGCTCATCAAATTGTGTTGCCTGTGCAAGTTTTCTAATTGCTTCTGCGATACCAGTTGATCCTGGTTCACGCACATGGATGATCTTTTTCTCAGGATATTTCTGCAGCAAATACTCATACAGCCTTGCTGACTGCGTCGATTTTCCTGAACCAACTATTCATTCAAACACAATGTACATAGACGAACTCATAGTCAATGAATAAAGAATAGCGCCTTATTGTTTTTCTGTTTCATACTTCATCCTTTTCTGGAGATAGCATCTACCACAAACTGACTGATAGGTAATACGAACATCGCTACCATCGATCTGCACCTGTTCGCCGCTAAAGACTGGGATGCTATCAATGCTTCTTATATTACAAATAGCTTTTTTGCCACACTCACAGATGGTTTTCATTTCTTCAAGCTCATGCGCAATTTCTAGAAGTCTTGTACTTCCCGGAAAACCTTCCATTTGAAAATCAGTGCGCAGCCCATAGCAGATGACTGGTATGTTATCTATCGACGCTAAGCGAAAAAGCTGGTCAACTTGTTTCTTTGTGCAAAACTGCGCTTCATCCACAAGTATGCAATAGACGAGTGGCTGCTGCGAAACCACTTCTACGAGGTCATCCTCTTCCGAAAATACGACATCCACTTTTCTTTGGATACCAAGTCTTGAAACGAGCATATCTTCTCCTTTCGTATCTTTACCTGGTTTCATCACTAAGACCCTCATATTTCTTTCTTCATAATTGTGGGCTACCTGCAAAAGAGCCGTCGATTTTCCAGCATTCATCGCACTATAACGGAAATACAGCTTCGCCATTTCTTCTTAACTCCTAAGACGGTAAAAGGATATTACAGCCAGCTTAGAGATCCTGGCTTTTATTTCAATTGGAGCTTTATAAAACTATTTCCTACACTTTTTGGCTTATTTCTAAGGCAATTCAAAATATTGACTTCACATGGCGTTCTGTTATAATACTCATTCACATTAAAATATATATCTATTTATGAAATCGTTATTTATCATTGCCATCGTTCTTTGTATCACAGGACTCAGTTACACTCCTGCCCACGCACAAATACGCTGCAAAGACAAAGGGAAAAAATTAGTCGTCTTTATTCACAAAGACGGTACATCTGACACCCTGTGTCTGCTTGCAAGCGACATCATTACGGACACAATAAAGTATTCCCAACGCGAAATAAATATGGGAGAAAACGCATACAACTATAACCCGAGATTCATAAATATGATTCTCGACAGTTCAGATAACGACAACCATATTATCGTATTTTCTAAATACGCTTATGCAAAACAAGACCATAGATCGACGCCTTTCGATATAAGCATGGAACAACAGTCGTTAGCTCATAACACCTGGGTAGGTTTTGGCTCTTGGCTCAGCATACAAAATGGCAAAGGCTGTTATCACCACTCCGCCGATTCCAGCAATAAGGTATTTGAAATTCATTTTACCGAAATATTTGCAGCCATCCTGGAAAGCCTCAAAGACGAAGTATAAAAACTATATACTATGTAAGAGCGGGATTATCCTGCTCTTTTTTTTATAGATAATAAAACCCGGCATTCCTGCCGAGTTTCCTTATTATATTTAGAATTTCGCATTCAACATTTCGAATTATTGAAGTGATTTAGATACCCGTATCTTCACCCTGTTCTTCAAGCGTCATACCAACGATAGCTTCTTCTTCAGAAAGCGCATCGAGTCTGCTTTCGTCTTTTACCGCATCACGGTTAATATAGACGAACATAGGCATAATCATCGGAACACGTCCGATGTTTTTTTCGATAAACTCACCGAGTTCATCTTTCATAGACTTGAGGATCATCTTCACATCGTTTGTCTGCTTGAGGTGATGGTAGTACCTCTTCTTTGCAAACTCTACGATGTCGGTATGGATCTTCTGTACTTCTGATGAGTAAACGAATCCACGAGACTCAATCTGGATATTTCCAACTAGTTCTTTCGTCTTTGTATCTACCTTGAAGATAAGAGCAAGTACTCCGTCCTGAGACATGATCTTACGAGCTTTGATAACGTACTCACCAGAAAGGTGACCCATACCAAGTCCGTCAATCATAACCACATCAAGTTTCATCTGGTTTTTTCCAAGGATCACTTTGTCGTCATACATTTCAATCACGCTACCGTTCTTTTCAGGCATAAGGATCTTATCGTCTGGTATACCCATATCAAGACCGAGAGATCTGTGTGAGTATCTTTCTGCCGCTGGCATGTAAAATGGAAGGAAGTATTCAGGCTTCACAAGACCAAGCATGATCTTATGATCTTCTGCTCCTCCGTGTCCGCTGGCATGTACGTCCATTGCGTCATTTGTCACAAGATTGATTCTCTTGATAACGAGATCGTTAATCATCTTTGCAAACTGTGACTCATTTCCTGGGATCGTACTTGCTGACATCACTACAGTGTCACCAGGTCTGAGTTCAAAATGCGTATGCTCTCCTCTTGCGATACGAGCAAGCGCTGAAAACTCTTCACCTTGTGCTCCTGTTGAAAGAAGTACTACTCTTTCATCTGGAAGCGTATCTATCTCATTTGCATTTGTTAATTTACGAACGAGACCCTTTGGAAACTGGATATATCCAAGTTGCTGACAAATTTCTACGTTATTGATCATAGATCTTCCTGAAAGGAAAACAACTTTGTTGTGTTTTACCGCGCTCTGGATGATCTGGATAATACGTCCGACATTTGATGCGAACGTTGCAATCACCATTCTTGATTTTGTTGATCTGATGATATTATCGATAGTCTCTCCTACTCTCTTTTCAGAAATAGCGAAACCAGGTTTATTTGCACCAAGTGAGTCTCCGATATAGAGCTTTACTCCTTCAGTACCGATACGCGCAATCTTTGAAAGATCTGCTGGCTTATCGATAGCAGGCGTGTGGTCGATCTTGAAGTCTGATGAGTTGAAGATCAATCCCTTTGGAGTATGGATAGCCATAGCCATCGTCTCAGGGATGTTATGGTTCACATGAACATATTCGATAGTGAAACATCCAAGTTTGACGATATCTTTATTTGGGTCAACGATCTTTGCCTTGATTCTTCCAAGTTGTTTTGGATCTTCAAATGTTTTCTTGACGATACCGAGAGTGAGTGGTGTCGTATAGATCATAGGAAAATCAAGAGCTGGCAAGATATGACGAAGTGCTCCTACGTGGTCAAGATGGCCGTGTGAAAGGAGAATTCCTCTTATCTTATGCTGATTCTTTTTGAGATATGAAATATCCGGGATGATATAATCAGCTCCAAGAGTTTCCTCTGCAGCAAATTCCATACCCGCATCGATGATGATGATATCATCTTTATATTCGATGAATACACACTGCCCTACCTGTTCAAGACCAAGGAGTGATCCGATTCTTACAGGTATTTCTCCGGTATATACCGGTGGATCATATGACACTTCTGCCTTTGGTTTCCTTACGAAACCACCTGTTCTTGGACGAGGCGCTGGTCTTTTAGGATTGTTTTTTTTGTCAAAATCAATATGCACATTTGTAGAAATAGTAGATTCTTCCATTATTTACTTATATATAAATTAAAATGTCGTAAATAACTCAAAACTGAAAACCTTAAAACGTTTTTAGTTTTTAGTCTTTAGTTTTAAGTAAAATATGTATGTGAGTAAATCTAGCCGAATTGAGAAGTCGATGTGCACAGCGTAATGTACCGCTGATTTCTGAAGCAACTGAAGAATATCTGAGAAAGCTTCTGAGACAATATAAACCTCGCCGTGTTCTTGAGATAGGAACAGCTACAGGATATAGCGCTTGTATGATCTCCAATGAAATTGCATCATATGGTGGGATAGTCTATACATGTGAGATCTGATACCGAGATTATCTGAGTGCGTGAAACCATTTTCACAAGGCACATGCATATAATGTCGTGTCGTATCACGCAGATTTCTTAGAAACAAATCTGAGCTCACGATGAATAGAAAAATTTGATATGATACTGATAGACGGAAGGAAAAATCAATACAAGGAATATCTCCTCAAGGTTTCCGACTTCGTGGCTGATGATGGACTGATTGTCATAGACGACGCCATCAAGTTCGCTCACAAAACATCTTCATTATATGACTTCTTGTCAGAAAAGCAAATCAAATATGAACTCCTCCCCCTAGATGAAGATGACGGCATCATTGTTATTGACAAGGCTGGAATTCAACTTCTAAATAGCTACTAGCGGATAGCAATGAGATTATAACAAAAAAATGCTAACATCTAAAATCGATATGCTATATAGTTCGATGCTCTTTTTGTAAAATACCTATAAGTTCTTTTTCTGTGCTATACTGAGGCCAGCCTTTACGCGGCAACAAGTTGTTTTGTTGGATATCTCACAGTCAGATTTCGCCTTCTACTACATATGTTTCTTGCGGAGAAAATCAGGTTGTTTCAAAAAATGCTTTTTTTACCACTTCCATCATATGAAAACTTGTCATAAAATCATTATGTAGTCTCATCATCTCCTGATTTTTTATGTATGTTGTCTGAAATATTTTATAACCATTTACAAGAAAATGATATAAGATAGGGTCTATATTTACTTGTGTCTGTAAGCTATTTTTACTTAAGAAGTAACTATCACGACCATCTATCATGGCATTGGGATTGTAGAGCAATCTCCTAGTTTTAGCATCTACTTGAAAGCCTCCTTTATAGGTTGGATCTTTTCATAAAGTAGGAAAACTATGTCATCTCGCTCCTCCGCTCTTCGAATGATAATCATTTCACCAATGCGAAGCGATAAGCGTCTCTCCTGTAAATGCTCAAAAGACAGGATTGTAGTCTATTCTATACGATTCTTCGCACTCCTCCAATATTTTAATAAGATCATATTATGTGATATCTGTAAGTTTTTTTTCATGTAATGCTGAAAATGCCGCTTCTTGTTCATTGTGACAAGGTATTCACTGTTTCTCATTCAATATATAAGGACTCAAGTGTTCTCTCATGCAATATAGTATATCGTATCTATAATTCAAATCAATCAGTAAAAAAATCCTGCTCTCGCTGGATTCCTTTTTAATTATGCATTCTGAGTTTTGATTTACAAGTTGCGTAATAAAATTACGCTTCCAGTTTTGTCAGATCAATTTTCTCTCCTTCAAGTTCCATCTTATCGATAGTCTTTGCGATAAATGGATCTACGTAGAGCCAGTATTTCGCTACGGTGAAATCTTCATCATCGAGAGCTTGTACTGATTGTACAAATGCGACTGCCTGATTGTTATACTTGAGAAGATAATTGAGCGCACCTCCATTATCAGCTACTACCTTTATCATGACATTGTCTTTGTCGTATTCACCTGGATAGTCTATGATGAAGGTGGGATTTTTTTCCTTGTCATCCGCATATGTCATATCTTCACCCTTTGTTGCCATAAGATTGATATATTTTTTATCAGTTACTCCAAATGAGATATACATAAGGCCTTCAAGAAGGTATCCATCATTAAGTTTTTGAATATTTACTGCCATCTTACAAACTAAGTTTACTAGTTAAAAAGCTATTATGTCGGCAAATAGATTGTAGCAGGTAGCAACTAGCACTTTTTATGCCATCTGCTAGCTGCCAACTCCTATTTGCTGATAAGAATTATTTGAAGAAGTTAGGATTGATCAGTTGTAATATCGCTCCTGAAGCGCCGAGTATAGCTAGTCAGATTGCGACTTTCACAATCTTTGCTTTACCTTCTTTTGGATTTCCCGACGCCCACTGTACGCCACCAATAATGATGAACATAAATGAAACTATCAGGATTGCTGTGACTACCATTTTTGAGAGTCCTCCTATGAGAGCCGGAAATGCATTATCGGCGTCGTCTTTCTTTATACATTTACCGATAAATGGGACATCTGTATTTAACTTAATTCCCTCTTTACACTCATCATCAGAGCCGCCATTTTCATCTCATCCACCATCCGATGGTTTAGGATCTGGGGTTCCTTGTGTCACATTCATGTCTGGGGTAAATCCTCCATCTGTGCTAAATCCATCAGCATCTGTCTGCGCTGCATATGCTACACTACTTACATGTAATGTCTGGGACGATAAGAGAACTGGAGCCGAATAGACTATCGCTATCAACGGCAACAGAAACCATGAAATCCTTTTTTTCATGAGAAAGCTATAAAATAAAATTACATCATACTCATTATTACATCGTTGAGCATTTTTCCATCTACAACGGCTTTATGTGACGCCATAATTGCTCCGACTACTTTTCCGCGTTCCGCTTTCAGGTCCTGTATGTTCAGAGCTGAAATAGTTTCTTTTACCAATACGCGGACCTGTTCTTCACTCATCATCTCAGGAACATACTGCTGAAGCACAGCAATATTATTTCTTTCTACTGTAATCTCTGTACTATTTCCTGCTTTCTCCAGAAACTCTATCGCTTCATTTCTTGCTTTCATCTCTTTCTTAATAACGCTAATGACATCGTCATCGGTCAAATCTTTCTGCGTTTCTATTTTCTTGTTCTTCAGCTGCGCTACAACATAGTTGAGGATAGGTTTCTTTGTTTCATCTTTGTCTTTAAATGCCTGCTTATAGTCATCCAAGACTCTTTGTTCCAGACTCATGTACCATATGTAATGCGGATAAAGCTTTGATTTACCATAGCGAAAAAGGCAGGCATTACAAGGAAAATGTTTTTCTGATAACAAAAAATCGTCCCCGAAAGGACAATTTTTTCATGCTGGAGAGGAGACTCGAACTCCCAAGCCGAAGCATACGCACCTCAAGCGTACGTGTATACCAATTCCACCACCCCAGCATAAACAACAAGTGTGATATAGAGTTTCCTCCTTCGGCGTATGGGTTACTATAAGGACTTACTGGCTAATTTCAACATGATTATTGTAGTTATTAGAAGCAATTATTTTTTATACTCCCGCCGGAGGGGCGTTACTTTTTAGCATATCCCTAAAAACCCCGTATTTACTACGGGGCAAAAAGGTCTATGGCCGACCTGCCTACAGGAGACGCAGGAAAAATCAGCGGGTTAAAATAATATCATACAGAAAAACTCGGCGCTATACCGAGTTTTCATATGTAATGGATGAACTATTTCGTCTTTTTAGCAGGAGCTGCTTTTGTCGTCTTGAGCTGGTAGATACCCTTATCAACTCTTTCAAACATATCTTTATACTTCTGAAGGTTAAGAAGGACGGTGTTTGGGCTTACCATCTTTTCCTTAAGAAGTTCTTTTGAGATCTCTTTTACGCTCATAGCTCTTTCATTTTTCTTGAGGATTCTGTAGATGATGTCTTTTACGACTCCGCCTTCGATACCCCACTCTCTGAGTCCATAGATACCAAGTCCCATATTTACAAATGTCTGATTGTTTTTTACAAGTTCATTATGAACTGTTGTTACCTTAATAGCTTTAGCTGGGAACCACTCTATGATCTTTGAAGGAATTTCCTGGAAGTGCATAGGCTTATTCACTTTTCTGAGTACATACATGATTTTCAACTTAATAGTCTTTGGATGTACATCGTGGAAGTCCTGGAGCCCAAGCTTTCCATCGAACATCTTCGCTCCTCTAATAACATTGAAGAAGTTAGTGTAGAAAAGCGTATTTGTAAGATAATGTATACTTGGATTTTTTACCTGAAACTCAGCTTTAAGTTTTTCAATAAACTCATAAATATCTTCTGACTCTTTTCTCTTTTCAAAGTAGTTATTTACGAAAAGCGTCATCTTAGTAAGCAAGTCTTCGAAAAGCGGATCCTTATAGAAAGCTTTGTAGAGAAGTTTATTTCTTTTGAGATAGTTGATATCGAAATCTGAAACAAGAATAAGTTTAAGTTCCTGGGGTGTAAATTTGAAAATACCTTTGTTCACCATCTTCTTGATCATATCTTCTTCTGACAGGAGACCTCCAGATACATCAAGGATCTTCTTTGCTTCTTCAAGCACCTTAACGTATTTATCATTGCCTACGATGAGTCTTCTAAATCTCATGAGGGCCTGAGTTTCTATCTGTCTTACACGCTCTCTTGTCATGTTATAGTCTTGCCCGATTCTCTGGAGAGGAATTTCTTTACTCGTGAGGAGACCAAACTTCTTGCAAAGCACAAGTTGTTCTTTTGGCTTGCAGTACTGTAGAATATCTTTGATGTTAGTACTTTCGATATCTACTTTAATTTTTTTGTCATCCATCTTTATGTTGAAATTCATGGCAAGAGGTGTTTAAGAAGATAAAGTTCATCTCTTTGGGAACATTATTACGCATTTCATTTTTGATGTCAAGCAAAAATGCAAAATTTTACTCGAGCACCGCGATGACGAACTCAATATAATATGTATAAAGTTTATTCTTTCTCTTGCGTAAAAAAAATGTCCAATATTTTTTTATACTCTCTACTAATGTGTATAATCTTACATAGATTGTATTATTTTTTTTGTCATTTCTCTATTTAGCTCTTCTTTCACTTCACTCTCTTTTTTACCTCAAATTAAAACACATTATAACATTCGTCTACACATTGTCAATTACTAATTAAACAAAGGTACAAAGCTCTTTTTCATACGAACACAACCAACCCTATCTATTATCTTTCCTGAGTAAAGGAAGATATTTTTTATCTCATGCTTTTATATGTTTTTGATAAAAAAAAGATGCACGATGTGCATCTATGAAATATGAAATGATGAAATATATTTATCCTCAAATTTTAAATGTGATGATATCTCACTCCTGTACGATATACTCTTTTCACTCTAAACGGAGATATCATTTTTCTCTCGACTGTCATCGTCCTCCCGCCTCAATAAATTTATCATATGACACAACTTCTGCTTTGATAAACTTTTTTTCAAAGTCCGTATGGATGGCTGCAGCTGCCTGAGGCGCGCGAGATCACTTTTCGATCGTCCATGCGCGCGTCTCCTTTTCTCCTGTCGTAAAGTAGTACATAAGACCAAGCGTATCAAACGCAACTGCGATCATATCATCGAGCGTCGGAACATCTTTATCCGGATGCATATCTGCGATAAACTCTTTTCTTTCTTCCGGAGAAAATCCTAACATCTCTGATTCTATTTTTGCACAGACTATCGCCACCGGGCGATGAAGCTTCGCTTCAAATTCTTTTTTGATAGCTTCTGCATTTGCGAGATCGTCCTGCGATACATTGATAGCATAGACAAATGGTTTGAAGGTAAGAAGGTTATAACTTCTGAGAAGATCGAGAGCTTCACCCACAAATTCATCTTTTACTTCGTATGCAAGCTTTCCCTGCATGAGTGCATCGTAAATAGTTTTCAAAACAGGATAGAGCTTCCCTGCTTCCTTATCTCCTGTTCTTGCTCTCTTTTCAAGCGAAGGAAGTTTTGGTTCGATCTGTTCTATATCAGACATGATAAGTTCAGTATTGATGATCTCAACATCACGAAACGGATCAACTGTACCTTCGACGTGCATCACGTCTCCATCGCCAAAGTGACGAAGTACCTGTACGATCGCATCTACCTCACGAATATGTGCAAGAAATTTATTTCCGAGTCACTCCCCTTTTGACGCTCACTTTACAAGCCCTGCAATATCTACGAACTTAATAGCCGCATAGACTTTTTTCTGTGTATTGGAAATTTCTGAAAGCTTATCAATTCTTTCATCAACAACATCTACGATACCAACATTTGGTTCGATCGTACAAAATGGAAAATTTGCTGCATCTGCCGCATATGTTTTTGTGAGTGCATTGAACAAGGTAGATTTTCCTACATTGGGCAATCATACAATACCTATTTTCATACTAACAACTGAAAACTAAAAGCTCAAAACCTGAAACTCCTTTATCGTGTAGTTATAATAACAAAAAAGAGCCACTAGGACTCTTTTGATTATATATATGTTACATAAGATTACTATGCTTTTTCTTACTGTTCATCTTCTTCGTCATAACGAGAACGCGCATCTGCAGGATTTATGATTTCTCAACCCCTTACCGCATATGCTCATCCTCACTGATTTCGCTGTCCTCACTCAGTAAAATACTGCGTAGAGCCCTCGGGAAATGATTTTACTTTTTCACCTTGATATGAAGATGCCATAAACGTATTTTCCAGTTCATATTCAGTCGCACTTATAACATCGTCTTTCGTATGCAAATTTGCAAATGCCTTATTAATGTGTTTATAGTGTCTTTCAAAACATCTTTCTCTACCTTCTTCTGATTTGCATCTCTTTATTCCATAGATCAAAGATTTTACATTTGTATATCCCCCATAACGTTCTTCTAACTCCATAATATGATTTTTAAATCACATGTCATGTGAGCGTAAGTACTCATAAATTTCATCCATTGCCACTCCATACGAAGCACCCAAAAGATTTCCATAAGATTTTATCTTATTTCTAATTTCCTGAACAATCCTGAGCACTATCTGACGCTCTTCAAAAGAAAAATTCGGGCGCTCATTATTTCACGCTAAATAGATAAGTTTTCCGTTGGAAGTATTGTTATCTCTTCCTTGACGAGCATAATTACCTCCTAAAGCAGCTGAATGTGCCATACTATAATCTTTTGAGGGTATAAAGAATACGTAGCTCATTATACTTTAATTATTGTTTTTGTCAATATCTCAAAAAAAGATAATATCGTCTTTCGAGAAATACTATCTTTTTTATATGAAGTTGCAAGAGTATAAAAGCACGCTTTTTACCTACTATCTTTCAAAATTTAAGTGATAGGTTCTTCCATCGGGAGTTCCATTATCTATTTTAATAGGATGGTCAGCAGCATAAGCTTTATATTGTTGGAGAAGCTGAGCGGGAGAGATATTACGACCACGGGCACCCGCTTGAATACGAAGGTATGGCTCAGCGATAGTCATATATGCTTTATATGCATGCATATGCGGATCTATTTCTGTCGGGGTAAATGTGAGTATCGTATCTACTGATAATGGTCTACCTCCAAGTTTTGCTCTCACTACATTTGTTGTAGTTCACGCGTTTGCAGCAATCGACTCTATAGTATCACCCGGAACTACTACATAGCGCATAGGATATATATTTGGCAGATTCCATAACGTCTCAAGATACGTTTGTATGTCACGAGTAAGATGTTCACGGATAAATGTCTGAGCTTCAGCAGCCTTAGCATGAATACCCTTTGGCAAGTGTTCTGGATAAGGGATACTTACTAAGGGACGTCCCATAGTTTCTGGTCTTGCAGAAGGAATGTCTATAATACGAGTAGATGTTTCAATAGTCGTTTGTGGTCTTACTTCTACGCTCGATCTTGGGGTATATGTATCTTCCGATCTTTGTGGCGGTGCCACATCTGGAAGAAGTGGTCCTACATAACTACGGATATATGCTTGCAACAGTTGACCACCCTTCAAAGTAGGATCAAGCGTGATGCGCTGATCATAACCATCAACTGCTTTTTGTGCGTCTGCTACTTTTTGTTCCCATATAGCTTTTTGTTTCGTCCATATAGCTACCTTTTCAGGGCGAGCCGCTCAACGAACTTCAGCTTGATCACCTACGGCTGGTTTCAATAATTTTCCATTTGTTGCTTCATCGAGGCTTTTTTCCACACGTGCAAGCTCTGCTTTTGCAGCATTGAGAGCTTTCTTATCTCCGTCAAAAGTATGAAGACCCTTATCTTCTTCACGCCTTGCTTCGATCAAAAGTGTATTGATAGCGTTAGGATCTTCTTTCTGAATTAAGCTTAACAAAGATTGTGCTCTTGCCATCTCATTTCTCTTATAGTCATTTGTCCCTGATGACGCTTTTGCTTCATCGAGGATACTGTTCGCTTCCTTAAGAAACTTCTTCGCAACATATGCATAGACAGGATTTTCAGCCTGTCCCGCTTTCATATCATATTTTGCAGCTTGCGCAGCAGCTCCCCTATAAAATCTCATAGCCTGGAGCCAGTCTCACTGAGCAAACATAGCGTCACCAGCTTTTTGAAGCTTATCTGATGGCTCATCAAGCATGATCTCCTGCTCGTTTGCGGCTTCTTTCTTTTGCTTTTCATCGTTTTGCCATTCTGGAGAAAGATATCTTGTGAGTCTTTCAAGGGTCTTCTGGTCAAGTTTTCCTGTTACTGGAAGTCATTTTTCCTGTTGAAAAGATTTGACCATGTTTTCAGTCTCACCTCCTACACGCATGACACCGTCTACTTTCGTAGTTTTTCCTGCTCTATTGAGCGCAATCTGTACAGGCAAGACGATAGAAGCATCATTCATGTTCAATGTTGCCATTTGTCTGCCACCCTGCATCTCAGCAATCACAGTATCCATCCTTCTGTTCATCTGTTCGAGGGTGATCTTTCCTGTGATCGCATTACCGTATTCAAGAGAAAGGTTGTGTATTTTTTCATTGTGCTGATCAATAATGTTGCGACGTAGATCCGTCAGTTCGCGTCTCGTATTTCTTGTCACTTCCGCCTGCTCTCTCGCCATCTTTGTTTCCATATCAGAAAATTTTGCCTCCAACTCAGCTCTATCTGCACGATCGGGAATATATGCATCCAAAATCTGTTGGTTGGCTCTCCTATTGGTGATATCGACTCTGATATCTTTGTTTTCCGGACCTTTATAACCCATGGTCAATGTGTGCAAAATTGAAGTAAATATACACAACTATTATAATTGCGCCACGGGTGAATGCAAAAAGAGGTCCCCTACTTGACCAGACACAGGAGAAGTCGCATTCTCATTATATAATATATATGTATAACATGTGTTCTAAACATTTACATACCCATTTTCTATAAAAAAAACTCCTATCAAAAGATAGGAGTTCGCATAGATAACATATATTATTGCGTAGTACAAATAATTATTTACATCCACAATCTTTTACCGGCGGCGCTTTAGGCGTAACGCGTTCCAATTTAGGCTTTTTACGGGGTGGCGTCTCATTTTCTTCTACAACAACAGGCTTTGGCTTATCCACACGAGGTGGCGGCAATGGATCTGCATCACGCTTTTTTATCACATTTGTCGGAGGTGGCGTTGTTTCTTTTGGTGGCGGCGCTGTTTTAATTCTTCTGCTATTACGATCAAAGCTCCCACCGCTTGGTCTCGTAGGCGAGGGAGTCGGTGTCTCTGGCGCTGGGGATGTCGCCGGATATGAAGAGACAGGAATATGCTTTTCTTTCACATCCGGACTAGCACCGACTATAGTGGCCGTAATTTCCTGATGTAAAGCACTAAGATGTACTACTGTTTCTTTTACCACTCCTCTCTGTTCTGTATTACTCTTTTTTTCTATTTTAACAAATTCTCCTGCGACGAGCTTTTGTTCTTTCACAGGCAATGGCGCATTTAAGATTTGTTCATTGTGTGATGTTTTTTTTAGACTCACACTTCTCTCTCTATTTTCTAGATCTTTACCCATGAGTGACTTAAGACATATTAAATGAATATAATTCTATTATAACTGAGAACCTTCAAAGACGCAAAAATGCATAGCAAATAGGATGATATAAGATGGTATCACACATTCTCATTCTCATATTGATATATATAATACGTCTTCACGCAAAGATAAGAATGCAAAGAGAACATGCTGGCGTAGTGCACAATTTGGTTGCATTTACCTTATTTTTTGCTAAATAATGATATAATGTAGTGTAGCGTTTCCAAACGCCGTGTCGCGTTTGATTGTTTTCTTTTAGGTATATTATCTCGAAAAGGATGGTCATATTGTATGAGATTATGAAAACAGCATTTTTGCTGGTAACAGTCTTGGTAGCCATATTTTTTCTTAGAGGAAATTATATCATGCCTCATGAGACATTTACATTTCTCGGCAAGATTCTGCTCCCGTTATATCTCATCATGTGTGGTATCATGATCGGCTATATTATAGCCCAGATCATGCTCGCCAAAGGCGAGGAAAACATATCAGTATCCCAGATGTATGTAAAAGCCTTTACGATCGGTATCATTATCGGCGTCATAGGAGCTCTTCTTTATATTTTCTTTGGACAGTAATATGAAACGCGCCTCGTTAGTAATCATAAGTGTGTGTACGATACTGCTGGCCGGATGTACCACAAGTGGTAAAGCAATTATAACCTTTGACGGATTGAGCATGAGCATATCGCAAGATTATACAGCATTAAGCAATGCGCAGCTCGATAGTTATCAAATCATCAATAAAATCCTCAAAATCTATAGAGCCGGGACCACAACGCTCATCGTTGCAAGAAGCTCCCTTACTGCTACACTGACTCCTCAAGCATACGCTGACATCTCAAAAGAGAAAATTGCACAGACGACGCCCGGATATGAACACATCGATGATGGCACAGTAAGTTTCTCATGTGGTGAGGATAAAATACAAGGTTACACGCATAAGTTTGCTATCACAGATATACAGCAGGAAAATCCTAGTAAAGTCTATCTCATCCAATACTACTTCATCGCGCAAGGCATCCCCTATATCATCTCGCAGGCGGATGCAAATAGCAGCCACTACTCTGACTTTACATCAATCATCAATTCGTTACATTGTAACTAAACATACGATAAAAATATTTAGCTTATAAGCACTTGTGAATGCCTAAAAACGATAAGTTAATGAAGATCGATAATGAACCGCACAATAATACGTGATGGCAGATATTTGCGAAAGCAGGTATCGGACTCGCTGTAGGAGTGATCATTGCATTTCTTATTTTCATCATCCTGTTCCTTGCGAGCAGCATGTTTACGCAAGCACTCAAGAGTACGATCAATAGTCCTGGAGTTGCTAATACGGTCAATCCTCTCTTGCCACTCGTACTTGTCATCATCGCGTTCATCGCGACATTTGTGGGAAGTGTTATCCTCAGCGGTCTCTACAATCTTTTCTATAGCAATAAATATTATGATCTCGGAAAAACATTTAGCGTATCTCTTCTTACAAACATCTTCCTGTTCTTCCTGATCATCCCACTCTACATGATGTTCTACCAAAACATCAATACACTTTTCTATCTTCTTGGGTTTCATATCCTCTTCGCCATTTTTGTCAGTTACTCACAGGGTGAATTTATTACCAACCCGAACTACTCATCATCTCACATGATCGGTACGATGATCGGAACATCTGTTTCTATGATAGTATTTGTTCTGGCAGCAAAATATTTTAATGGAAATCAGAATATGCTTCTTATGCCATCTATCCTTGGTTATATGCTTATCCCTTTCTTTCACGCGCTCTGGGAAAAGATCTACTACAAGTTCTATGAAAATGGGAACAACTTTCTTTTCCTCCCATCTCTCAACGAGATCATTGCAGATGAAGAAAATGTGACGACAAATGATGATATTACCGTGGAGTCATAAAAAACTTAAAACAGAAAGCTTAAATCTACAAAAGGTTTTCGCTCTAAGGTTTTAGCTTTAAGGTGTAAGTTACAATGTTTAAAGTAAGGGCATTCCGTCATCTCTCATTTTTAAAGCTGTGTATTGGTGCGACCCTTCTTGGAGTCGCATTTTTCACTATCAATGTGTATGAGGACCCAGGAATAGGCATAAGCCTCTTACTCTTTTGACTCTTCTTCCTTTCATGGGGAGCGAGCTTTTTTCTTTTTATGGCGTTACAAAAGTTTTTCCATCAACTTCCTTCTGAACCCCAGAAGAAAGAAAAAGAAAGTTATAAACTCTCCCTCTTTTTCTGACTCTATATTCTTATCAATATCATCCTGCTCATCCTGGAAAAACGAACGAAATGAAGTGGATTTTTATTACTTATCGTCTTTGTTATAGGACAGGTTATTTTATTTATCCAGCCACGCGATGCATAATATCCAAGAGATGGAAGAGACCATCATAAGCCAGCTACAATGAGTGTATGACCCGGAATTTCCGCTTATTGATATCTATACAATGGGGCTGATCTATAAGATTACGATCGATACGGAAGAACATAATATCCATCTTCTTATGACACTCACCTCTCCAAGCTGTCCTGCTGGAGATATCATCGAACAGATGATTCGCAACGCGATAATTAGTGTATACCCTGAGTGGATGCTGGAAATAGAAATCACATTTGAACCACCACGAACCTATCATATGATGAAAGATGACGATTTGAAAAGAATGTTTGAATAGGTGTTTATTTGCTCTATTGTTCCTCTATGAAGCAATTGTCAATGTGAATAGTAGTATGTGCAATGGCGCTTTTCTCCTATACTTATGCAGCACAAACAAGCATCTCTTTTACCATACTTCCTCTGCCAGGAAGCGGAGACATAACACCACCACCGGTTACTGGAGAGATCATCACTGGAGGTACTATGAGCGGAGGCAATAATATCCCTCTGCAATTTGCAGGCGGACGCAATATTTCCAATGGACGAGGAAATACAATCAGCGGATTTGTCCTGTGAAGCGCACCAGACACATGAGATCTACAAGAAATGGACACAGTGACGCTTATCGAATGGGGAAAACATTATGGCCTCATAAGCGGAGAAAGCGAACTTCCTCAAACCATTAGCAGGCTAGATCTTGCAAGACTACTCACTCTTTTTGTACAAAATGTTTGGTCTATTGGTATCCATGACAACCCACGCTGTGATATGACGAAATATCAAGACTATCATACTATAACTCCTGAAGAGAGACAGTATGTTCAAGCTGCATGTAATCTGTGACTGATGGGCCGAAATGGCACAAGAACAGGCTTAACTATGAAATTTAATCCTCATCAGATCGTCACCAGAGATCAACTGGCTACTATCTTTTCAAGGCTGCTCTACGGAAATGCTTATGATAATAAATCCGCGGACAAGTGGTACGAATGACATATGCGCATCATGCTTTCTGAAGGGTTTATCACCAAACCAAACCCATCTATCATAGAGAGCACGAGTAATATCCTTACCATCCTCAGGAGAATCGCAAGGGCCATACCAAATGGAACTATTATGATCAATACATCGGCTGCGACTCCAAGGACAGGAGATGAATTACAGAAAGCATATGATCGGGCGAAAGAACATCAGATAACTCCGCTCCCTTCTTATGATACATGAGTACTCTATAAAGAACTTTCAAGAGGCGATCTGGCGCACATGCTTACTATGTTTTCAAAAAACATCCTCGGGAAGATAAGTATCTGAACAGATGCGTGTACGATAGAGAACTATAGTGATTTTACAGGAATGTCTGCAAATCTCAGCGCAGACATAAAAGAAGTGTGCAATCTTTGACTGATGGGCAGAACTGGAAGTGGCAGCATGCTAGCGGCCTTTAGGCCATATGATATCGTCATAAGGGCAGAACTTGGCGCGGTGCTCTCAAGAATGCTCTATGGCAACACCTACGACCATGTAGCTGAAGGGAAAGCATGGTATGAGGAGCATTTACATGCACTCTTGATCGCAGGATACCTCACTAAAATAGATACTCCTCTCATGACAGAGCGCTATGGATATGTGCTTATCATTCTACAAAGAATGGCAAAAAAATTACAGCCTTCTTTATAGGTGATTTTTCGCAATAAACCCTTAACTATCGGGTATTTTTCCCCTTCAACATTTGACAGAATGGCTGAACAGAGCAAAAAGCTAATGAGTGTCTTCTTACTACGTGAGACGTCATTTGCCGGGATCAACGGTCGGTGTTACTTCGAGGCGATGAGTGTTATTTTCGCAAAAAATATAAACTACATATCACATACCCATGCTTTCTTGAGAAAATAATCATCTAAAACAAGGTACATACCATACTTTCAAACAAAAATCTTTTTCTCATATAACAAACGTATATACGGACAAATATTTACAAGCAAAAATCCCTCAAAAATACGATCAGAGAGATATTTTAGCCTAAAATCTCCCCGTTTTTTTGACAATTTCTCAAATATGTATAAAATGATATAGTAAGAAAAAGTATATCGTATTTACATGATATTGTTACTTCTATGAGTAAAGCAATCAGGAAAGTGCCAAGAATAATGATAGTGATGATATCAGCATTATTTTTGACATGTACCAATCCTTCGTTTACCGGCGCCAGTTCATCAAACGTTATCGTGAGTCTTCCTATCTCAGCAGGAACGGTGACTATATCAGCACCTGCTTCATTCGGATTTTCATCTATAAGTGTGGCGTTTGATGCTCAGCTTATTACCAATGACTTTACGGGAACAGATAATCGTTTTATCATAAGCGACCTTAAAGGACATGATTCTGGATATACCACGACTCTCCAATTAACTGGAGACCTCGTATCTACAGGAGGGAGTTCTATCTCTTCAGGAAACGTCTATTTTAGATCTCTCGGTCCTACAGGATTTCTTTTGAGTGGTACTGCTAACCCTAGAGTTATCATAGACTCAGCAGCTACAGGCGGATACCAGCCTCTTAACAATACAAGAAATTTTATTTATAGAGATGAAGCACTCAATACAGGTGTACTCAGTGCATACTACCAAAATATCTCTATGCAAATATCGGTACCAGCATCTCAAGCAGCAGGTAACTATGTAGGAACTTTGGTCTATACACTTATCGAAAACTAATCAATATTTCTTTCTCTAAAAAAAAGACTCTCAATTATGAGGTCTTTTTTTTCACACTTTTACGAGGAGCGGTAGTCTTTTTTGCAGCGTTCTTCTTTGGAACTGTAGTCTTTTTTACCACAGAGGCTTCTATTGGCTTTGAGCTTGAAGAAGCCGCTACTCTCTTTTTTACTACTGTAGAGCGTTTTTGAGGGGGGATGGCTATATTCTCATCATGCTGTGTTGTTTGCGTCTTACGTCTTCTTTTACGCTTCACGATAACAATGAGAAAGATGATCATCAGGATCAAGAGCGCTCATGCAGCAACAATATATTGCCATGGAACAAGAAAGAATTGATCACGATAGACAATCTGCTTCCATTCCTGACCTTCAACATTAGTAAGAGAATGAGGCTGATGTAATACAAGTACTTCTGCTTTTACAAAAAGATGATATCGGGGAATGCTATTGATCTCATCTGTAATAGTGCTTGTTTTCGCATAGAGCTGAGCCGGATTACTTTCTTCATCCCACGTAACAAGTCCAAAGAAACTAGAAAAATGCATATGTATCTTATAGTCTTCATCATCAAATCCATCATTTTTAATTCAAACGAGCGTCTTTAAGATGCGAGTAGGTTTATTATAAAATATCTTTACTTTATCATCTCCTCCCACTTCTTTCCCATACAATGCAAACGCTGTTACATCTTTTGCTCCCAATTCACTCAATGGTACTAAGAAAAAATTACTTTGTACTTCTCCTGGCACGACAATATCAATCAAATTTGCTTTACGAGTTACAATCGCCATAGGCGTATTGGGATCACGCGCTACTCCATCAACTACAGAATATGTTATGCAACCATGCAGGATACCGGCAAAGCCTGAAAGCTTTGTAAATGAAGCATATTTTGTCACTGTTTCTCCTCACTGCAATGTTATGATATTCTCTCCGGACAAACCTACTGACTGTCCAAAAAATCCATTGTTCGATGTCTTACATGCTTGAACAGGTCTATCGCCATGGCTAAACTCCCCTTCTACAAAAGACAAGACCACAGAACTAGGAGATGTACCTTTATTGGTAATCAGCATACATATAGCATCCGCTTGAAATCATGTATCTATAGTTAACTCCAGACGGTTCAACCCATTACAGAAATTCAAATCTACTATGCCCACATCCTGTGCAGCCATGCACGCTCCTCCCAGGAGCCCAACTAAAAAAAGAAAAAATATTTTTTTGATATTTTTTTTCATATAAAAAAGCTATACAGTGAGTAAAATACTCTTCCTATATAGCTATGTATATTATAAATACAACTCTAAAGCGAAATGTTTGCCACACTTTTTAGTTCTCAATCAGTGTATATACCAGTGTTCACTGATACTGACCAATTGGCTGCTCGGCAGGAAGCGCCACTTGCATCCAGATATATGCTCCATAAACACCCATCACACTACTATTTGCAGCGGTATCACGAAGAATAAAGTTGGTTGCATGATCAAGAGGTTGATAACTCAGTGCAGCAGTATCTATTTCTACTCTTGGATTTGCCGATCATGCGATGGTATCGACCTCGGTAGCACTTGACTTGAAGTAGACATTTGAAGCAGAGATAGTACTCGATCCAGAAGTGAGATTTCCATCTAACTGTAGTGTCGTTGTATATCACGCATCAGCTCATACTCCGTCTGCAACCTTAAAGTATTTCGTTTCATCATTGCTAAAGTTTTGTTCAAATGTTTGTACATTGAAGGCAGGCCTCCAGAGCCCAGTGAATAAGAGCGATGCTGGCGCTGCCATCGAAAGAGTAGTTGGAAGGATATCTATAGTAAATACCCCCGTAAGTGTATGTCCTGCACTATCCATCGTTTGAATACATACTCTTGCTGACGTTTCTATTGCATACTGGAAGTAATAATTTGTCAGTAGTTCATCGTCAGAAATTGTAAACTTATCATTGTCCAATGTTCACGCACATGTCGTATCAAACGTATACGTAAATGAACTGTCTTCAGCGTCAGTAGTAGTAAATGTTCCGACTGAGGCTCCTGTTGTAAGCTTTTCATTCATCGTCAAAGGAGTTAACGCAAGATCAGTAGGTGGTGTGTTATTTCCTTGGTATGCAAATGTCATATATAAGTCATCCTGAGCTGGTATGACAAACTGCCATGTGTCACCAACGAGAGTTCCTGTGTGATTTTGTGTCATAGAAGACATCAGCATATCTCCCCCCGTGCGTACAGCCATATACAATGTACTTCCTGTCAATGGAGCTATACTTCCTGAATCGATAGTAATAGTAATGAAATCGATATCGTTATTTCTTTCCTGGAAGTACCATGTACGTTCTATTCTCTTATATCATGTCGTAATATTATCAGTAACCCAGTTACCTGTGGACTCACCATCATTTGCCCATACAAGCAACGCATTGTTTGCAAAGCTACCACCTGTAAATTCTACAATGATATCGCTTCTACTATTTTCTGATCTTGATTTTTGCTGTAAGAGGGATGAACTATCATGACGGCCGATACCAGCGATGTCACGATTATATGCTCATCCACTTGCCGCACTCCATGCAATAATATCTCACGTTAATATATAATCTACTGGCGCTACCGTCTGATCAATCGTGATACCATATTTCAACGCAAGATATGAGTTCATCATATTCATTTCTGTATCTGAGAGTCTGCGTTCAAACGTGATGATCTCCGCGATATCACCACTAAATGCTCCTCTTGCTGTTGTACAGTTCGAATTTCCAATAAGCAACCCTGCTCCTGTCTGACTTCACATATTAAGAGCTCATCTCCAAGCCGTTCCACCAGTATTACCAGAACCCTGAAGTCCAAGCGTCTGTCCAAATCCTGTTCCGTAGTTCCACGAAGCAAGTGTTGCTGCATTATTGTTCACTGATACTGTAGATAACACTCTTTGCCCCGAGAGTAATGTCATCAGACGTCATCCACTCAACATCAGTCACCTATCACACAGTGTCGGATTGACATCAGTTGTATTACCAACTACTGTGAGCACTCATGTATTATAACTATTACGGAATACTGTGAACTGTGTTGCATCCTGTCCATTCATCTGTTTTGCCATAAACAAATAATCTCACGACAAGAAACGCACAACAGGATTAAAGTTCATTGCACCAGTGATATATATCGGTATAAGCGACTGATTATTTTGTACTCCGCTCACTCCGTTGTACACAGTCTGACTCAACCATCATGATACTCATGCTCATGCTGCAGAGAGCACAATACCTGTATCTGCTCTCAACCATGTTGAACATCCTCAAAATCATCCACATACTGAAGGTGCTAAACCTATACGCGCAAAACGCTGTTTACTTACTGACCAAGGCGATGAGATAGATCCAAAACTCGTAAACGCTCCTCCAATATCTACTGATCGACCATCAGAAATCATAGCATATACTCCAGATTGAGCATAGACATCGAAGGTCGTGTCTACCTTTCCGCCTGAACTTAAGCGCGCAAAATTCCATCTTGCAACGCCTTGTACCGATGTGAACACTCCTCACACAAGTATAGATCCATCTGTTTGATCAATCAATATGGTTTTTACGACACCATTGATATTTGGATCAAATGTCGTATCTAGCAATCCTGTGGATGAGACACGGGCAATACGGTTTCTCACTGCTCCTCATACTGTCGTAAATGCTCATCCCATAACAATCGATCCATCTGACTGCACAGCAATAGCTTCAACACCATTGTTTGCATTTGCTCCAGTAAATGTTGGATCTAGCAATCCTGTGGATGTTACACGCGCGATACTCGTTCTGATTTGTCAACCTACTGTAGTAAATCTTCCTCCTACTAATATATTTCCATCTGGCTGCAACGCAAGTCCACTCACAGAACCGGTAGAATTGAAAAGTCCGGTAAAAGCAGTATCTAACTCTCCTGTCGATGTCAGACGAGCAATTCCTCTCAGGGCAACACCATTTACACTTGAGAACGATCATCCTGCAATAATTTTATCTCACTGTTCTAAGAGTGCACTCACATTTGCATTCATAAATAAACCAGTAAATTCCGGATCAAGCTGACCAGTTGCCGTGAGACGAGCGATATAATTTCTCGAAATTACCGTACCCGACATACGATCAAATTCTCATCACACTATAAATCCTCAGTTGCTCTGTGCTATAACAGCGTTTACCTGTGCATTTGGATATGGATGAAAATCCTGGTCTACGAGCCCTGTTGCAGTAAGACGAGCAAGGTTGTATCTTACAGAAGCAACTATCTGAACATATGATCCTCCTATAACTATCCCCCCTTTCTTATCTAACGCGAGAGCATAGACTGGTCATCAGAAAACATGCGGCACAACTTCATCTACGACACCCAATGGTACAAATGGCTGGATAAAAAACGTATAGAGTCATGTAAGATATAAACCACCACTATCTGTTGTTCTTAAGCATACATTTGCTATATGATCGCTCATATCTTGGAAATAATAATTGGTGAGAAGCTGCTCACCTGTTATCGTAAATTTACTATTGTCTAACGATCCTGCACAGGTAGTATCAAAAGAATACGTAAATATACTATCTTCCTCATTTGGATCTTGTGTACTCAAGAGAGCTGCAACAGATCCGATCGGAAGCTTTTCTTTTATCGCCAATGTAGATGTCTGTAAAGCATATGGTCTATGATTTCCATTGAGATATCCAAATGTAATAGTGGTATCATCTTCAGGATTTAGTGCAAATACCCATCTGTTTCCATCCATAAGAACTCCAGTGTAAACCTGAGTACCATCTCATGTAAATGAATTATCTCCTGAGCTTACAAACATATATAAAGTACCATCACCGAAGTTCTGAAGTGCTCCTGAATAATAAGAAATTTCTACTGTTCATACATCTCCATTTCTTTCCTGAAAACGCCATGTACGCGGAGTTCTGAGATAACCATCAATAATAGTTCATGTAACCAAAAACCCCGCAGTAGTTTGACCATCATTAGCCCAAACTAAAGTTTCATTGTTCGCAAAAGAACCTGTCGATTCAACTATGATATCAAATCTATCATTTGCAGATTGAGATTTCATCTGATACAAAGAGGAAGTGTCATGACGCCCGATACCGGCGATATCATGATTGTATGCTCCACCACTTGCCGCACTCCATGCAATAATATCTCATGTTAATATATAATCTACCGGTGCCGCTGTCTGATCAATCGTGATACCATATTTCAGTGCAAGGTACGAGTTCATCATATTCATCTCAGTGTTCGTGAGGCTACGTTCAAACGTGATGATCTCTGCGATATCACCACTAAATGCTCCTCTTGCTGTTGTACAGTTCGAATTTCCAATAAGCAACCCATCACCTGTAAGAGCTCCCATCGTCAATAATGATCTCCAAGCGGTACCACCAGTATTACCAGAACCCTGAAGCCCAAGCGTTTGTCCAAATCATGTTCCGTAGTTCCATGAAGCAAGCGTCGCTGCATTATTATTCACTGATACTGTAGATAACACTCTTTGACCCGAGAGCAATGTCATGAGACGACCACCACTCAGCATCAATCACCTATCACAGAGAGTTGGTGAAGCGTCATTACTGTTACTTACGAGAGTCAGCACTCATGTATTATAACTATTACGGAATACGGTAAATTGTGTTGCGTCCTGGCCATTCATCTGTTTTGCCATAAACAGATGTGTACCGCTTATAAAACGCACAACAGGATTAAAGTTCATAGCCCCAGTTACATATGTTGGCATAAGCGACTGAGTGTTTTGTACTCCACTTACTCCGTTATACGCAGCCTGACTTAACCATCATGATACTCATGCTCATACTGCAGAGAGCACAATACCTGTATCTGCTCTCAACCATGTTGAACATCCTCAAAATCATCCACATGTGGATGGAGCAATTCCGACACGCGCAAGACGCTGCTTAGGATAAATCCATGCACCATCACCCGCGATGTTAATCTGCGTAAATATTCCACCAATATCTATAGACCAGCCATTTGCTACCATGGCCCATATACGATTGTTTACATATACATCGAAAGTTGTATCAAGATTTCCTGAATAGTCTACGTGTGCAAGATTTGCTCTTGCCGCACCCTTCACACTTGAAAAGAGACCTCACACATAGAGACTTCCATCTGGGGCGCGAACAATAGAGCTTACCGCGGAACCAGCAATATTGAGATTTAAACTATCAATAAGTCCCGTAGAAGAAAAACGAGCAACAAAATTTCTTGCAGTAGCGGCAATACTTGTAAAAGCACCACCAAATAAGATAGATCCATCTGGCTCAAGCAACACGGTATTCACTATAGCATTGGCTACAACACCAGTACTAAAATCTGGATCGAGAAGTCATGTTGAGGTAACACGCGCAATGTTATTTCTCGTAACTCCACCCACTGTGGTAAATGTTCCAACAAAAATAATTTTTCCATCTGGCTGGACCACCATGCCACTTACTGTACCTACTACACTTAGATTTGGGTTGAATCCAGAGTCAACCAAGCCTGTATGACTTACACGCGCCATATGATTTCTTGTCAATCATCCAACCGTCGTAAATGCACCTCCGATAACGATGCTTCCGTCTGGTTGTTCCGCTATAGCTCCTATAGTTCCATTTGCAACTACATTAAATGAAGGGTCTACCTCACCTGTTACCGTAAGACGGGCTATGTAAGTTTTTGATGTTCATCCAACAGTAGTAAATGCTCATGCGATGAGTATACCACTATTTGCCTGAACAATAATCGAATTGACTTGTCCATTTGCATTTGGATCAAAAGTACTATCTATTAGTCCCGTAGAACTCAAGCGAGCAATACGATTTCTTGCTACTCCTCACACATCAGTAAATGTCCCGCCTAAAAGTAATGAACCATCGAATTGAGTTGCAAGAGCAAGAACTGCTCATGCCGGCACTGAAGTATATCAGGTGTCGACTATACCTACGGGTATAAATGGATCGATAGCAAAAGTAAAAAATCCTGTTGCATACAATCCCCCACTATCTGTTGACCTGACACATATATTTGCAAGATGCTGAGTCATATCCTGGAAATAATAGTTTGTATAGATCTGAGAACCAATAATAGTAAATTTATCATTATCGAGCGTTCATGCGCATCCTCATGTATCAAATGCATAGGTAAATACGGTATCTTCTTGATTCGGATCAAGACTCGTCAGATTTGCAACAAATGATCCAAATGGCACTTGTTCCTTTATGATACCACTTGAAACACGAATGTCATAAGGAGGTTGTCCCTCTTTCAGATAACCAAAAGTAATGACAGTGTTATCTGTCGGATTAAATGAAAACTTCCACATATCATCATCAAGCGTTCACGTATACACTTCTACGTCTGATCATGTAAGTAAGCCTCCGCCTGATGCAACAAACATGATAAGCTTCCCTGTTCCAAACGTTGGGATAGCGCCAGAGTAATATGACAATTCTATATTTCCAACATCTCCTTGTTTTTCCTGAAAATGCCATACACGCGCTATACTTAAGTAGCCCGACACAGCAAGACCCGTCACAAGTGATCATGTTACTCACCCCTGATGAGCCCAAACAAGTCCCTGATTATTTCAAAATCCTCCCGTCGAATAGATTGAAATTTCTCCAGAGTTATTTGTAGATTTGGAACGATTTTGATAAAGTCCCATAACATCACTACGAGCAATACCAGCTATATCAAAACTATAGATACCACCACTCGCGGCGCTCCATAAGGTAATAGTAGTATTTCCTGATCTTACCACATAATCAGTAGGAACTGTCTGATCAAGTGCAATACCATATTTTAATCCAAGATAACTTCATACTACTAACTCCTCTCCTGTTGTAAGGGCGCGTGAAAAACTCATAATCTCAGCTATATCACCACTATATGAAGCTCCGGAAAGACACCCAATAGGAGCTCTTCCTATTTGGAGATTCACTTCTGCGACTTGAGTTGGTCTTTGTGTTGTACCAAATCCATCTGCTTTTCACTGTACAGAGAGTGTCTGTATTCTTCAACTACCATATTTCCGTCAAAGTATTTTTGGAATAGAATCATTGATAATACCAGTAGAAAATCTACGTTCTGTTCCTAGATACGTAGTAAATTTACCTCCACTCATCATAAAAGATCTATCGCATGATATCGATGTCAATGGGACTCAAACGGATGTAACAGTCAATGTTCCACTCGCTGCACGACTACGCATAACGACATATTGAGTCCGGTCCAAGTCAGTAAAATTTATTGGCATAACAAATGCAGATCCTGAACCATCAAAACTTATTGATGGATTATAATTCATACCTCCTGTAATAAACTGTGGTTGCCATGATCCTGTTGGCTGTCCCGCTACCCCATCCTGTCATGCTTGCGTTGTCCACCCTGACACACCATTTCCCCCACCAAACTCAATACCAGCATCTGCTTTTAACCATAATGCACATCATGTTAACCCCAGACAAGTTGATGGTAAAATTCCAACACGCGCAAAACGAGTTTTAGAAACTCAATCCACAACAGTAAAGGTACCTCAAAGGAAAACTGCGTTTTGTAGAGAATCTACAGTAAGAGCCGTAATCGTTGCATTAAAAAGAGGCACAAATGTTGTATCAAGAGTCCCATCAGGAAAAAATATAACGACACGTCATACATTTTGACTATTTGCTATATTAAATGCTCCTGCAACCATGATTCTTCCATCATTGAGAACCTTAATAGCATTTACCGCTCCATTTACCGTACCAGAGAAAGTTGTATCTAACAAACCCGTAGATGTAGTACGAGCAAGAAAACTTCTCGCTCCTCATACCACATTGGTCAAGTTTCCTCCTATAATAATTTTTCCATCTGACTGTACGTCTATAGCAAGTACTCCACTCGAATTCCCTGTAAAACTTCTATCAATATAACCGGTTGCATCAACACGAACTATACCTGTCATAGGAACTCATGATACGGTTGTGAATATTCCTCCAATCAATGTTTTCCCATCCGATTGTATTTTAATAGCATTTACCGAGTTATTCAAATTTCATGTAAAAGTGGAATCCAGAAATCCAGAAGAAGTAATACGTCATACACGATTTCTAGTCTGACCATTTATCGTCGTAAATGTCCCACCTATGATCATATTTCCATCCGACTGGATATCGATTGCATTGATGATATTATTTGTGTTTCCCGTAAATTGTCAGCCCGTTAAAAGAAGTCACGTTGCTGTTACTTTTGCAATACGAAGTATAGCCATATTTGCACCTCCTGTAGTGAATGACCCTGCAATAACGAGACCATCATCACTAGTACGAACCATAGCATTGACACTATTGTTCATATTTGGATCAAAGATCGTATCTACGCTACCGGTAGCTGTAATACGTGCTATACGATTTCTTGCTAGTCCACTTGCTGAAGTAAAGGTACCCCCAACAATTATTCCACCATCCGGCTCAACAACCATAGTAGATATGGTATTGTTAAATGCCGGATTGAAAGCAATGCTGATCGTACCAACGGTAAATTCTGATGCACCACACGTATAAAATACCGCCTGATGATCTTTCACCACGACAATTACATCTCATGAAAAGTCTGCATTACCATTTTCATCACAGCTTGTTTCTGCACTAGCAGAAAGTCACGACATATTAAATCATGTATCTCCATGATGTTTCACCTGTAATTGTACTACTTCGCCATCTGCAAGTTCAGGCAGAGAGATTGTCATCTGTACGGGCTTTGTAAAAACGAGATGCTGATCTGCAAATCAAAACGTATATACTTTTTCTATCTTTTCTGATTCATCCAATCCTTCTACATCCTTCACTGGATGTTCCTGGATAAGTATTTCTTCACTTTCAAGTGGTGCCTGACCCTCCATAGGATCAATCTCAGGAACAATGGTTTCTGCTACTATACTCTCTGTTGAATTCTCAAGAGAGCTGATAAGTGAGCTCTCAGGGATAAACTGCTCGGTACTAATTTCTGTGTTTTGCTCACCAGAAACTGTCTCATTTGCTGTCACCACTTCCTCAACAACAGGAGCTTCTCCTATTACTTTTTCTTCTTCTGTTACAGGAGCAAATATTTTTGTATCTTCAGGAATAACTATCGTCACTCCTGCATCCTCACCTGTCACTATCGTTCTTTCTGCAAATTGAATCTCTCTTATTTTCAAGTCAGTATCTTTCTTAAATTTCGCGCTTACGGCTGTTTCATCGATCATCAGCTCACCCTCCTGTAACCAGATCATATCTTTTGGCAAAAATGGTTCTGTTACAATTTTTTCTATATCTTCAATAACGGGAAGGATATGTGGGACTCCGCTTGCAATTATATTTTGCTCAGCAATAGTCTCTTCCTGTACAATCACGCTCTGTTCTCCTGCAATCTCATCTTGGTCGTTTCCAGAACTAATAATTTCTCCTGAAAACACATTATCTCATCATCCTATCTCATCAGCACTTGTTTCTACTATTTCTACTCACTCTTCTATCATAACGTCTTCTCCTTCTCACTCACTCTGTTCATCTACTTGTACAGAGTCTATTTCACCCTCACTCACCACTGGCGTTACCGTTTCTTCCTGCACCACGGGTGCAACCTCTTCGTCGGCAGATGCAATCCGGTGTGTCTGACCAAATGAAAACACAAAAAGACAAATCCAGATGGCTGGCTTTCTCAAGTATGCAAATGGCTTTGGTGCTTTCTTTTGGATCGCAATATTCTTCACAACGAACATGTTTCAGTAGCCGAATCAGAGGTAAATTGGATATATCTTAGTATATCTCCTGTCCTCTTTACTGACAAAAAAAGGCTCCCCTCTGGGAGCAATCGGCCGCAAAAAATATCGTTTTTTTGCTATTAATGATATAATGTTTGACTTTATGCTCTTTTTGTATGATATATTAGCGATGATTTATAATATTTGCTGCACTTCAAGCTCTTTATTGATGAACTCATAAAGCGAAGCGGGTCTATGGGTAACCCCCACCTCTGTTTTGTCTGTTTGTCTGATCAAATGTAGACTTTGTATTTTCTTTCTAAAATTCCTCACATCTAGGCTTTGTCCAAGGATGACCTCATAGACATTTTGCAGTTGCTTCAGTGAAAAATACTTTGGCAGAAAGTACTGTGCAGCATTTGTAGATTCAAGTTTTGATCTAAGTCTTTGATAAGCATATCTGATGATTTCCAGATGATCAAATGCAAGAGACGGAAGCTCTTTGATGGAAAAATACTGCGACTTTGTAGCATCGCTTCCTGCTGTCGTTTTACTATGTATCTCATGACAGATAGCCATGTATGCTGTTGTGATCACTCTACCTCTGGGATCTCTATGAGGATTTGAAAATGTATAAAGTTGTTCCAGATAGACGTTTGTTACTCATGCTTCTTCACGAAGTCTTCTTCTCGCTGCTTTTTCCAGCGACTCATCTTCGAGCACAAACCCTCATGGCAGAGCCCGATAGCCTTTATATGGAGCTCCTCCTCTTTCGATAAGAAGCAGCTGCAGCGTATTATCTGTAATCGTAAAGATCACATTATCCGTTGCCACTAAGATAGACTGGATAATTTTGTCTCCCATGAGGTATAATATACGATTTAAAAAGACCTTGATATTGTTTTGTTTACAATATCTAATCTCATATAAGATACAAGACTTATCTCATACTTATTGTATATATCACATTAAGAGCTTGAAAGCTTATTTTATCCGCATAGAGATAGGCATGCTTTTATCTTGATTACCACTTATACGATGAACGGAAATGAAGCACAGTTTAAAGAAATGATGTTAGATAAAGTTTTGTTTGGCGGACTATTGGCAACACACGATGAAGATATGACCGCATGAAAAAGACTCGAGATACTCAACGGGGTAAAAGAAGATCTCTGTGATGCACTCACCGCCTTTACTCCCGATCTTCCGCATCAGTTTAGCTCTCAAGTAGAATCCATCGTAGGTAACATAAGAGATCAGATAGAGATGATTTGGGATGACGACGAGTTCATGGGATTTATGGAACTCTATAAGATCAAGCTTGACGGCATCAATGCGATGATGGACCAAGGTCACAAAGAGTCGGGAGATATATGATCTGAAGAACAAGATGAGAAAGACAACTTTGATGAGCACACGAATATCAGAGCGAAGATGCTTAACTTCGAAGTAAACTTTACAAAGATATATGAAAAGATGAAAGAACGCGGCCTGGAAAGCATGAGTATGAACGGTCTCAAAATGTGGATAGGTATGTTCAAAAAATCAAATGCTGAAAGAGTTGAATGGATGAAAAGATTTTCAGACGACAAAAGTGAATAGTATTTTTACTCTTTATCAAGGTAACGACGACGACGACGACGACGACGATGATTACTACTCTCAGAACATTTACACACCAAGAAGATCCATATGGTGTTCAGACAAGCTTGGAAAAATTTCTTAAAGAGAAAAATACGGCTGCTTTGGTAGAAGTTCTGATGGACCCCTATGAGATAGGTACACACGGGTCGACCACGAAGATGATCATGATGTCAGACTATGCAAGATGTACTCCCGAAGTACAGCAAGAATTACTGGAGACATTGAACTGATTCGATCTTGCATCATTGGAAACAACAGAAAAGGTAAGAGAGATGGTTTCATTTACTTATTTAGCCCTCTCACAAGACAGGATGTGTAAAAAGATTAAGCTGATCGTACAAGTCCGAGATAAACGAGTAGATGATTTTCGTGCTGGAAAATTCAGTTCACTTCCACTGAGCGCACAGTGAGACATACTGATCAATTCCTCTCATGGTACTCGTCCTCTCTCTGAGGAAGAAATAGATGCACTTACAGAATTACAAGCACACGAGTACTGAAGATATTGGTCTACTCTTATGTTTAAAACTAATCCATATAAAGCTATAGACTTTGTTGCAGCTCAAAATGATGGGAAAAGGCTTACACGCTTTGCCATCATAAATGGCATCAATCAACCAGGAACACAAATAGACTCTATCAACTATATTTTCGAGAAGTATGGCTATCTACTCTCTGATGAAAATAGAAATTCGCTCAACGAATGGCGCGAATTGACTGTAGAGAAAATAGAAAAGAAAGAATAAAAAAACGACTCAGATGAGTCGTTTTTTAGCATTTATTATACATGACTTACATACGGGGAGGACGAGGCATGGCCTCGTTCCTCCACCCCCAACATATCAAAAAGGACGCATTTTCATGCGTCCTTACAAGATGGATAACCCATTCCATGGGTTTATTTCTCATCTGCATCGATAACCTCTCCTTGTGCCGCTCCTGCTCCAGTGCTTGGATCAATGATGTCTTCAGGATTTGGCTGATTTGCTGCGTTGTTCTGTGCACCAAATTTCTGGTACATCTTTGTGAACTCTGCTTCAAATTTTGCACATTCACTATCGATCTTTTCCTTAGTAGCATTTTCATCTTCCTTGATCGCTTTTGCTTCTGCTAACATCTTTGTGAGAAGTTCTTTTTCTTCTGCAGGAAGCTTGTCAGCATTATCTTTTTCCATAGTTTCCATCTGGTAGATAAGAGCTTCAAGCTTGTTTTTTGCTTCAACAACCTCTTTACGCTTCTTATCTTCTTCTGCGAATCTCTCCGCATCAGCTTGCGCCGCCTTGATCTCTTCATCAGAGATACCTGTTGCACCCTGGATCGTTACTTTCTGCTCCTTACCAGTTGTCTTTTCTTTCGCAGCAACATGAAGGATACCATTTGCATCGATATCAAATGTTACTTCGATCTGTGCCTGTCCTCTTTTCATCGGAGGAATACCATCAAGATTGAACTGACCAAGAGATTTATTATCTTTCGCAAACTGTCTTTCACCCTGAGTTACATGGATCGTCACTGCTGGTTGATTGTCAGTTGCTGTGGTGTATGTGTTCGACTTCTTTGTCGGAATAGTTGTATTTCTTGGGATCATCACATGTGCGATACCACCTTCTACTTCTACTGCCAAACTCAATGGAGTAACATCGAGAAGAAGAATGTCTTTCACATCACCCTGGATGATACCTCCTTGAATCGCAGCACCCTGTGCAACTGATTCGTCCGGATTAACAGTAGCCTTAGGCTCTTTTCCAAGAATATCTCCCACGAGTTTCTTGATCGCAGGGATACGAGTTGATCCACCCACAAGAATGATTTCATTGATATCATCTTTACTGAGTTTACTATCTGCAAGCGCGCTCATCACTGGCTGCTTACAACGATCGATAAGATCTGCACACATCTTTTCAAACTGTGCTTTTGTCAAAGTTTCCTGGATATGTTTCGGCTCACCCTCTACCGTAGTGATGAAAGGGATATTGATATCTACGCTATCAGTTTGTGAAAGTTGCTTCTTCGCATTTTCAGCCTCATCTTTGATACGCTGAAGAGCCATAGCATTTTTTGAAAGATCGATTCCGTTCTTTGCTTTAAATCCTGCAAGTAACCAATCCATGATTCTCTGGTCGAAGTCAGCACCTCCAAGATGCGTGTCACCCGACGTTGAGAGAACCTGAAATGTTCCTTCAGAACCGATATCGAGAACGGTAACGTCGAACGTTCCACCTCCGAGATCAAATACCACGATCTTTTCATCCTTGTTTCTATTTTCACCGTATGCGAGCGAAGCTGCTGTCGGTTCATTGATAATTCTTTCTACCTTAAGACCCGCGATCTCACCGGCAGCTTTCGTTGCATTACGCTGTGAGTCATTGAAGTATGCTGGTACTGTAATAACTGCTTGCGTGATTTTTTCACCAAGAAATTTTTCACAGTCTTCTTTGATCTTCTGGAGAATGAATGCAGAGATCTGCTCTGGCTTATACTCCTTTCCATCTACAACGATAAGCACTCCCCCATCTGATCCTTCTTTGATCTCATATGGAACAGATTTATCCTGTGCAGTAAGCTCAGAAAACTTACGACCGATAAATCTTTTTACTTCGTAGATCACATTTTTCGGTTCAAGCACTGCTTTGCGCTTTGCGAGATTTCCAACGAGAAGCTGATCTCCTTTGATATATACTGTTGATGGAGTTGTTCTTGCTCCCTCAGCATTTGAGATAACTTCTGACTTGTCATTGAGCAGGTATGCTGCACATGAGTTGGTTGTACCAAGGTCAATACCTATAACTTTTGCCATAGTGCGTTAGATATAATGATGTAAATTGTGTCATGTTTCAAATCCTCCGGTCTCATGATGCGAGACCACCTCCTTTAATAAAGGAGGCCGCTAAAGGATCTAGTAGCACGTAATCAATATAGTGCTATTTTTTGTAATTTCAAGAGAAAATAGCACGAATTTTACTTTCGTGCTCGAATACAAAAAAAGCCCGTTTAAAACTGGGCTTATAAGCTATTAGCGTCTTATGGATAAACCGCAGACCTATGATTTCTTTTTCATTCTGAACCGATTCATTTTCTTTTTCTGCAATTCATAGTCTTTATTGGTAAATGTTTGCTTTTTCTTATTTCTCAATATTTTTTCAAGCTCTTGTAGCGTGAAAGCGATAAAAACATGTGTATTACCAAGAGTTGCTACCTTAATTTTACACATATGCGCCTCCTTTTATGAGATGAACAAATATCAACAATAAGCATCAGTGAGTCAGCAAGCAGTAAATTATATTTCTTCATAAGTTGGTAATTTAGCATATGTTAATGAACGGATTATGTTTACTCGGAAATAGTATTCTTTGCGATTGTCAAGTCAACGATAAATCATGCTCTTTTCTAACAAAACAACAAACTAATAATGTCCTCATATTGCAAAAAAAAAGACAAGGCAATGCCTTATCTCTACAATATGGTATTTTATTATATTACATAATCCTATAGCCAAATCATTTAATCGTTTCTATCGCATCTTTCCCCAGCTTTTTTCTGAGATTTGCCACATAAACATCTAATGTCGAATCGTTCTCCCAGCTATCTCATCACCAGATGTAGTCTATGAGATCAGTACGAGAGACTGCATGTCACATGCGCTGCGCAAGATATTCGAGCAAGAGAAATTCTTTGAGAGGAAGTTTGACCTCCTCTCCTGCTTTGATGACGCGTTGCTCATCTATAAGCACTTCTATATCGTGCCAACGATACACGGTAGGGATCTCTGATCTTTTTAAGATAGCTTTGATACGCATAAGTAACTCCTCAAGTGCAAATGGTTTCACCAGGTAATCATCTGCTCATGCCTCAAATCATTCTCATTTATCTTCTAACTGCCCTTTCGCCGTCGTCACAATAATAGGCACTTTTTTCTTTTCACGCACTGCTTTAATGATCTCCATGCCATCAGCATTGGGAAGCATCCGGTCAATAATGAGCAGCTCATAGGTCTGAGAAGTCGCCTTCTCTAATCCCTCTTTACCATCATGCACCATATCGACTTCAAATCACTCAAGCTCCAAATAGCGCTTAATATTGCGAGCAATTTGCACCTGATCTTCTACCAACAATATTTTCATAGTTAGAAATCTTTAGAAAATAGAAAGATTACTTTTGTTCATTGTTCACCATTTTTCTCTACTCTTACTTTCCACCCGAGGACGTCTGATAGTTTCTGCACAATAGAAAGTCCGAGGCCCACTCCATCTTGGCGGTTTTTATCCGCCTGCCGGAACGGCTGTCGGATGTTTTCTCTGTGTTCGTCAGCGATACCAATCCCTGTGTCTGCAATGATGCACGATGTATCAGTCAGAGTAATAGATATATTTCCTCCTTCCGGAGTATATTTGTATGCATTATCTATAATGTTTGAAAGAATGCTTTCTGCTGCGCCTTCGTGTGTAGTAATGAAAACAGGAGTAGCAATATCTTTCTGGATAATAATATCTTTGCCATCATATTTTTTCTCCATGTTTTGCAATGTTCTTTCCAGAAGTGTACTCATGTTTACCTCGGTCGTCGACATTTTTCCTGTCTGCGCCATAGTTAATACCAGTAGTCCATCGAGTAACGTTTGCATCTGCTGCACCGTCAGTGTATTTTTTTCTACCAGATCATCATACTCTTTCGTCTTCTTCGCAAGATCTATGTCTGAACGCATGACCATAAGCGGTGTTTTAAACTCATGCGACACATGAGATACAAAGTCTTTTATCGATTGGACTTGATGATGTATTTTCTTTTTCATCGTATCGATCGCTCTTGCAACTATGTTAATCTCATCATCTTCGGGAAGATGGTCCATGGTAAGATCGGTATGCAGCGTATCGATGGTCGCACTTTTTACGCCATCGGAAAGCGTATACAGATCTCTGAGACCACGCGACACCAATCGACGAGAAAGTCAGTAACTCAGGAAAATCATAATTGTCAGGATGACAACACTGAGCCACGCAAGATCTATTTGTCTCTGTGCATTCTCAGTAATATCGAGCAAGACAATTCTTCCGTCTCTTGCGTTGTACACCATATACCAGCGATTGTCATTTGCATGAATGATATCTACTAACTTACGTGAATAGTTCACCACATTTTCCTGAGGTCATGCTGGATAGAATACCGTCGTAGTAATAGGTCTTGTTGGCACGCCATGCACTGCGATACCAATAGGCATGACAAAGCGTTTATTTGACTGCTGTAATGCTGCCTGGAATGCCTGCATGTTATTTTGTTGTATCGCCATAGAAGTCAGCTGATCGCGATCATTGCCGTGCCAAATCAGGAAAAAACTGACATTGATACAAAGCAATATCAGAAATGTAGAAACTGCAGTGAAAACAGAGAACTGTAATGCGATGCGTGAAGAGGTCTTCATCTCATGAACTTACAAACTAATAATATTATACCAGCAGATAGATTATAGATGTTAGATTTTAGCAGAAAAATGCCAATATCTAAAATCTAAGATCTAACTGCTAGCAGTGAAGTATGAGAATAGTATGCTGTTAGGACCTTAAAACAAGCTTAAATAAAACGCCCCGATTTCTCGGAGCGCTCTTTGGGATGACAACTAACAATTAGTTTATTTTTTCGTTTTTGATCATTTTTACTTTCATCATCTTTTGTGGATTTTTCATGTTAGCAAATTCATCTTCTGTCATATCTGCAAACATAGGCATGTCTTTCGTTGCAGTCTTAAACGCCTCATAATCCTGAGATTCTATAGCATCATGGATAGCTTTCTGCGACGCGCGTTCTTTTACGATGTTATCAAACTCTTCTCTCGTAGGAGTTGTCGCTTTTACATATGCGTCATAGTCATTGTTCTCAAGAGCTGTTTCTACAGCTGTATGCTTCTTTTGCATCTCAACCATTTTAGTAAACTGCTCTTGTGTTGGCACAGTTGCATTTGAAGGTTTATTTTCATTAGCATTCCATGCAGCCACAAATGCACTGTAGTCATTATTTTCTATAGCGGTCTTTGTTGCTTCATCGCCTCCAAAGAATCCAATGAATTTCCCAGCCATAGCAACACCTTGCTCACCGCGTCACATCATATGCATCATGGCGGGTTTAGCAGCTCTGCTGAACATTACATTTTGGCCTCCTGATATCTGCATCGTTCTTGCAGTAAATGTAGGAGTTGCTGAGCTTACTGTTGTTGCTTCATTTGCGGATGCCATAGAGAGAGCACCAATAGTCAAAGCAGATCCAAGTCCGATACCCGCCAAGATAAGTGATTTGTTTTTCATCTGAGATATATACATAAAGTATAAAAGCGTGTGCACACTATTCCACTAAATGGGAACGACGCTCTTATACGGACGAATATTAACTAAATCTTAATAATGTATAAAACGTAAGACACAAGACACTTCTTTCCGCACTAACAAACTCAGCAGACTTTTGCGAGATGTATTAAAAAAACTCTGCAATAGCAGAGTCTTTATAAAATGAATATGTTATTATTTTCTCATATCAATACTGCTAGATGAATCTGACATGTCGGCATATTTATTTTTTTTATCAAACATAAGCTTAAGCAATTTCAATCTTATGATCAGAAATGCTTCAAACTCTGCTGTCTTAGTAGAATCAATATATGGCTGAACAGCTGTCTTATATGCTGCCACTGCAATTTCGGCTTGATTGTCCCACAATGTTTTTGGCATTGGAGTGCCTGCCTTTACGCCATCATCATAGGCTTTATTCATATTTTTTTGTGCTGCAAGAAAATCCTTTATCGCTTTTATGACTGCCTCTCCAAAAGCAAGCTTCTCCTCTCTTGTCGGCGTCTTAAGATAGCGAACAACATAACCATTTTCTTCACGATATGCTTTTACATCTTCAGCGTTTTGTTGTACTATAGCCTTAATGACTGTTCCTGTCTTAACTACCTGGCCTGTTGTAGGAACAGGAAGTTTTATTCCGGTTGAAGTTTTCACATTTCCTGTCATAGCAGGAGCAGGTTTTTTCACTGGCACTACTGGACGCTTATCAAGAAGTTTTTTAAGTGCAGGACGAACAAGTGGTTTTGTCACAGTTTTTGTAGGCGCTACCGGAAGTGTTTGTGTCGCAAATGCAGCTCCTGTAAGAGCAAGTACGCTAACAGCGAGAATAAGGTATTTTTTCATAATGTGCGTCTATGAATTATAAAGATACCATATCAATATATGCAACTCTCTATCAAAGACAACTGTTGTTTTTTTCTTGCTCTGCAAAAGACATATTTCGGCTAAGCAAGCACTTGACTTCTTTCTTTCGAAAATTACAATTATCGGGCACTAAAACACATACTCATGAAAAAAATATTATACATTACTGCAGCTATTCTTATACTGGGATGGTGGATTAGCATTACCCAATATAAGCCAGGACGAGCTATTAACATCATGCTATATCTCGGATTATTATCGCTCTTTCTGGGCATATTTGACACCTGGCGACGCTTTTTTGGAGCGATTGGTGTCTCTGCCCTAATCATAGCAGCTATATTATTTGGAGAGTGGGGTTCTTTTGCTTCTATCGGTGTAGCTATTGTAGCATTTGTTCTACTAGCAAGGACAGCGCACAATAAACATATATATACCAGTTAAATAGCTCCAATACACATGTTATATCTTAGAGAGTATATGCTCCCTAAGATTTTTTTTATAAAGAAAAACCACCCTTTTATTCAGGTGGTTTTCACTATTTTTCTATTATCTATTTTCTTTCTCTAGTTTCTGTGCGAGTCTGTACAGAGTGAGGAATGGTACGAACCTCTGCGCTTTCACCATCGGCTCTTTTCTGTTGATCAGTCATTCCTTATACAACTGCTCCATATGATACTCGTAGAATGGATGTTCTTCACTTTCTACGTTCGTCTGCTCGTACGTTTTACCATACAGCATTCTTGAAAGCACAGTCATATATTCTCCTCTCGTCAGTATATCATTTGGTCTTGTCATATTCATCAGTCAGAGCTGACATGCCTGGATCATATATGCTGCTAGTCCGTCTGGATCTTCTCCTGTAAACGTACATTGCTTACTCTTATCTGGCAGCTTGCCCATAATATTTTTTGCAAACTCTCCCATGATCTTCGCAAGCTGCGCTCTCGTGATCTGATCGTAGTAACGTGCCTGCATGAATGTAGGCATCGTCGTTGACCCAATAGCACGATTGAAGCAGTATGATTGATGCTCTTCTCCATTTTGTGTTGTACATTTGTTCAACGCGAGGCGAAGTATACCATCTTCAAGATTCGGAAGACCTATGCTACTACATGTTCCATCATAATAACTCAGTGAGTAATCTCCGTTTGGACACACATCCTTCGTCAGATACACTCATCCTCCTCCTCATGCAGATTGTACCGATGGAGTTGTGGCTAATGGCACTCCAAAAATCGTGAAGTTTGAAAAGTGCGTTGTGTCACATGTTACCGTCTTCGCTATCGTATCTACTGAACAATTATCCAGCTCTGACCAGCTTGTTCCATTGTGACTATAGATCTTCAACGTACTTTCATCTACTCCATCCACATCCTGATCGCGATAACTTAACGTCATCGTCAATCATGTCGTGAAGGTTGTTATACGCTCTACGTCACCGCTATATGCCTGTAAATCATAGAGTGCTGAGACTTGGATTAACGATGGATCTGGTTTACCAAGTGAGGTTATTACAACTCCTCCGTCCAATTGTTTCCCTTGGAAGATAAGGGTAGGCGCTATTGTTATTATGTCCTCAGGTATGATTAAGTCTAACGTCGTTCCCAATGTTGACGTCATAGAGAACACTCATCCTACTGACACTTCTACAATCTCTTCTTCTTGGGTAAGAATCGTCGCATTGTTCGTACATCCTAGCGTCGTAAACGTCCCATTGCTTCACGTATAACGATACCCTTCATCATCTCAACCTATAAGTCTATAATTATACGTCGTACATGTCAGCAATCACTGGAGATTTCCACTATGGAAGGTCACACGTGTTGAGGTATCTGTCTCCGTATTTTGTAATGTATATCAGGTCGTAATACTATACTGGATCTGTGTAGAAGATTCGTTTGTCGTCGACCAGTTCAATATCATACTTGTTGTTGATGGAATATCTGCCACTCCATAAGCAAACAACTCCGCTGGCGTAACACTCACCGAATCACCGGATCCTTCACCATTTCCATTCACTGCTGACACACTCACTGTATATGGTACTCCGTTCTGCAGTCCCGTGAGCCTTATCGGGCTATTCGCTCCTGTCTTTATGAGAGCACCTGTCGATGATCTAATCATATAGTAATCTATCAGCAATCCTCCGTTATCTGTAGGACTACCAAAGCTTATCAATGCTGATCCACTTCATCACACTGCTGTGATACTTGTCGGCTCGCTCGGGATAGTCGTTGGCGTCGTGACCGTAAATGTTACCCCTCCGCTCGCTCATTCTCACTGCGCATTCACTGCTGAAATATAATAAGTATATGTCTCCCAGTTCGTCAGTCAGCTTACTGTTAGCGGCGCATTGGTCCCCGTTGTTACCAACTGTCCAGTAGACGATCTCAGCACGTAATATAACAAGGTTGAACCTCCGCTATACACTGGTGCATCAAAATCAAATGTCGCTTCTCCTAACGTTCCTGCTCCCTGGATATTCTGCGGTACTCCAGGCACCGTCACCGGTATCACACTATTTGATGCGCTACTTGTTGTTCCCGTTCAGATAGCGTTTCTCGCTCTGACTGTAAAAGTGTATGAGACACCATTGGTCAATCCTGAGATAGTGATCGGACTTCCGCTTCCTGTGACACTGATGTTTCCTGGATTTGATGTCACGACGTAATAAAGAATTGTTGATCCTCCGTTATCTGTTGACCCACTGAACGCTACTACCGCTTGTCCACTACTCGCTGTCGCTGCTACATTCGTCGGTGCATTCGCAACTGTCGCAGGAACTACTGCGTTTGAGGCGCTACTCGACGTTCCCGTTCCGGCTCCATTATATGCTGCTACCGTAAATGTGTAGCTCACTCCGTTCGTCAATCACGTTACCGTGATTGGACTTCCTGTTCAAGTTGTAACTATATTACCAGTACTTGATGTTACGATATAATAAAGAATTCCTGTGCCTCCGTTATTTGTCGATCAGCTAAATCTTATCGTTGCCTGCTGATTACCTCCCGTTGCTACCAGATTTGTCGGCGCATTCGCTGTAGTGATCGGCACGACGGCATTTGATGCACTACTTGCTGTTCCCGTTCCGATCGCATTGTATGCAGATACTGTAAATGTGTATGTTGTTCCATTCGTTAAACCTGGTACCGTAATTGGACTATTTGTTCATGTTACTACTATATTACCTGTACTCGATGTCACGATGTAATACATGATCGCAGATCCTCCATCATCCGTTGAGCCGCTGAACGAGATGATTGCTTGTCCGCTGCTTGCTGTCGCTGCCACATTCGTCGGTGCATTTGCAACTGTTGCAGGAACCACTACGTTTGATGAGCTACTTGCGTCTCCTGAACCTACTCTATTTCTTGCGATAACAGTAAACGTATAACTTACTCCATTCATCAATCACGTTACCGTGATCGGACTTCCAGTCCCGACAAATGAGATGTTTCCCGTGCTTGATGTCACAACATAATCCACAATTCCCGTTCCTCCGTTACTTGCAGGTGCCGTAAATGAGATAGTAGCTTGTGTGTTTCATCATGTCGCACTCACACTCGTTGGCACTCATGGTAATGTCACAGGTACCACTCCATTTGACGCACTACTTGCCGTTCCCGTTCCTACTGTAGTATAGGCAGAAACCGAGAACGTATAACTCGTTCCGTTCGTCAGTCACGTTACCGTGATCGGACTTCATGTTCATGTAAAACTAATGTTTCACGGTGATGATGTGACTATGTAATACAGAATCGCAGACCCTCCACTATACGTTGAGCCGCTAAATGCTACCACCGCCTGGCCGCTACCCGCAACTGCTGCAACATTCGTCGGTGCGTTTGCTACACTCACAGGCACAACTGCGTTTGATGGCGCGCTTGTTGCTCCAGTTCACAATACGTTATAAGCTGCTACAGTAAACGTATAGCTTACGCCATTTGTTAAACCCGTCACCGTTATCGGACTTCATGTTCATGTCGTAACAATGTTACCCGTGCTTGATGTAACAATATAGTAGAGAATATTTGATCATCAACTATATGTTGACCCACTAAATGAAACAACTGCTTGTCAGCTACTTGCGGTTGCATTAATACTTGTCGGCGCGTTTGGCACAGTCGCGGGGATTACTGCGTTTGACCCACTACTTGCCGCTCCAGTTCCGACAGCATTATACGCTGCTACTGCGAATGTGTAACTCACTCCGTTCGTCAGTCACGTTACTGTGATCGGACTTCACGTTCATGTAAAGCTTATATTTCACGGTGATGATGTCACAATATAATACAAGATCTCTGATCCTCCACTATTTGTGGAACCACTGAATGACACGGTTGCTTGTCCACTACTGGATGTCGCTACTACGTTCGTCGGTGCGTTCGGCGTTGTCGCGGGGATTACTGCGTTTGACCCACTACTTGCCGCTCCAGTTCCGACAGCATTATACGCTGCTACTGCGAATGTGTAACTCACTCCGTTCGTCAGTCACGTTACCGTGATCGGACTTCATGTTCATGTAAAGCTTATATTTCACGGTGATGATGTTACAATATAATACAGGATGGTAGATCATCCGTTATCTGTTGACCCACTGAACGCTACTACCGCTTGTCCACTACTCGCTGTCGCTGCTACATTCGTCGGTGCATTCGCAACTGTCGCAGGAACTACTGCGTTTGAGGCGCTACTCGACGTTCCCGTTCCGGCTCCATTATATGCTGCTACCGTAAATGTGTAGCTCACTCCGTTCGTCAAAGCTGGTACTGTAATTGGACTATTTGTTCCTGTCACTACAATATTTCACGTGTTTGACCTCACGATATAATAAAGGATTTCTGAACCTCCTGAATATGTCGATCCACTAAATGAAACAACCGCTTGTCCACTACTTGCTGTCGCCGCCACGTTTGTCGGTGCGTTCGGTGTTGTCGCTGGGATTACTGCATTTGAGGCACTACTTGCTGCTCCGGTATTTACACGATTTTTTGCAGCAACAGTAAATGTATATGAAATACCATTGGTCAATCACGTTATCGTGATGGGACTTCCAGTCCCCGTAAATGATATGTTTCAAGGACTTGATGTCGCGATGTAATACACGATACCTGTTCACCCATCATCAGTAGAACCACTAAACGACACAACAGCCTGGCCGCTACTTGCAACTGCTGTTACGTTCGTTGGGGCATTTGGATAACCCGCTTCTGGAATAATATCTTCCTCAAAGGTTACCGACCAATTGTACAAAGGTAGTCCTGTACTATCAATTGATGGCGAAACACTAGTATCACTATCACGAATATTTCCTCATACAAACAATCCTGAAGTAGCGTTTCCACATGCTCCGTATGATGCCGCTGGTCCTTTTGGACAAGACCACGCATAACGTAGCTTCTGGTCTGTCCCATTTGCAGCACCGCTAAGGATAATTTTTACTTGTGTATTTCCGCTTGCCAATGATACTCAACTAATAGTAGTTGTTGTTCCTCCACTCTGTACAAATTCAAAACCATAATTTGCACGTTGTGCGACACTTCATGTGTCAATATTTAATGTACCTACTGGGATATTATAAGATACCGTAACAACATTACCCGACTTTGTAACAGCCGTCGGCATAAGTGGATTCCACGTTTCTCAGTTGAGGACAACCTTATCTATCACTTTAGCGAACATTTCACCCATATATTTTGATCCGGTATTGGTAAGGTGAATATTATCAGTAGAATAAGCATAGGAATATTTAGGCCCTACAAGAATAATCTTTCCAGGGTTTTGTTTATGCGCCAAAAACTGGCTCACTGCTACCCCTCACGTCCACGCTGTATTCACCTGATTTATAAACATCGGAAAAACAACTCACGATGTTCACATATACGTATTTACATCATTTTGATAATCGTTTTGCCATTCCTCAAGATATCATTTATATTGAGTATAGTTCCCTGCTACCGCATCATGTTCTCCATGAACTATCGTCACGCCGATAGGTCTATATATACCTGACGACGCTTCTACAAGCGCTTTTACTCAAGTAAGCTGTAAAAGTCACTTCTGGTATGGTGCTGTTCATTTTTTCAAATCAGAATAATACGTCGCGGAAAGCCCATGAAGTGAAACCACGACGCGACGTGAATTTTCATCGTAAGCATATAAACTATTAGCCAGACCTGCAGAAGGAGTTTCTATAGTAGTTTCAACAAGTGGAATCAAAGGTCACATGGTGCCCTGTACTCCTCATGACAGAGAAAAGTTACTATATGGCTGAGTTGTGGAAATAACTGGCGAAGCAGTGAGCCCCACAGATAGACTCTGTCAGTTAGAAAGAACATGAAGATACGTAAAAACAGCCACGGGCATAGATGTGATAACCGATGAAGCATCTCATACTCACAGAGAATTAATAGCACTTATACGGAAATCATAACCCAATCCATTTATGAGTCCGGTCACCGTCGCGCTCTTGAGAGAGCTGACTCCATCAGAAAAAACATTTCGCGTAGATCATGTATGAAACTTATATTCTATCTGGTAATCAGTAATAGTAGGAGATACTCAGAGAATATTTCGGGACAAAGAAACGGATCCACTTCATGGATCAACACTCACACTATATGGTGCGCCAGGAAGAGTTGATGCTATACCTAAGTTTCCATCATATACTGAATAGACTTCTGTGGCGTTGAGTGCTGCATCCCACATTTGCACATCATCCATAAATCATGACCAATTATAAATGGTGTTGATTGTGTTGAGGGCTCAGATAAGAGTACCCGTACTAGGCCAATGAGGCACAACTCCCGTTCAAACAGCCATCAATAAACCATTTTGATACAGACTATATCTTTTAGTAACTACATCAAAAGTTGCGGCAACATGTACCCATTGTCCAGTTGGAAAAACAGAAGAAACGGTAACCATCCTCTGTGTTGCGGCTCATCCAGAAAAATGACCTATAGAAAGAGCTCCTCCATTGACATCAAAATAATTTGAATAAGCTCCATATGATGGACCATGGGACATTATATTACGAAAATTCATAAGCGTACCTGGAGTTGCATAAACTCGGGCAGCTTTTGTGAAGCTAGCTGGCAAAGGAGTACGGACGCCAATATAACTTGTTGATCCATTGAACTTGGCGACATTTCAACGAGTACCGTCAGATACTATCGTTACGGCATTATTTTGTCAGTTATTGTTATAAGACGATGAATCGTTAAAGTCTCACTCAAATAGAAAGGTAAATTTCGGTTCGGGAATGTCAGGGTAAGCTGCCGTACCCGACAATACCTTACTTGGTACGCCCACTCAACTTCAGTTAACTGCGGAAACCCTGACATCATAGGTCATATCTGGAATCAGTCATGTAAGAAAGGTAGAGACTCCCGTACTTACTCCATCAGAAAAGACATCCCACACAGATCATGTGTGAAACTTGTATTCTATCTGATAGTCTGTGACTTCAGGAGTGGCAGCGACTCCTGACCAGTTAAGCCTCATTCCTCCGCTAAGAAGGGAGTAGATAGCGAATTTGGTTGGGAAAGTCGGAATATCCGGATATAGTCCTCCATTATTTTGAACCATAACCTCAGCTATCTGTGACTCACTCAATACACTATCCCACAACTGTACATCATCTATCCATCCACTCCAATTATATGCATGAGAAAAACCTCCTATCGACTGTATCGTACTTGCTGGAGAAGATGTTGTCCCGGTTCCCACTGCAATCAATACTCCGCTCTGATAAAGTCTATATTCTTTATTTACTCAATTATAAGTTACAGCGACATGCACCCACTGACCGGTTACAAATCCAGTATTACTCCATACTGCATTCGTAACAGATGAATTTGTTGGCGGTCATGCTTTCAATCATAAAACACTACTTCCTCCATTTATAGATGCAACAGTAAAAGTGTCACTATTCAATGTCGCGGTCCCCCCATCAGAAAGGATACTATACAAACCGCCTGCTGAAGCCTGAAATTTTACCCATGCTGCTTTCGTATAGCTAGAGGGCAATGTATTAATCACACGCACCTGTGCTCCACTTCCTGTTACAGCACCACGGAGCTGGAGTACCTTTCCGCGTTCCGCATCATTTATGATAGTCGCGGTTGCTCCTGGCAGCGTATCTTTGTCATTACTTGAATGATCCAAAAAATCGCCATTGAATGTTATCAGATAGCTTGGTGTTGGAACGGCGGCGTATACTTTATCGGGCATACCCGGAACAAACAATGAGAGCAATGCATACAAGAAAAAAACGCTAAGAATGGATATTTTGAATCCTTTTTGCGTCATCAGTGCCATTACTCTACTGAAAAATGCATATCATGGAATTTTATTAAACATAGTTTTAAGAAAACATAATCTAAATCAATTGATCACTTATACACTTTCTAGCATATATTACAAGATTATAACCTATTTACATTAACCAAAAACATGATTTGTTTATACATGCAAAAGTTAAGATTCTTACACAAGAAAAGCACTTTTACACTAACTTACTTAAAGTATTTTATTATCCTTAGTTTTTTATAAAGAAAAACCACCCGAAAGACGGGCAGTTTTATTTCATATTCATATAATACATCAGAAGCCTCCTCGATATTCGGGACGACGACGGATATGAACTTTATGCGTAGGCGCATTTTTTTCAAATACCTGTTCAATTTCTAAAGAGAATGTTCCTGAGCTATCAGAACTAATCCAGTGCTTATTGACCACCACTTCAGTAGTTCCTATAGACAAGGTATCAGACCGGTAGTAGGCAGTATCAGTTATCTTCTCATTATTCTCACTGAAATATTTTTCAGAACAATGCGTAGAGCAATACAGTTTTCCTTGTTTCCAGCTTGTATCTCTTGTTGGACATTTTATCTCTTCTTTCACCAATTTTTGATGTTGATTGGATGCCTCTCTTATGTCTGGTAAAGAACCATCATTACATGAACTTATGCCGAAGGCGGCCATTAGGATCAACATGATAAAAAGGATGTGTTTTATTTTTTTCATAAAAGTTGTTTTATATTTTTCGTGAATAATAATTTCTGTAAAAAAATAGTCCCGTGTTATAGCACAGGACCGATGGTGAACAAATACGTTTTCTTTTTACTATAAGCTTATAAGTGTATAGAGGCTTGCTCCGTTATTTTCGTATGTATACGCGAGGGCAAGGATGCCTTTTACATATTTCATACTAAAGGTTTTAGAGAAACCACTTCCCCATCGCACAATGGTGCTTGTCTTACGATCATAGCCAAAGTCTGTGAAAAGATAGACAGAACGTTTTCGACTAATAAGCAGACTAGAGAAGTCTCCAATAGCATCAGTTTTCACAAATGCAGTATTGAAAAGACTTTTACCACTATATGTTATAGCACCACATGTGACATTGGTTGCCGTCTGATAATAGCCGCTTAACTGTATACGACGAATCGTCGTAGTTACTTGGTACTCAGACATATTATCCCGCACAGATATACCAGCACCAAAGAGTGTTTTCGCATTGGGAATATACTTTAGATTGCAGGTATATCCAACGCCTGGTAAACGCGCCTGCGTCCAGGTTTCAAATTGCCCGTACTGAGATACGGGAAACGGACGATGCTGTTGAGCAACAAGAGTCGACCCCTTACCCGCTTCGATAGCAATTTTCTTCAATGGACGATACTGTAACCACATGGCATGAATACCAAATGAGGATCCTGTTACGGCCTCATACTCTCCTACTGCAAAGGTCTTGAGCGTCAGTTTTGTACCCATATGCCACAGAGCAGAAGCCCCGAAGCGGAATGAGGCAAATGCTGTGCTAGTGTCCTTACCACACAAATAGGCTGAGCCTGCTAACGTCCCGGCATACACTTTGTCTATAACGACAGTGCTGTCAGACGTGGCGGCAACGCCTGATATTTGTGCATATGATGTAACTGTAAATACTATCATGGTAATAACGCCTACCACTGCGATGATATGTTTTTTCATATAGTTGTTTTATGTTTTGTTTATACCGCATACTCTATTGCTAACAACAAATATGTCAACAATGTATGTGATAATTCTGTTGTTTGACTCAACCAACAGCTACTATAATAAGGGAAATTTGCGGTAATAGCAGATTATCCATATAATTGTAGAGTAAAGCCAATTATCCGAAATTTATCTTTTCCCAAATGACTATGGAATCCTTGTTACTCACTCTCCAACAGTACTGACTTTCAGAGAAAGAAGCGAAAGTCTATCTCACTACCCTGCAGCTTGGCTCTGCACCTGGAAGTTCTATCGCCAGAAATAGTGGTGAAAATAGAGCAACAGTCTATACTGTGCTTAAAGAGCTTCAGAAGAAGTGAATCGCCAATGAAGTCAAGAAAGGTAATATGACCTATTTTTCCGTGATAACGCCTGAGCTCCTGCTCAGGGAACTCGAAGATAAGTACACGAGCTTTAAGGAGAAGCTTCCGGAATTTCTTGTGCTAGCTGAGAAATTTGGAAATAAACCAAAGGTACAGTTTTTTGAAGGCATCGAAGGCGTAAAAAAAATGTATGAAGATTTGCTTACATCAAAAACAGAAATCTTATCGTTTCTTGGAATCGAACATAGCAATAAAGAACTGATTCACTATCTGAGCAGAGATTTTCTTGTTCGTCGTATTAAAAGTGACATCCACGCAAAGGTGATCCTGTCGGATACACCGGCAAACCAAAGATACGCCGGTATCGATGAAAAAGCGAAGAAACAATCGATCCTTATCCAAAAGAACTGATTCACTCTTGAGTGAGAGATAAATATCTACTGACCAAACAAGATCAGCATAGCGCTTATGAATGACCATGAGATGTCTGGTCTTATCATCTCCAGCGAACAGCTGTATAACACATGTAAAAATATTTTTGATTTAGTCTGGTCTCAAAATAACAAGTAGGCATGAGTAAAAATATGCCATTGTCGGCATGAGTTAGCCACAATAGAGAGTCAACCAAAGTTGATAAGATTTGAACGTATCTTGATCAGTTATTTGACCCTCAGCAAGAACCAAATGGAATTTTCCTCTATGATTGGGAAAATTCACATACCGGAGAAAGCGGTGCTGCCCTTTTTTCACATGTTGCACACTCCCCTGCATATAAAGCGTTTACGGACAAAGAAGTTGAACTATTTATACTCAATAAACATGCTATCATTGCTGCCTTCACTCATAAGAACGTAAATAATATCGTCGACATGGGACCAGGTAATGGACACAAGAGTGCAAAAGTATTAGGAGAGACTCTCTGAGAAAAGCTTCAGGGAAAGACCTATATCCCTGTTGATATCAGTCCTTACTTCACTCAGCATGCGTCTCATGAAGTACAGCATCATTTACATTCAACATACCATAGCACTCGCATAAAATCTGCAGGATTAGCGATAAATTTTCTTGAATCGAATGCTGCGCTGAAGGACTTAAAAGATAAGATGTATTTTTTTCTTGGATGAAGTATCTGAAACTTTTCTGACGAACAGATAGTACAAATCCTTAAAAATATGGCATCCGATGGTGGCAAAAAAAACAATATCATTTTCTCATATTTCACCGCTCCCGATAAAAATGCTGAAGATTATGAACAACAAATTCAAAAGATGTCCGCAACCTATGGCGATCCTGATCATCATAATCCGTACTACGACCAAGAAACTCACGACGCTATCAAAGCATGGATCATGGGATGATTTGATTCTCTTGGTATCGACACAAGCAAACTAGAATTTTTCGTTCGTTACGATGAAGCACATACCAAAATAGTACTCTGAGCCAAGATAAAGGAAGATATCACCGTGAAGCACCATGGAAAGCTTTATGCAAAAGAAGCATGAGATGAACTTTTGGCAATCCAATCAAAAAGATTTACACGTAGTAAAATATACAACCTTGCCGATCTGGCTAAGACAAAAGTGAAACAGATCGATGATCATGCGTGAATAGGCATGAGTATCATGGAATCAGATCGGACACCTGAGGCGAAAGAAAGAAGAGAAAACAAAAAGAAATGGTGAATAAGAGGCGCTATTGCAACCACCTTACTAGCCGGAGCTATTAAGTGAGGCATGGTGTATGAAAAGACTAAACAAGATAAAAACATGAAAGAGAATCTTGAGAATGTTTTACACAATAAGCTTGAACCCAAGCAGTACAACAGCGGTTATTACACAAATCTTAATGACGAGGCAAAGAGAAACTTATTTACTAAAAAAGCTCACGAGTTCTTTGAGGTTTTATACGAAAGATATGATCTAAGTGATTTTTCTGAAGCAAAACAAGAGTTTATAAAAACTCTTCTATTTCAATGGTTAATAAACCAAAACGAATCAACTATCAATATTACAACTATTTCAGCATGACAGTGAATTGCATGATATCCAAATCACACGTATGAAAAGACATCTGAGCTTATAGAAGTATTTATAGATGAAAATAGTTATACGCTTACTGCAAATGATGTAACATTACATTTGCATAGCAAACTTGCTTCACAAGAAAAAGCATTAAAAAACACACTAGAAAGCAAAGAGAACTTTTCTATTCGTCAGCGAAGCACATCTGCACAAGCCCGCTCTGTAAACAGCACCAGACAAAATTATGATTGGATCTGACCCTATACGACATCAAATGGAGAAAGCTATCTTGTAGGGAAATGCAAAAAGTGAGACAAAGAGTACATAGTAGCGTGTTCTTTCTATATCCCCTGAGAAACACATGAAGAAAAACAAAAACGGGTGAAATCCTATAAAGATGGCACACTATCAACTAATTATAACAATATAAACCTCACGACAAATAATACAAATATCTATGAAGATCTCACTATTGAAAATGGCAAGATAATTGCTGAGGACTACTACAAGAAACCTTATTTCAATAAGCTAGCAGAAAAAGTTGTTGCGACTCTTAAAAAAGATCCGCAAGCAAGTCAGTATGATATTGCAATTATTATCTCACATATGACATATAGTTCAAAAGAGTGATATGACTTTTCATGGTTAATAAATACCAAAAATAATAAAGACATCTCCGTCTTCGCTCATACCTATTTATCCCAGTTTTTCACTGCTACTAGTTCAGAATTTGATAAATCCACAGCTATACATAATATTTTTGATGTGGCGGTGAATAAATATATGACGTCTATAAAAGATAATGTATACAATGATGCTAAAGGGAAGGGCAAGCTAGAAAGTGCCATCTTCCATAGACTGTGCAGCAAGGAATTGCGTATCCAGTCTAGTATATCTATTCAGAAATGGATAAATGAGAATGAAGATATTTTTACTCCTCGAATACCGAAGAACACGTATCCTCGTATAAATCCGGAGAAAGCATCTATTCTCGACAAAGTAACGCTGTATAAAAAACAAGATGCTGAAGATATTAAACACGATCCAGGACTCGTAAATATGAACATTTATCTGTACGAAGATCTTGAAGGAAATCAGTATGAAATAGGACTCTATAAAGGCGATCTCTACGCACGCTATATTATACCAGATTTAGAAAAATTCTATCTTGGAACAACACCTACATACATAAAACACTTAAGAGATAATATAATTGCATGATGCAAGAAAGAATGACTAGGAGTATTTAGTCCTGAAGTTATGGAGAGAAAAAAAACGTTTCATAAAACATCATCTGAATGATTTATAGCACAAGGTGATGAGATGTATATTAAAAGCATTACCGACAAGTTATTCGCTCATAACACTGAAATAGGAAATATAGTACTCCAAGACTACTGGAAAAGAAAGAAATACTCAGTTGGCGATGGTATTGCTCCGCATTAGTATTAAAAACCTCTCCTGAAGGAGAGGTTTTTATCATATTATATTCGTAATTGTTCATTCGTAATTCGTCATTATTTTTTGACCTTCCCCTGCTCCAAGTACACCACCTCATCCGCAAATTTCAGCAGTGTCTTATCATGTTCTATCATGAGAATAGTGTCTCATTTGTCGAGAAACTGCTTGAGGACGAGGAGCAGTTTCTCGATATCCGAAGGATGAAGACCAACCGTTGGTTCATCGAGGAAGTAGATGGTATGTCACTTGTATTGTTTCAGAAGATGTTTGACAAGTTTGATACGTTGTGATTCACCACCAGAAAGTGTATGCGCTGGCTGCCCCATTCTGAGGTACCCAAGACCAATGTCTACCATAAGTTTGAGTTCATCCGCGATGAAGCCGATATCTTTGAATAGTTCATACGCTTGATACACATACATTTCTAGTATGTCGGCGATATTGTTTCCATGCCAATAGATCGACAGGATCTCTGACTTGTAACGTTTTCCATGACAGAGTTCACATGGCACATAAGTATCAGGAAGGAACTGAAGCTCCACTTTCTTATAACCATATCCTTCACATGCAGGACAGGCACCCTTCGACGAGTTGAACGAGAAATGCCCAGCCTGGAAGCCCATAAATTTCGCCTGGTCTGTTCCGGCGAAAATCTTACGGATGTTGTCGAATGTTCCGATAAACGTTCCCGGACAGCTACGTGGCGTCTTACCAATACTACTCTGATCAACGTAAAGTACATTTTCTACTTTCTCATGACCAGTCACTGTTTCCACTCCTATCGTGCTATAGAACTCCTGCAATGCGAGATTTTCCAAGTGCTCATACTCTTCACGCTTCATCACAGGTGACGCAACGATCTCACTTCGTGAGAGTCCTTTTTTCAAAAGTTGTAATCTGATATATCCTTGAACAAACTTTGTTTTCTCTTCAAAAAACTTAAACAATGTCTCAAACATAAGCGTGGTCTTACCAGCACCCGATGGTCCAGTCACGATAGTAAAGCCTCCGAGACGGAAGTTTACATCGATGTTTTGCAGATTATTCTGCGATGCTTTTTTCACCTTAATCCATTTGTCATCTGCTTTATGTTCAAACTCTACATGTATTGCTTTCTTTCATGTGATGTAATCAGCAGTGAGTGTTCATGACTTGAGAAATTTTTCATACGGTCCTGAGAACAAAAGATGTCCTCCAAAATCTCCCGAGCCAGGTCAGATCTCCACGATCCAGTCAGATGCTTTGATAAACGCTTCATTATGTTCTACGACGACGATCGTATTTCCCATGTCTTTCAGCGATTTAATCGCTGCAATCGTACGTTCAATCTCACGATCATCGAGTCCGATCGTCGGCTCATCGAGTACATAAATAATTCCCGTGAGTTTATTACCGAGTTGCTTCGCGAGCCTTAAACGCTGAATCTCTCCTCCGGACAATGTATCTATCTGTCTGTGCAGATTGAGATGGCCGAGTCAGAGATTTGCGATAGTATTAATTCTATCGAGGAGAGGCGTTAAAATACGCCCGACGAGCACATCTGGCTTATCGGTCGTCTCTCTATAGAGCTGCAGTCTCTCGATCAGATCAGTGATCGTCATCCTTTGCAGATCATAGATCGTAAACATCTCCTCTGCATTTTCTTCGAAAATATTTGTTGGTTGCTTACCTGGCTTCCCCATATAGAGAAATACGTACATCGACTCTTTACGAAGTTTACTTCCATGACACTCCGGACAGAGCTGCATGTGAAACATCGCCTGAAAGTCGACGCTCAGTACTCACTTATTATATTGCGATGTAAGCACATCTTGTATACCGTTATAGTTCATACTCACATATTTCCCTCCCATTCAGAGACGCAACAACTCTCCATCACCATCTATTACCACCTGCTGAAACCACTGCGGAAGCTTTGGCCATGGAAGGTCTTCATCGATAGAATATTTTTGTGCGAGCTTCTTCAAAATAGTTTGGCCAAGTACACTATCTTTCCATGGGATCACTGCTTTTGAAAGCACAGCTGTCGTATCGATGATACGATCCATATCTACTTGGAGTATCTCACCCAGTCCATGACAGTGCTGACATGCACCCTCTGCTCTATTTGGTGAAAAATGCTGAGTGGTAAACTCAGGATATGAAATATCATAGTCTGGATCATAGTTTTTATCAGTGAACCAGCGAATACTATTTGACACGGTAAACACCTCTTTATCAAGTTTTTTTGAAATATCCGTGTCGTCCTCTTGCTTTGCTTCAAGCGCTTCATAGATACCAAACTTTTTAGTAAGCGACAAAATCTTGATGATATCATCTTTCAAACGCCCAAGTTTCGCCTCCTCTATCGTCACACGGTCGAAGATACCATAGACCTGCACAGGAAAAAACTTTTCTGGAATATGCGGAGATTCAAGATAGAAATATTCGATCACGCTTGCATCAGCTACCGAATCCATGGCTTGATGCTTATGTTCTTCACGCACCTGCGCAACAATATTTACATTACTATTCAATGTTGCTAGTCACGAGTCGCTAGTCACTTTGCCTTTTTTTCATTTTTCTTTCTCTTCTTTTTCATCGGACGCAACATGTTGCGTCCCTACATTATTAGTATTATTGTTCATCAGCAATAGGTATCTCGTGAAACCCTCACCATTTTCTACCTTGAGACGGTTCTTTTTCACAAACTTCAAGAAACTCATCTCATCTTCAAATTTTCCTGCTTCTTGCACAAGATAGACTTTTTTACCATTGTATCTTTGCTTAATATCATCAACGATCTGATCAATGCTCTGTGGCTTGATCATTTTTCCTGAACCGTATGAGTAGATATCTCCGAGCTTCGCATACATGAGACGAAGGTAATCATCGATCTCGGTCAGCGTACCAACGGTCGAACGCGCGTTACCCACACGCTTGTTTTGCTCGATCGCAATAGCTGGTGAAAGGCCTTCTGTGTAGTCAATATCAGGCCTTTCTCATAAATTGAAAAACTGCCTCAAGTACGACGAAAGAGACTCGATATAACGATATTGTCCTTCTTTATAAATCGTATCGAATGCGAACGAAGATTTTCCTGATCCTGATACACCGACTACTGAAATAATATTATTTTTCGGTATCGTCACATCGATATCGCGAAGATTGTGTGTCTTCACGCCGCGGAAGACGATCTTGTCACCTGTAGGCGCATGCACTTCTGAAGTGATATGCTGTCCTGCAGCTACGACATCATCGACCTTTATGACCTCTGATTTTTTCGACTTTGCTGCTGTCTTACCAGCGATAGATTTAGCTGCTGCAGCTGGTTTCTTTTTTCCTGATCATGCTAATCTATCTGATATCTTTGGAGTGCGTGCCATGCTCATCTCTAATACGATAAATCGAATATTCCGTTATACCTTTCTTTTTCAAAAATACAATCAGAAACACCTATTATCTATTATTGAGAAGTTTTTTTTATAAAAAAAACGGGACCATACTGAGAACAGCACAGACCCTAACTAACCCATTAAATTCACAACCGTATATGCAATACTATACGAGGCAACTCACAAACCTCGTCGAGCCGGAGAGGCTCTCATACTGGATGTGAATATATATTGTGCTCATATTTTACTAAAAAGCAAGACTTTATACAAAAGACGCCCCGGACGATACCGAGGCGTGTAAAACTGTACTTTTATATTGTTTTTAAACTATTTGAGTAAGCTATAGGATCTTTACAGGAAGGCAACGTAAAGACACTTTAGCATATAGCGGCTATATAGGATGGAATATGATATAGCATCTCTATAGTAGGCAGACTAAATGCAAATACAAGCATAAAAAAAACTCTGGCAAATACCAGAGCAGCCTCCCTCACAAGACAAGGCAACAATATGTCAAATGCTATTGCATCTCGTGTATGTGGGCGAAAGGAATGATGAGCCCTTAGAAATGATGCAATAGCGGTGGGATTACTATACATATAATATAGTATAATGATTGTATCTATGAGCGAAGAAAAAGCAATATAAGAAATTTTCTGAAGTGTTGCCTTAGTAATCATTAGCGGATGATATATTCGCTGTTATTTTTGAAATAGCAACGACTTTCTATACAAAACTCAATGATGTTATAAAAAAAGACTAAGGTGGAAACACCTCGGTCTTCATTTGCTTTACTATATAAAGGATTAACAGTATGGTAGAAGTCCCTCAAAGAAGGGAAATGAAAAGCGACTCCTACCGGTAGGCAGAGAAATGATAGTCCATTTAGTATAAAATGCAATATACTTTATCCCGCAAAGTTAAGCATGGTAAGTACATCAATCTCATCGCTTTCCCATTGTCTTTGGAAAGTATGGAGATCACTAGTATGATGAAGCGGCACGATAAAGCCGTTGGTGTGCTTCTTATACTGTTGGTTAAATCTCTCGAGAAAATATTTATTGGAGATAAGCGAAGAAACAATGAGTAAGTCCTGCCCCGGCACCATGAACTCTTTCATCCAGCGCATAAGCGTTTCGACAAAGAAGTCTACCGACTGGATGACCAGATTTTTCGCGAACTCATTGAGTTCGATCTCTTCCGATGTTTTGAAAAAATATGGAAGCACATTGTTTTCCTTGTAAATATCTTTCAGCATACGAACTCCCAGATTAATCTTTTCGCATCTCGTGTATTTTCCGTGATTGAGTGTAATAACTTTTGCATACTCATCGAAAAGATACAGTATTTGTAACTGTGGCTTATGAAGAGTCTTTTTAAGATACCCAACTGTATAAAAACTCTGTGGATAGATTTTGATCTTCGGGGTATCGCGACCGAAGGTCGCTTTTATGAGATTGTATGTACGCTTTTGAATGAAGACGAACGTGAGTGTTGCATGTATTGTTCAGAGTTCTCCAAGGATATATGGTTTTTCCTGCCCATTAACGTTGATGTTATCGATAAGATAGAAAAGTTTTTCGCCACCCGCTTTATAGTGTTCTTTGATGTAACCAAGCCTTTCATTGACGATGTTTTGGATATCCCTGACGCTGATCTTTTCAGTAGAACAAAAATCAAGATCAACGGTATAGAGATCAAATTGATCTTCATCCAGAAGCAAAACGATAGTTTCTTTCTTCTCGTGAAAACTATAGGCGTCACGAAGCATCTCCTTCATCTCACCCGTTTTATGTGATGTCTGAAATTTACCTCCATGCTTGTGGAAATATCTGTATCATCACTTATCCTCGCTTCGTCTTTCTACAAAAATATGCATCTCACTAACTCACTTATAAAGCTGATACAGATGACTGATACTGATACCGCAAAACAGTATCTGTATCTTGTATCAGTATCTATGTTATACGAAGAAGGTTATAAGAATAACAAGGTTCGCATCAAGTCTAAGAAAAAAGATTGTATTCATCGGCTATTCTCCATATAAACTACTCAAATGTGTAACGTTGTCTAAACATTGAGTAATATCGTGTAATATTGATAGTAACTATGTTACACGCGAAGCTTTACACCATGTTACACTTTTATGTCTGTAAGTATATAAGTCGATGAATAGCATGTTTCCCTATATATGATCTGCGATCTTATGTTTCATGGTAGCTGTTTTTGGTATAGAGGTATTTACCAAGCGAAAGATCCTCGACAAGCCGGGTCCTGATGTACCAGATCGCAAAGGAGTACCAAATATGCAAGGCATCTTCCTCATCCTTGGATTTGTTGGATCAATGCTCATTTTCTTTCCGGAGTATCTGCACCAGAAACAGTTTCTTGGACTTCTCTTTGGTGGACTTCTGATCGGAGTGGTTGAAACCATCGACACTCTCATAGGCTTGAACTATACAGGACTGAAGACAAAAGGATTAAATAAGAAAATAAGAGTGATCGTGCAAATCATCGTCGCCATGATCGCCATGTTTGTCGGCGGCATCAACATCGATACATTTATGATAGGCAATCTTACTATTACACTTCCGTTTATCATTGCAGCTATCATCCTCATCGTCTGGTTTGGCGGTTTCATGAATGCCATCAATCGGATTGACGGGATCAATAGTCTTTCAAGCGGTGTTTCAACGATCGGTTTTCTTACTATCTATCTCCTCTTGCAACAAGTCGTCTTTCCTTCTTATCCAGGCATGAGTCCAGACAATGCAATCACCCTGTCGATGATTACCAATATCGCATTTGTGATGACCATCCTCGGAATCATCTATACCACCATTGAATATAAACCAATGGGAAGACTCAGAGACATAGGAACCATGTTTCTTGGCTTTACTCTCGCATATCTTGCCCTGCTCGGCGGCGCAAAGATTGGAACGATCCTCGTAGCACTTTCATTGCCTATCTTCGACGCTATCTGGGTGTTTATCAACAGGATATTTATCATGAAAAAGTCTCCTCTGAAAGGCGACTATACACATATTCATTATAGACTACTCGCGCTTGGGCGAAATCGTCATGAAATCCGCTGGTTCGTCCGAGGACGATCGCTGTTCTTCATGACTATTATCCTCCTCCAGTGAACAGACAGAACAGCAAAAATCATCATCTTCGTCATGATGGCCCTCATCTTCTTCGGCGTGAATATCTACTTGTTCTGGGTAAAGAAGATGCCGATGGAATACCGCATTGAAAATAAAAAATAAGAAACCATAAATAAAAGATATTTCTTATCTCTTAGCTCTTATTTTTTATTTGTTTTATGCAACTCCTCGCAACCACCTATCAAAATATTTGACCGTTTTTAGGCCGTACGATTACGGTGGTTTTTCAGAAAGGGAAATATTTGATCAAAGCGCCAATAGGAAGTGGAAAATCATTTATGTTTTTCGATGGGCCGGTATTTGGCTTGTACAAGTATAGTTGACGCACCATGCTCAGCATGAAAGCTGAGGAAGGTTATATCAAAGCTCTTTTTGAAGTCGGCGGAAATTACTATCTTGTTGTCAGAGCGCTTACTCGTACAAAATCAGGTTGAGATGGAGTGAAGTCAAAACTCTTCACATTAGAAAATATTCCTACAGATCTATGACTGAAAGATGTCATAAATGAATCTGCAGATATAGAAAATATTCTCCGTGATCAGTGAGTAGCTCTCGAAGAAGTTATCTTCAAAAATGAGACTGATTTGCAACAGAACTTAGCCGATTTTCTGCCACCAAGAGAAGTGTTTACCAGCACGACATTTCTCATGCAGGACAGTGAGAACATGTTCGAGATGACTGCAGCAGATAGGATCAATGTCTTCAAGAATATTTTTTGACTCCTCGATATCGACGAAGCAAAAGAACTCATTGCAAATGAGAAAAAAGATGTCTCTGCAACCATTAAATCGAGAAAAAACACTGATGACGTCAACGCAAAGCTCCAGCGTGGAGTTAACGAATATATTACTATTGTGACGAACAATAAAGATGCAGCATCTGATGCTATCATTTCTCATGCAGAAGATTGGTCTATGGTGCAAGATAAGCTTGGCACAGAAAACTTTGATATTGCATCGCTTCCGCTTAGCTCATGGCAGACATTGCATGAACAATATGACAAAAAAAGAGCTGAGTACCAAGCGAGCATGGGTGAACGTAAGGCGCTAGAAACACAACAACTACAGACTTCTCAGGAAATTGAGAAGTTGAAAGAGCAAAGAGCAAAGAGCAAAATTATGATTGAGAATCTCGAGAACAAGCTAAATACTGACAATAGTACTATCATCAAAGATTTTGTGATCAAAAAGCAGGACCTGCTTGCTCAGCAGGAGCTTATTACTCATGAACTACCGCTAGAAGCACTTGGTCTCAGCAATGTCTACGAACTCAATACATATATCATCGAGCTGGTTCAAAAAGGAAAAGATCTCGCAAGCAAGAAAGAACAAAGCAAGCAAAAATTAGACTATCTCGAAAACGATCTTAAGAAGATCGATGAACGTAAAAACGGTATTGCGCAGCAATTAGCTATTGTAGATGAGTCGCGCTCAAAACAACAGTTTTTCTGTACAAAGATTGAAGACAACTGTCCATTTTTGGAGCAGATAAACCAAGGAATGTTTAAACGTCTCGATGAACAAAAGTCTCTTTTAGAAAAAGAGTTAGCATGACTCGATAAAGAAAAAATAGAGGCCGAACGCATCAAAGCAACCAAGGAATTAGAAGATGCAAAGGACGCCTATGATCGTGCCATTGAAGAGTATAAAAAATATGATTTCAAGAAAATAAAAGAACAGATAGATGAATATAGCAAGCTTGATAGAGAACGCGGTGAAGTCGATAAGAAAATAACCGTGCTTGATAAAGAAAAAGAATTACAGGAGGGTTATAGGACCGAGATCATACAGCTGCAGTCTCAGATAAAAAGCAATGAAGAAAGCATGAGCACCTTGAATACTCACTTAGTAAAGCTTGATACGCAGCTCAAGAAATTGCAAGAGACAACAAACATTAATGAGCTCGACAAAGTAGAAGCAATGCTCTCCTCTATCGCGAGAGCGACGAAGATCCTTGAGTGAATAAAAGATCTCGTCGAGACACATAAGAATAATATGCTTCTCATTAAGCAGCTCGAAGAGAGAGAAGCGATGCTTGGACAGCTCTATACGATCTTTAGTAAAGAGATCATGATCCATGTACTGCAGCAAACGCTGCCACTTTTTGCCGATGTGTTGAATAATTTATTAGCGAAGGTAGTAGAGTATACTGTCAGCTTTGAGACAAAAAATACCGGAGAGAAATTAGAGCTCGAGATTAAGGTACATGATGCCAAGGGAGAAAGACTCGTGAAATCACTTTCGGGAGGACAAAAAACTATCCTCAGGCTCACATGGACGCTTGCTATCTGTATTTTCACTCGCAGCAATGCGCTCTTCCTCGACGAAACGATTAATAATATCGACAAAGAAACCATAGGAAAAGTCGCTGACCTTATCGATGATTTCACGAAAACACACGATATTATGTTCTATATTATCACACACTCAGAGACTATTCAGGAGATGGAGATTTGGGATAAGGTGATTAGTCTTTAAAGCAAATTATTCGGCTGAAGAAATTTTTCTTTCATAGCAACATTCAACTGGGAATAAAGATGTTTAATTTCTTTTTCATGGTTAAATTTCTTCCAATCTTCAAAAATAAGTCCTGTTGTCATAGTCAGATGTCGTAGTTTATAGTTTCACTGAGGCAGAGATCACATATTTTCGCTATATTGTTTCATGGTCTCATCTTTACGAACATTATGACTCACTCACCTATCCAACAATTTATAAAGATGTTGTTCAAAAGCCTTGTAGACTTCCGCTCCTGTTTTTTGTGATAAAAAGTCTTCTTTTATACCATTTATAGTGACAAATCCTTTTCTCGAGTGCGATGTACTTTTCACATCAATACAATAGACAGGAACTTGCTCAAATCAATTTTTCATCGCATATCATTTATCTATAACCACAATATCTGTTTTATAGTACTGATCGAGAAGTACAGAAAACTCCTTCAATGCCCTAAAATCAAGCACAATATAATTCCCTCTAAAGCTGGGTTGTAAGAAAAATCACAGCGCTAATGCATGAGATAATATTCCTCCTATATTTGCCTGATCACAGTAAAGATCAAGAGTTTGTAATATAGATTGAATTTCACTGGTTCAGAGAGGAGCCTTATTTTTTATAAGATGTTCATATAAGACTACTGCCAATGACTGTTGAAAAAATATAGTTTTTGAAACTTTATATTGTTTTTCATGATATAATTCGTGACCACCGCTCTCTTTATTGAGAGCCACATAGAATGTCTTTAACTCTTCATTCAATTTTTTCTTACTTTGCTCAAGAAGCAATACAATTTTTTTAGCAATTTCTTCTTGCACCTTATGATAAGTCTTATTATTTACTGTCATATTCTTCACAATACGAGCACGAGTATCTTCGTCAATTTCTACAGACGCGAGTTTTCATGGAATAATACTTTCTCTATGAGAAATTTTATCGACCTTCGATCATTCATCAGAAATAGGCAAATTATCTTTTTGCATCATCTCAGAAAAGATTCTCTCTTCTTCTTTATATGTATTAATATTATTATTAGCTCCCATGGCACCAGAAAGATAACACAATAACAAAAACACTATATCCTTAGCAGACATAATGTCAATGCATATGATTTACAGCTTAATATTTTGTGTATTCTGACACTCTGGATACTTGTTACATGCAAGGAAGTAACCACGCTTTGATTTCTTCACATGCATCACTCATTTTCCGCATTTTTCACATGTAACTCCTCCACATTTTGCTTCAAGTTCTTCCATCTTTTCATCCGGTATCGAAGAGATCCATTTTACCTTTGGATACTCAGATGATGTCAGAAACGGTCCAAATCTTCCCATCCTTACGACGATTGTTCCACCCTCCGGACATGGCTTCCCTTCATACTTTTCACGAAGCGGCTCAAGTGTGTCTTTTTCTTCCTGTGACTTTTCTATGTAATCACACTCTGGATATCTACTACAACCAATAAACTTTCCAAAGCGCGTAAACTTATACACAAGATCTCACTCTTCACATTTCGGGCATTTTCTTCCTACTGGTACAATCTCCTTATCTCCTTTCTTCGCTTCCGCTATAGTCTTATCAAATCCTTCATAGAACTCTTTCATCATAGCAACCCATCATTTTTTTCATTCAGCAATAGTGTCTAATTCGTTTTCCATCTTCGCCGTGAACTCATAGTTCATCAGATTGACAAAATGCTTATCAAGGAAGTCTATAACCAGAAATGCTATCTCAGTCGGATGAAGCTTCTTATCTTCTTTTTTAAGGATGTATCCTCTATCTTGGATAGTTGAAATAGTTGGTGCGTATGTTGATGGACGACCGATACCGTATGATTCAAGTGCTTTTACGAGAGTCGCTTCACTGTATCTTGCTGGCGGACGTGAAAATGATTGTGCTGCAATGATCGCTTTTGTATGGAGTGAAGTTCCCTTTTCAATGTTCGGAAGAGTTTGTTCTCCTCCTTCCTCTTCTTCTTCATCTCTTCCGTAGAGCACAAGAAAACCTGGAAATACGACACGAAGTCCTTTTGCTACCCACTCTTGCTTTGTCCCTTCAGGATTGAATGTATATGTAGTGCTCAGTAATTTTGCACTCGACATCTGTGAGGCAACTGTACGAGCCCAGATAAGTTCATAGAGCTTCAGTTCTTGTCATCCAAGCCCACTCGACGCTGGGATACGATCAATATATGTTGGTCTGATCGCCTCGTGCGCTTCCTGTGCATTTTTACTTTTTGTTGCAAATTTTCTGACCGTCAGATATTCTTTTCCATAGGCATCCTCAATATATTTTGCTGCAGCATTGATCGCAAGTCCTGAAAGATTAACGCTATCTGTTCTCATATAGGTAATGAAACCACTTTCGTAAAGCTTCTGTGCCGTCATCATGACCTGTTTTACTGATCGTCAGAGCCTTGATGCTCCGGCTTGTTGGAGGGTTGACGTAGTGAACGGTGCGGCTGGGTTTCTGGTAGTAGTTTTTTCCCCGATATCCGTGAGTGAAAAATGGCTATCAGCCGTGTAAGTATGTATCAGTGAGCCAGTCTTTTCGTTCGTTTTGATCTCAGGATTCATATGACTCGTAAGAGTTTTCACCATCGACTCGGCATCAGCAAGCGTAGGAAGTTCCACAGATTTTCCAGCATCTTTTATGAGCTCACAAGCTAAAGAACTGTTTTTATACTCAAGATTTGTTTTCAGCGTCCATGACTCTTGTGGTACAAACTTCTGAATCTCTTTTTCTTTTTCTACGATCAACTTCACCGCTACTGACTGCACACGTCCCGCTGAAAGACCACGTCTTATCTTCGTCCAAAGTACTGGTGACACATTAAATCAAACCAGACGATCGAGCACACGTCTTGCCTGCTGTGCATCTACTAGGTTCATATCTATGCTTCTTGGCTTTTCTACTGCAGCATGTATGGCTTCCTTCGTAATTTCATGAAACACAATACGTGATGTTTTTTTGATATCCAAATTTAACGCCTGGGCTACATGCCATGCGATTGCTTCTCCCTCGCGGTCCTCATCGGTTGCAAGCCAGACTTTCTTTGCAACTTTTGCATCTCTTTTGAGCTCTGCGATAACTTTTTTCTTTTCCTCAGAAATCTCGTACGTCGGTGCAAAATTGTTTTTCACATCTATACCGAGCGTTTTTTGCGGCAAATCAGACACATGTCCAAACGACGCTTTTACTTCCCGGTCTTTTCCTAAAAATCACTTAATGGTTTTTCCTTTTGCAGGAGACTCTACGATGACCAGATTTCTTCCCGTCACATCGACTCCCGATAACGAATATGATCTCGGCGCAGCCTTTTTATCAGAAGGCTTTTCTGCCGTTTTTTTTGCTGCTTTAGTCGTTGTTTTCTTCGCAGCTCTTTTTGCGGGCGCTTTTTTTGCTTTACTCGCTATAACACCTTCTATCATGCTTTCTGTAGTGTCGCCTCATGCAACAGTTGCCTTTTTTGCTTTCGCAGCGCTTCCGGCAGAACGCGTTGTTTTCTTTACTGGCATATATCCAAAGATCGTTTAAGGAATACAAAATGAATTTGTAATATAGGCAATAACACAGTAATTGCAAGAAAGGATACTCTTTGTGCTCTAAAAATAAGAAATAATAGCATAATATGATCTTATTATTTGCGCTCAAGGATTGTTGACTTAATGCTTCATTTATGTAATATATGCTTTCTTACTATGAGCCACGTATGTATGAGCATAGAAGCCATCTGAAACAGAGAAGAAACGAATATACATGCAGAGCTTTTCGGCATCTTTTCTCGTATGAAGAAAGAACTCCTTAGCCTACAATTTCTCGACACAAATGACTATAAGAAATTTATCTCTATTGTGCTGACATACAGAGATCTGCTCACAGATTTTTACTTTGAGCACGACTTGGCACTGGGGGATTCTTTTAGTGATCAAATTATCAAAGAAGGCGAACAGACTGAAAAAGGATGAAAATATGGACCAATCATGAATCTCCTCCGTAAAGATCACACTAATCCACATGGACAGTTATCTTTGGAAAATAGCGAAAAACTAGATGATATTTTCATGACCGTTCTTCATGGACAAAGCTCCACCAGTAATCTTTTAGATAAATTAATAACCAGTGATAAAACTGATGTTGTTGACGCCACACGTAAGTTTTTTACGTTTTATCTTTCGCAATTATTATGGAGTCTTTCTTATATACAAGAGGATGCAACGGTAATAGGAATTACAGATGAGACCAAACTCTCATTAGGTAATAATCTGAAGCTGCTTTCATTTGATATCAATAACAAAACGAATGCTTCCGAAAATAATGATGTAAACTATGAAACAGTCGATTCTATTTTTCCCCATGTGTACGTCAGAAATCCAGAACATCAAGCAAATATCTTTCTTGGATACGACGCAGCACAAAAGCGCATACAAACGATACAGGAAAAAAATGCTATTAAAAAAGCTATCGAAGAAGGAGACGAATCACAAAGACTCCAAAATCCCGAAAATGGCCAGGCAAGAACTCTTCCTACAGACATAACTTCTCTTAAGATTCTTACCAAGGAAGAACTTCCACAAAAGGAGCTTATCTATCAGAGAGTTCTAGCTTTGCGGGATTGTAATTGATGGCTTTTTGGTCATACAGAAGGCGTCCAAACAGATCCTGCTGCACAACCTGTTGCAGAGAAAAGAGGTCGAAAACAATTTCTGAAACAAGTAGCTTATGTCGAAGAAAAAATGCAATGACTTCCTGAAGGCATTGCAGTCAAAGAAATAGACACCATTATCTTTCGCCTACTTCATCCTTTGTATAAAAAGAATCGCAATATACAAAGGCGTACACCATTTTACCTGCCTTCATCCTGAAAGAAGTATGGAGCAAGAGCATTTTCTGAACAACTTATAAGAAAATATTGCTCGGTTCTTGGCGAAGTGAATGCACACCGTCAGAGAGGAAATAGAGAACCCAGCAAAATGTATGCACGAAAGTATGAAAGCATTAAACAATTTTGCGACAATCAACGAAAAGAAAAATTAGCAGCTATCGAAAAAAAAGGACAACAGCTCTTCCATACAGATGAATCCATAGCCAAAAATTTATGGCGTGCACTTGGACATACTATGTTTTCTGATGGAGATAAAGCTACCGTCATGGCACATCAGCTTCTTATGGAAGCTCCTCGGCTTGAAATGAGGGATATACAAGAACTAGTAGATGAATTTCTCAGTACGAGAGAACTGTTACAAGAGACAAAACAAAATCTCAGCGCTGCCATAGATAAAGTGGATCGTCCTCAAATAGTAAGAGAAATACAGCAAGAAGTACAAGCAGAGCGAAATGACAAATTTGTACATGACGAAAAAACTATTCAGCATATCTATTATGCAATTTTGCATCAAATAATAAATAATGCAAATATTGTTCGAAATGGGAACAAAGAAAGACAAGATTCAACTTTTGCCTCTCTCGATCTACTCCATGAAGTCTTTACTGATATGCTTATTGCTGACAGCATAGATACAAAGTGTTTAGATAAAGCTTATCAGCAGGTCTATATGCACTATAGAGCAACAGGCATAGATGCATATGGCATACAAGATATCCTTGCTCATATCAAAAAAAAGTTATCTCCCGGCATGAAAATAGATGTAGAAGATATGACTAAAGTATTGCAACGTAATTACGATGAGTATGTAAAGAATAAGATATATATTACCGGACACGAGTATAGAGGTGCGCACTATGAGGAATTAGCAGATATTTTTGGTGTAAAACTTACTTTGCGCAAGAAAAAAACAATGGAAGACCTCCTTGTGGAGCAAATACATACTCCTCAGAAAATAGAAGCTATAGACTATATTGGGAATAGCTATGCACAAAGATGGGGAATGGAAGACTGGACTATCGATGATACCCAAAAGCATCTCCAAGAAAATGGATCACTTATGCTTCCCGAAAATGCAAGAGCTCAAGATATTCGCGAAATTAAAGACATAACTCCTGACCAATGGTTAGACATTGATAGCATCGTACCTATAGGAGACTCTATCCCCCAGTTGCATTTTCAATCTCATGCAAATCGATCGAAAAATGGCATGATGGAAGGGAATTATGTGCTTTGGTATAACGCGCAAACCGGCATGCTCGAACTCGTATATGATACTACCTTGAGAACTCATTATGATATTATGGAACAGTATAATCTGCATCCTTCCTCTATACTGGGAGGTGGTTATGCAACTATTAATAAAGGACTGCAAGAAATATTACTTGAGTCCTATATGCCGACATTCCTCCACGAGCCAAGAATCATCTCTGTAGTAGCATTTAAAAATGCTTTCAAAGAAATACTACCAGACGCAAAAATCATTATCGGTGAAGATGGCATGCAAAATATCGAACATCATTTCGATAGAGAATACGATAAACCCAAAGAGCCTGTAGAAAACCCTGACGAATTGCCATTCTAATCTAAAAAACAGCCCTTAATGGGCTGTTTTTAGTATTTATCTGTTATTACTGTAACCAAGGTGCGATAACCTGAGTGAAGGTTGCTGCCGGATATGCTCCGGCAATAAGAGTCCACTCACCTGTTTCATTGTTGATAATAAGGTTACCTGGGGTTCCTGTTGAATTAAATCCGACTGCCTCTTTCCAGTTTGCCGCATAGACTGATGCGAGCTCTTTTGTATCGAGACATGAGCTGAAATTCTTTTGATTGAGACCAAGCTTTGTTGCAAGGCTTACAACCTGAGATGTAGGAACGAGTGTTTCTGGAGTTGAACCACCCATGATAGCATCAAAAAGTCCATAATATGCATCCGCTCCTCCAAGCTTTCCAGCACAAAGTATAGCGAGTGATTTATATTCAGTTCCCTGATGATTTACACCCTGAACCACTTTTGCAATGTGATTCACATTTCCTTCAAAGCTTGCCATCACCGTGCTGATAGTCTTATCGTTGTGATGCCTGATACAAAATGGACATTCAGGGTCACTATATTCTACGATAGTCACTTTTGCATCTTTGTTTCCTGCAACATATGCGTCCTTCTTGACAGCAGCAAGCTGGTCTGGAGTAAGCTTTCCTGTAGGAAACTGTCCTGCTGCAGTATCTCCCTGGTCTTGAGCTGCTGGTTGCTGACCATTCATCTGAGCAAGTGCTTGTGAGATCTGTTGTTTCTGAGCACTCTTAAATCCTTCTGACTCATATAAAGTCTTTAACGTCGCATAGTTTTCCATACCTCCGACCTTGATCGCCTCGCTCTTTTCGATTTCTTGATGAATGTATGTCTTGATAGCAAAGAATTGCAATGCGAGACCGATAAGCGTCAAAAGGGATATCACAAGTAATACAACGTGTACGGTATTTTCTTTTTTCATGAACAACTCCAATAAGAGATTAAAAATTACTGATTAGCTCCTGTCATAGTTTCATCTGTAGGCATAGCTTCTTCTGTATCAGTGTCAGCACTTGTAGAAGGAGTCATAGTTTCATCTTCCATATTCCCCCCCATCATACCACCTTGTGCCTGCATCTGCTTGTATGTTTCGATCTGAGACTGAATCTGATCTACTTGCTCACCAAATACCGATGCGTTATCCATATATATCTTCTTTAGTTGCTCATATTTCTCATGTCCTCCTACTTTCATAGACTCAACATTTTCAACACCTCTTTGCACCATAGTTGGAAGCGTAAGATATGTCAAAGCAGAAAAAGCAGCCGCAACAATAGCAAAAATAAGAGCAGCAGTAGCAACACCGTTTGTGTTTCTTACTGTCGTAGTGTTCATATCATTCATGATAGTACCATATAAGAGAATAAAAAGCTCTTCACTCTAGCATTTTGATGCCCAAAAATCAAGTTGTCTGACAAAAAACAGATTGACAAACCACACAAAGAAAATGTGGAGCTTAAGAAAAACTTAAGTAACAAAAAACGGACATTGATGTCCGTTTTTTGTTACTCTTCGGTATTTGGCGCTCCACACGATGGGCAGAACTCATAGTGAAGCTGATAGTGATGCTTGCACTCTTTACACTTGACGGTAAGCTCGCTTCCGCATGATATACAGTAGTCATGAAACAATGGATTTCTGCTTCCACAGCCATAACATTGGACTATTTGCAATGCTAAAGCCTCTCTCCATCCAAGACGATCCCACTTGTATCTGATCGGTCTGAAAAGAAGATAGAGTGGCAATCCCACGATCGGTGTTCCTACTCATACAAGAAGGATACAGATAATCTGGACGAAGACATTATTTGTTCTTGCCCCGATATCCTTCATCGTCCACAGGATCACTATGACCCACAAAAACAATACAACCCCAACCGTCCATGAAAAAATTTGATCATTACCCTGCATTGCCTGAGCTATTGGCTGCATAAATGGCCAATTCATAATAGCTTGGAACATCTTATACACTTACTTACTAAAAGTAATTTTACATTTGAAATGTTAAATATGGAGTACCATGTTGTATTTATCATTTAACATATCCTCTCATTTCTTTAATAATTTACCAATGATTGCTCCTCATGTAATTTAGAATTCAACATTTAGAATTTAGAATTTCTATTCAAGGGTCTTCTTCACTATCTTTAGAGAACTCAAACGTTTTTTCAATTCATTTATCAGGAAATATATTTTCGCAGGATTATTTACATCAACAGTAAGATAGACATATTGCTGGTTTTCACCATGAAGTTCAGAATGTATTCCCGTAATATTGAGACGAAGTTCTGAAAACGTTTCGAAAAGTTGCAACAAGATGCCAGGCTGATCATCACAGAGTATTTTCAGTGAAAACTTATAAACCGGAGCCTGTTGTCCTGCCCAGTGAGCTTCTAATAATTTATTGTAGGAAACACTTTGCAGCGCCATACAACTCATACGATGTATCTTTATTCCGTCTTTTCCTGAACGCGCAATAATTTTTTCTCCTACCGTAGGGCGACACTCCGGACATAAAAAATATCATATACTCATATCTCCATCGACCACCACTGTTTCAGCAAGCGGTGAATAAACCGGCGCTTGAGACTTTTTCTTTGTATGTTGCAATAGCGGCGAACTCTCTGGCAACTGATCTTTGTAGAGCCTTTTAATGAAAGTGTAGTACCCAAATTGTTTATCGAGAAGTTGCAACAACACCTGATCTAGGCGCTCATTTTTGTATTGTTTTGCAATACGGTCATCCTTTGAAAATAACGCAGGAAGATGATACTCCCTCAATTTTTCATCAAGTAGTTTTGTTGATTTTTCGATAAGATGCTTTCTTTCCTTTGTCTTGAGAAATTTCGTTAGTTTTGCTTTTGCGCTTGGAGTATGAAGATACTCAAACCGATTACTCGATGCGCTATATTTGTTTTTGAAAGGATTTATGACAACGATATCTCATGTATTAAGTATCGCTGAAATAGGCACGATACTTCCATTGACACTTGCATTGTTAAACCTTAGTCCAAGGTCAGAATGTATGCGAAATGCAAAGTCGAGCACCGAGCTTCACTCCGGAAGTTCGATAACATCACCCTTTTGGGTATAGACAAAAATATTGCGGTCGAACAGTTCTATATTCATATCATTTTTAAATTTTTCCTTATCGAGCTCGGTTGTATATGCTGTCACGATATCCTGAAGTTTTCTAATCCATTGTGCCTGACGCTCGCTAATAGTGGTAGAACCATGATTTTCTGCATATCCAAAATGAGCAGCCACGCCGTACTCCGCGATCTCATCCATCTCCTCCGTACGTATTTGTATCTCTACGGGAAAGTCAAACATACCAAGGATGGTTGTATGGATACTTTTGTAGTCGTTTGATTTTGGTATCGCGATATAGTCTTTAATCTTTTTTATCAATGGAATGTAGTGCGCATGAATCACTCAAAGGATATTGTAGCAGTTACCGATACTATCGGTCACTATACGAAATGCGATCAGGTCTGTCACTTTTGAAATATCAGCGGTGGAATTATACTTATGCTGCATTTTTTCAAATATTCTGTAGGGACTTTTAATTCTTCCTATAATACGCACGGTAGGTATATGCTCTTCCGTAAGCAATCCCTGGATCATATCTACGCCCTTTTGCGTGATAGTATCATGAGCTCCTACCATCTTTTGAAGGTATGAGAAAATCCTCTCAAACTCTTTCGGGTAAAGTATCTTAAATGCTCCGTTTTCGAGGAACTGCTGATAGTAGAAGAGTCCTAGTCTTTTGGCGATAGGCACATAGATTTTTAGTGTCTCATTTGCGATACGTCTCCTCTTCTCTTCGTTTGGATGAAAATGCAGGGTCTGTACATTGTGTATACGATCAACAAGCTTCACAAAAATAACGCGAAGGTCTTTTCCCATAGCAAGAAATGTTTTCTTCAGTGTCTCTAACTGGCGCTCCTCTCCTACATAACGAACTTTTGACACTTTAACGAGTCCCTCACAAAGAACAGCCACCTCTTCACTGAAATGCTTTTTCACATCTTCATAGGTAATATCCGTATCTTCTATGACATCGTGCAAGATACATGTTTGGATAGTCGGGAGATCCGGCTTCATGGACATAAGGAAAATGGTTGCACGAAGAGGATGTACAATATATGGTTCGCCAGAAAGACGCTTTGTCTGCTCATGAGCATTTTTCGTAAACTCATATGTTTTCTGGATCACATCACGCGCTTGTACGGGCAAATATTGCGAAGCAAGATCTTTAATCTCTTCTACCAAAAACTGAGGATCCTCAGAAAAAATCGGCTCATAGTCAAAATAACGCTCTAGTTCCTGTACATGCATACTGAAACTATAGTCAATCGTTTTTCTTCTTGCAAGAGGAATTTACAAAATAATGCAGAATTCAAAAAGCAGAGAGCAGAATTAAATAACGAACTCTTATTAACTCCCGCCGAGTTCATTTTCGTCTCGGAAATCAATATACAAATAGCTATTAGCCAGATAAGCATCGACCCAAGGATCCACGACGGAGTGGGAAAGAGTAAGCGCTTCGTAGTTAATGCATAGCTAACAATAAGCGTACAGTACTGAACGAGGCTAGACCTTTTTAAAATAGCCCCGGAATGGAAAAGAAAAAATACAATATTTACAACTTACCTACCACAAGGTCAAATACTGCCAATACTGATTCTATATGTGCCATGACAAATATGACAGCAACTATCCCTAAGAGGGTTCCAAATACGATATCAATAAAAAAATGCTTTTTCAGCACAATACGTGAACGCGCAATAAGCACATAGAAAGCTATGGATAAGAGTGCGATTTCTAATGCCCCTGCTGTACTTCGCTTCGTATGTTGCAAATATAAAATCTCTGCAAGAAATAGCCCAGCGCACATAAAAATAGTAGCATATGCGGTATGAATACTTGGAAATGAGCTTGCATCTATTTTTCTTCGCCAGTTTTTATAAGGCTTAGGCTCTGGCCTTTCTTTATAATAGATAAATTTTATCAGAGCGCCACATAAGAAACAGACACAAAGTGTAGCCACCAATACCCGAACAAATATTCATGCTGACTCAAGAGTTCCTCATGGCAGACACCATGCTATGATTCATAAAAGAGCAATTGGAAATATCACTCATGGCAACTGACAAAAACGTGTTATGATTTTTCGAAATCTCAACATATTTCATTATATGATATATTAAAATCCGCTTTGCAGCTCCAACATCTTTGCATAGTGTCATCACATTTTTATCAATTCCTGATGCGTTCCTCTTTCTATCACTTTTCATGCCTCTACGACAATGATATCATCAGCATGCTTAACTGTCTGTAATCTATGCGCAATAATGATGACCGTTCTTCATTGGAATAAGTTATGCATAGCTTTTGTGATCGCTTCTTCGCTCAGAGAATCCAATGCTGATGTTGGTTCATCTAACAATACTATCTCAGGATTTTTCAAGAATATTTTTGCAATAGCCAGTCTTTGTCTTTGTCATCATGAGAGACGAATTCCTTTTTCTCCAATTTCAGTTTGTAAGCCATCTTTAAATTCATAGATGAATTGACATTGAGCTTGTTCTATCGCGGCATGCAACTGCTCCTCTGTCGGCTCATAATCCAGAGCATAAACAAAATTTTCATATATAGTCCCATCGAACACACTTGGTTCCTGCGTAAGGTAGCCTACGTGTTTATAGTAAGATTTAAGAGAAACCGATTTTTTCAAATTTGTTTCCATAGGTAGAAGCTGATTATCCACCGATATATATCCGCTTGTCACATGCAGATATCCTGCAATAAGCTTCACTATCGTAGTCTTGCCTCCTCCTGAAACACCAACGAGCGCAGTCTTTTTGCCTCACTCAATATCTAGTGAAAAGTTTTTTAATATCTCTTCTTCATTATACTTAAAAGAGACGTTGTGCAGAGAGATGTTTCACTTATCAAAAGAAAACTTTTTACCAACACTATATCATTTCATAGTTGGAGTCGTATCAAACATTTCCCACACTCTTTCTACTCTCTGGAAATTTTTAGAGAAAGATCTATAGAGATTGATCACATCACGAGTACCCGTTTCAAGACTATTTACCAATCACAGATACAACACAACTTCTGCATAGGTTATATCATTTTGATAGAAAAATTTGTATCCTAAGAAAAGGAAAAGCGAAATAGTAATAATAGCAATCATGATAGTAGGTGTATTAAATCCCCGATGCTCATAGAACATTTTTTTACTATCATAATAGGATATCTGATCTACCAACGCAGAATATTTCTTGTTTTCTAAATCTATTTTATCATTGAGCAATACTTCAAATTTGGACATTAATATTTTTACTGCATGCCTCGTTGACTCATCGCTCGTATCATCTCTTTTCCGTCTCCATATATGTCCATGTTTAGTCAATAGAATAGTAACGCACAGACAAATAAGAAGAAAGATATACAATACAAAAGGTGCATACCAAGCAACTTTTGTCAAAAGATATGTCACAAATACCATCTGTACAATTGCAGAGCTACCAAGCCAGACAGTTTGTATATTTAAGTCTACATTTTGCTCTACACCTTTATCTATAAGGGAAAGCATCTTACCCGTACCTGTTATTTCCACCTTATTATTATCTAGAGTTACAAACTGTCAGAAATATTTCTGAGATAGATAATCATGAGCTTTCCATGCATATTTCAGCAAACTATTGCGCATAGATCAATTATATATCTGATAGACTATGATAAATATCACAAATCATGCTATCAATTGAAAAAAAGATTCTTTCTCTCCATATTGGAGATAGGAGACCGCCTTTGCCAGCACTAGGGTTGTAACGACACCATAAAAAGGCCACACGAATACCTGCAATCCAGCGGTTATAAATGCTTTTTTATGCACAACTGCTGGTTCAAAAAATCTCTTCAGATTGTTTCGAAAATTTCTTTTCTGTTCTCTCATCCAAGAGTTCTATAACTAAAAAATATTTTTATCTCTTATTTTTTATTTCTGGTCTGAGAGATGAATAACATACTCATACTCCTCTTTTCTTATCGAAGCCACGGATAAACGCTGTTGTTTGAGCAATGATATGTGTTGTAAGTTTTTATCAGCCTTTATCTGTTCTAGTGAAACTGAATGTTTCAGTGCTTTGAACGGCTCTACTTCTACCACTACCCGATCTCATTTTTCTCATGCAGCGGTAGGATCGGGATAGGCTTCTTTGCTTACCTTTGCGATACCGACAATTTCTTTTCACTCATTACTATGATATCGAAAACAAAGGTCTCATTTTTTCATGGCATTAAGATTATTACGTGCCTGAAAATTTCTGACTCCATCCCACATCGTCTTACCATCGCGAACAAAATCATCTCGTGAATACTTATATGGCTCACTCTTAATCAATCGATAGTTCATTATATTATTCTAAATTTTAAATGTTGAATTCTAAATGATTGTTAATCTCTAGTCATTAGTCTTCAGTCAATAATTTTTCCTTCGTTCATTCATCATTCGTCATTCCTAATTGGTAATTTATTTGACAATATGAGTTGGTGAGGTATTGATACGTATATTACCAGCACCGTTGAGCAAGACTGCTCTGACTTTGTCTCCCGCTTTGAGATCTGCACTATCTTGGACATACGGACATGGGCATGATTTGCATATAGGCTGGATCGATGCTTCGGAAAGTTCTGGTTGCATACCAATCGCATCAGGACAGCCATCATTATCAGAAATACCATTGTAGTTTTCTGGAGTATCCGGACACGCATCTTTGAGGTCAGAGATACCATCAGCGTCTCTATCTGAGTCTAGACGGATAAGGTTCTCACATCCATCTCCGATGAAGTTTCCGTTTTTATCGGTCTGATCTGGACGAGGACTTACCGGACATTTATCGAGTCCCGCTCACTGGCTGATCAGATAAATGCTTTCTGCAAGGATGCTATTATTCAAGTCAGTGGTAGCATAGCTACAGCTTACAGGCTGTGTGACGATAAGTCACAAAAGATTTTTTGTACCATCACCATTGATGTCGTCATCACATATATCAGGAATAGCGTCTTTATCCATGTCACATGCGCCTCATAAGGTCGACTTTTGGAGGCAGATAGGCGCACCGGTTACGGTAATATGAGCCTCAGGATAAAATCGTAATCCATCGGTTTTCTGTACACGCGCAGTCACGCGATAAATACCAGGATTGAGATAAGTATAATTGAAGCCGTTTTGAAGAGCGCCAGTAAAGACGCGAACTTGTCCGTCTCCCATGTCGATGATACTGCGAGAGATGGTTGTTGGATCGATACCATTGAGAATAAAGCGATAGTTTGTCGATTGGTTGGTAGACATCACCAGTCTTTCCGGAAGAATATCTACTCCTTGGTCGGTGATCTTGTCAGCAGATGCAACATCCACGTTTATGATGTTTTCCAACTGAGTACCATCGAGAAGATAGATAGTTTGTTTCACAATCTTAGGTCCTGCAGTAGTGTAGGTATAAGGCTGAGAAAGCGATGCATTGGTACGGACAGTCTCGTCGCCAAACTCCCGACGGATAGAAGCGATATCTTTATTTGCTATGCCCGCTGTTATTGTAGAAAATGTAAGCTGCGTACCAACGGTTGGTGTAAGCGTCGATGCTTTGAGATATGATCCCACTGCCCCGTCAAACGAGACAGACGCTTGTGAATACGCCACAATTTGTGTATTGTTATATGCCTTCGCTATGACAAGATATGTACCTCCCGCATTATAGATAAACGACATACGTTGTCCGTCGGTTCCTCTCCTTCATGTACCATTTGTTTGTCGATCAATATGTCCAACAGTACGTGATGTCTCAGGCGCAAAGGCAATGGTAGCAGGAGACTGTGCCGCAAGGGAGCTAGGTATAATTTGAAATCCAAATGTTGGCTTTGCAGAAACTGCTATGCTTATGGTAGTAGTTGCGAGATAGGTGCGACTACCTCATTTCGCAGTGAGTACAACACTATAAATTCACTCTCCGGGAAATGTATGTGATATTGTTCTTCCTACGCCATATGTTCCATCTCCGAAATCCCATGCGAAATCTGTGAGCGCACCGCTATAATTTGCAGCGAGCGCATAAGTATTGCTTCCTCACTTTCTCGTGACGATGCTCAGACCAAAACGAGTGCTGTCTGAACACGCATCACCTACTCATGTCTTATTTACATCTGCCTGATCGGCGTTTGCGACGAATAAACAATTATCAAGCCTATCGGTAAAAGCATCTAACGAATGCGTATTGATATTTCACTTATCATCGACGATACCCACAGGATTTTTTACGGCATCTCCATCTATATCCTCATCACACACATCTCCGATACCATCTTGGTCCATGTCCTTTTGTGAAGGATTATAGATCAAATAGCAGTTATCACTATAGTCTTTTAGTCAGTCGAAATCCTTATCATTGCTAAATTCACATGATACCTTCTCTTTCACCTGACTTAACGATCTTAGCACAGTCTTTCCATCAACGTAATCATTGACATTGATATCATTCGCTTCGCTCTCCGTTAATACACCTTCGAGCACAAGAACATTGAGCTCAGCGACGGGCCAGAAATTTTCTTCTGCACTGTCCCGTTCCTGCATACCACATGCATTGAGATTAAATGTACAGTATTTCATATATGCCGCAAATTCCTCTGTTCAGCGGAGCGAACAACTTCCTGTTGTACACGCAACGGCTTTACGACGTATAAGTGCTTGCTCAGGAAGCGTCAGATATCTTTGGACTATCTGCTTGTTTTCTGCACTATCAACCCACTGCTGTACTTGCTTCCAGTCCACCTGATAGTGCGCACTGATACGATCAGCGAGCATATTTATGACTACCTGAAGAAAATCAGCAACAGTAGTATTGTTTGTTCAACAAAATTTTCCACTACACAAAGGACTGGTCTGTCTTGGATATCATGCCATGTATCACTGCGCTGCAACATATGCGGCACAGTAGTAATTATTAGTTTTACTGAGCGAGCTGCTATATGAAACATCATCGAAATTAACTCATGGAGAAACACGAAAGCTATTCCATCGAGATGATGTAAGAGCATCTATCAGCTCATCTCATGGTCTATGGCAATCATGACAATCGACATAATTGAGCAGCTCAGCAAGATCATTTCTAGAAACAACCGACGCGTTTTCGATAGCTTGGGCATCGACATAAATAGCACTGAGTGAATCAATAAATTCCTCATAGCTCGCCGAAACTACTCCCGACAATGCGAGCAGACTCATACCTGCGAGAACAACTCTTTTCAAAAACATACTATTGCCTAATAATAAAGCAGCTAGCACATAGCAGACGGCATATAGCATGCTACTTGCCAGTTACCAACCGCTCGTTGCTCTGTGAGAAAAACATTATTATCTGATTTGAAAGAAAGCACTTGTAGCACAATTTTCCTGACATTCAAATCCATTGAGCTTATAGGTATTGCCATACTTCATAACATATGCAAACCATGTTTCATCGTACACTTTTTGTGTTGCACCTACAAGGTAGTGAGTCTTATATTGTACCACCATGGCATTTGGATTTCTTTGTGCAAGTGGATGATCAATCACCGCATTTACTTCACTGATCTGTAAATCTCCAATAATATTTTTCTTCCAGTTCTGGAGTCTATTAACATTGAAATACGTTCTCAATCCCGGTACATTTGTAAAATTTGCATCGTACATTGCTGGGATCTGATCAAACTGCTCTTGATTGAAATACATGTAGAAATTTTCGACCATCCTTTGTGCATCTACAGGAAATGTACCAGTAGAGATATTCATACCTGTCGCAACTGTTGCTCCTGTTGTAGATGTTGTACCGGTATTCATATCTCCTGATGTCGTAAGAGCATCTCATGTCATCTGACTATTTGTAGGCTCTTCTTTGTTCACTTGAATATAGATACCTGTCACCACAAGAAGCGCTCCAAGGGCAAGAACAATGAGAGATAAGAAATTATTTTTCTTAAATGATGGATATTGCGTTGTGAGATCGTCCTCCCAAAGACCTGCCATATCATCTATAGCATTTCTTGTTTTGGCTTTCTTAAATGCCTTAGCGGGGCGCGTTGACTTGGTTTTAACAGAAGTGGTCTTTTTTACCGGAGCAGAACGACGAGCAGATTTACTTGCCGAATTAGCGGAAGTTTTTTTTGCAGGTGTTTTTTTTGCGGGCATCGAAAAAACATAAAGAATAAATAAGAAACATCGCTAGCAGTTTTATAGTAAATTGATACAATAATGCAAACAAATCGTACTGAGAATACTCTTTACTTTAGCGCAAAACACTAAAACGTGAATATGAAAATTGCTATCATAGGATGATGAGCGGCAGGCATGATGAGTGCTGCCATCATCGCAGAATACGGATCTCATGAAATTCACCTGTTTGAAAAAAATAGCAGACTATGAGCTAAGGTTCTTATTTCAGGATGATGAAGATGTAACGTGACTACTGGTTATATCAAAAAACAAGAACTCCAGAAAAAATATATTCGTGGGCGAGATTTTCTGCAGCATTCGATTTGACAGTTCTGACCTCGCAAAATGCGGCAGTGGGTAGAAGCTCACGGAGTGCCATTGAAATGTGAAGATGATATGCGTGTGTTTCCGCAAAGTGACAACGGGGGCGATGTGGTTGGTATTTTTGAGAAAATATTTCGTGAAAAGAAAGTACGTATTCATTTTAAAGAATGAGTTAACTCACTGGAGAAAAAAGAAAACATGTTTATCGTCACAACAAAAGAATGAGTATATACTTTTGATAAAGTAGTAGTTACAACAGGATGAAATGCATATGCTCATACCTGATCAACAGGTGATGGATATGAACTAGTGAAACCCCTAGGACATACCACTACCCCACTCTGACCCTCACTCAATAGTTTTCTCGTGCAAGAAGAACGGATAAAAACGCTTTCTTGAATAAGTTTCTCAAACGCCCAGATTTCTTATCCTAAAGCAAAGGTTGTAGGGCCTGTCTTATTAACACACTTTTGAACATCTGGACCCGCAGTCTTTGCATTTTCTGCACATAGTAGCTTTGAACAGATTGAAAAAATACACCCTCTGCATGTATTGCTCGTTCCCCAGGCAGAGAGGAATACAGAATGGCGAACACGCCGGCTCAATGAGTTCTCTCAAAACTCTCCAAAGAAACAAATCAATACGATACTTTCTTTTGAGTTTCCAGATCGTTTTGCTGAAGCACTGCTCCAGGCAATACACATTCCTCTAGAAAAGAAAATTGCTGATCTATCTCGCGAAGAAAAATTACTCATAAGCAAAACGCTTGGCGAAGGAATTCCTCTTTCTCTCATCGCACGCAGACCGGGCGATGAGTTTGTCACTGCATGATGAATCAATACTGATGAAGTAAATAGTAAAACCATGGAAAGCCTCATCTGTCCTTGACTCTACTTTGCAGGAGAAGTATTGAATGTCGATGGTGTCACATGATGATATAATCTACAAGCAAGCTGGTCAACAGGCTATGCAGCTGGAGTTGCTATCACGAATCAACTAAAAGAGTAAAGAGCAGAGAGCAGAATTATATAAGGAACGACTTTCATTATGATTACTTTTTTGTATATTCACACTCTTATTTCATAAAATATTTTGTAACCGCAATGTCGCAACATCAGCTTTTGAGAAAAGACGCATATAGCGTACGTAAATCTGCAGCAGGACTATGACTCTATGCAGAACAGCCTATCAAGAAATGACAAAAAATTATTGAGTATATCGGAGAAAGAATCAGCAATGCAGAAGCTGACAGACGTGGTGGAAAGTACCTTTTCAACGTAAACAATCGTACCACCATCGATGGTACAGCAAGATACAATACAGCGCGCTATATCAATCATAGCTGCGGACCAAATGCTGAGCCAAGAGACAACAGAGGTCGTATCTTTGCCTATGCAATAAAGAATATCGAAGCAGGAGAAGAAATTACATACAATTATGGGAAGGAGTACTGGAATCACTATATCAAACCATATGGCTGCAGATGTGAAAAATGTAAATGAGAAAATAAGAAATGAAAAATAAAAGATAAAAAAGCTTCTCCAAAGAAAACGACGAAAAAAGTTTCAAAGAAAAAATAAGCGCAAAAGAAAAAACATTCCTAACGGAATGTTTTTTACGTATGCTTCCTAATGAACTCTAGCAGATACGGCGTAAGTCATTTTTCCAATGCTGCATCTTTTGTCGTCCACATATATTCTTCATGCTCCTCACTGAGATGAATTGCATGTTCAGGCGTCGTCCCTTTATACCCTAAAAATACAACATATTTATCCTCATCTTTATCATATGACGAAATACATTCTATCATCTGCAAAGAGTGTATATGAGTAAGTCACGTTTCTTCTTTGATCTCACGAATGAGTCACTCCTCTATGGTCTCTGGCAGCACAACAGCACCTCATGGCAGATCTCGCATTTTATTGCCATATGATCTTTTCAAAAGCAGCAGATTTCCATCAGTATTAATAACAATAATTTTTGCATGAATAGTAATCTGCATGAGTAACTATAGAATATAAATTAGTGTACACATTTGGTAAGCTTATCGATCACTTTCGTCACTTCCTTTCATTGTTTAGTCAGCAAATATCTGATCTGTACGGGTTTTTCAGAAACAACTTTTCTTTCGATCAATCCATATTGACTCAATTCGTCGAGCCTTTGGGAGACGATGGTCGTGTTAGCGGAACCGATAGACTCTCTAATAGATGTATAGGTATCCGCCCCTTCATCGATCGCCTTTATGATAAAAATAACCCGTTTTTTTCAGAGAAGTTCAAAAAGTTCTGCAGACTTTGGACATTTATATTGTGGTGATTTTACCATAAGACAATGAGGAATCAATAAATAATAATGATGATAATAGAGAAACTTTCAAAAAATACAATAGCTTTACTTTATAGATCTACTTGATTTTATAGAGTAGATGAGTATAAGAGCATAACTTTATTAGTAAAATAATTCTCATGGAAGCAAAAGAGATCATGGATGCATTACAGTGGCGTTATGCGACAAAGAAATTTGATACAAGTAAAAAACTCGAAGAAGATAAGTTGCATACGATACTTGAAGCAGGAAGACTTGCTCCATCTTCTGCTGGCTCTCAGCCATGGAAGTTTGTAGTTATAACAAACCCTGAACTTAAAGCGAAACTTGCACCTCATGCGTATAATCAACCACAGGTGACAGACTCTTCACATTTGATAGTCCTCTGCTCTGTGATAAACTTTGATGAAGCCTATATTGATAGTCATATTGACCTCACAGCAAACATAAAATGAATAAGTCCTGCCGACCTTGCAGGTTATAAAAATATGCTTATGGGACATACGACAAACACAGCGAACTGGCTAAAACATCAGGCATTTATACCGCTTGGCATGATGCTTATGGCAGCTGCAGAACTCAAGGTGGATGCTGCTCCTATGGGAGGATTCAATCCTGCTGGATTTGATGAAGTTCTTTGACTCACAGAAAAATGACTAACATCAGTAGTAATCATGGGACTCGGTTATAGAAGCGATGATGATGCAGCCGCATTACAACCTAAAGTCAGATGGCCGGAAGAAAAAGTGATTATACGTATGGACTAAGCAGCATCAGATATATTATGTACTTCTCTTTTGAATATATCTCAACGATCTGCATAGTTTTCAAATAAATCAAAGCTTGCAGCCGCTGGCGAAAGCAAAACTGTATGATCGGGATATGCAAAATTTTTCGCTGCATGTACTGCCTCTTTCATAGAGGCCGCTTCAAATATATTATCTACAACAGTATTAAATACTCTTGCGATCGCCTTGTTATCTTTACCAATACAAACGATATTTGTCACTTTTTCTTTCACAAGATCTCTAATTTCTTCATACCTATCTTCCTTTTGCTGTCCACCTAAGATAAGTACTGTCTCTGTTGTTAGCTTCTCAAGTGAAAACCACGTTGAGTTAATATTCGTAGCCTTACTATCATTGATATAATCCACACCATGTTTCTTGGCGACATACTCAAAGCGATGCTCTTCAAACTGAGGAGGTTGAAACACTTCACGAAATTGCTCTTTACGAAGATCATATATATTGTTTACTGTACGCGCAGCCAATCCTTTTCACTGATCTATGAAATGATGACCTTCAAAGTCACGAACCGAAAACCCACGAGAACGTTCAGACGACAAAATACTACCCAACTGCTTCGCATAAAGTCTATTAAGCTCCTTAATACTGATGCCCGGATAGCACTCAAGGAGTTGATCTAATGAAACAATTCACGTATTCATTTGCATCAGTTTATCAGATAAATTTCCAGAATTCTAACAAACTCACCCAAAAGTGTCAATAACAATTCTCCATAAAAGATATTATCAATTCTTTCTGATAAATATATAAATGTATCCGATTATTGAATCAATAACTATTTCAAATATACCGCTCTTTAATCTCTGCTCTTATTATAGATGAGTATAAGCATACAACGTTCACACGAAAGATGACACGCAAACCACGGGTGGCTTGACGCCAATCACAGTTTTTCATTTGCGAGTTATTACAACCCAAAGAAGATGTGATTTGGCACATTAATCGTCATAAACCAAGATACGATCCAGTGATGATATGGCTTTCCATCTCATCCCCACGACAACATGGAAATCATCACCATTCCTCTCTCATGACGTCTGGCACACAAAGACAGTACTGGCAAAGAAGAGACTATCGGCTATGGAGATGTACAAGTTATGTCAGCATGAACTGGCGTCGTCCATAGCGAGTACAATGCTTCAAAGAGCGTGCAAACTCACCTGTTACAAATCTGGATACTACCACATACACAGTGAGTTGCTCCAAGACATGATAGTAAATCATTTGATTTTAATAGCAGAAAAAATACACGAACACTTCTTGTAAGTGACGATGGACGCATGGATAGCCTCATGATCCATCAACACGCATTCGCATCCATTTCGACACTGGAAGAAGGAAAAACAGTAGAGTACAAAAAATACCGTGAGCAAAACGGTATCTATCTATTTGTGATTTCTGGAAAAGTGAATGTGTGAAAAGACACCCTCAACAAGAGTGATGCGATGGAAATAGTTGATGAAGATGGCATTGTAATTAATGCATGAGAAAAGAGTCAGGCATTGATATTAGAAGTTCCGATGAAATAAAAAAAGAGCCATATGGCTCTTTTTTAGTTTATGTAATATCAAATAGTTCAGCACTATGCTAATTCTTTTCGATTATCTATATGAACTATCTTCTCTGATAGACTATAAAATATTCCACAACACCATAAAGAAAAGCAGCATCCCACTGAGCGCATTGATCCGAGGAAATCGCTTATAGAAAGCAAATAGTTTTGTAGTTTTGTAGTAGCGCAACGACAATAGCATCATCATGCAATATATCGCAGACATGATGATAATAATCCATCCTCAGAATGAAAAAGAAAGAACGCCAGCAACTGCATATAATACGAAACAGAGAACCAATGTTCACTTTGCCCCACATAACGTTGCGATCGTTGGTACTCATGCGTCCGCATCTGCTTTAATATCAGGAACAGCTGAATACGCATGCATAGCCATTGCCCACAGCACTCACGCGACAATATAATAATAGTTCAAAGGCTCAGAAGGTGCAACTAACAGAAATCAAAATGCTGCAGTTGCAATGTAATGTCACGCGCTAAACAAACTATCAAGTATTGGCCTCCCCTTTGCCCTGATCGGAGTTGCAGAGTATTGGGCAGAAAAAAAAAGAAACAGAAGAAAAGAAATATACGTGGCAATAGTGAGAGGAAGGACAAACAAAAACGGGATTGTTGTTCCAATGATTCGCGCCCATAATTTTTTATGCTCCTTGGGTTCAACAAGCGCCTCATATCCCTGTTTTTTAGGGTTGAGTTTATCTGTCTCATAATCGTAGATATCATTGATACCATAGATCCAAATATTTGCTGGCACGAGAAAATATAATCCAAAAACTAGGATGCGTCGTAATTCGAGGTCTGTCCATGTAAGAGACAGTGCGAACATTGCACTCAGTATTCCTATCATAAATGGTCATAGCTCATAGATCCAAAATCTTGGTCTTGAGATACGCATTACTCTTTGAAAACGCATGATGATAAGATAATTAGTAAAAGTATTTCCACATATGAGAGAGCACGATACGAAGTTTATCTCTTTTTGTGGTTTTTGCAGAATACGCAAAGATATTATAATCACATTTTTCTATTTTTCTCAAGATACCCTGATAGAGCTTTGCTGAAAGATAAATAGCATTTCTTGTCTGTCGAGGGAGATACTGTAGTCATTGGAGAGCAAGCTCGTAGAGCGCATCTGCACGTGAGATCTGAAAGCGCATATACTCTCTTCGGGATGAGTCGATCTCACTAGTTGTCATATATCTTTCTATATCCTCATGCGACAACCCAAATGCTTTCATATCTTCAAGTGGCATATAGATACGACCGAGATCAACATAGTCCTCTTTGACATCACGCAGAAAGTTTGTAAGCTGCATTGCCTCTCCGAGGGTTCTTGCGTAAGGCAAAGCACGATCATCATGTTCTCCTAACACATAACACATCATTTCACCCACCACCATAGCAGATCCATACATATACGTTTTCAGCTCTTCATAGGTATTATAGCGAAACTTTTCTGTATCCAGCAGCATAGCATCCCAGAAAGCTCTACTCAATGCAAATGGAATATCATGCCTATAAAACAACCTTACCGCATCTCATCGGGTTTTATGCAATACATCTCTATCGCTATATGCTTTCTCCCATTCCTCCCACATCTTCAGAAGTTCTTTTTTTGCGGAGTCAGCATCCTGATCTTTTACATCAACAACAAGATCGGGTATACGTACAAATGCATACAGCGTCATCACATCATCTTTTATAGATGCAGGAAAAAACAAAGTAGCATAATAATAACTCGTCCCATACTTTTTCATGTAAAACGATGTCTGCTGCATTAGTGGTTTTTACGCGCTAAAACTCTTTGAGCAGTGAGTTCACCTGAGATAAGACACATCTGAGTCCCTATTCCCGGATTAGTATACGATCATGTATAATAGAGTCATTTTACTTTTTTACTATAATTATTTGGTCTGAGTACTGCTGTTTGCATCAGAGTATGCGCTATACCTAGGGCAGTTCATTTATATGCATTATATCTTTCTGAAAAGTGTTTCATATGAAAAAGCCTTTTAAATTCGATGCGACTTTTCAAGTCAGGTATATGGCACACATCTGCTATCATATCGAGAACTTTCGCCGTATAAATTTCCTCTTCTTGCTCTGTCAGGATAACACCCGGCGCACAAGGAACTAACACAAACATATTTTCCTTACCAACTGGCGCAACGGAATCATCTGTTTCGCTTGACTTACAAATATACATAGAAGGATCTGTTGGTAATATTTTCTTTTCAAAGATCTCATCGAAGTTTTTCTTCCAATCCTGCGTAAAGATAAGATTATGATGAGTAAGCATAGGAAGTTTCCCATCTACTCCAAGATAAAGGATATATGCTGATGGCGCGAGAGTTTTCTTTTTCCAGTAGCTTTCCGGATAGGTCTGTTCTTCTTTATCTAACATATGAGTCTCCGTAAACCGCATATCAGCATTTGAAACTACGATATTCGAATGAATATGTTTCCCACTTTCCAACATAATTCCGGTTACCTTTTTTTTCTCTGTGATTATCTTTTTTACTGGAGCATTAGTATATATTTCTACACCATTTTTTTCAGCAATATTTTTCAAAGACCTGATTATTTCATAAAGCCCTCCTTGTGGATACCATACTCATTGTGCGAAATCTACATGAGACATAAGCGAATAGATGGCCATAGCATCGTATGGCGATGTCCCAAGGAATAATAGTGGATAACTTACTATTTTCTGCATTTCCTCTGTCTTAAAAAATCACTTTACATAGGAATGCATCTTTTGAAACACATTGAGTTTTAGTCCCTGGATTGCAGTATCAAGAGAAAAGAAATCCAAGAAAGAATCATAATTTCTGTAGACAAATTTTTCCAGCGCTACTGTATACTGATATGAAGCGCGGCGAAGATACTCCTTAAAAGGCTTACTCACACCTGGTTCTATTTTTTCAAATGTAGCAAGATCTTTTGACACATCAGCAGCCACATCCACTATGCGGTTTTGTGGAGTGAAAAATATTCTATAACTAGGAGAAAGTTTTGTCAGCTTCAAATGAGCATCAATATCTTCCTGTACTTCCTTATAAAAACGCTCGAAAACATCCGGCATAAGATACCAGCTTGGTCACATATCAAATCTATATCCATTCTCTTCTAAAAGAGACGCTCTTCAACCAACTTCTTCATTTTTTTCATAAAGACAAACTTTATATCATGCGCGCGCAAGAAATATTGCACAACTCAACCCTCCTATTCCTCAACCAATCACTATCGCTTTTTCCATCTGTTCTGTCTAATAGCTAAATAATATGTACTAATTCAGCAATATGCTTGATCCTTGTATAATCTATAACCGCCATACTCTCGCCCATCTCTTTCTTTCTTTTTTCGTGAAGCTTTGTCGGAAGAATCTGTCAGCCAAGGCCAATCTCCCCAAGGAATAATAAATTTTTATCGACTACCACATTTTTAAACTGTGAATAAATACCTGCTGCGATTGCGAGATCGAGTCCGCTGTCGTGAAACGAAAACTCTCACGGGATATTTACAAAGACGTCGAACCATCAAAGCTTCGCTTTGAGATATCTCTCAAGGATAGCGATAATAAGATCAACACGTTTGCCCTCCACTCCGACAACCTGACGCACAGGAAATTTTCCTTGAGTTTTATTGAGCAGGACTTCAAGATGTACAACAACAGGACGACCATTATCTATCCCTACAGTTAATACTGATCATGGAATAGTCAAATTTGCTGATCAGACGATACGTTCTTTGAGATCATAGACAGGCTTGAGTCAAAATAATGTCATCTCGAATATTGCAATCTCATCCGTACTTCAGAAACGATTTTTCATGTAACGAAGGATACGATATTGACCATAGCGATCTCATTCCAAGTATAAAACTGCATCGACTAAATGCTCCAGATATTTTGGTCCTGCGATCTCTCCTCCCTTGGTTACATGACCGATGATAAGCGTCGTGATATTTTTCTTTTTGCTAAGTTCTGCTATCTTCTCCGCACAATATTTCACCTGCGCTGGGCTTCAGGATGCACCTTCGAGATTGCCTGATGAGATCGTTTGGATAGAGTCAATGATGATGACCTGATACTGCCCTGTTTCTGCTGTAAGAAGGATATCTTCTACACTATTAGAGTGATATATATCAAATTCAGATCATGGGTTATGGGTTATAGGTTTACCTGCCGTGGTAGATCATAGCTTATTTTCTGTATCAGCATCAGTCGACTGTATCTCCTTATTTCATTCGTAATTCGTAATTTGTCATTCGTAACTAGTAAGCCTATGCTGTCTATCGACGATTTGATCACTCTGTTCTTCACCAGAAAAATATGCTATACGCACATTAGTCAGTTGATGGATAATCTGGAGCGCTATAGTAGACTTGCCAATTCCTGGCTCTCCGCCTAGAAGATAAACTCATCACTCCTTGAGTCACTTTGGAAACAAACGAATGAGTTCCTGATCTTGCAATGAAAAATATGATGATCATTTTTTCTCTGTCATTTCAAGCGACTGTCATGTAGTCACTCATCATTTCTTCTTTCATACTCCAATAATTCCGGCTGCCGACACAAAAGAACCAAATGCTCCACACTCCGGACATTTTCCTAGTTTTATCGCACTCGCATTGCCACACTCACTACACACATACATCTCACCTTCACGATACAAAATAAAGATAAACTCAGTCTATTCATCTCACAGAAGGATGCAACACCACCACTCATATATAATAAAAAAGAGGAGATAATTCCTCTTTTTAGATATTTCTCAAAAGATCTATGACCGCCTGGAAGTTCTCCTTATATGACTCAACTGGAAGTGTCATTTTCTTTAAAAGCTTTTCTGCTTCAGTCAGATATTCTTCCACACACTTTTTACCATAGGCAATTGCTCCACTATCAATAAACACCTGGCGCAACTCATCAATCTGCTGCTTTGAGAGCCTCTTTCCCATAGCGCTACTTATCGCAAGACGATGTGCATACTTTCCTTGGTCATAGATATATTGGGTAAGATATGTCTGCTGGCCATCCTGTATATCAGAGAACTTTGTTTTGTTATCGTAATGTGTAGTCTCATCCCCCTCTTCGACCATCACATCGAGAAGATCATCACGCATTTGGTATGCTTTTCCTAACACTTCACCAAGATAATCAAATTTTTTACAAAGAGCCTTATCTGCTCATGCAAGAAGCGCTCCCGTTAAGATAGGTCTTACAAAAGTATATTTCCCTGATTTATAATGATTTTTTTTCTCCAATAATTGTTGATCAATATTGTCTCCTACCATAATATCTACATCAATAATCTGCCCTGCTATCACCTCTTCAATCGTCTCCTGTACATTTTTCTGTGCAGCAGCAAGATATGGTACATGTATAGATGGATACACGCTGTAGAGAATTTCATAGACCCATGAAAAAACAAGATCTCCCATAAGAATCGCCTGAGAGATACCTATATGATCTTTATTTGTTGACGATAAAAGTCATGATACAAATTTATGGTACGTATGCACCCCATGTCTTAGCTCCCCCCTATCTATAATATCATCATGGATCAAAGCCATCTCATGAAGCAACTCATGCGTCTGTGCAAATTGTATTATCTCTTTGTCGGCAGTTCATCCACACGCCTTATAAGCAAGATACACAAGATACGGTCTTACACGCTTGCCACCACTAAACGTAAAATCATCAATATATGCAACAATTTGTTGCATCCTTGGAGAGGAAGCTATTTTCTGCGATTGTTTTACTTTCGCAGCGATGTATTTTCTGAGTTCTTTATCAAATATTTGCTTAAATGCTTTGATGTCCATCAGTTTGGGCTTTTTCAAGCGCTAAATGCGATACAGTATACCGATCGACCTTGCGAATGCAAATCAGAAAAACTCAGCTAATATGCTGAGTTTTTAATGTGAACACTGAGTACAATTTCATTTATGTTTCTTCGCCCATGCAATGATCGTAGAAGTCGAAAGAGAAAATTTTTCTGCGACGCTGCGAGCATCATTACCTGTATGACAGTACTCATCAACGACTTGCTGACGAAATCATTCGTCATAGGTTCCTCTTGCTCCGCCTACCGTAAAATGTTTGCGGCAATCGCCGCAACGAAATCTCTGTCCGCCCGTGGGAAGCTGTCCGTTTTTTTGAATGCGACCGCTGTGACAGAATAAACAATCTATAAGACGTTTGAGATGTTTTTTCATGATGATATCTAATACAAAGAACGCCCCGAGTGTACACACCCGAGGCAAAAAGTCTATCTTTTTTTCAAAGAAACCGTGAATTTATTTTTAAGTCCCAATCTACGGAGCACGGCATCTCTCCACCAAAATGAAATAGTCACGAAAACAATAATAGCACCAAGCGCGACAAATTCTACTGTCTCACTCCCCGCTTCTTCGTGCTCATGAAGTTCAAAGCCAATAAGACGTGGAACGATATGCAACAAGACAATATGTGCGATAAGTATCAACGTAGAAATCGAAAAGAATTTTCCTACTGACTGCGCTGTGTTATCATTATGCTTTGACCATCTATGGATCCACCACCAATTAATGATTGCAAGAAGAATAACACCTAACAAATGGATACCTTGTAATACTCCCTCATAACCAATCATATCTTGCCAGCTCATATGATTTACCGCCGCGATGATGATAAGTTCAATAGCAAGAACGAGAATATTATAGATTATCGTTGCGATGCAGATCGGATGCTCCTTGAGATGCTTCCGGGAAAGATCGTGATGATGATTGTGTGCGTGCATAGAGAGTATTATTTTAAGATGAATAATAAAGAACATAGAGCTAGCCCCGGTAAACCAGGGCTAGTCAATAAAGCATTTTGACTTACTGTAAATAAGCATGCAATCTTTTTTGGGCAGCTACGATATAGCTGTTTTCCGGCTGTCGGGCAGGGAAAGTTTTTGTACCTACTTTCATATATACATTACTTCCTGCCACGAGAATACTGCCACCCATTTTACACCCATAGGTAGCAGCATCTATAGCTACCGTAGCATGATTAGCGGCCACATGCGTCCGCGCGAACGCACAATTATTACATGGATTCGAACCGCCCGGACTATCGCATGGATGAGAGAGACATGGAGCAACATTTACCATTGCAGAACCAGTAAGAGATTTTTGTTTCATTAGGTTTTCTATTTATGTGAATCTGTATTGTACCACTCTTCTCCTCAAAATCAATACAATATTCCTCAAAACTACAACAACCATAATCTGGCCTTGAAACTTATTTCTTTTTCTCTTATAGTACGTACGTTCTTTTGTTTTACATAAAAAGCAAGAGATTATCGATATAAACTTTTCTCACTCCTGCCGGAGGGGCGTTACTTTTTAGCATATCCCTAAAAAGCAACCAAAAAGGTCTAGTCGGATATAGCACTACGAGCCTGTGAGTTATTCAAACATTGAATACGACGTCTTTCGCTGTCGCGCGCATCACAGCGACTCCAGCTCAATACTACCATTCTTATTATATTTCACGATCGCAAAGAGAAGACGTGGGGTATATCCGACGAATAAGAATCTCTTTATTGATAATTTAAAATCATATGCATATAAGCCAACCCTTAGCAGCCCTCCTCCGCCCACAAAAACTCGATGAGCTAGTCGGACAAAAACAGATCATCGAGCAAATGAGATCATATATTACTTCAGGGAAGATCCCATCAATGGTATTTCGATGACCTCCGGGCTCAGGAAAGACAACACTTGCAATAGTGCTCAGTCATGAACTCGAAGCAGACTTTGTGCATCTGTCTTGAGTCAGCAGCAAAAAAAGTGATCTCAGTGAGATCATCCATCAGGCACAGATGAACAAATGATACAACAAAAGAACTATCGTTTTCTTAGACGAAATTCATCGTCGAAATAAAGCGCAGCAAGATGCGCTACTTCCTTATGTAGAAGACTGAACTATTATATTAATAGGAGCAACGACAGAAAATCCTAGCTTTACTATTAACAATGCATTGCTCTCGCGCACAAAGGTAATAGTTTTCGATAAACATACCGAAGACGATATCGTAAAATTCATCGAAAGTCACATAAGTGACATACAAAGACTCTATCCATGAATTGAGATTCCTATCGAAACCGTAGAGCTTATCTCAAGGCTCGCGAACGGTGATCTGAGAAATGCGTTAAATCTTACAGAATGATGACTCATGATCCAATGAACGTGAATACTTGATCCGCAAACTATTCTTATCGCCTATGGAAAACCAGTCTACTACGATCGCAATGGCGAAGAACATTATAATATCATTTCCGCTGTACACAAATCGCTTCGCGATAGCGACGCAGATGCAGCATGTTACCGAGTGCAAAGGATGCTGCAGTGATGAGAAGATCCACTCTACATCTGCCGTCGCCTCGTCCGCTTTGCGAGTGAAGATATCGGGCCCGCAGACAACAACGCCCTCCTTCTTGCCAACACCGTCTACGACGTCTGTGCAAAGCTTTGAATGCCTGAGTGCGACAATGCATTAATGCAATTAACACTCTATCTCGCGAAAGCAAAAAAGAATAACATCTGTTATGTTATCTCACAGGAAACGAAAAAAGATGTCATGCAGTTCGGCAATCTCCCTGTGCCTTTGCACATCCGTAATGCGCCATCAAAATTAATGAAAAACTTAGGCTACGGAAAATGATACAAGTATGCTCATGATTATGAAGATGCTAAAGTCGATCAGGAACATTTTCCTGATGAACTAAGAGGCAGAAAATATGCGGAATAATTGGAAATTCTCAGTGCTAAATTCTCAATATAACAATGACGCCTTAAAATATAGCGGCATCGCCGCCTTTCTTTATAATAAAAAACAACTATTCTTTATTTCATTCGTAATTCGTAATTGTTAATTTGTAATTATATTAAACACCCTTGCCCAGTGCTTCTTCCACACTTCTCCAAATGACTCTTCTAAAAACCTCCCTCTTCCTCACTGCCCGACGACTTCGCCGCTTGAGTTTACGAGAAATGCAAATGAGCCATCGAGTCATTCTCCTTTCTTCTCTCGTCAAAGTATTCCTCACTGTTTCACCGCACCAATAAGGATATTTCCACTTCCTGCGCGGCTATAACTCGTTCGTCACTGTGCCCATTTTTCTACTTCCTGTACGTTCGGCTTATCTTTGAATGTTTTACGAATGAGACTATTATTTCAAATATAACGCCACGCTAAATTAGCAGCATCTGTATCAAATAGCGAATAGTAAGATTCGTAATATCCGACTCCCGCCTGTACAACCCCACGCCAAAGAAATGCCTGCAATGGCTCGGGAGAGGTCATAATACGGCTATAGGAAATTCATTGTTGCTGCAAAGAGTCTTCCATCTTTTGAGTAGCTACATGCTTTGCAAAAAATGTGAACAACGGATAGATAACGATCCATACAGCTCCTATAAGATATCAAATTTTCCTTAGGGGCTTCTTTTTGAGGAAAATATATATAAACCAAAGTGCGATTAGCGGAAGCGTATAGAAAAAATCTATGACGAAAATATTGTCAAAAGAGTACGTAAGTGACGAAAATGGCAACAGATATCTTCCCCCGTATGCGGTCATGGCATCTACTAAAAGATGACCTAAGAGAATACTCAGGTATGAACCGAGAGCCCAACGCCATCGTGGACGATGATAACGATCTGTCTTTGCGCAGACAAAACCCACAAGCAATGCCACAACGATATTGAAAAATACCGAATGACTGAGACCTCTATGAAACAGAAATTCACTCATATAGTCTTTATGCGGAATATATCTCCCAATAAAAATATCAAGATCGGGAATGTTGGTAATAAGCCCTCATAAGATAAGTGCTTTGTTACGCTGCCATCGAGATGCCTGCACAGGCGTTTCTCCAACTACCTTTTCCAGGATCCATCCTCCAATAACTCACTGTGTAATATTATCCATAACTCACAAACTTAAAACTAAAATCTTAAAACTAACTTTCAGTTTTTATGTAATAGACACCTAATTACAACGGACATTATTTTTACTATAAAAAAATAATCCTTTCGGATTATCTTTTACTAATGATAGGTTGTGGTATGACCTGTGCTGCATAGTGAAGCGTCACATAATATCTCTTGAGAGTTGGATCGACAGAGACACCGAGTCCCATGGTTTGGAAGTATGGATGCACAAGTGCTTTATAGTGCATACCCATGTATGGTTTTTCTTTCATAAAAAAAGTCCATGTAGTTTTGAGCGCAGCGATAAGATCATCAGTACAGTCATCTTTTTTACATGAGAAATATCCGTATCCAAGACTCTCACTAAATGTTGCACGATTGATATTTTTAAATCTTACTCCATGACCTGCAAACCATTTTTCAATGCCACCATAATTATAGTAACCATCGTTGGCTGAACGCTTATGGTCGATAGTTTGATTGACGAGCGCATTCTGACTCCACATTTGTGCGGTCTCAGAAAGTCTCGTATCTATCGTATACTCAGGAAGTTCGAGAGATGTTCTTAGTTCATTATTTCGATCGAGCCATACTTGCTCTACTTTTCACATATCTATATCTCATGCGGCTGCAAATACTGGCGCGCACATAACTACTACGGCAATAACATACTTTTTCCGCAATCACGTGGACATGTCGTTGAGGAGAAAAATAAATATAAGTACGAATGTGATTTTTTACGTCTATTCCAATTTATATTTTTCTCCTGCATTCGCAACACAAAATGCATTACATATATTTTTTCTTACAAGGTACACACACATATATTCATGGGCTCTGTTCTATAAGCATTCATTTCATCTCTAATATACTCATATGTACCAATAATTCTTCAGATGTGTAGCCGGTTTTCTCTCCGAGCAACATCATAGACGCCTCATCATACTCTTTCAGAACAGCAACTATTTTTTTCTCTTCATCATTCAAATCCTCACGGATACTGATACAAGATACTGATACCGTTTTTCCTGTATCTGTATCAGTCATCTGTATCTGAGATTTACGGGGATAATGTTTCTCAAGAAATGAGCGAAGATCAGCAAGAGGTGCAATACGTCCATTTACAATATATGTATTCGTTCCTCTACTACTCTCGAGAAAGATACTATTCATAGGAGCGACGACAGGCTTTTGCAAATCATATCATATATCTGCGGTAATTAGTGATCATGACTTTTCTTTTGCTTCTGGCAAAAAAATCGTATCCGAAAGAGATGCGATGATACGATTGCGCTGAGGAAATGATCGGTTTGTTGGACGGAAAGAATGTTTGTATTCTGACACTATCAATCATCCTCCCTGTACTATTTTTTCCATCAATGTTCTTTTTTCCCCACGAAGAAACACTTTGAATCCTCATCAAAGTACTGCAATGGTAGAGATACCATACTTTAGGGAAAGTTCATGACACAACGTATCTACTCCAGGCGCCATACCAGAGACCGTCACGATATCAAAATATTGTAGTTGCTCGAAGAGCGCTTCAAGGACTTGCTCCGCATAGGGACTCATGAGCCTAGGGCCGACAATAGCTAAAGTCGGCTTTTCAAGGACTGACAAGCTGCCTTGGTAGTAGAGCACATACGGCGCCTGCGGCGCCGTTTGTAACCTCCAGTGATAGTCAGGATCACCTTGGATAGTGGCATCTATGCTATTTTCAGCCATTCGTTGCTGGATAACATCAACGTCGACCGAAGGCAGCTCGGGAGAAGATCTTAGCTGCGCCTGGGTGATATCATCGACAATTGAATAATAATATGCATGATAGGCTGTTTTTTTGTCCATTGAGAGTGTTTTAGGTATAATAAGAAGGGAAATTAATGGTTTGTACCGTTTTTACCAGAAAATAAGGGAAACAAAGGTCTATACTCGCAAATTATGACAATTTGAGAAAATATTAAATATATATTTTTCAAAAAGTCATCTCTTATTTGACAGATTTAGCTTTTAATATATAATATAGATGCATAAGAATTTAGCAGATTTGCATCAGCACATGAAACAGCACTTGAAAACAAACGCTCATCTACGGAAGAAAACCGCAATCATCGCTTTTCTTCTCCTACAAGCTACATCTTTTCTAATCAACGGAAATGGATTTTCATGGTCATATCCTCTCAAGGAAGTTTCTAAAGACTCTGCATGCAGAAAAAAAGTGTGGAGCGATCTAAGCGAGGATTGTAAGCAGCCACTTCCTATTATCAAAGGAGCGAAATATGAAAACTATAAGGATAATCCCGCATATACTTCTATCTACACTACCATGTGGGGAGCTCCCTACGATAATGGTTGGGCTATAGGTCAAGGAGCTCACGAAGGAGTAGATATTGTTTCTTCAGAAGGAACTCCTGTGTATTCTGTAGAAGATGGAACTGTCATAAGAGCAAGAGCCCAGGCAGGTTATGGGAATGTCGTCATGATAAAGCATATTCTTCCTGATAACACACCAGTGTTTTCTGTCTATGGACACTTGCATACTATTACCATCCCAGAAGGAGCAAAAGTTAAAGAGGGAGAGATGATCGGAACAGTAGGAAATGTAGGATTCTCTTTCGGAAATCACCTCCTGTGGAATATTCATATCTCACCAACAAATACATATGCGTTCTGGGGATGTCCAGAATATGGAAATGGAACAACATTTAACGTCATAGCAAATATTGTAAATAACGGTCTTTGCAGAAGTTATCTTCTTGAAAGAACCGCAGATCCTATCGCATGGATCGAGTCACAATGAGGGACAATTAGTCTCAATAGTACTACTCCATCACCGATCTCTACAGTTGCGACGACCAATAGAAAAAGAATGCCACTCGTAGCACTTGCACCAACTTTTGATAAACCTGTAGTAAATAATGTGACTTCAACAACCATCCAGAAATCTCTCGCAACGCGTATAGTCACAACCAATGAAATTCCTAAAAATAGTATAGCGCTCGCAACTCCTACCACAACGAAAACGACAACAGAAAAAGGAGCAACAGTAGAACTTGCAAATACAAGCACACTCGGAGAATCATTTCTTGAAAAATATACGATCTCTCTTCTCCCATCATTCTCAAACAATCTCCAGGTATGACAGACAACCAGCATGGTTATCCAGGTTACAGACAAAAGTGGCAAGCCATTTGTTGGAAAACTTCCGAAAGATATAACACTTATACCATCTGAGAACATCATCTCACTTTCTCCTCAGGTAATCAGACTTACCAATAGTGATGGTAAAGCTATCGTTCTCATAAGTGCTGATCAAGCAGGGACAACATCACTTATAGCTTCATACAACATGAAGACTCTCTCTAAAATGAATATTACTGTTAAATAAATCATACAGGCTACAACCTATAGTAATATTATTTCATAAAAAAAATCGCTTTTAACTAAAGCGATTTTTTATACATAGAACATTAGTCAATAATTCTTCGTTATATGTAATTATGGTTTTTGAATTTAGTTTATTAGCGTCTACGAGCAACAATATTGAGCTTATAGAGACCAAATAACAGTCCTGAAATAAGAAGCATGAAAAGGATATTTTGCATAGGTCCTACTTTCACTTTTTGCGTTGAGTCGAGCTGCAATGCGCTTCCATCGCTACAGATGGCAACAACCGCATAGTACGCATAGGTATCTCTTGGAGCATTTACATCATATGGATACGCAAACTTGCTATCTGCAGTTTCACCTACCTTTTGCATCCCTGCAATACCACCATTTGGATCAACGGGCGTATCTGAACGATAGATGATATATCTGTCTGCTCCATCAACCTTATCCCATGTAAGATAGTATTGATCTGCGATTTTTCTCTGAAGCACTCTAATTCCCTCTACTCTACAGACTGGAGCTGAACCTTTTGTTGCCTCGATCATAACGATATCTGAAGGTTCACCAATCTGTTTCCCAAGAAGATCTGACGGCGTGATCTGAAGATAATATGGCTGAGAGAAATCCATACCAGTAAGTATTGTAGATGCACCGCTTACCACGATACCTTGCGCCGCAGATACATCACCTTTTTCACGAGCATATTGGATAGAGAAATATGGGATTTCTCCTTCAAGGTAATTACCAAGATACGTCCATGAAAGATGAAGATTTGTCTTATCTATATTGTCTATGAAATATTTGATCTCCTGTACTGATTTTGCATCGACGACATTTACCCGACCAATATTATCATATGGCTTATCAACTCCGTTGGCGTTGACGACTGCGTCTACAGTGAACATACCTGCTTTATCCATAAGATATTCTTTTCTCCATGTCGTTGCATCAGCGCTTTCAAGAACTATCTTTTGTGCTTTTGCATCGTCAGAGATGAGACTAAGATTTACTGACTTCGCATCGTTCGTATGGAAGATAAATGTTACCTTCTGTCCTTGCTTTACGGTATTTCCTGGAAGAATCTCAAATCCGCTTACAACAAGCGCTTCTGCAGGCTTATACGTAAAGTTTATTTCATCAGACTTTGCTGCCTCGCTTCCTTGTGCATCAGTAATTTTTGCTTGCAGCGTATTTGATCCTGGTTTAATATCATTGATATATACATTGAAGTCTCCGTTAGTTGATGTCAGCTCATCCTTTACTTTGATACCATTGATATAGAGTTGCAAAGGAGAATTTTTGAGCGAACTATTTCCGACGACATTGATAGTTTTATTGGTTTCGATACTGTCTGGCGTCGGAGAGGAAATAGAGATTATACCGAGTGCGCCTGTATCATCATCACCTTTGATCACGAGTGCTGATTCACCCTTGATCGACTCATTGATAATTTCACTTACTTTCACGCTATATGTTCCTGCTTTTTTCACGACAAGTCCTTTTGAAAATGTTTTTACTCCTTGATCACTTGGAAGGAACGTATATATACCATCGGAAGGTAAACTATAATCTTGTGAGTCTACAGAGACACTTGCAGATGTAAGGTCAATGAAAATGTCACCAGCATATTCCTTTACGACATTGCCATTTGCATCAAGCGCCTTCACGGTGAGATCCAGAGCCTGATTGATAACAGCCGTCGTTGGTGAGAGCTGCACCGAGAAGGTAGTTGCATCAGCTGCAAATGCAGATCAGAATATAAACGATAAAGCTGGGAGTAAAAAAGCTAAAGCCTTTTTCATGAAAGAGAAGAGAAAGAGAAAAATAAAATCATAACGACTAAATATGTCTTTTACTGTTTTCTTATAGCAAGTCCATCCATACTTCATCCGCTAAAAAGCATAGAAGCGTCAGATATAGTTATATCTTCTGCACTTCCTGAGAACGGAAGCGCTAAAAGCATAGATTTTGCGTCAACACCTGTAGTAATAAAGAGTGTGATCTGAAGAAAACCTCCCTTACCTGATGATGATGTGAAATCATAAGGTGTTTGTATCTGTTTTGCCTCAGGGATAACTACTTCAGGATCGTAGACGATAGTAAATGTCAGCGACTGTGCATCCTGAAACACTTTTTCGCTCTGCACACTCAACAAACCGCTTCCTACAACATAACTAATATCGCCCGCATAGATCGATGAGGTATCACCTTTACCTTGCAATACGTCCGCCGTTAATAGACCTGACTTATTGACTCCTACGGATAGTCCCACAACAATTACAGCAGCAATAGCGATAGCAACCACATGTTCATGGAGACTTCTTTTTTTTCAATTTACCATCCTTTTGTGAGGATTTTCAAGATAAACAAGGGAAAAGTACGGTTTCCTTAGCCGTATGCAATAGTTATGGTAGTTATTTTATTGTTATTATTCATTTTTATTACCTAAGATATTTACTTATGTTGTCATTGTGTCATTGTATATTTTCTGCGTAGCGGATGACGCCATTTGCGTCATGGATGTAAAAGAAGTAATTTGTTTTATTAAATTCGAGTACTGCACGGATCGTATCTACAGAAGAATTTGCAATAGGCGTCGGAGGAAGACCTCTGTGTACTCTAGTATTGTAGACGTTATCAGTATCTTCTATATTTTGATTGATAAACGATGGTGTGCAATTTTCATAGGGCTTGTGTAGGCCATAACAGAGCGTAATATCTGCGCCTAAAAGAGTTCCCTGCTGCAAACGATTGAAAAATATTCATGCGACGGTTGGTTTGTTTTGCGTATTTCTTTCTTCTTTCTCGATCACAGATGCAAGACGAAGGATATTCCACAAATCCATCGTATAACTCATGGCAATTCCTTTTGCCTGAAGAAGAGAAGGAAATGAGGTGATCGCTGTTGCATAAGGCTGATATATCTTTTTATCAAACGCTTGAAGTTGTAGCTTCACAAGCTGCGTTAGTGGCTCCTTGCTTGGATCAATGAAGTACGTATCAGGATAGAGCCATCATTCAAGTGATGGAAATCCATGTGTTTTATATGCTTCCGCAAGATAGCGATATGTAGCTCAGAGATTATTTATCAGATCTTTTGATGAAACGTATGCTACGTATTCACCTGGCTGTATAAATCATTTGCTCGCAAGCGATGCATCTATGTCATAAATAGATCGTCACTCTAAGACAGTGAAGCGGACATATTGGGATGTGGGTCATACTTGTATCACATCAAGAAAAGTTTTCGGTGTATACGAACCGCTAAACTGATATGTTCCAAGTTGAATATTTGCAAGATCAACTTCATGGGTCTTTATGTACGTCTTTACTTTAAACCTTTCGAGACTATTAAGTTGAGCAAGAAATACATTGAGCGTATCTCACTTTTTGACAATGACTGATTTCTGGAGCTTAAAGCGCTGGCTCGACACAATGCTTATCCATATTACTGCGACAATAATGATAAGTACTATCCAACGACCAAGACGAGTTTTTTTTCTTCCAAATGAATGATGCGACATAGCAGCAGAATAAACAGTAAAATACTACATCTTCAATGTATGATTTTGGCATGAAAAAACAAACCTATTGTCATTTAATGATTGCAAACTTTGTCGGTATTCATAATACTATTCTCAATTATTGTTTTGTATGAATGATCTACATCTTGGTTTTAGTTTTTAATTGATTATTGCATGAAACAACTCCGCGGACCACTCATTCTTATCTTCGTTGTGCTGGTAGCACTTATGATATGGAAACAACTACCTATGAATCAGAACACTCAAACTCCTTCAGAAATAGATGCGCTTCTCCAGCAGGGATCAGGAAATACAACAACCCCTTCAAATATTGTTATCACAACAGGAGATAGTGGCATGCAATATACTGGCGGTGGTGAGTACGCTCTCTACACACCAGAGAAATTTACTGAGGCACTTACTGCAAATAAGCGCATCATCCTTGCTTTTGAAAGGACAGGCGACCCAACATCTGATGCGCTGCATGACGATATCGTTGCGCGCGCAGCGCGCATTCCTGAAAACACTATCATCTTCTTTGTAGACTTTGACAACCAGGCGACTCTTGATACCAGATATTCTGTTGAATGACCCAATACGATCATCTATTTGAGCAATAATGCTACAGAAATAAGAAGAACTGGTAATGGTGTTGTAACGCTTGAGCAAATTGTGAAGAATGTTGATTGATTATATTAAAAAAGAAAGCGAATGCTTTCTTTTTTTAATCACCTGCTCAGCCACCTCATGACATACCTCCTCCTCCGCTAAATGAACTTCCACCTCAACCAAAACTACCTCCACTACTCCATCCGCCTCAAAATCATGTTCAACGACTGACCACTATATTTCCAGCTATCACATTATAGAAAATAACTCATATCCACGATGCAAGCCACGGTCCTATCAGATACGCTCTCCATGGCAATAATATAAGAAACAACTGAAATACAAAGACCATGATAAGTGGCAATGATTTGTATAGCGTTTTATTTTTATTTTTTCAGATTATTACTCACTTAATTTTCTCCGCCGCCTTTCTTTTTTTCTGCATGATTCCCATCCATATATCATATCCGATAACCACAATAAATCAGATAAGATTGATAATAATCAACTCTGGAGAGATGACATCCTCTGAAAAAGCAAGGGATTGTGCTTCATCAGAAGCTATTGCTTCTTCTACTCTTTGATAAAACACTCTTACGGCTCATGCATAGTCTCATGCATTTACCAATGGGCGAATATCCTGCTCAATAATTTTACTTGCCAACACGTCGGGCATCTGCCCTTCCAGTCCATATCAGACCATAATACGAATCTTCTTTTCATCTGTTGCGATCACCAGTAGCAATCAATCATTATTTTTCTTACTTCCAATACCATTGTCATTGAATGCCTTCAGAGAAATATCAAAAAGTTCTTTCCCCTGACGATCCGGAATCAAAATAGCCACAAACTGGCGTCATGAGTTCTGATCATACTGATATGCATGATCGTTGAACTGCTGCAGTGTCGTAGCGTCCAACACACCGGCAAAATCTGTTACATATTGATTAAGCTTCGGCAGATTCATCACATCAAGATTTTGCGTTTGGGCAAAAGTGACACTTCATAGACAGAGTGTCATCAATGCAATCATGTTTCCTACGATCTTTTTTATATTCATTACCGGCAGCTAGATTTTAGCAGTTAGCAATTGGCATATATTATCTTGCTAGTTGCCAGCTGCTAGTTGCTATATGCTAAATAAAAATTTAGTTAAGAAGTCCTTCTACATCCGGAACTTGTTTGATATCTTTATCTTCAGGAGGTGTAATACGAGCCTTCTCTTCGAACCCAAATAAACCTGAGAAAAGCTTACCCCATGGGAACGTTCTTACCTTCAAGTTATAGTCTATCACCATATTATTGTAATTCATGATCTCTGTACGGATACGATTTTCTGATCCTTCAAGTGTCACGTAAAGATTATTAAACTGCGTATCAGCTTTCAGCTGTGGGTAGGCTTCTACTGTTACTTTGAGTCCGCCGAGCGTAGAGGCAAGAAGCGACGAAAAGTCAGATGACTTATAATCTCCATTTTGGATCATCGCATTGAGCTGATCAAGATTTGCGCTCTGTGAACGAAGCGCCACAATGCCTGTAAGTACAGACCCCTCATACTCTGTATATTTCTTTACTACAGCAGTAACCTGAGGAACAAGATCAACGCGTCTTTCATACACATTATCTACCTGCGCTTGCTGGGTCTTGATACTTTCATCAAGTCCGATCATACCATTGTAGAAACTCACTCCTTTTGCTACAACAATAACCACTATTGCGACAATAACCCATAACCACCATTTTTTCATCTTTATTTCTTATTAAGGTACTAAAAAGCAAATAGATTGTAGCAGATGGCAAGTAGCATCCAATTGCTAGGTGCAATCTGGCAGTTGCCACATGCGAATAATATGATTAATTAGTTTAGTTTTTATGATTCACAATCTGTGGTTTATCTTTGACATTTCTTGTTTCCCATTTGATCTTGATGAGCTGCCAGTTTTGGATCATGTACTGTACGATCGTAAAGAGCGTCGTCGTCAATAAGTAGACACCTACTCCGCTTGGTGTACTATAGATAAATGATCCCATCATAAATGCCATAAAGATATTCATGAAGCCCATCATCTTTGTCATGTCAGGCATAGGTTGTCCTGTAGGACTCATCTTTGGCGCAGCTTTTGGCTGGTTAAGAGCCATAAGTTTTGACTGTATGTATACGAGGATCGCACCAACTATCGTCAATGGCCAGTTGTTACCAACGAGAAGATCAATACCTAAGAACCAGTGCTGAATTGCATCGATAGAAAGATACTGAGATGCAAATGGCGCGATGAATGAGTAGATATCATTTGGATCAATAACCGCTCCTTTGGCACCGGCGAATGCACGGATGACGTACAAAAGTCCAAAAAACACTGGGATCTGTACAAGAAGCGACAAACAACCCTTGAGAGGTCCAATACCGTCAGATTTCATGACCTTCATCGTTTCCTGTGAAAGTCTTGCCTGATCATCAGCATATTTTTCCTGGATCTCTTTGAGTTTTTCCTGCATGTTACCCATACCCTTCTGCATTTGTGCCTGATTTGAGCTTACCTTCCAGAGAAGCGCTCTGATAACAAGCGTCACCGCAATGATCGCAAGACCAAGATTTCCCGCAAAAAGCGAAAGAAATATAACAAGGAGATTGAATATCGGACGATATATAAGTTCTACGGCAATAAGCTTAAATGGATTCATCGAGTGTCGTATCTATAAGAACTAAATCTTCTTATATATAGGGATATACGAGAAGAATACAAGAAGGTATATTACCAACAGTAATTACGACTAAAAAAAATTATTCTCATTTAAAAAAAACTCTCCGTTTCCAGAGGGCTTTTCTTGTTTTAATAAATAACTATTTTTGTTCTTTGCGCTGCATATACTCGACAATCACTTCGCCGAGCGTTTCAACCAAGACATCAAATTTTTCATCACGCACGTTGGTTGGAGTTTCATCGACTTCTTCTGGTTTCTCATCTGGATACATACTCTGTTCTTTCCATGCGGCGATGATCGCCGCCTGTTTCTTTGGTTGTGAGACGTGCTGAAATGGAAATGTGATATCGTGCTCTATGCGAACAAGGATATCTCCAATATTTCGCGCTGCATCTACGAGACCATTTTGTTCGTAGGTAATCATCTCTACATTTGGTCGGTAGATGGTTTCTGTTTTGTATTGCAAGAAACCATTTCGAGTGAGTAATGTGATACCAGTCCTCGTCACAAGTATCGCATCAAAATAATCATTGAGGATGCGCATGACGAAAAATGCATAGGTCATGAGTCCGATCACACCGAAGATCATCGTGATCATCTCAGTATTGATGTACACACGTACGATACGATATACGAGAAATGTGATAGCCAAAAGCGCAAGATACTTGATAGATGTTTTTATGTATATCAAAATGTCGTGGCCGATGATATGCTCTACCTGGTCATGATTTACATACTGTCTGATGATAAAGTTTTTAAGGTTCATAGAGGGAACAATAAAACTAAACCTTCTTTATGCAATATATAAAACGTAAAACCTTTTGGTCTTACGTTTCACACAAATATATATTACTTCTTTGTTGCTTTCACTGCGTCGATCTTCTTCATCTTCTCAGCAAACTTCTCCATACGACCCTTAGAAACCTGTTTTACGACAAGTCACTTATTGTACGCTGGATGACAAGCTGGACAACTATCTTGTTTCAAAGGTCCTTTTACTGTTGTAGCGATAGTAAACTCGTTTCCACAGATACAAGTTACCTGAACCGCAGTATCGTACTGAGGATGAATTCCTTTTTTTGGCATGGTCAATGATGATTAAGTAGTTAAATGGGCGCGACGCAAGTACGTCACTCTATAATTAGGCATTGCTAATTAACAAATTAGTTTTTTTTGTGTCATCTTTTGAATGTATGACCTTCAACTTCGTGATCATAGATTTCAGTCCCAGCGAACCAGAGTGAAAGCTCTTTTTCAGCTTCTTCAGGATTTGCTGATGCATGTATGATGTTTACCATCCACGCATTATTCGAATCGCTGTAACCATAACTTATGTGCGAATAATCTCCTCTAATCGTTCCTGGAAGCGCTGATTTTGGTTCGGTAGCTCCTGTCATCTTTCTGACAAGCGCGATAGCTTCGATACCTTCCCATACCATAGCGATAACTGGACCAGACATCATAAAGTCACGATTTACATTGAAGATTTCCTTGTTATAACGTGTAATCATCGTACCGATTTCTTCATAGTGCTTGTAGTAGAAATCTTCATTTGGCCAAAGCATTTTCATACCTACCAAGTGGAGCCCTACTCTTTCAAAACGGCTGATAACTTCACCAACGATACCTCTTTTAATAGCATCCGGCTTCAAGACAACAAGGGTTTTCTGCAGCATGCGATACGCCTAGATAAGATCTAAAATCTTAGGCTTCGATAGTACGGATTTGCTTCTCAATTACAAGCTGAAATCCTTTTCTGCAAGTAAAACCTCTCCCTCTAGGATCGATTGACTTATCGCCAGAATTTGATACAATTCAAGCTTAACAAAACAGAAATACTATGCAAAATATATTAACAGATCTATTCCAAAGCATCCCTCACAATGAAGTAAGGAGAATAGCCATCAAGCCCTTTGGAGAAGGATGGGATGATGAGCTTACTACCCTGCTTTTACGTTGGCGCTGGATCAAATATAAAAGCAAACTGTTCTCACTATTGCACGCCGTAAATCACAAGCATTGGCCGGAGTTTTACATTCGAAAAGCCGAGCCATCGCAAGAGGTTATAACTGCTATGCAATTACTCGAAGGAATAAATCATAATGTAGTAGTATTCAGCTATTTTCCTAAGACTGAGGAGATTATGATCACTACGACATGTGTGGCAAAACCTGACGGCAGGAAGAAACCAGATCCACGGTTCATCCATCAAGGAAGTGTATATCCTATGACTGTCGAACACGGGTTTTCCCTCCTTCTTCCTGAAAAACACACCGACTTCAGGCTCAATCCTGAACGGGTAAAAACACCAACGGACCTTACGATGTATGATTGCAGTGAATGCGTCGCAGCACAGCGCAAACACACCATCATTCGCATCGGAGCACCAGGCGGCAAACACACCGATTCACATTACCATCAATGTACCGGCTGCGAAGCTATCGCTGGTCCATGGCAAGATGGCGGCTATTAAAAATTATTGATAAAAATAAAACCACCAAACAATGCAAAGAATTTTATTAACTACGACTTTTATCTTCCATGCTGGTAAAGCACACATGGATAACTCAAAAAGCATCAGGGACGCATGCAATCAAAGCTCTTCTGAAGCACAAACATTTTTACAACCTATTATCAGCATCAGCAATCCATATGGCGAGACTCCTGAAGTAAAATTCGTTTTCCCTTATGAAAAAGGCCACAATAAGAATAAGATCGTCATTTCAAATTACACTATTGTTGACCATGACCCGCTTAAGATAACTTTTGAAGTAAGCGACGGGGTAAATACTGGGAAATATCAGGTTGTTGAGGGGCAAGAAAATGGTGAATGGACCGGATTCTTTATACAAAACAATCGCCCGGTATATTCTCTATCTGGTACAATGTATGTAGAATAAATCTAAAGTGAGTCCCCGTTTGCGGGGACTTTTTTATTTTTTAGGCTTATATGTTTTTATCAATTTCTGAACCTCTTCTACACTCTCTCATAGAACTCTGAGGCGATTGTCTGTGACATACCATTTTCCTTCGGTACACACATCGAAGTATCATCTCTTTTCTGCAGATGCTTTAAGATGATGAATTTTTTTACCTGCGAGCTGATCAGCAAAACCAGGCAACATATATTTCCCGTTTTTAATAATATAGAGCTGTTTTTTATATTCAAAAAATAATATATCGCCATCGGCTCGGCCGACACTCAATGTTCCAAAGGCATTTACCAGTACGAACTCTTTTGTCTGTGGATCATCAATAACAGGAAAATCAGGATTGAGAAAGTTATAATCTTTATCTAACAGAGCAATGATGCTTGCTGTTTTTTCAGCGCCCTTTCTTGCGCGAAGATAAGTACGCAACATATAAATAGGTCTTTGTTTATCGTTTGTTTCAAATCTTTCAAAATCATGAAAATATTCAAATGGAGTGTGCGACAACACATTTACTCCTCACTGCACAATTCTTTTCAATCTCATTTTCTTGAACTCGTCATCTATGCCAATATCTTCCGCGACCTGATTCATATCAAAGTGATAGAGCTCCTCTACATTGAGTCTTCATGCTAACTTATTACGATCAATAAATCATACACTATGATTATCGGCGATAACAGTCTTCTTATCAATATAGTGTCTGATCTTTTTCCAATCAGGAACATCAGTTGTTGTCAGAATCTCCGTCACCGGATCTGAGAGTATTTCTATATCATTGTGTATATCAAAGTTTAATGTTACCATAAGCATCATGACGGTCTGACACAAAAGTCTGTCATGAGGAGAGATTTGCGGACTATTTATCATCATGGCAGGCAGCGCTGCATAGAATTGGCCTACACCATGCTCTTGCGTCAATTGCTGTAGTCACATATCAAGCGACTGTTGCACCACGAGTCATCTGTTATTTTGCTTGTCTTCAACCACCCTATCTCCTCTTGTTTCACTATTACTACGTTGCGGTGTTACTACCTTTGCATGGTTGGCCAAAAGTATCTTCATGAGTTCTTTCACATGAAGAGCAATCTTTTTATTATTCGCTCACTTATAGTACTCTCTTATGGAAAGTTGATCTACTGCCTCACCTACGAGCACAGAGAATGGCTTCTTTTCAGAGGCTTTTCTTATCTCATTAGACATGACTTGTTTATACATATTCAATGATTTTAGTCAACATTCTTTGAGAACAACTTTTATAGGCTTTTTTGATAAAAAAATAGTTCCGGAGAACTATCTTTAAAAATATGATTATGAAATATGTAGTGTTATTCAAGCGGCGCATCAATGTTGTCCATAGGCGGTGTGTAGGCGCGTCTGAAAGTAGGAAGTTTGATATTTGAGATAAGTAAGATCGTTGTAAGTGTATGAACAAAGAACCAGACTGCAGTCATTTGTACGAATCCAAACACGATGGAATTGGTCGTGAAAGATTGCGCCAGCATTGTCATCTTCGTCATATCGAAAGAGTCGAGACCGATGATAGAAAGTTCCAATGAGAAGATGATACTCGCGACAGTCAGTGGAACAAAAAGAAGCGTTAAGAGAAATCTTTTCACCCCCGATGCATGCATAGAAACACGTACATTTGATTTGAGGAAGATGAGGAGGAGCAACAGCAAATAGACAATAAGTATGACTGTCGTTTTGTTATCGACCAAAAATGAGAGACTTGCTCACGTTCACGGATACATGGTATCAATCCACGTCACAAACCAATCAATAGTTGTTCGAAGAGATAAACATAGACCCGTTAATATATAATTTCCTATGACGACTTTTACCATCCTCTCAAGACCGATGGCTAAAGAGAAAACACATAAGATACCAACTGCTCCAAAGATAAAATATTCAAGATTGTACATCATCGCATCACAGAGAACTAAAAGTTGCTTTCGTGCTATAAATAGTTACAAAGACAATAATTTTATCGTACTTGTACTGAAATTTCATGGTCATGTCAAACAAAAAGTGATTTACCCTGCTTGAACTCGTCATCGCGATAGGGATTATCGGTGCATGATTGATCGCTGTTTTCGTTGTCCTCAATAGTTGATTTTCTACGATGGCACAAGCAAGAGGTCAGATCATCGCTATCAATCTTGCAAGAGAAGGGGCAGAAACTGTATTTAATCTCAGAGATACCAATCTTCGCAAACGATCAGGCAAAAAAGACCTCTGTTGGCTCAATGCAAAAAGTCTCTTTGTAACAAATCAGGAGGCGTGTGAAGATGAAAAACGAATTGGTTACTATGAAGGATGAACGGGATTTTCTTACATACCTATGATGGCACAATACGGACAAAGTATGGTACCGATCATGAATACCTTATTTCCTGGAGAACTTGATATCTTTGATGGGCTTAACCTTGCAGACAGATCGTTTGAAGTTGCACTTTCTGCCAGCGGAGAGTTCCTGCCAGCACCCTTATTTAGTGGAAGTATCTATGATAGCGCATGTCTGAGTATCGATACAGATGGCAATAATTCCATAGGGGTAGACTGTGAATGAATCACCTATTCGCCTGCAGGAAGATTTTATAGAACGATAAATCGTGTTGGACTATTCGACAAAAGCGCTACCGTGACTGGAGGAAATAATATGCAATGTGAAAATGGAGCTGCAACTGATACCGTATGATCAGGACCATGTGGATGACCAGAAGCAAAAGAATTTCGTTTCTGTTCTGAGGTACAGTATATCGTCGACAATGCAAAAAGAAGGGTAACAATTTGTTCTGTTATGAGCAACTTCAAAGAGTAACATATAAATTCAGAGAGTAGAAATCAAAGAACAAAATGAAATAGATTATTGGGCATGAATGTCTGGCCTTCAACCAGACCACAAACAGCAAATATGGCAATAGAAATCTACTTCTATCTGCCATTTTTTTATGCATTTTTTGTAAAAGAACGGAAGGATCATTACTCTTATCGTAAAGCATCTTATTTAGTTAAAAGTTTTAAAGTTCGTAAAGTTAAAACCTCATTGTTTCTACTTTATGAACCTTCTACTTTATAAACTGTACTATATGGAAAGCGTAAGTATCTGGAATCTTATATGATGACTTGGAGTCTTCCTCTTTGGAATGATAGTTTTTGAACAAACTATCGAAGATATGGGGAAAGCAAAACTCAAAAGAATTCTTGGTAAAAATACTAATACTCGCCTAAAGAGTATCATTACTGGAATCATACAAACATGTATTTTTCAAAGTAGCACCATCGTCACGATGATGACTTTATGATTTGTAGGTGCTGGAGTGATCGGGCTTGGAAATGCGCTCGGTGTTGTAATTGGGGCAAATGTTTGAACAACTCTCACGCCATGGATCATTTCACTTCTTGGATTTAAATTGAATATAGAAGCGCTTGCGCTTCCAATCATCGGTATCGGAGCGCTTAGCGTGATGATTTTCTCTGCCTATCCAAAAGTCGTGAGCATCGGTAAATTTTTAGTATGATTTGGATTTTTGTTTTTAGGTCTTTGATATATGAAAGAAAGCGTAGAGCTACTCGCCCACTCTGTATCACTTGCTGAGTACACACATCTACCTATCTGGTGATTTGTATTGATTGGACTGGTGATGACGACGATAATGCAAACGAGTACCGGAGCAACAATTATTACGCTGACGGCGCTCAATGCGGGGATTATCTCTGTGGATATGGCGCTTGGCGTCGTCATTGGTGCGAATATGGGATCGGCAATCTCCACCACTATCGTTGGATTCCTTTCTAGTACAAAGACTCAGGTAGTCAAAAAGCAAGTGGCGTTTAGTCATTTCCTTTTCAATATCACAACAACTATTATCGTGACACTCTGCTATGTTCCGCTGAGAAATCTGATGTTCCTTATCCTCGGAGACAACCCTGATCCAACCATAATATTGGCTCTTTTCCATACCACGTTCAATGTAATCTTAGCGCTATTATGGGCTCCATGGCTGAAAAAAATGATCCCACTCCTCCATCGTCTTTTCCCTCGCCCCACAAGCACACTTCATCTCGCGGTAGAACGCGTCAGCACAACACTTCCCGAGGAAATTCTTCCTGCACTGCAGTGCGATACTCAACTTCTTGTAGAAAAAGTGATTGCCTACAACCGTGCTTCACTCATGCTCGATCATAGTGAGTACAGACATCGCATAGAAAAATATAGTGAGCTTAAACAGATAGAAGAGAAACTTCTTGAAAGCGTAGTGATCTATACAACGTATCAATATACTCCTGAGCAAGCGACGTCACTCCATCTTCTTCATGATGCGATCATCGACAACATCAGTAGTAGTAAATACATCAAAGACGTATCGCATCATCTCGACAACCTGAAGGACAATAGTCTCGAGGAGGTTATGTCAGAAAGCTATAGTTTTTTCCAAAGGCTCGTAAGACAGACAACAGATATGATCCACACATGGGAGCATATCTCTCCTCCGCTCACAGCAGAAGAACTACAAGATAACGTCTCTAGTCTAAGCGCATCACTCCATAGCGATAACGATACATTCATCGGTTCTCTCTCCTCTACCGTAACGCATCAGCACAATGACGAGCTGAACATTGCAGAGATCATCAAGTCGCATCACTATATTATCCTTTCATGTGAGGCACTTCTCCAAAGTTATCTGAAGCTCTATCGCAGCCAGAGAAGCAACGACAAAAACGTGAGTTAATCTCACGTTTTTTGCTATAAAAAAACACCGCACAGATTCTGCGCGATGTTGTAGTGCCATACCACATTGTGGACCATTACGGATTATCCCCTTCTCTTGTTCGTATGTGGCCTTTGCAACCAATGCCCGTTGTGTGGCCATTGCCACCAATTGCATAACGATACTTGCCGTCTGCGTCTGCTGTTTTGATTTTCATAAACAGTTGGTTTTATGTGTAGCTTGTTGTACCCTTCTAGTACACAAAAACAAGTTTTTTTATAAAAAAATGATGAAAAATAATTTGATTTCGAGAAAAGCAATACTACAATAGGAAGCACTAAAAACACATGTATGAAAAAAATAGTATGTATCGGTATAGCAATAGTAGCCATATGGAGTCTGTCTTACCACGATGAAAAGTGTGTAAAATGGGTGCTACAAACAGATGGCTCATGGAAGACAACTGGCTTTGTCTTTGATAAACAAAAGTTCCCTGATGGTCGCTTGGTAACTATTGGCCCATGGGAAAATAGCATCAAGATAGAATATCCCAATGGTGATTGGGATGAATATGTCATTTCACAGGGAAAGAAACAACTTATCACTACTTATCGCCTACAAACAGGTATAAAAAAAATCCCCCGTTGGCGAGAGGATGAGTAAAAATGTATATCATTGGAATTTACAACTATCTGCAATTATGTGCGGATAGTTTTTTTATCTGTCAAAAAGTCCGTCGACATCTCCTCTGTTCATCTTGATGAAAAATGGTCTTCCGTGTTGGCAGACGAACATGCCGTCGATATGCGAAAATCCATCTTGTACAAGACGCTGCATTTCTGGAAGTGACAGTTTTTCTCCTGCTTTAATAGATGCTTTACATGCCTTCATAGCATAAAGCTCATCGAGGATAATGTCAAATGAAATGGGATCTTTATGTAATGTAATGTTGAGCAATGTTTCAAGATCGATCTGATAGTCGACAAATACTTTTGGCACTGCATGCACGATAAGCTTATTTTCTCCGAACAGAGAAAGATCGAATCCAAGGCTTTGGAGCTGCTCTATCTTTTCATCGAGCAACATGGTCTTGGGAAATTCTATGGTCACTGGTTGTAGCAAAGTTTCTGGCGTGAGTCCTTCCTCATGTGCTTTCTTTTTCATTTTCTCAAATGCAATACGCTCTGCGAGTGCGTGTTGATCGATCATATATAAGCCATCATCTGCTTGTAAAACGATGTACATATTTCGTAGCTGACCAACTACCGTGTAGTGTGTATCAGCAGTCGAAATATTGAATGCACTATCAGATTCTCCAGATGATGATGCAACGCTCACATGTTCCTCAAAGGTGAATGGAAGCGGATCTATGCGTTGCCCCTGAGCAGCGCGAAAGGGATTGTGAAAGAAATTATTATCAATATGTGAAACTGGAGTCGATGCAATTTTATCGAGTGTGTCACGAGGAATATCAATAATCTTTTCATCACCGAGAGATTTTTTTACCGCAAAATGCACTGCCTGATAGATACTTCCGGGATCCGCAAAACGAACCTCGAGCTTTCTTGGATGTACGTTTACATCAACAAGTTCAGGGTCTATGTCTACAAAAAGAAGGGCCAAGGGATAAGTGCCATGGGCTATTTGTCTTTCGTATGCTGTGAGTAATGCCTTCTTCAGTACTCTGTCCTGCACCGGACGAGCATTGACGAAAATACGGATGTTTTCCGGAGAGCCAAACGTCAGCGATGAATCAGAAAGCACGCCATACATACGGATCGATTTGTCATCGAAATCGAGAATACGCACATTACTTTCCCGGTCTTTCTTGAAAATATCTCCAAAACGAGTGAGCAAATCGTCTGCAGCAGCGAGATCGAAAATAATTTTTCCGTCTTTTTTTAAGACCCAACGCTTATCCCAGTGAATAAGCGCAAAATTGAGGAACAAGTCATAACAATAGAAGTACTCTGTCTGTGACGACTTGAGAAATTTTTGTCTTACCGGCGTGTTGAAAAAAAGATCTTCAACAATGACTGTTGTTCAGTGCCCACCTGCAAAGCTCATAGGTCTTACATGGATTTCGCTTCCAATCTTCGTCAGCGTCTGACCAACAGTACTATCAATACGCTTTGTTTGGATCGTCATCTTACTTACTTCGCTGATCGACGCCATAGCCTCACCGCGGAAACCATAGGAGCTGATAGAATACAAATCATCTTCTGAGGCGATCTTACTCGTCGCATATCTTTCCAAAACCAAGTCGATATCTTCCGTATCTATACCCTCTCCATCGTCTTCTATCTTAATCATTTTCTTTCATCCATCATGCAGATCGACGATGATCTCATTGGCACCCGCATCAAGCGAGTTTTCCACGAGCTCCTTCATGACCGACGCCGGGCGCTCGACAATTTCTCACGCTTTCAATTTGTTGATGAGAAATTCTGGTAGTCTTTGAATTGGCATAGGTACTAATTCTAGGTGCTAAATTTGGGAACGATGACAAAATCGCAATATAAGGGGAATATAGTTATTTCCCCCTCAAATAAAATCAAAAAACAACAATTACGATAAAGAGAGTATCCGTGAGCTTATCATCATCATGATCCACGCCGCTAAGATCATACCCGGGAAAAATGGAATCATGCGTTTACCTCATTCATGTGTGATAGGTATGACGACGAGTAGTAACAATGACGCTATGCATGCTACGATAACGTAATATCGAAAATACTGTACTGTCATCATCCAAGAACCCATATCCATGAGACCACTACTTTGTACTACTTTCCAAAGCACAGCGCCAACAATAGGCGCGAGCATAACATCTCACTGACCGATGCCTTCGGCATCCTGCTTCCATCTGAAGCGAACATAGAGTTTAGCGAGCAGATAAATGAAAACAAAACCTATAGTGAAGATGACTACTCGCTGAGCAGCAGTAAGAAAACTAGTTCCATCATTACCATAGATCAACAGACCTGCTGCTCAGAGCAGCGCCATCCATCGAGCTACAGGATGAAGATACATCGTTCGGATGTCATAGATCATCAGCAAATAGAGCGACCGATGCACAAAGAGCGACAAGATAAGCAAAGTAATATCTCCTCCACCATAGAGCGTTCGCCAATATGTTATTCCCAGAAACACCAACGCTGAACCAAGTTCAAGAAGCGGATACCAGTGTGAGACTGTCGCTTTACAATAGCGACACTTCCCTCTTGTCGAAAGCCACGAAAGCAATGGAAAAAGATCATATCGCGTCAGCGTATGCTTGCAATGCGGACACTGAGAACGTCAGACCAACACTGAACGAACTTTTTTTCGTGTTACTTCGGTTCCTAGTCTATGCAAAATAACTGATCAAAATGATCAGAAGAGCAAGCCTATGATAAATACAGCGATATATAACATAATTGTATTTTCAGAAATGCTAAACATATGTTATATTTCTTATTCGTCGGATATACCCCACGTCTCCTCTTTGCGGTCGTGAAGTTCTAGCAAGAGTGTTAGTATTGAGCTGGAGTCGCTGTGATGTGCGCGACAGCGAAATACTTCGTAGTCAATATATGAATAACTCACAGGCTCGTAGTGCTATATCCGACTAGACCTTTTTGGTTACTTTTTGGGGATATGCCAAAAAGTGACGCCCCTCCGGCAGGAGAAATTATTTTATAGCTCCCGTTATGGTAGAGCCGCTTTGAGTTCCAAAATTTTCCTGAAATACCTTGATAAATCCTTCTGCTATACGCTTCTTTTCAGTCTTTTCACCATAAATCATGCCACCGAGAAATGAGCCGAAAGCTACCAAAATACAGATAATAATCCAAGAGATATGCGTCGATTTATGCTTCATAATGACAAATGATAATAAGGATAAATAATATTGATTTTACTATAATATTCGGTAAGATAAATATCCCTCTTGCATTTGAGAGGAAATGGTGAATAGAGCGGCCCGGGGTAGGATATCCTCCCCGGTTTTTTTGTAACAAAATTGATTATTGACTTTACGATCTATAGCTTTATAGTCATTTTGCTCGTAGGAAAAGGCGTTGTATACCAACGCTCTTCGCTACCGGAAGGGTGTCTTCACACTCCTTCCGTTTTTTGTATTAGTGTTATATAATAATTTCTAACTATTCATAGGTTGATTACAAATCAAACCTTCTTTTCGGGAGGCAAATCACTATACATAATTCACCATGAATTATAACGTGCTGTATGAAAGTAGTGACGAATCGGTCATCGAAAGGCTGATGAAAATCAGAAAGATCGAAGACAATCTTGAGGATTTTATGAATCCCACTTTTGCGCGTTATCGAGGAGATCAGGAAAAGCTCCATGACTTTGAAAAAGGCATGACAAGGATACTTTCAGCCATAGAGAACAATGAAAAAATCATGGTGTTTGGAGACTACGATGTCGACGGAATATCTGCGAGCTATGTCGTCTATGTTTTTTTTCAAAAATTTTTGTGATACAAAAATATTTCTATCCAGCTCCCCTCTCGCCTGGAAGATGGCTATGGGATGAAAACATATCATCTCGATCAGATGAAAGAAAAGTGAGTCGATTTGATCATCACTGTAGACAATGGGATTACTGCTGTTGCTGAGGCTGCCTATGCAAAAGAGATCGGGATCGATATGGTGATTACCGATCATCATCAGCCACTCGCAACCATTCCCGAAGCTGTTGCAGTTATCAATCCACAGATCTCTCCTAACTATGATTTCAAAGAAATATGCGGAGCTACTGTTGCTTTTAAATTGATTGCAGGGCTCTCAACGAGACTTATCAAAGATGCAAAAAAGAGACAAGAAATTTTCAATTTCTTTATGCCTATTGTCGGTATAGCAACAGTTGCAGACTGTATGCCTTTGGTCAATGAAAATCGTCTCCTCGTAAAAACAGCTCTTGACCTCATGAATAAGAGAAAGTGAATCCCTGAGGCGATTAGTAATTTCTTAGACTATCTTAATATTAAATGACCTATCGATACATTTCATATTGGTTTCCAGATCGCCCCAAGGCTCAATGCATGAGGCAGGATGATGACGCCATATGACAGTTTGTATGTGTTGCTTCATACTGGCGATAAGCAGCTTCGTTTTCTTGAAAATCTTGACTCACTCAATACAGAGCGTAGAAAGATACAAGAGAACGCCTATAAGTATGCAGTAGCAAACATGGACAACGAACAAATGATCATCTTTACCGCAAGCGATGAGTTTCATGAGGGCGTCATCGGTATCGTGGCAGGAAAACTCACTGAAAAATTTCGCAAACCATCGATTGTCTTATCGATAGACAAAACAAAATGACATGCGGTCGCCTCACTTCGCGGACCAGAATATTTTTCAGTTATCGATATGCTCTACGACGCAGCTCCTCTGCTTGAACGCTATGGAGGTCACAAGCAAGCATGAGGACTCACAGTGAAAATAGAAAATCTCGAAGAGTTACAAAAAAGACTGTATGAGTATACAGCGCGTGTTATCCAGGAACATATGCTGCAAAAGACTATTAGTATCGATACACAGCTTCATCATCATGAGATGACGAGAGAAACAGTAGAAGCTATCAGCTGTCTCGCACCTTTTGGCCAAGGCAATCAAGAACCGATATTTCTCATAGAGGAAATGACTATTACTCATGCTGAAAAAGTAGGAAAAACAGGAGCGTGACATCTTAAACTTCATGTAAAAAACAAGGAAAATCTTTCGATGCATGCACTTTTCCGATGAGATGGAGAAAAGCTTAAGGATATCGAAAAATGAAGCGGGACGAGCCTTATTTGAACACTGAAGAAGGATGATTTCAATGGTGGAGTGTTTATAGAGGGGAAACTGCTATTATCGTAAATGCTTCTAGACGCTAGTCTCTAGTCTTTAGAAGATAAATACTTAGTTTTAAAACATAAACTAAAATAAAAAATGACTAATTTTGAAAAATTGGGAGTATGGCACAAATCCATAGACCTCTCTGCCAGTATGCATGAACTATGTGATACACAGCCTTCACTCAAAAGAAATTATGGACTAAAAGATCAAATTCAAAGAGCAAGCGTATCTATTCCTAGCAATATTGCTGAATGATCATGAAGACAGACGGATAAAGAATTTATAAGATTTCTCTATATCGCAAGAGGAAGTTGTTGTGAATTATTTACACAGATTACTATTCTTTTACGCATTAAATATATTGATATTTTCACACATTCTTCGATCACTCATCAAATAACAGAAATACAGAAAATGATTAATGGGCTCATATCAGCTCTATCCAAACAACTAGCGACTAAAAACTAGCAGCTAGCGACTTTTTTGATATTATCCATTCTCGATAAATTTGGCTTGACATCCCTTTTTAGGGGGATAGAATAGAACCCTAACCAAAAGACTAAAAAATGGCTAAAAGCACAAACACTCTCGCCGTACTAAAAGCTATAACAATAGTAATGGCTCCATCATTAACATCATCTAAAACACCTACTCGCCGCAGCAAAGCGAGAAATGCAAAAGAAGCTGATACGCCTAAAAAACGAACAGGCAAAATCACGCTGCTACCCATTAAACAACAGCTACAGAAAAAGAAAAAAGCAAAACAACACCAAGCAGGCTCCGCCAGGAAGAAAAACAATTCTGGGTCACCTGCACTTAAGTGGCCTCCTAGTGATCCTGCAGCTTTGCAGGCAGCAAAAGAAGCGCTTAAAAACATGAGAATAAAAACGCGTTCCAACCCTGCAAAAAAAGACCCTCGGAGACAAAAAAATCCCAAGGAGAAAGTATTTGTAGTGGAAGCTTATTCCCCCACAACTCCTGCCAATCGTCGCCCTAAAGAGCGACTTGTGAAAAGAATTCCGAACTCCAAATGTTAACCGTAAAAAGAATACGCTATGGCAAAGAAACAACCACGACCACAGCAAAAGGATGGACAAAACCAGCATCCTACAAATAACAATGTTACTACCAGTTACCCATACCCCATACCTCCGAATGCGGCCCGCATTATAGGCTCTTCTACAGCGTATGGTCTGGGGGCATCACTGGGGGGCTCTGAAAAGCCAGTCCAATCAAAACATTAAGCTAATTCACCACATTTCCACCAAATCAACTCAAACAAACTCAAATGGCAAAAAAGGCTAACCCCCAGACAAAGTCCCCAAAGACAGGAGCTACAGCAAAGATGAACGCTCCAAAAACTACAAAAGCCGTATCTATAAAACCGGCGAAAAACGTTAAAGCTACTCCTTCAGTAGCAAAAAAGATGTCGCAGCCGTCCAAAGCGGTTGAGGTAAAAGCTACTAAAAAAGTAAAAAAGAAAACGTCGAATAGGCATATTATTTTGACTGTAAAAGTGCTTCCTGCTGATACATTACAAGTCCCAATACTTGATAATGAACCCGTAACGATAGAGACAACAAAGTTTATTCGCTACAGCGATGAAGAACTCAAAGAGTTCAAACAGCATATTCTTAACTTATTAAGTGACGCCAGGAAATTACTCACAGAACTCAATGGTTATGTAAAAGATGATGACATGCGAGATCAGCGAGAAGATAATACAAGACTCGCAAGCAGGCAAGTCCAATACATAGCCCACCTCGAAAAAGCTCTCATAAGAATTGAGAATAAAACATACGGTGTTTGCTCTCAAACGGGACAGCTTATTCCTAAGGCTCGTCTGATGGCAGTCCCTCATGCGACTCTCTCTATAGAGGCTAAAAACAAGCAGCCAGAAAAGAGACGAACATACTATTCACACCCCTCGAACAACAATGTAAAAACACTTGTGTCCATTTAATTCTCTTGCATAACACACTTAAAAGCCTCCGTATCTGCGGAGGCTTTTTTCTTATGGAGATAATGAATAAGTCTAAAAAATCATGAAATAAGATTTTTTAAGACGCATGAATATTTCTTCAAGGAAATACTGGGTCAGAATAGCAGATGTCATAAAGAAATACACTTATCAGTATTTCCTTACGATCAAATATTTCAGATGCTGTCTTTCAGTGATTCACGAAGTTCATCGAGACCATCGAGTCATGGATATTTGTCGAGAAGCCATAAGGCTGCTGATTGTACTTTCTCGAGGAATTCCATGTTACCAATCACTGAAAGCGGGATGTCTGTTTCACCACTCTGGCGAACTCACAAAATCTCTCACGTCCCGCGTAACTGCATATCCATCTCTGCAAGCTTAAATCCATCGTGCGTTTTTTCCAAAGCACGAAGTCTCTTGTATGCATCTCACGACTTATACTTCGTCTCGAGGAAACAATACGACTGCAGATCACTTCTTCCCACACGTCCACGAAGCTGATGTAACTGTGCAAGTCCAAATCTTTCTGAATTTTTAATAATCATCACGGTTGCTTCCGGTACATCGATACCTACTTCGACGACGGTTGTCGAGACGAGGAAAACAAGTTTTCCTTCTTTAAATTGTTTCATGACAAGATTTTTTTCTGCAGGCTTCATCTTTCCGTGAAGGATACCGATCTTTCACTTGAGCTCAGGATAGAGATCGACGACATTGTGAAACTCCTGTGTCGCAGACGCAAGCTCCATTTTCTCACTCTCTTCAATGAGCGGTGCAATGAGAAAGATTCTTTGTCACTGAGAAATTCTGGTAAGAATCCACTGTTTCAATTTTTTAAATTCTGACTCAGAAATAATTTTCGTATAGATCGGTTTACGACCCTTAGGCATCTCATCAATGACCGACACATCGAACTCACCGAAAAATGCGAGCGCCATGGAACGTGGAATTGGCGTCGCAGTCATTTGTAAAATATGTGGTGAGCCAAACTGTTTAAAGAAACCACGCTGACGCACACCAAATTTATGCTGCTCGTCGATGACAGAAAAAAGTAGCTTATGAAAGCCAATGCCCTCCTGCAGCAGCGCATGTGTTCCGACAACGATGTCGATAAGTCCCTGCTGAAGCTTTTGTTTGAGTTCGTCCTTTTGTGCTTTGCTGACTGAGCCAGTGATAAGTTCTACACGAACTCAAAGAGGGAGTAAGAGCGCAGCAAGTGAGCGATAGTGTTGCTGCGCGAGCACTTCGAGCGGCGCGAGAAATGCTGACTGACCGCCCATTTCCTTCATCACATAATACGCGGCTATCGCCGCGACAATAGTCTTTCCGCTTCCCACATCTCCCTGGAGCAAACGAAGCATTGGACGGTCTTTATGAATATCATCGATGACTTGTTTCAGTGCTTTCTTCTGCGCATTCGTCAGTGTAAACGGCAACTTTTCAATAATATCTGACACCGTCTGCCACTGCGCATCAGAGACACCAAATTGTTTTTCTCACTGATATGCAGCCTTATTGAGCAACGATGAAAGCTGTATTTGCAAAAGCTTATCGAAGAACAAACGATGCTGCGCTTTTTCTTGAAGTTCTCTTGAATCAGGATAATGCAGATTTCTTATCATCGTTGGAATATCTATGAGCTCATACATCTCCAGCAATTCTTTCGGTAAATGTTCGTGAAAAAACTCAGGGATGTGTCATATATTTTCCCACATCTTCTTCGCAAACCATACGGGCGAAATCCCGCTTAGTTCTGGGTATATTGGGTATAATCTTCCGACGTTAAATAATTTGTCGCTAGTCTCCTCTAGCTGCTGATTGCTAGTCAATGATTCCTCCGAATTTGATTCTAAATTCTGATCTTTGATTTCTGAATTATCAATTGATTCCGGCGCTTCAGTCGGAATAAGTTCAGGGTGCCAGAACATAATTTTATTCTTGTCTCTTTTCGGTTTGCCGACAACAACGTATCGTTGGTCGGTCTTCAGAGAAGACAGAAGAAACCCGTTGGAGAAAAAGTTAACCGATGCTTTTGCACCTGCAGTATCGACGACCTGTAATTCGATAATTTTCTTCCCACGTGGAGTTTTAATAAGCGTTTTCTTTTGTACAAACACTTTGACGCTATAGACCTCTTCCTCACTCACCATATCGTGCAGCAGTACCATATTTTTTCTATCCTCGTATGCTCTCGGGAAGTACTGCAAAAATTGCCTAAGGGTAGTGATACCATTGGCTGCGAGAAGGCTGATATATTTGGGTGTGGTTTTAAGATACTCTTTCAGCGGTTGCATACTCTTATATATAGGCAATTTGCCTTTCAATACCATCAAAAAAAGCGCCGGCAATAACCGGACGCTTAGGGTCAATAGGTGGTGGCATTTTCTTTATGCTGCTGCAACTTCCTTCATCATATCACAGAATTTGATTGGCATGATAGAATGTTCTACATGTAGATGCATAGTAATTTGCTCTACAACATTTTCATGACAAATCACATAGAAGTCCTTCACAACAATTGCATCCAGGTTATTATCATCGAGAATACTATAAAATACAGCGTTCATAGATTCGTCTATGTATGAATCTGGTATTTCATAATAGACATTTCCCTTGGAGTCTTTTTTTACTACTATTTGCCCCTCCTGTCTTGACGAACCAAGATGAACAATAAATGTGTTGATCTGTTCTTTTGTTTTTAATTGTATCGTGCTCATAAAGATATGTTTTAGTCCAAACATTATACGCACTTTTAACTAGAAATCAACCTCCACTATTCCCCGTTCCAATCTAGAAGGATTTCCTTATAATAGTACCAATGTGGCATGCTATCGTACAAGGAGTAAGTATTTGACTGCTAATCTGTGTACTGGTTGGACCAGTTTTTTTCGCTATGCTGGGGATTGCCATGCGCTACTCAAGGCGCGCTGCGATACGGTTTGCAGCAGGCATGCTCCTCAGTGATATGGTGTATGGCGTTCTTGCATATGCAGGATTCAGTGCGTTTATCGTCGAATGACCACGAAAAACATGGATGTATATCTTCGGAGGCATCATCTTCATGATTATGTGAGGGCATATGATATACACAACCCTTCGTCGCCGTCGTGAGGACCCTGCCGAAGTTCATCTGAGAACTCACCCTCATCGAAGTAACTTTCTCGGACAAGGGTTTATTACCAATACGCTCAATCCCGGAGTTGTCTTTCTCTGGATCGGGATCGTAGGAACTTCAGTTCCACATTTTGATCATATTTCTACTACCATTATCTTTTTCCTAGCCATTTTTGTAACTATATTTGGAACTGACTTGCTCAAAATCATACTTGCCCACTCTATCAAACACCTTCTCAATAAAAAAAATCTCTATATTCTTCATCTTATCACAGGCGGCGTACTGATCATGCTTGGCTTGTTTACGATCGTCAAAACTCTTATCCACATATAAACATAATTACGAATTAACAATTACGAGTTACGAATAAAAGAAGGAGAAAGAAGAATAATTCAAAATATAGAATTCAAAATATAGAATTTAAAATTATTTTAGTAAGTAAGTTATAAGTATGTTATTTATCATATCGTGTCCTGGTGGGGCGTCACAGTTAGTAAAAAATGAGTTGAAGGTACTCGGATATCCAAAGTCACAAGTACTTTCTCCAAGCACCATCCAGTGTGAGGCGGACGAGTCCGCTATCGCGAAGATCAATCTCCGAAGCAGATTGGCAAACAAAGTATATCTCGTAGTCGGTTCATGAATAGCACCAACTTTTGAGAGGCTTTTTGATATTGTGCATCGTATCGAGTGGGAAAAATATATTGAAGAAGGACAACCATTTATCGTGACTGCTCGTAGTGATAAATCCATGTTGACCAGCACTCCCGCATTGCAGGCGATGGGGAAGAAGGCGATAAGCAAAAAACTGACGGGAAATGATGAATGGCGCACAGAAGATGAGACACGCGAGCCAGTAGAGATTATGTTATCGCTCAATAATAATACTGTGCAAGTATTGCTCAACACAACGGGCGAATCACTTCATAGACGCGGATATCGTTCTCATACCGGAGACGCTCCGCTGAAGGAAAATGTGGCTGCTGCACTCGTTATTTCATCTGGATGGAAGTTTCATGAGCCACTCTATGATATCACGTGCGGAGCTGGAACTATATTGATCGAAGCCGCAATGATCGCGAAGAATATTGCTCCTGGATTACAGAGATATTTCGCATTTGAAAAGTTTGCATGGTATGACAAAGAGATACTCAGCACTGAGATAAAGCGTGCAAACGAGGTTATCATCAAAGATAAAGAGCATGTTATCATCGGAAGCGATATAGATCCTACCGCAATAGCGATTGCAAAAGAAAACGCTGAGAATGCATGAGTCGATGAGTATATACAATTTTCAGTGCAAGATATGAAGCTTACGCGCAATGGTCGCGGTTGTTATATAAGCAATCCTCCCTATGGCGAGAGGATGAATCCAGCTGATCTTGATGAGATCTATCAGACATTCGACCAGTTGTTTAGCATGCCTGAAAATTACGGTGGTATCATCACTAGTTACGATTGGCAGCCACATGGCGAATTTGATGCAAAGACATTTTATAATGGACCAGACAAAGTAACATTCTTTAAGTTCAGAAAACTATCCAGCAATTAGATTTTAGATAGTAGGTTATAGCAGCGCTGCCAACATCTATAATCTAACATCTATCTGCTATGAATAAAAAAATCCGCATATGCGGATTTTTCTATTATCTTGATTCCTTTTCTAGTTTCTGCGCCAGTCTGTACAGTGTTAAGAACGGTACAAATCTCTGAGCTTTCACCATTGGTTCTTTTCTGTTGATCAATCATTCTGAATACAGCTTCTCCATATGATACTCGTAGAATGGATGTTCTTCGCTTTCTACGTTCGTCTGCTCATACTTCTTGCCATACAGCATTCTTGAAAGCACAGTCATATACTCTCCTCTTGTTAATATGTCATTTGGTCTGCTTGTATTCATCAGTCCGAGCTGACACGCTTGGATCATATATGCTTTTAGTCCATCTGGATCTTCTCCGCTGAATACGCATTGCTTACTTGTATCTGGCAGCTTGCCTAATATGTTCTTCGCAAACTCTCCCATGATCTTTGCAAGCTGCGCTCTCGTGATCTGATCGTAATAACGTGCTTGTAGGAATGTAGGCATCGTCGTTGACCCAATAGCACGATTGAAACAGTATGATTGTTGCTCTTCTCCCTTCAATGCTCTACACTTTGCTAATGCGAGACGCAGAATATCTGAAGTTAAATCAGGCAATCATGCACTACTACATGTTCTGTCATAGTAGCTCAGCGAGTAATCTCCGTTTGGACAGACATCCTTCGTCAGATACACTCATCCGCCTCCTCATGCCGATTGTACCGATGGAGTTGTGGCTAATGGCACTCCAAATATACTAAAGTTTGAGAAGTGCGGTGTATCACATGTCACCGTCTTATTGACCATATCCACCACACAATTATCTAACTCTGACCAGCTTGTTCCATCATGACTATATATCTTCAACGTGCTTTCATCTACTCAACTCACATCCTGATCACGATAACTTAATGTCAGCGTCAATCCCGTATCAAAGTTCGTCACACGCTCTACGTCTCCACTATATGCTTGTAAGTCATATAACGCTCCTACTTGAATAAGCGATGGATTGGGCAATCCAAGCGCTACCATAGCAGCTCCCGTATCCAACTGTTTTCCCTGGAAGATAAGAGTCGGTGCCGAAGCAACCACATCCGCAGGAATAATAAGTTCTAATATTGTTCCTATATCCGCAACCATAGAGAATATGGCTCATACAGGAACATCTATGATATCTTGTTCTTGAGTTACAATATCAGAATTGTTGGGGCACCCTAGAGTAGTAAACGAATAATTAGTTCCTGTATAGCGGCTTCCCAACATATCTGTACCTATAAACCTATACGTATAGGTTGTACATGCAAACAAACCAGAGATAGATCAACTATGTGTTGTGACACGAGGAGAAACATCCCCTTCCGCGCTCTGCAAGCCATATCATGTCGATATACTATACTGAATTTGCGTAGAAGAAGGTATCGTTGTTTCCCAGTTAAAAAGCATAGATGTCATTCATGTAAGATGACTCATTCATGTAGCATATGCTGCAAGTATATTTGGCATGACTGAAACTGAATCACCAGGTCCCTCTCCTTGTGCATTGACTGCTGAGACCGTGAACACATATGACACACCATTTGCCAATCACGTGAAGATAATCGGGCTATTTGTTCCGGTCTTTACCAACAATCACGTATGCGATCTTATTGTATAGTAATCTATAAATAATCCTCCGTTATCTAATGGCGGCGCAAACGTGAATATAGCCGCGCCACTTGCAGCTTTTGCTGCTATATCAAGAGGAGCTGTTACTGGTGCAGTTGTTGGCGTCGTTATGGTTAACGTCACAGCCCCACTTGCCCCTTCTCACTGTATATTAAATGCAGAAATAAAGAACGTATGAGTTGTACCGTTGATAAATCCTGTCACCGTAATAGGAGAAGTTGATGATGTTGCTACGACCAATCAAGTAATCGATGTTATCCTATATCATAGTATAGCCGATCATCAACTGGTTAATGGTGGATCAAAATCAAACACCGCCTCACCATTTGTACCTGCTGCTTCAATATTTTGTGGAACACCTGGAACTGTTACCGGAACGACACTATTTGAAGGAGCACTTAACACTCATGTAGTTACAGAAGTTTGCGCAACAACAGTGAATGTATATGTCACACCATTCGTTAAGCCCTCAACAGTAATTGGACTATCTGTTCACGTCGCAATGATATTTCACGGAGACGATCTCACTATGTAGTAGAGAATAGGAAATCCTCCATCGTCGGTCGATGCGTTAAATGATATGGTTGCCTGTTCATTTCCTGCCACAGCCGTCACACTCGTAGGTGCATTTGCTATAGTTGACGGAATAGTAGCATTTGAAGCACTACTTACTTCTCAGGTTCACACGCCATTTCTTGCCACTACGGTAAATGTATATGAAACTCCGTTCGTCAATCCTGGCACTGTAATCGGACTTCACAATCATGTCGCCGCAACATTTCATGGTGATGATGTCACAATATATTCAATGATGCCTGTTCCACCATCATACGTCGCCCCACTAAATGCAATAGTTGCCTCTTGATTTCCTGCTATCGCCGTCACATTTGTCGGCGCATTTGGCAACGAAAGAGCGACGACTTCACTTGCTATAAAGCTCTCGGTTCCTGTTCCAATAGCATTTACCGCAGCCACTGAAAATATATAAGGAGTACCGTTTCTCAGTCAGGTAATGGTAATCGGGCTATCGTCTCACGTTACCATGAAATCTCCAGTATTTGAGCCAACAACATAATACAAAATATTTGATCCTCCACTGTTAGTAGATCAACTAAATGATATGATTGCTTGTCAACTACTCACTTCTGCCACCACATTTGTTGGTTCACTTGGAACCGTTGCCACAAGCACGCTGTTTGAAGCCGCACTTTGCGCTCAAAATCACACACTATTTCTTGCCATGACAGTGAATGTATAGAAGACACCGTTTGTCAATCAATTCATGATGATAGGCGCCCCACCAGATGCCACAATAAAACTACCTGGACTCGACGTCACAAGGTATTCGATGATTCCTGTTCCTCCATCACTTACTGGCGGCGCAAACCAGATTGAAGCTGATTCATTACCTCACGTTGCAATGATATTTATAGGCACCCCTGGTACTGATACTGGAATGATGCTATTTGAAACACTGCTTGCTGGTCATGTTCCGATCGCATTCACTGCTACCACAGTAAATGTATATCCGGTACCATTAGTCAATCAAGTAAGGCGTATAAAACTACCTCAACCAGTAAATGAAATATTCCCAGGATTTGATGTTGCTACATAGTACAAGATGTTTGATCCTCCGCTATTCGTTGAGCCACTGAATCTTACCGTTGCCTGACCATTTCCTCATGTTGCTGTTACATTTGTCGGCGCATTTGGCACCGTTGCAGGAATGACGCTATTTGATACGCTACTTGCCGTTCATGTACCAATTGCATTAATAGCTCTTACCGTAAATGTATATGATGTTCCGTTTGTCAATCATGTGATTGTAATTGGACTTCATGTTCATGTGAAACTTATGTTTCACGGTGACGACGTCGCTATGTAATAAAGAATATCTGAGCCTCATGTATACGTTGAGCCACTGAATGAGATAAGCGCCTGTCAACTACTAGCTGTCGCGAAAACATTTGCCGGCGCATTTGGCACCGTTGCAGGAATGACGCTATTTGATGCGCTACTTACGGTTCATGTTCACGCAGCATTGAGTGCAACTACAGAGAATGTATATGAGACGCCATTAGTAAGTCATGCGATGATAATTGGACTTCATGTTCATGTGAAACTTATGTTTCACGGTGACGATGTTGCTATGTAATAAAGAATATCTGAGCCTCATGTATACGTTGGAGCAACGAATGAAACGGTTGCCTGCCCGCTTGAGCCAGTTGCCACTAAGCTCGTTGGTTCATTCGGTGTTCAGATTGGCGTAACATTGTTTGAAACATTACTCCACGTTCCTGTTCATGCTCCATTCACAGCTGCTGCCCTAAAAGAGTATGTCGTGCCGTTAATCAGTCATGTAATCGAGATCGGACTTCATGTTCAAGTCACCACAATACTTCATGGCGATCATGTGAGAATATAATAGAGAATAGTTGATCATCATGTATACGTTGGTGCGATGAATGAAATGATTGCTTGTCCACTTGATCAGGTTGCGACTAGACTTGTCGGCGCATTTGCTACGGATATTGGCGTCACACTACTTGATGGATTACTTACTGGTCCAGTTCCAATTGCATTGACCGCTGCAACTGTAAACGTATAAGACAAACCATTGATCAGACCTGATAAAACTACCGGACTATCACTTCCCGTATATGAAATACCTCACGATGACGACGTAACAACATAATAAAGGATATCAGAACTTCCACTATATGTTGAACCACTAAAGGACACCGTTACTTGTCAGCTGCTTGTCGCAGTTGCTACTACGTTCGTTGGTGCATTTGGAACACTCATAGGAGTAACGCTATTTGATCCACTGCTTGCCGATCCTGTTCGAACGCTATTTCTTGCGGTAACCGTAAAAGTATACGATACACCATTGGTCAATCACGTTACCGTGATTGGACTTCCAGTCCCGGTAAATGATATGTTTCCCGGATTTGATGTCGCGATATAATAGATAATTCATGTGCCACCATCATCGGCAGATCAACTAAATGAAACTGTTGCCTGACCACTTGCTGCCACCGCAGTTACATTGGTTGGCGCACTAGGAGGAAGAATTTCACTTGCAATTGGCTCCTCAAATGTGATAGACCAATTGTACAATGGTAATCCTGTACTATTTGACGCCAAAGAGACGCTCTCATCACTATCGCGGATGTTTCATCATACAGCGGTTGCAAGAGTCGAACTTCAACACGTTCCCAATCCAGCAGCCGGGCCCGTAGGACAAGACCATGCATAACGAAGCATCTGATGAGTTCCATTTGCAGCTCCACTGAGTTGGATCTGCACCTGAGTATTTCCACTCACCAATGAAACCCCACTAATTGTGGTTGTACTACCGCCACTCTGCACAAATTCAAAACCATAGTTCGTACGTTGGGCAACATTTCATGTATCAATATTGAGTGTTCCTACTGGGATATTATAACTTACCGTAATCACGCTCCCTGACCTCACCACTGACGTAGGCATAAGAGGATTCCACGACTGTCCCTGAAATACTACTTTATTTATCACCTTTGCAAACATTTCTCCGACATGTTTGGATGACGTGCTTGTCAGACGAACTTTATCTCAAAGGTATGGATACTGATATTTTGGACCGACAAGGATGATCTTCCCTGGGTTATTTTTATGTGCACTCAATTGTGCTACTGCTATACTACCACTCCACGTAGAATTTACCTGATTGATAAACATAGGCAATAAAACTCCTGTGGTTCACATCAGGGCATTAATATCAAGTTGGTAATCTCTCTGCCACTCAACCAAAAATGCTTCATACCCGGCAGTAACAGATAGCGCATCACTTTCTCCATGAACAATAGTTACAGCAAGAGGTTTATAAATCCCTCCCGTTGCTTCTACTAAAGATTTTGAAATAGAGGCTTGCGCCATACCTTTTGCATAAGGAGCCGTTCCTTTCTTCAGTCAAGAATATGATGCATTTGCACCATGGAGTCCTACAACAATAGGACGGGCCAACACTCCTGTATACGCCCTAAGAGAGTTTGCGATACCTGCTGATGGCGTTTCCGCACCAGATTCTATGAGCAATCAAAGTTGATTTCACGTACCCTGTGGGTTTCCTCAACTAAGAGCGAGATTGTTATAGGGCTGAAAAACACTAATCGCTGAGGAATTCAGTCCATAAGAGAGACTCTCTCCATTGGAAAGAATATGATAATATGTTTGGGTGTTTGTTGCTACCGCACTAGTGATAGATCCGCTTCCTACTCACTTACTATTTATAGCAGAAACCCTGAAATCATACGCTATATTATTAAAAAGTCACGTCACCGATCAGGTAAGTTCTGTACTTATACTATCTGAAAACACCGTCCAACTTGATCATGTAGAAAATTTATATTCTATCTGATAATCAAAAACCGGATCTATTGTAGAAAGTCATGACCACGCCAAATGCACCACTCAACTTCCTACAGATGTTACGTAAAAATTTCTAGGAGCCCATGGTGTTGTTGCAGAAACACCTGGATTTCCTTCATACACCGATTGTATTTGCTGAGGAGTAAGAATTTGATCCCACAACTGCGCATCATCCATAAATCACGACCACATATGAGCTCCGCCGTTATATGTTCCTATATATGCTATCGTACTCGCGGCAGGAAGATTCGGCGCTATCCCACTTGCAACATATGCTCAGTTTTTATAAAGTGTATATTTCCTTGTTGTACCATCAAAAGTCATTGCAGCATGCACCCATGATCCGAGAGTGAGCGATACAGGATCGGTGGCCCAAGCAGTACCTCAAGCTGCTCCATGCCCTGCAATCAGCGAATTACTCACAGAGAAAAAACTAGGATTATTCGCGTTTCCGTTAGTAATGATACTACGTGTAGCAAGAACAGTGCCTGTTGGAATAAACACCCATGCTGCCTTACTAAATCCAGTAAGATTCATACTTGCTCACACACTTACAAAATTAGTCGTTCCATTGAAACGAGCTACATTACCACGAGTAGCATCATTGACTATAACCGTACCACTATTTATACCATTATTTCGATTTGCAGAAGAGTCCAAGTAATTACCTTCGAAACGCAGAAAGAATTGAGGATGTGGCACATATACATCTATTGGAGTTACATTTATTACACTACTTGCACTACCGGTTCCGACAGTATTGACTGCTGAAACCCTGAAATCATACACTATGTCATTGAACAATCATGTAACTACCACTCATGTGTTTGTACTTATACCATCTGACAACACAGTCCATGTTGCTCATGTATTGAACTTATATTCAATTTGGTAATCTGTCACCGGCGAGGCAGCAACAGCCCCTGACCACGTAATTCTTACCTGCCCACTGACAGCTGCCACTCCTGTAAGGTTCGTTGGAGCAGAAGGTGCAGGAGGCGTTGCTCCATTTTCTCCTGAATAAATAGCCGTTATCTGCGCAGGAGTAAGAGCGACATTCCACATTGCAGCATCATCAATATATCATGACCAAAAATTGAGGATTCAGAGGTAACTTCCGATATACGTTCCTGTACTTGTTATAGGTCCATGAGGTGCTGTTCCACTTGCTGCATATACACCATTTTTATAGAGATTATATTTTCTGGTTGGATAATCAAAAGTGATAGCAACATGCACCCATGCTCCACTCGTAAATGTTGCAGAATCATTGACATACGTATTATTAGTATGTCCTCCAGCCAATGAATTATTTACCCAAAAGAAATTTGCATTAGCATTATTAATAATATTACGAGATGTAAGAGTTGTTCCTGTTGCGGCAAATACCCACGCCGCTTTCGTAAAATTTCCTCCTGACGTTAAAGGAGCTGGAACCATAACAAAATTGGTTGTTCCGTTGAAACGAGCGACCAATCAACGACCTGGATCATTTATCAATACCGTACCACCATTTACACCATCATTTCCATTTGCAGAAGAGTCCATATAATTACCTTCAAAACGCAGGAAGAAGGCAGGTTCTGGAATTGGCGATGGCGCAAGAGTGATAGTACTACTTGCTGTTCCCGTTGCCACTGAATTAACTGCAGAGACTCTGAAATCATATGAAAGATTATTTATCAGTCACGTTATTGTTACTCATGTGTTTGTACTTATACCATCTGACAACACAGTCCATGTTGCTCATGTATTGAACTTATATTCAATTTGGTAATCTGTCACTACAGGATCAGCAGTTACTCCTGACCAACTAAGAACCGCCTGCCCACTTCCTCAAATGGCTCCTGTAAAATCTGTTGGAGCATTAGGAGGAGCTATATTTAATCAAAGATTACCTTCATATACTGCCTGCATCTGCCCCGATGATAACACACCTCTCCACTGCTGCATGTCATCCATATATCCCAGCCATGTACTTACACCAGGGTACCTTCATAGATTGGTACCTACCCCTCCATCTGGCGAAGTACCAGCTACACCACTCGCTACATACGCACCATTTTTATACAGTGTATATTTTCTTGTTGCTGCATCAAACGTCTCTGCAACGTGCACCCGCTGTGCAACAGGAAAAGTAGTAGGGTCGCCAGCAGGTGAAGGTTGACCAGCATGTCCGGCGGTGAGATTTACTGTTCCATTTAGCCACAAAAACGTAGATGCATCACCAAAAATCGCTCTAAAATAAAATGTCGGAGACAAAGATCAGAAACCCGTTGTGTATACCCAACCAGCCCTTGAAAACGATCATGTGCCTATTCCTGTACCAACACTAACAAACGATGCTGACTGAGCATTCTGCCCACCATCAAAAGAGCCGACTTGTCCACGAATCGGTTCTGTGACAACAGTCACTCCTCCACTAACAGTACCGTGATTATTATTTGTTGTAGAGTCATTAAAGTTTCAGTTGAATCTCAGAAGAAACTGTGGCTCCGGGACTCATGCTTCAGCTGAAATACCTGTACTTGCAAACCCGGCTCCGCTGGCATTGATTGCTGAAACTCTAAAATCGTACGACATGGGACTTATAAGCCCAGTGTTTATGACGACGCCCGTAGCTGTACTAACGCCATCATTATAAACCTGCCATGATGTTGACGAACCGGTAGTAAATTTATATTCAATCATATAGTCTGTTACGGCAGGCGTCGCTGAAACAGGAGCCCAATTTACACGAACTCTTCCATTGGTGATAGAAACCGCTGACACATTTGTTGGTGCTGCAATAGCCCAATTTTGCGCCATCACTTCTTGTATTTCAGCTTCTGTCAAAACAGCATTCCACATCTGTACATCGTCTATCCACCCACTCCATGAAGAAGCATATGTGATAGCGCCACCTGAAACAGTATTAGTTGCAATAGCACCAACAACCTGAGCCAAACTAAAGGGATTTATTATACCGGTAGCACTGCTCACCAAGACACCACTCTGATATAGTTTATAATCCTTTGTGACCGCATCAAACGTAACCGCCACATGCATCCATTGTCATGTAGGGAAAGCTCATGTTGAAAATACAGGATATATATTACTATTTGGTGGCGGGATATCACGAGGTCCAGCCTTGAGAGTATAAATACCGGCAGGTCCAGCGAAATTAGAATTGGCAACCGCAAACAAGTCGCTGCTATTTGCTGCATAATAAGAACCTGCAGCTAAAATGGAATAATTAGGAGCCGTAGGATTCGCTATCCCCAATTTCACCCAGGCCGCTTTTGTATAACTTCAAGAAAGCATGTTGGTAACTCTTACGAACGCATCAGCATAGCCTGTAAGCCACAAAACCTTTCCACGAACAGAATCATTGAAAATGAGAGCTCCTGTTCCGGCTGTAGTGGTTTTATTATTTCCACCACGATCAGTAAAATCCCCGTTGAAAGGCAGAAAATACGACGGTGCAGGAATAGCAGCATATACTTTTCCTGGTGCAATAGTTATAATTAACGCGAAAAATACCTGGAAACAAAAAATCCCCAATGTTGTTCGTCTTGAAAACATAGATTTCGACTTACGGTTTAGATTCATTCTCTATTCGATCACTAATAATGTATAATACAAAATAAGTAATAAGAATCTGCTCTGCGATGTCAATCAATTCATGGTAACATCAGTGTAATAAAGAGTCTTTTCTCGCAATTCATGAGAAAAACTCCCTCAACGGGAGTTTTTCTGTTACCTACTTTCTTTCTCTAGTTTCTGTGCCAGTCTGTACAGAGTGAGGAATGGCACAAACCTTTGCGCTTTCACCATTGGTTCCTTTCTGTTGATCAATCATTCTGAATACAGCTTCTCCATATGATACTCATAGAATGGATGTTCTTCACTTTCCACATTCGTCTGCTCGTACGTTTTACCATACAGCATTCTTGAAAGCACAGTCATATACTCTCCTCTTGTTAATATATCATTTGGTCTTGTCATATTCATCAGTCCTAACTGACATGCCTGGATCATATATGCTGCTAGTCCGTCCGGATCTTCTCCTGTAAACGTACATTGCTTACTCTTATCTGGCAGCTTGCCCATAATATTTTTTGCAAACTCTCCCATGATCTTCGCAAGCTGCGCTCTCGTGATCTGATCGTAGTAACGTGCCTGCATGAATGTAGGCATCGTCGTTGACCCAATAGCACGATTGAAGCAGTATGATTGATGCTCTTCTCCATTTTGTGTTGTACATTTGTTCAACGCGAGGCGAAGTATACCATCTTCAAGATTCGGAAGACCTATGCTACTACATGTTCCATCATAATAACTCAGTGAGTAATCTCCGTTTGGACACACATCCTTCGTCAGATACACTCATCCTCCTCCTCATGCAGATTGTACCGATGGAGTTGTGGCTAATGGCACTCCAAAAATCGTGAAGTTTGAAAAGTGCGTTGTGTCACATGTTACCGTCTTCGCTATCGTATCTACTGAACAATTATCCAGCTCTGACCAGCTTGTTCCATTGTGACTATAGATCTTCAACGTACTTTCATCTACTCCATCCACATCCTGATCGCGATAACTTAACGTCATCGTCAATCATGTATCAAAGTTCGTCACACGTACTGTATCTCCACTATATGCTTGCAAGTCATACAATGCTCCTACTTGAATAAGCGATGGATTAGGCTTTCACAATTCATTTATTGCCGCATCTGCATCAAGTTGCTTTCCTTGGAAAACAACGAGTGGAATAGAACTCAGTACATCAGCAGAGATAATCATATCAAGCGTTGTTCCTATATCTGCTGTCATACTAAACAAACCTCCTACCGGGACATCTATAATTTTTTGCTCCTGATTGACAATATTTGAGTTGTTTGCACAGCCTAATGTCGTAAAAGTTTGATTTGCTCATGTGTAGCGATTCCCGAACAGATCGGAGCCGACAAATCTATAGTTATAAGTTGTACAAGCAAATAAGTTCGCAATAAACCCACTATGAGATGTGACGCGAGTTGAAACATCTCTCTCTATACTCTGAAGTCAATAGCCTGTTAATATACTATACTGTATCTGAGTCGACGCAGGGACTGTCGTAACCCAATTGAAGATCATATTCGTATTTCACGTCATATTGGCCATTCAACTTGCGTACGCCGCTAGAATATTAGGCATAGCCTGTACTGATCCGCCTGGCCCTTCTCCCTGAGCATTCACTGCTGAGATAAAGAAGGTATAGAGCTCTCCATTGGTAATTCATGTAAGAGTTAAAGAGGTGGTTGCTCCTGTCTTAATAAGCATTCCTGTTATAGATCTTATTCTATAATAGTCAATAAGCAATCATCCATTATCTAATGGTGCTGCGAACGTAAAGACAACACCTCCACTTCCTACTCTCGCGACTATATCCAAAGGCTCTGAACCTGGCGCCGTTGTTGGTGTGGTAATAGTCAACGTTACCGCGCCACTCGCGCCTTCTCACTGTGCATTTACTGCTGACACAAAGAATGTATGGGTTGTACCATTGATAAATCATGTTACTGTCATTGGACTTGTTGATGATGAGGCGACAATCAATCATGTCATCGATCTGATTCTATATGACAATATCTCTGATCATCCACTCGTCAACGGCGCATCAAACTCAAATATCGCTTCTCCATTGGTCCCGGCTGCTTCAATGTTCTGTGGCACTCATGGCACCGTCACCGGCGTCACACTATTTGATGGTGCACTTGAAACACCAGTTCACAATGCTGTTCTTGCCGTTACCACAAAGGCATACGACACTCAATTAGTAAGACCATCAATTAAAATAGGACTTGATAGACCGGTAAATGCTATATCTCCCGACGTAGACGTAACTATATAATATAATATTGGCGAACCACCATCATCTGTTGAGCCAACGAATGAAACCACGGCAGATTCATTTCAGGTAGCAGCCATAACACTTGTTGGAGCGTTTGGTATGGTAAATGGCGTCACACTATTTGAGCCAGTACTCAATGCGCCTGTTCATGCTCAATTGACTGCGTAAACAGTGAACGTATACGACAATCCATTAGTCAATCAGGTGAGGATTATTGGGCTTCCCGTTCACGTAAATGATATATTTCCTGGAGACGAAGTAACAACATAGTAAAGTATATCTGAACCTCATGTATAGGTTGGCGCGACAAACGAGACTATTGCCTCCTGATTTCAGCCTACTGCAGAAATACCCGTTGGCGCATTTGGTGTACTTATCGGCGTCACACTATTTGAGCCTGTACTCAATGTCCCTGTTCACGCTCCATTGATTGCGGCGATCCTAAAAACATAGGTTACACCATTGGTCAATCACGATACCGTGATGGGACTTCCAGTCCCGGTAAATATAATATTTCCTGTATTTGCCGTAAGCCTGTAATAGAGAATATCTGATCAACCACTATACGTTGAGCCACTAAACGACACAACTGCTTGTCAGCTACTTACGACTGCAACAATATTTGTCGGCGCATTTGGCAATCCTGCCGGCACTATAGCATTTGACGGCCCACCAATTGAACCAAATCACACCGCATTTCTTGCCACGACAGTAAATGTATACGATACTCCATTTGTCAGACCGCTCATGATAATAGAGGTTCCCGAACCAGCTTGCATAAAACCTCATGGCGACGACGCAGCTATATATTCTATAATACCCGTTCCCCCATTATTTGCAGGAGGATCAAAAGAAATTATTGCATAACCACTTCAAGGCGCAGCCGTAATATTTTGCGTGACATGTGGTACAGAGACGGGAACAACATTGTTTGAAGCTGCACTTCGCGCACCTGTTCATGCTCCATTGACCGCTGCAACACTGAAAGTATATCCACTACCATTTGTGAGTCAGTTTACGGTAATTGGACTATCAAATCATGTAAAGATAATACTTCCTGGAGAACCAGTGAGCACATAGTAAAGTATGTCTGAACCTCATGTATAAGTTGGCGCAACAAATGAGACAAGAGCCTGCCCACTACTTACTGTCACCGCTATACTCGTCGGCGCATTTGGAGCTCAAACAGGAACCACGCTATTGGAAACACTACTTCGTTCTCATGTTCATGCGCCATTTACCGCCACTATTCTAAATGTATATGTCGTTCCATTGGTCAATCATGTCACCGTTATCGGACTTCCATTTCACGTTAGCACTATTCCTCATGGCGCTCATGTCAGAACATAGTATGAAATATTTGAGCCTCACGTATACGTTGGTGCAGCAAACGAAATGATTGCTTGTCAGCTACTTCACGTCCCCAACAAACTTGTCGGTGCATTTGGTGTACTTATTGGTGTCACACTATTTGAGCCGCTACTTCGTTCTCATGTTCATGCGCCGTTTACTGCCGCTACTCTAAATGTATATGTCACTCCATTCGTCAGTCATGTAATTGTCATCGGATTACCATTTCAGGTCACCAGAATATTTCCTGGTGATCACGAAAACACATAATACATGATTGATGATCATCCATTATATACTGGCGCAGTGAATGACAATATTGCTTGCCCACTCGATCCTGTTGCTACCACACTTGTTGGCGCATTTGCGATACCCATTGGAACAACGCTATTTGATCAAGTACTCGGCGTTCCGACACCGATACCATTGACTGCTGTTACCGTGAAAACATACGAAATCCCGTTAGTCAGTCATGTTATCGTGATAGGACTTCATGTTCATGTAAATGAAATATCACCTGTGGATGACGTTACTACATAGTAGAGAATTGTCGAATTTCCGCTGTCCGTAGAACCACTAAACGAAACTATTGCTTGTCCACTACTCGCCGTCGCCACGATATTAGTAGGAGCATTTGGAACAGTTGGGATAATCACTCATAATGCAGCTCCTTCATATAAAGCCTGGATTTGCAATGGCGTTAACACACTATCCCACATCTCTGCGTCATCTATGTATCAGCTCCAGTTAGAAGTATTGTATGCACCAACTGTCGTTCACGTACTACTCAATGGCAACTGACTAGCTATATTACCCGTCACAAACACTCCATTTTTATAAATTCTATGCATACGAGTAGCCGAGTCAAAAGTCGATGCTATATGCACCCACTGTCACAGCGGAAATGTAGCAGGATCTGTTGCGGATATTGTGATAAATCAACCCACAAAATTTCCAACAACTAATTTTCAGACAGTGGTTGCAAGATAGTCGGACAAACTTCCGCCAAAACCGGCATTGGATATAATACCACGCAAACTAGTCATATTTGTACCTACAGGAGCATAGACCCATGCAGCCTTCGTAAAATTTGATGGTAAAGGAACAGGAACAGCTACATAACTTGTCGTTCCATTGAAACGTCACACCTGCCCACGAACTTCGTCTGTCACTATCGTCGCTCAATTGTTGATACCATGCTTATTATGACTTGTTGAATCTTGATAGTCTCACTCAAAACGCAACAGAAATAGTGGTTCAGGAACACCTATTGGATTAGTCATTCACGTAACACTGCTGGCTGCACCTGTACCTATAATATTTACGGCTGACACCCTAAAATCATAAGATAAATAGTTTGTCAGTCCCGTAATCGACACAGACAATCATGTGCTTATACCATCAGAGAGTGTCGTCCATGTCGATCATGTGCTTATTTTATATTCTATCTGGTAATCCGTCGCTGATGGAATTGCTGCTGCTCCTGACCATGATAATATTACCAATCAACTAGTCGCCGACGTTGTTGTCAAATTTAAAGGAGCGCTGGGGATCCCGTTTACTTGAACACCGACATTTCCTTGATATAAAGCCTGGATTTGCGATGGTGTTAACACACTATCCCACATCTCTGCGTCATCTATGTATCAGCTCCAGTTAGAACTTGCACCGTACGCACCAACTATCGTTCACGTACTACTCAATGGCAACTGACTAGCTATATTACCCGTCACAAACACTCCATTTTTATAAATTCTATGCATACGAGTAGCCGAATCAAAGGTTGATGCTATATGCACCCACTGTCACAGCGGAAATGTAGCAGGATCCGCTGCGGATATTCTATTTGCTCAACCTGCAGTAAAATTTCCGGCAGTTAGTTTTCAAACAAGAACGGAAAGATAGTCAGATAACATTACATTGGATATAATACCATGGAAACTACTCACATTTGTACCTACCGGAGCATAGACCCATGCAGCCTTCGTAAAATTTGATGGTAGCGGAGCAGCAACACCTACATAGCTTGTCGTTCCATTGAAACGCCCCACTTGTCCACGGTCTCCGTCTGCCACTATCGTCGCTCAGTTGTTGGTAGTAGCCTTTCATATTACATCAGAGTAGTCTCACTCAAAACGCAACAGAAAGCTCGGCATAGGGACAAAAGTAGTTCTTCAGGTAGCTACACTACTTACGCTACCCGTCCCACTTGCATTAATCGCAGACACCCTAAAATCATATAAAAGGTCATTTATCAATCATGTGATAAATCATGTTGTATTTGCAGAAACACCATCAGAGTGTGTTGTCCATATTGATCATGTACTTATTTTATATTCTAAAGAATAGTCTGTGACTGGGAGTGTTGCAGAAACACCTGACCATGACAACAATACTACTCCAGAAAACTGAGAAAGTGCAGTCACATTGGTTGGCGCACTTGGAAGAGAGACATCGACTCATAAATTTCCTTCATAAACCGCCAATATCTGAGTTTCATTGAGAACACTATTCCACGAGGCAACATTATCCATATATCCTCACCGTGAAAAATTACCGGCATAGTATCCGATTCTCATACCGGTATTTGCAGCGGGAAGTCATGGAGATACTCAGCTTGCAACATACACACCATTTTTATAGAGAGTATATTTCTGAGAAACAGGATCAAAAGTCTCAGCAACATGTACCCACTCTCCTGTTACAAAGTTATCAGGATCTGAGGCATATGTTACTCCTACACCAGCTGGCACGTGTCATACCGATAATTTTCATGCATTCACATACATAAAATTTGATGACGATCATCCATACGCATCGTGTCAAAATATGAAACGGAAATTGGGAGAGATACCTGTAGCAACCATAACCCAACCAGCCTTCGTAAAACCTGTTGTTCATAAGGGAGCTGGAACAGTAATTGATACATCTGCTCCTGTAAAGTATGCAACTAGTCAACGAGTTCCATCTGTTACGATACTCACACCAGAGCTTATACCATGAAAACCGCGAGATGAAGAATCGTTATAATTTCCTTCAAAAGGCAAGATAAATTGTGGCTCGGGAACCGCAGCCCATGCTGCTGTACCCGAAACGATACTACTTGCAGAACTAGTTCCGCTTGCGTTGATTGCAGATACTCTAAAATCATATGTCATACCCGTAATAAGAGACGTCACACTTCATGTATATCTTGTGTTTACTCCATCTGAAAAAACATTCCAGCCTCATCCTGTAGTAAATTTATATTCAATTTGATAATCTGTCACACTTGGCGCTACCGAAACAGGCGTCCAACGAAGATTTACTCTTCCATTTGTAGTCGTGGTTACTCTTAAACCTAGAGGAGCACTTGGCAAGGAAGGCGTAATACCATCTCCATTATTTTGATTCATCACCTCGACTATCTGCAATGCAGTCAGTGCACCAGACCAGAGTTGTACATCATCCATTTGTCAGCTCCAGTTATGGGCGATGTTATTTTCATCAGCAGCAAAAGCTCCAATTACCTGTTTTGTACTGCTTGGGGCTGTCGTTGTTCCCGTAGATATACCAACCAAGACACCACTCTGGTAGAGCGAGTATTGTTTTGTCGCAGCATCATAAGTTACCGCCACATGCGTCCATTGTCATGTGGTGAAGGTACCAGTACTTTGAACACCATTTGCTGTAGTATTATTGAGTGGTCATGCTTTCAACGTCCAGTTAGAAACTCCTCAAAGCAGATTAGTCGCGACCCAAAAAAAGTCACTATTTCATCATAAAGTGGTTCCATTGGACAAAATACCATAGTTTTGAGTATAGTTAGCAACTCCTAATTTAACCCATGCAGATTTTGTATAACTTGGCGGAAGAGAGTTGGTCACACTTATATAAGAGATATTTGTCCCTCCAATAAGATTTAATACTTTTCCACGTACCGGATCTGTCACAATAGACGCACCCGTACCCACCACAACAGGCTTATCATTACCCGAGTGATCGATAAAATCACCATTAAACGGAAAAAGATACATCGGTGTAGGCACCGCTGCATACACTTTTGCAGGCATAATAGTTATACCCAATGCAAAAAATATATAAAAACAAAAAATAGCCAATATAGTCCAGCCCGAAAATGTGCGTGGGGGCTTATGATTCATATCTTTTATTCTGTCTACCAAATAAACGAAAATCTACTATCTCAAGTAATAAGAAAACCCATAACTATTTCAACGGTTTGTCACAAAAAAAGACATTTTTCTCAAATAAGAAAAACACTTCCGAAGAAGCGTTTTTCATAGACGTCTTATAGTAAGGTGAAATTATGCATTCATATCATCACCATGTGAGTGACCATGATCATCAAATCTTCTTTCACCAAATGGCTTTCTTTCTCTTTCTTCGGCCATAGAAACGCTGATAAGTCTTTCTGAAGGAGCAATAGTCTTTTCATTTGACTCAGCAATTGCTTTCTGCGCATCTTCTTCAGTGACATATTCTACGAAACCGAAGCCTCTCTTTCTCCCGAACTTATCCAAAGGAAGTTTAACTGAGGCAACCTCACCAAATTGGGAAAAATATTGATGTACTTGTTCTTCGTTAAGATTCCAGTCGAGGTTTCTTACGAACAGTTTTTTTGTCTCAAGTTGTGTCATAGTCGTAGTGATAATAACGTTTAAAGACGCCTTATCAAAAAGGCACCGCCAATATAGGGATGACCCTACTATTTACAAGTGGAAATAGCACAGCTTGCAACACGATTATCTTTTGAAAATATTTTTTCATTTTTTTATTATTTTTTTCCAAAAAAAAATAGGCGCTTGCGATCAAGCACCATAGCGTTCCCGTCAAACACACATTCGGATATGAGTAGATAAAAGGCTTGGGAACAGTCGCCTATTTCTACAAAACCAACTCTACTCTTTAAAAAATTTTTTGCAAAAGATATAAAAAAAACGATCCGGGGTTACCGGATCGCTTAGTAAAATAATGTATACGATATTTATACCAACTTTGGCGTCATACGGTGGAGCCAATAGTTATACCCTAACGATAGCGCCAAAATGCGTCCAACGGGCGTCGGATAAGCATGTTCCATCGCAAATACGAACACCATGAGTTCTTGCTCATGTGTACTGTTCTCGTACTTTTTGAGAAATGACTCATCCTTATCAACTGTATTTTTGAAAAGCGCCGCATCTTCGATGCCTGTAAGGATTATTTTACGGCGACCGATATTTGACTTTTCCTCCTCTACCTTCTGGGCATAATTCTGCCAGGCGATGATAGATGCTTTCATGTATGAAGTATTTCTAAGCACTCTTACCCCTACGAAAAAGGCTAAATACAAAATGTATCCAACCAAGGCAGTAGCGCCAATAGCTGCGCTATATACCGCCAAGGGGCCATAAGTAGAGATAAGAGGACTACTTATGAGCGCTGCCGCCAAAGATAAGCAGAATGAGAACATCGGCAAACTCCACATAAAGAGAGCTGACTTAAGACGACGTTCTACCGCTTTCCATGAGAATACATCATCTGCTATTAATTGTGTGCTTTGATTCATTGTTTTCATAAACTTGTGTCTTTTGTTTTATGGTTATCGTTTTTTGTTAACTCTGATATTTTACTGTTCAAAACGACTTTGTCAAGCACTCTTCTTGCTCTTGCAAACGAGCGCAAAATCGCTACATATGAGGCATGTACTACTACTTATGCAATAATAATACAAATAATAATTCGGCACTCTAAAGAGGTAGCAGATTTTGTATTGATTGCATGCAAGTCTTCTACCGGTCCGGTGGGAGATTTTTTTATACTAGTCGCTAGACATCAGACACAAGTCGCTAGAAAATTCTAGAGACTAGCGTCTAGTAGCTAAAGACTAAACCATTTATTCTGTAAGTTATGAGATAATGTTAATCAAGCACATTACACAGGAATATGTTGATCAGGAAATCACCCTGCAAGGGTGGATTGCGCAGACGCGCTCGTCTGGTAAAGTAGTGTTTATCAACCTTCGTGATGGTTCATGATTTATCCAATGTGTTGCCGAACCGCAATTTGTTGGTCAGGAAAAATTTGATGAGTTGGCGGGATTGAATATTGAATCTGCTGTAGAGCTCAAAGGTATTGTTTCAAAGCATCCGAAAAAAGATGAGTATGAACTCCAGATTCGTTCGTTCATCGTCTATCACTCAACGAAAGACTACCCTCTTGGACAGAAGGAACACAACCCAGATTTTCTTTTCGACGAAAGACATCTCTACCTCAGATCGAAGTCACAATGGGCAATTCAACGTATTCGTGATACGATCATCCATGCAACATACGACTGGATGAGAGCACATGATTTTATTAAAATTGATGCGCCAATTTTCACACCAAGCGCATGTGAAGGAACGACTGAACTATACGAAGTGGAACATGTGAACGGAGAAAAGATGTATCTTTCTCAATCGGGGCAACTCTATATTGAAGCAGCTATCGCTGCACACGCACGCGTGTTCGATTTTGGTCCTGTGTTCCGCGCAGAGAAAAGCAAAACAAGAAGACACTTGAATGAGTTCTGGATGATGGATGCTGAGATGGCATTTTGTGGACAAGATCAGAACATGGTCTATCAGGAAGAACTCATCTACTATATCATCCAGGAAGTGCTTGCAAAACATAGAGCAGAACTCGCAATTCTCGAGAGAGACACGAAGCCACTCGAAGCTATCAAGCTTCCATTTGTGAGAATGACTCACGATGAGTGGATCGACGATCTTATAGCAAAAGGATTTGATGCGAAGCATGGTGAAGACATCGGAAGCGATATCGAGATGCAGTACATGGAAAAAGTTGATCAACCAATTTTCGTGACACACTTCCCTATCGGCATCAAAGCATTTTACACAAAAGAAGATCCAAACAAACCAGGCTACGGTCTGTGTGCCGACCTCCTCGCTCCTGAAGGATGCGGTGAAGTCATCGGAGGTGCTCAGCGTGTGGATGACTATGAGACACTTCTTGCAAAGATAAAAGAGCACGGACTTAAAGAAGAAGACTTCAACTGGTATCTCGACCTCAGAAAATACGGTTCAGTTCCCCACGCAGGATTTGGTTACGGTCTCGAAAGACTCGTGAGATGGATGTGTGGATTGCATCACATACGTGAAACTATTCCGTTCCCAAGATATGCGAATAGAATTAGACCGTAATAGAAAATAATAGATAAGAAATAAGAGACTATAGGTAATTAATATTATCTATAGTTTTTTTGTATCTCATTTTGAGATCTATGAAAAAACTTATATGCTGGGCAAAATTTTTACTTGCTCTACAAAAACTTATGCAACCAATCCCCCTTCCTCCACACTTCGGTGGAGTTCATCCCCCTTTGGAAATGAAAAAGGGGGAAGCCCCGCAGAAGTGCGGGGAGAGGGATTGAGCATATAGCAATGATGAGGCTCGTGTTGAGCCGAAATGTCGCATGCTCTACGATAGAGACCTAGTAAACTATAGAGGTCTTACGCGAAAGTGATGACACATTCCTTACAGTAAAAGACTCAAGCAACGAGGCAGAGATATGAGAAACAACTTGACAAAGGCAGAATCCATTTTGCGAAAAAGATATCTTAAACGACTAAAAGTTCCTGTCCTCAGACAAAAGCCGCTAGATCATTATATTGCAGATTTTTATATACCTTCGGCGAAACTAGTGATTGAAGTAGATGGACTGATTCACTCTACGCAAAAAGCCATAGCATACGATAAGAAAAGAACAGAGTTACTTATGCAATATGGCATAAGAGTCATAAGATTTACCAATGAACAAATATGTGACTGAAAGAAGTGAGTGAAATTATAAGTTCTTATATTGAAACTCCTTGTGATTAAATAGCCGAATAAGTACAATACTTTCATTAGTAATGACTAACATTTCTCATGCCTCATCCACAACCGAATAATCCCCTTCACTGAGTGACTCTCAAAGAGATAGTCACTTTTCTGGTAGAAAAATATGGGTGGATGAAATTGGGAAATATGATACAGATAAATTGTTTCAGAAATGATCCGAGCATCCACTCCTCTCTTACATTTCTGAGGAAGCATGAGTGGGCAAGGACAGAGGTTGAAGAGCTGTATGTGAGAACCAAAGGTAAGTAGCTAGATCGCATGGCATAGATAAAGGTAACAATATTCCCATAGAAATATGGGGATATTTTTTTATTATGGTTTCATGAAACTTCACCCTGCGACATTTGAATTTTTGAAAGCAATCAATGAGCACAACTCAAGAAAATTTTTTGCTTCCGCAAGAGGACTCTATGATGAGATCTGGGAAAATGTGCAGGAAATAGCCGCAGCGCTGATAAGTAACATAGCCAAGTCAGATAGCGACTATGCTGATCTACAGCCAAAAGACTGTCTGTTTCGCATCTACCGCGATGCAAGAAGAATAAAAGATGGTGATCCGATCTATAAGAATAATTTCGGTATGGCTATCGGACCATGAGGAAAGAAAAGCACCCTACCCTGATATTATCTACATATCCAGTCAGGCAATAAATCATTTTTCTGATGAGGTGTTTATTGGCCGACCAATGAGGAGTTATTCAACCTCAGAAACTACATCAAGACACACGGAAAAGAATACAAGAAACTCGTAAGCAATTCCGCTTTCAAAAAATATTTTGGCGAGGTCGAAGGAAAAAAGTCGATCAGAGTGCCGGCGTGATTTAAGGAACAGGATCCATTTTTGGAAATTATCATGAAGAAGCAGCATTTGTTTTTCACACATATTACCGACAAAGAGATGCTGCAATGTGACATCGTAGAACTCTGCATGGAACGCGTCAAAGCATCGAAAGAGCTTATGGATTTTCTGATGAGAGGCTGCACGACCAAAGCAAAATAAATGATTGCTATCAGAGCTCTTTCAGGTATACATATGGTGCTTTAGTTTTTATGCATAAGAACGATGAAAATAGGACCTTACTTACACTTTCACGGGAAGGCAGAAGAAGCGATGAATTTTTATAAAGATATTTTCAATGCGCAAATCGTTGGTGAGATCAATAGATATGGAAATGCGCCTGCTGAATATGCAAAAGATGAATCTATGAAAAATTGGATCATGCATGCATTCATCAAGTGGGAAAACAATGAAATAATGTTTGCTGACTCTCCGGAATCAGATATGAAATTTGGAACAAACAACTATATCTCTGTGACGTGTGATAGTGAAGAACAAGTAGATAGAGTCTATGCAAAGCTCAGTGAGAACGCTCAGCAGATTCAAATGGAACTTGCAGATACATTTTGGGGATCTAAGTTTGCAAGTCTTATCGACAAGTTTGGTGTCGCATGGTATCTTGGATGGGACAGACCACAAACGTAGCACGCCATAGCAAATAAAAAATAAGAGATAACAAATTAAAAATATATTTTAGTGGTTAGTAAACATACCATATGAAGCAAAGCGTATTAGAGTTTCTGAATACCATTCCTCGCGGAAAAGTGACGACATATAAGGCACTTGCGGAGAAATTTAAGACTCATCCGAGAGCTATAGCAACGTATATGAGAACGAACAAGGAAATAGACACCTATGCGTGCTACAAGGTAGTAGGAACTGATGGATGACTACGCGGGTATGTTGCTGGAGTTGATAATAAGACAAAAAGACTGGAAAATGACGGTGTAAAAATACATAATGGCGTGGTCGATAAAGAATATATTATTACTCATTGGCCAGCGTAAAACTAAAAACTCAAATCTCAAAACAGCTTTTGGTTTTCAGGTAGTGAGCTCAATAAAAAGCACCTTATTATATTTAAAATTTAGCATTCAAAATTTAAAATTATTTTTAGTTAGTAAGCATAACAAGCAATGTACGGAAAAGATCATCTTATCAAAGCTATCGAAAACGAATTTAACATCCTCAAGCATCTTGGTAACAAAGTAGAAGAACAGTATCTCGGGCATAAGTTTACCGAGAAGCAAAGAACTATTCATGAGCTTATGGCTTACCTTGCATTCTCTATTGAAAAGCAGGTGCAGATTATTGTTATCGGACACTGGGAGCCAAGCATCTTTGATAATATGGATGCGCTGACAAAGACATTTGACTACAGAAAATGGGATGATCTTCTCGATACAGAAAACGAGCATATTGCAAAAATGATTCGTAGTCTCGACGACGAAGCCATGCAAAAAGAGATCTCAGTCTTCGGCAAGACAGGACCAAGAAGCATGTTCCTCGTAGATTATCTTCTGACGTTCTTTGGAGCATATAAGATGCAGCTTTTCCTTCAGCTTAAGCACGCAGGAAGATCTGAGCTTGGTATGTATAACCTCTGGGCAGGCATGGATGCGCCTCAAACAAACTAAAAACTTAAACCTCAAAACTGAAAACCGCTTTAGGTCTTAAGTTATCATGAGAAAAATAACTTTCTTTTTAGCGTTTTTGGTTTTTATCGTGCATGGTTCACATGCCTTTTTGGGCATTCAACCATCTATCGGTGCCCGAAATATTCCCACTCGAATAAGTTGGCTTTTTACCTTCTTTAGCGGATGGGTTATGGGAAGGATTATCTATCATAACAAAAAAAAGAAGCAGTAAGATGCTTCTTTTTTTATCTTGGAACATATTGCTTGTCTCTTATAAGCGCTTCAAGAGCATCGAGAAATTTATTGTAGCTAATACGATGATCAAGAGCCTTTTTTGCCATATTATTATATTCGACAAATGACTCCCACAAAAATGTTTCTTTTTTCTCATCCACACACGAAGACTCATTTCTAACGGCCAAATAGTTTTCTACTTGTCTTATCTCACGAACTATAGAAGAGCACGCACCAGCAAATGCAATTTTTTCCAGATCAGTGATAGAAAATGGAGCAACAAGATCTTTCGTCTCACAAACTACCGCAATCCACGGCTGAATTTGCACTTTTATATTCCAATATTTCTTTTGTATTTTTTCGTCGTTCTCTAGCTTACGCATAGTCGTTACGCGCCTTTTAGCTTTCTTCATTCCCTTTTCGTCTGCAACTATTGATTGTACATGCCGCAGGAAAGGCTCAGACAAGTTTATATATTCATCATATACCTGCTCATTATGTTCATAGATCATCTGGCCATCATCTCTGAACGCATGTAAAATCTGAGCTTGCGTATCTGCCACAATAAGTGCTTCATGCCCTGACCACTCTTTTCCATTCAATAGAAAAAATAGCTCATGTGCCACAAAATTGCCTATATCTGTTTTTACACGGTACAGTTCTGGCTGATTTTCATTGTTTTCGACACCATATATCGTAGCTACTTTACGAGCTAATCAAGTTGTTTTCATCGTTTACTTATCACACAAAAACAAATATGCTCCTCTTCTTTCTATGATTTTTTCTTTTATCATTCCTTTAATTACTTCATGAAACTTCTCATGCGGATACATTTTTTCAATATCTGCTATTTTTCATTTTTTATTTTTTATTAAATATTTAATCGTGTTTCCTCTCACTCGTCTTGTGGAACCGACGAACTGCGACTGAGGTGCAGAACGTATACCTGTCTTCTTACTCGTTAACACGAGTGCACCATAATCCATGAGTGCATTGTGTCGCTCACGCGATTTGCCAGCTGGAATAAGTGTCTTAGCCACCTCTCTGAGTTCTTTATCACTCAGTGTTGGATCGAGACCAAGCTCGGTGATGATCACACGCTTAATGTTAATATCTAGCACCGGGACTTCAGCATTATATGCAAATGCCATGACCGCATGCGCAGTGTAGTAGCCTACTCCCGTAAGAGCCAATAAGTCCTCTTCTGTATGTGGAAAATATTTCTTATCTTTTATCTCTGATCTCTTATTGGAGATTTGTATACCAGCTTTCCATAAATTAAGTCCACGACGATTGTAGCCGAGACCAGACCACATTTCGAGTATCGTAATCTGTGATGCCTGAGCAAGATCTTCGACTGTGGGAAATTTCTCCAGCCGAGCTTTGTATTTGGTCTTTACTCTTTCTACCTGTGTTTGCTGCGACATAATCTCCGAAACTAAAATCTTGTAAGGATCGGTTGTCCTACGCCATGGTAAATCACGAGCATTGGTTTCATATCGTGAGAGTATCTTTGTCTGTAGCGCTTTTTTCTTTGTTGCATTGATTATCATATCCTGATAATAGTAAAATACACATGAAGAACAATTTATTTTTATAGTCTATTGTTTTTCTTCGTCCTGCCGGACGGGCGTTACTTTTTAGCATATCCCTAAAACCCCCGTAGTAAATACGGGGAAAAAGGTCTAGCAGATTTTAGCACTACGAGCCTGTGAGTTATTCACATATTGACTACTAAAGCCTTTCGTTCTCACGAACTCAATGCTCTTCGCATGAATCATTATTCACGGACTGGCTAAAGGAGACGCAGGAAAAATCGGCATGTGAGAAACTTTTACCCCATCTCCGGCAGGAGAAAAGAAAATGCAAAATCCAGAGCAATAATATCATCTTCTGCCTTTATCAGAGCCGTTTTTGCGCTACGCCTTGCATCAAAAAGGCTAATCTGTATAGTGGTGACTACGTTTAGCTTATTACTATGGTAACTATGGATTTTACAGGAAAGATCATCTACAAAGGAGCAAAAGAGACTGTTGGACAAAATGGTTTTGAAAAACTTTCAATCGTACTCGAAGAAGTTACAGATAAAGATTATAAATCATCTCTTATGATAGAGTTCTTCAAGGATAAAATTGAACTTGCGGCACCTTTGAAGATGGGAGACACTATTAAAGCGTATGTTAACCCACGCGCAAAAGAATACAATGGTCGTTGGTATAACAGCGTATCATGCTGGAAGATTGATATGATCTCTCAAGGATCTGGAAAAGCTACAAGTTCTGAAGACTCATATGATGACAATGAAGATCTTCCGTTTTAATGGTAGAACGTGAAAACGTTTTATCGTTTGATCGTATCATCCATCTCTATGAAATTACTTAAAGTTTCTTTCCCATACGAAAAGATAACGCCACTTGCCATCAAAAGCATCACGGCTGCATATTTTCGCGGACATAAGAATCGCCCTTCTATGCAAGAGGCGTTTCTTTTTTCGCACATACAGAAACACGCCGATACAGCCTTTGGAAGTGTGCATGATCTCTCCAGAGTCGACTCTGTTGAAGCTTTTCAAAGAGCAATTCCTCTCCAGCATTATGAAAGCATCTATCCGCGGATCGAGCGCTGCCTGCGTGGAGAAAAAGATATACTTGTACGTGGAAAGATAGACCGGTTTGCTACATCATCGGGAACAACAGGGAAAAACAAGTATATTCCTGTGACGAAAGCTGCATTGAAATATAATCACTATCGTGCTGGAACGGATATGATTATGGCGTATGCAAGGGAAAATCCGACGACGAAAATGTGGCCTGGACAGGCGCTTGGCATTGGCGGATGATTTTCGTACAACCCATTTACCGGTAAGAAAAACGTTGGTTTCATCTCTGCCATACTGCAGCGCAATATGCCACTACTCGTAAGGATGATGAAACAGCCTAAGGCAAATATTTCATACTTGAGTGACTGGCAAAAGAAAGTAGAGAAGATGATCGAGGTCACGAAAGAGAAAAATATTACCTCAATCTCCTGACAACCATCGCGATGCTCTGCGTATCTTGAGAAGATGCTCGCACATACAAAGAAAAAAAACATATTGGAAGTATGGCCGAACTTTGAGCTCGTCATACGATGAGGCATGGCAATAGACCTTTACAAGCCTATTTTCGAGCGTCTGCTCCCTTCGGAGCAAGTAAGATATTGCCAAGTCTACAACGCAAGTGAATGATTTTTTGCAGCCCAGCATGAAAACAATCGTGACGACATGCTTCTGTTTGTTGAGCATGCAGTATTTTATGAGTTTATACCTTTTGAAAATTACCTTCGCAAGTGCTATGAGACAGCATTGACGATCTATGAAGTAGAAGTAGGAAAGCCGTATGTTATCGTCATTACGAACAATGCTGGCCTCTGGAGATATGTGCTCGGTGACGTTGTTGAATTTACCGGTACTGAGCCACATACCATTAAAATCACCGGAAGAACGAAATATTACATTGATGTTGCTGGCGAGTGTACTCCTCTTGAGCCTATTAATGCAGCACTGCGTGAGGCTTCGATACAAACTCAAGGTATCATAAAAGAATATACGGTCGGTCCTGGAAAGCTTACTGCGCCTGATCAGTGACACTATGAGCTTATTATTGAACGAGAGCAAAAGCCTGCATGCGATGAAAAAGCTTTTGCTACGCTTTTCGATGACCTTCTCTGTAAAAAATGGTCGTACTATCACGATGAGAGGCACGATACGCACATGTTACAAGTTCCTGTGGCCCATTTTGCTCCTCCTAAGACATTTTATCGCCGGCTGGAACAAAGAGGGAAGCTTGGAGGCCAGCATAAAGTACCGAAAATCAGCTCAGAAAGGACGATCATAGCGGAGGTATTTCGTCTGCTGTAAATTTGACAAAATACATATTTATGATATAATATAAACATATAATTTTTATTGTATCGAATATGCATGGTTCGCCACTTCTCTGTTATGTCCCATATATCACATTTCTTCATCCACTATACGCATCATCATGTTTCGATGATACCGGAGGTTGTTATCTTTGGAAAGCACTTTGCATTGGCATTAGCTACATCTATGGGAGCAACATAAACAATACTAATTTCTCTAATAAAAAATGAGGCCTCTATGACCTCATTTTTTTATGCTCTTAAAATTTCTATAGCTCCGTCTTCGCCTATGCGCACAATTTGCGACGGCTCCCCTGCGCTATCTGCTATGTCGGACGACAGATACGCATCTGCTCATGAGATAATCTGCTCATCTACCACAGCAAATGATGTTGGCGATGGCTGTCCGCTCAGATTTGCTGACGTCGATACAATCGGCTTTCCATATGCAACAAGCATCTCATGACATCGCTTTGCTCATACATTGTTTTCTCTTTCAGTCACAATGCGCACCGCGAGTGTTCCATCGCTATAATATACATTGTCAGCGAGTCACTGTACGCCTGACAAGACGAGCGTTACTGGCTTTGGGGCTGCAGCAATATATGATTTCTGTTCATCAGTTAAAGCGACTCCATATGCTGCGAGCATCTCTTCTGAAGCAAATAATACTACCATACTTTTTTCTTTCGGGCGCTGCTTCAATGCATAGACTTTTTCTACTGCATCAAAATTTCACGCATCACATCCGATGCCTCGGATAGTATCCGTCGGATACACTATCGTTCATCAGTCAGTAAGCACCTGTAACAATCACTCTGTATCAGTTTTCAGCATGGAATTTATTTAATGATAAGATTGATAATTTTATCTTGGACAAAGATGATTTTTGCGATTTCCTTTCCTGCAAGAGACGAAGCAAATCTGTCATCACTCTGTATAAGATTCATGATTTCTTCTTGCGATGTTCATGCATTAATTTCCAATGTTCATTTCATCTTACCGTTGATCTGTACTGGCAGATTTATGCTATCTGCTGCGATTTTTGAGGCATCATATTGTGGCCATGCAGAGAAATGAATAGTTGATTCGTTGCCGATTTGTTCCCATATTTTTTGTGTTACTCTTGTAGCAAATGGTGAAAGCAATTGAAGGAACATGCTGAGCTGTTGTTTGGTAATGGTCTTCTTATCGTAGACCTCATTAACAAACACCATGAGTTTTGAAACCGCTGTGTTTCATTTTATCTTTTCTATATCCTCACTTACTCACTTGATCGTCTTATGAAGTATCGGCTCAAGAACAGTACTTTCTGATGAAGTATCTAAGAATTGAGTAAGGCGTTCTACTCTCTCTAAGAATTTTTTCACTCCCATCATAGAGCTCACATTCCATACTTTCTCCTGTTCAATTGGTCACATGAACATGACATATGTTCTGAGCGTATCTGATCCGTGCTCCAGCGCAACTTCACTTGGGTTGATGACATTTCCCCAACGCTTTGACATTTTACGTCCGTCTGGCCCAAGGATAAATCACTGATGGACAAGCTTTTGAAATGGCTCTGCGCATGAAACATATCCCTGATCAAAGAGGAATTTATGGATAAAACGAGAGTACAAGAGATGTCCATACGTATGCTCTTTCCCACCAATATAGAAATCTACAGGCAGCGTCTTGTCTGCAAGTTCTTTGCTGATAAGTTCTTTCTCGTTCTTCGGATCAATGAAACGCAAGAAGTAGAACGAGCTACACATAAATGTATCGAGCGTATCGCACTCGCGGAGATATGTTTTCCCGTCTTTTGCTGTATAATGTGGAAATGTTGGATGATCTGCGAGCGGAGACTTCCCTGCTGGCTTATAGTCCTTTACATCTAAAGGAAGAAGTACAGGAAGTTCATCTTCAGGAATAAGCTGGGGATTTCCTGCTTCATCGTAATAGACCGGTATTGGAGAGCCCCAGTAACGCTGACGAGAAACAGACCAGTCGCGGAGTTTATATGTTACCTTCGACCTTCCAACTCACTGCTCTTCCAGATATTCGGTTATTTTTTTCTTCGCTTCAACATTATCCATGCCATCAAACCTATCTGAATTGATAAGCTTTCCTGTTCATGTATATGCTTTATTTGCGTCTCTATGTCTTCTAAAGAAAACTAAATTAGAGTTGGCGGCTCCTGGTGTCTTTGAAAGGAAGGCGTCTACCTCCTCTACTGACACCCATACAAGTGCATGTACATCTGCACCCTCAATCTCTCAGGTATTATCCTGAGATTTTAAGCGATAAACAGCGCAATTTTCACAACTATATCTATTGATATCTTTATGTGCTACATAATACTCAGCATGTATTTCTCAAGGAATCATCTCGACAAATTCCACATCTGAATATCCTGTTTCTTCTAATATCTCTCTTGCTCAGGCTGCTACAATATCCTCTCACTCTTCCACTCCTCACATCACAAACGACTTTCGGTCTTGCGTCTTTCGATCAATACACAATACATTCTCCATTTTTTCATCGTAAAGCATCGCCAAGACATTGCGTCTTACACTATTTTGCTTCCCTTCTACCGGAGGATTTCACGAAATATAGTGCATCGCTATAACGTCTTTCACTGCAAGATCGTGCTTTTTCGCAAAAGCCCAATCTCTTTCGTCGTGCGCAGGCACACACATGACCGCTCCTGTTGCGTAGTCAGGAAGCACGTAATCTGCAAACCAGACTGGAACTTGTTCATTGGTCAATGGATGTTTTGCGTAGACTCCTGAGAAAAATCCTGATCTTTCTTGTGCGTCTTGTTGTCTTTCGAGCGCGGTTTTCTTTCCTGTTACCTTGCGATATTCTACAAGCTCTGATTTCTTTTCAGCAGAAAGTAGTGAGTCCATAAGCTCATTTTCAGGCGCAAGCACGATAGCTGTTACTCCGTAGATCGTATCTGGTCTTGTCGTAAATACAGTTATTGAGGACTGAGCATTGAGAATTGAGAATTGAATTTCAGCGCCTTCAGACTTACCGATCCAGTATTTCTGCTGTGTCTTCGTTTCTTCCGGCCAATCGACAAGATCTAAGTCGTTGATAAGTCTTTCTGCGTAGTCGGTAATTTTGATAAACCACTGCATATGTTTTTTCTGTACGACTTCTGTCCCACAACGCTCACACTTTCCATCAACTACCTGGTCGTTTGCAAGTACCGTCTGGTCTTGTGGACACCAGTTTACAAAAGCTTCTTTACGATACACAAGTCCTGCTTTAAAAAGCTGCTGAAAAATCCACTGCGTCCATTTGTAGTATTCTGGCGACGAAGTCGCAAATTCGCGGTCCCAGTCGTAGCTCCAGTCCATGAGTCTACACTGTTCAATGAAGCTCGCAATATTTTCTTTTGTTACATCAACTGCAGGTTTTCCAACTTTCATAGCGTATCCTTCTGTTGGCAATCCAAAAGAGTCCCAACCGATAGGATTGAGCACTGAAAATCCATTCATGCGCTTGTAGCGAGCGATGATATCATTCGCCGTATATGGTAATGCATGTCCAACATGAAGCCCAGCCCCACTTGGATACGGAAACATCGCAAGCGAATAGAATATTTTATCTTTCGCTGCTTTTGTCAGATCAACTTTGAAAGGATTGTCTTTGTTCATAGCCGGTATAAAGTGGATAAACTCGTGTTTCTATGTAATGAATTTGCCTCAAAATGTCAATGTAGAATGAAAAAAACAGCCTGCGTACAGGCTGCGCTATTATATCCTATCATCTCATATTATGCAACATACTGGACAAGTATCTTCTGCTTGTGCTTATTGATATCGAAAGTAAACACATTACCAAGCTCCTCACATATTTTCCGCAGGATTGTCTTAAGATAACCAAGAAAACCTTTGTTCTTCGTAAGCCATCGGGGTTCCTGCTTATAGAAACTTTGTAATTGATGAAATGCGATATCATGATGGCGTTTTGTAATGTGTTTCTTGATCCACGATTCAACTCTTGAAGCTTGCAACTCACCAGATAGGTAGCCAAATATTTCATTTCGAGGAGTGGTTTCTATACGAACCTTTACTCCTTTAAAATGGTTTTCTATGGCTGACTTCGCGAACTGAATTGTGAGAGGAATATCGGACTCATCACTACTGTATTTCCATAGGCTCGTTAAATCGAGCTTCTTATCATCAGTCTTAAGTGCCGCCTCGCATGCGCGTAATATTCCTTCATAGTTCGTCTTTGTAGTTCTGTTTTTCATAACGTATTATTTTATTAGGTATTCGTTTATAATAGGTACCACTAGTATGAAAACTTTATTTTCCTTTCATACCTTCAAGCTCCTTCACGGCGGAGTTGCCTTAGAAGAATGTTAACTATTCAACAGATTGTGTCAATAATAAAAAATCCCGCTATTTCTAGCGGGATTCTTGATACTGATATGGTCGAAAGATACTGTATCTGTATCTCGTATCTGTATCTATACAGTAGGCTTATAAGACGTCGCTTACAGCAACTACCTCGAGGATTGGGAACTCCTTTCCATCGCGGAGGATATCTGAAACTACTACTACCTTATCTCCCTTTGCAACATTTCCTGTAGAAGCGATCTTCTCAATTGCTTCCTTCAAGACCTCAGCATGGTGAGTAAACGGCAGGTATCTTGCTACAATACCGAAGAGGATCGTTGTGTTCGTAAATGTTCTTTCATTGTTAGTAAATGCATACACTGGCACAGTAGGTCTGTAAGCAGCAGCAAGTCTTGCGAGTCTTCCTGTCTTTGTGAAGACAACAATACCCTTTGCTCCTAGTGCTTCTGCTGTTTGCACCGCAGACTTAATGAGGAGTTTCTTCTCTTCATCTCTTGGAGTTAAACCAATTCCTTCATAGTCTTCATGTTTGTACTCAATAACTGATTCTGCCTGAAGAGCAACTTTTTTCATCATATCTACCGCTTGGATAGGATACTTACCAATTGTTGTTTCTCCTGAAAGCATGATCGCGTCAGCCTTCTGTACTACTGCATTGAAGATGTCGCTTACTTCAGCTCTTGTTGGAAATGGATTTTCAATCATAGACTCAAGCATGTGTGTTGCAACGATAACATATTTACCATTTGCTCTACACATCTTTACGATATTTCTTTGGTATACTGGAAGTGTTTCAATCTCGATCTCAATACCAAGATCTCCACGAGCAACCATCACTCCATCTGAGTTAAGTACGATCTCTTCTACATTATCGAGCGCCTCCTGATTTTCAATCTTTGAAATAATCTGAATATGAGACGCGTTGTTCTCCGCAAGAAGATCACGAAGCTCCTTGATGTTGTCCTTGTTTCTTACGAAACTCATGGCAATATAGTCGAATCCATGCTCGATAGCGAAAAGCGTATCTTTCTTATCCTGAGGAATAAGACCTGGAAGTCTGAGCTTCACACCTGGAAGATTTACGTGTCTGCGCTGTTTTACATTTTTCATAGAGTGAAGCGCTTCTACCACGAGATGGTCTGCAGCTTTTTCTTTCACGATAACATCTAAGAGTCCAGACTCAATCTTAATGATGTGACCTACTGTCAAATCTTCTACAAGATATGGATAGTCACATGAAAGATCTTGTTCACCTGTTGCTTTTGCAGGGTCTACGAAAATCTTAAATACATCTCCTTTCTCATAGTTTTTGAGACCTTCATAGTCTCCTGTTCTCATCTCAGGTCCTTTCGTATCGAGAAGAAGTCCGAGCTTTGTTGTTCCTGCTTTATTGAGCTTATGTACGATAGCAGCAACTTTTGCTGTATTGTCATAATCTGCATGAGAAAAGTTGAATCTCAATACATTTACTCCTGCCTTATAGAGAGCGATGATCTGATCCTCTGCCCATGTTACCGGACCAACAGTAGCAATAATTTTCGTTCTTTTCATAGCCATAGTAGCGTCATAATTACAAATTTAAATCAACCCTACCAATTATAGGGATACCAAGCTTTTTTACAAGGTGAAAACTCTTATCTTTTACCATATTGTGCTTTGCTTCCGAGCGCTCTTTCTATTCTCAGGAGCTGATTGTACTTCGCGATTCTATCGGTTCTGCTGAGCGAACCGGTCTTAATGTAACCAGCATTTGTGGCTACAGCCAGATCGGCAATAAATGTGTCCTCTGTCTCTCCCGATCTATGTGAGATAATGCATGAAAGATTGTTTTTCTGCGCCAAAGCGATCGTATCGAGCGTCTCTGAAACTGAGCCGATCTGGTTGAGCTTAATAAGAATAGCATTTGAAAGATGTTGGTCAATTCCCATTTGGAGTCTTTTTACATTTGTCACATAGAGGTCATCTCCTACGGTGCGAACGCTCTTCTCGAGTCCTTTTTCTGCAAGAAGCTTTTCAAAATGTGCCCATCCTGCAAAGTCATCTTCTGCAAATCCGTCTTCAATACTCACGATCGGATAACGAGCGATAAGATCCATATAATACTCAGCCATCTCTTCTGAAGTCAAACTTTTTCCTTCTCCCGAAATTTCATATTTCCCTTCTTTGAAAAACTCTGACGATGCAACATCGAGACCGATCTTGATTTGCTCTGTCGTATATCCCGCATCACCAATAGCTTTTACGACTGTGTCTAATGCGATCGTATTGCTTGAAAGATTTGGAGCGTATCCTCCTTCGTCTCCTACACCTGTTGCAAGACCCTGTGACTTAAGGATCTTCTTGAGCGTATGAAATACTTCTGCACCCATGCGAAGCGCCTCGCTAAATGAAGGAGCTCCCTGCGGGATGATCATAAATTCCTGAAAGTCTAAGCCGTTATCTGCATGCTCTCCTCCATTGATAATATTCATGTATGGAATCGGCAATACATATCCTTGTCCTTCTGAAAGGTACTCGTGAATAGCTTTTCCAGCCTCTTTTGCACACGCATCGATATATGCCATAGAAACAGCAAGGATTGCATTTGCACCAAGGTTCGATTTGTTTTCTGTAGCATCGAGCGTGAGCAATGCACTGTCGTGCTCGCGGAATGATGAAAATTCTTTTCCGACAATCGCCGCGCTGATCGTTGTATTAATATTATTCACAGCTTTTGTTGTACCCTTTCCAAGATATCTTGCTTTATCTCCATCGCGAAGTTCAAGAGCCTCGTGTGTTCCAGTCGACGCACCCGATGGCACAAGCCCTCTTCCTGTATGTCCTGACGCAAGCGTCACATTAGCTTCTACCGTAGGGTTTCCTCTACTATCCATAATTTCTAGTCCTCGTACGTGTGTTATTTTTGTCATCGTTTTCATCTCAAAAAAAGTAAATCATCCAAGAGTTCACACTATCGAAAACCACCTTCAATATCAAGCTCGACCCTCTCACAAATATATTTTTTTTTACAAAAAAAGCCCCCGGAAACCCGGGGGCTATATTTACAACTATCTGTAAAAACAGTAGCTTAGTTCTTCGCAGCATCCTGCTGTTCGCGCAGCCTGATTGCAGACTGAGCAGCAGCGAAGATCGCCACAGGGATACGGAATGGGCTACAGCCGACATAATCCAGGCCTATCTTATCGAATTCGTAGATAGACTTAGGATCGCCGCCATGCTCACCACATACACCGATCTGGATATCTGCACCTTTTTCTGCACGCAAGCGTTTTACACCTATATGCATCATCTCCAGCACCAGCGGGTTTATCGTCTGGAACGGATCTGTAGGCAGTATCTTCTTCTCCACATAGAAAGGAAGGAAAGTTGATGCGTCATCACGGGAGATGTTCATCACCGATGATGTCAGGTCATTGGACCCAAAGCTTGCAAATTGTGAAGGACGTGCCAAGTTAGTGCCGTCCAGGCAGGCTGCTGTGCATTCCATCATTGGTCCTACAAGGTAGTCTTTTTCTGCCACCAGATTGTATTCACTGGCTACTTCGTGCACGATAGAAATTTGATTTTCATACTCTTTGGTGTTGAATACGAAAGGAACCTCTATTTCTACATGCGGATCGTAGCCGGCCGCTCTCAGTTCTACAATAGTTTCACATAAGGCCTTTATCTGTGCGCGGGCAATATCTGGGAACATAACGCCTAAGCGAGAGCCCCTCAGTCCAGAACCAGGATTGACCTCATGTAAACTTTCAATACGGCGTTCCAACTCATCGAGTGTAATACCCAGGTCGTTGGCAAGCCTTACCTTCTCATTCATTTGTGCCACTGCCTCCTCATGGTTGGAAGGTTTCGCAAAACTTACGAATTCATGGCGAGGAGGATCAAGCTCCCGCACCGTTACAGGCAAGCCATTCATTTCCACTAACGTGTTATAGAATGACCGCTTAAACGCAGGCAGGAGTTTGCCAAGGGCATCGTTTGCTTCATCAGGTGATGTACTCAGAATGAGTTTTTTCATCATATAAAGCGACTCTGCGCCATCTTCACCATAGAACATATGCTCTGTACGGAAGAGAGAAATACCTTCTGCGCCGAACTCGCGAGCACGGCGTGCATCTTCAGGTGTTTCTGCGTTTGCACGCACTCCCATACGCTTGAGCGACATGGCCCAGGACATTACTTCCCTGAACGCATCAGTCTGCTCAGCAGGGCTCAGTTCGTGCTCTCCGAGGATCACCTCACCTGTAGTACTGTTGACCGATATCACATCACCTTCGCGCACTGTATGTTCACCTACGGTAAACAAGCGTTCAGCAAGGTTAATGGATATAGCGCCAGCTCCTACGATACATGGTTTACCCCAGCCGCGCATTACTACGCCAGCATGAGAAGACAGACCGCCTACCACTGTAAGCACTGCCTGTGAAACCCACATACCCTTTATATCTTCGGGCGAAGTTTCTCTGCGAACAAGTATTACTTTATGTCCTTCTGAAGCCAGCCTTACAGCAGTCTCCTTATCGAAAACTACCATACCACTGGCAGCGCCAGGAGAAGCAGCCAGGCCTTTTGCGATAACAGCCTTTGCTTCGCGGTATTCGTTCATAGTCAGCTCATTGAAGCGAGGAAGCAGCATCTGCAGTACATGATCGGGCGCGATAAGCTTAGTGATGGCACGTTCTTTTGTTACCAGTCCTTCGTTTACCATTGCCACTGCTATTTCAAAAGCAGCCGTACCGTTGCGCTTACCATTACGGGTTTGCAGCATAAACAGTTGGCCATCTTCGATAGTGAATTCAATGTCCTGGATATCTTGACGACTTCTTTCCAGGCTTTTCACTATGGTTAACAGTTGCTCATATACTTCAGGCATGCGCTCTTTCAGCACACTTATAGGTTCGGGGGTTCTGATACCAGCAACAACGTCTTCACCCTGTGCATTGAAAAGTACTTCACCGTACAGTTCGTCCACACCTGTTGAAGGATTGCGCGTAAAGAGAACTCCGGTACCGGAACGCTCATTGAGGTTACCAAATACCATGGCCATCACCACTACAGCAGTACCCAGAAGGTCATCCAGCTTCTCTATCTTACGATAGTCTATCGCCTTCTGGCCGTACCAGGACTTGAACACTGCTTCTACAGCAGGGAACAGTTGATCCCATACATCCTGCGGGAATGGCATGCCGGCATTTTCTTCGAACACTTCTTCATAAATAGCACAAAGCTGTTCCATATCTTTCGCAGCCATGTCATGGTCGCTGGCGATGTTGTGGTCGTTCTTATATTGGGCGAATGCATGTTCGAAAACCTCGTGGTCAATATTCATGACGGTTTCACCCCACATGTCTATCAACCTTCTATAGCAGTCCCAGGCAAAGCGCTCATTATTGAACTGCTCTATAAGTCCAGGTATTGTTGCGCGGCTTGTACCAACATTGAGTATTGTTTTGAGCATACCAGGCATGCTTACGGCAGCGCCAGAACGAGAACTCAGCAACAGTGGGTTATTAGAGTCTCCGAATGTGCGGCCCACCTTTTCACCTACTTTGCCAACATACTCGCGTATCAGCTCTTTTTGCTGATCTATCATATATCCCCTTTCGAGGTACGGCTTACACTCAGTAGTGGGTATGATAAACCCCGGTGGTACTGGCACGCCATCTATGCTTGCCATTTCCATAAGGCCAAAGCCCTTTCCACCAAGGACATCCGCTTTGAGTCCTGCACCATTGGTTTTTCCCAGGCCAAAATGATATACTATCATTGCCTGAACTGTTGTTGCTACATTTGTCTCCATAATTGTTCTTTGTTTTTTGAATTGTTTTTAATTGATTGTTTAATTGATTTATTGTTTGTTTTAAGTCGGCTAGTATGCCGGGATGCCTTCATCGATATAGTAAATAGATGTTGCATCGGGGTCTGTGCCCAGTGTCAGTTCGAATTGTTTGAATGTGTTTTTCATAACTGTTGGTTTTTGATTGATTGTTAGTAATTGTTTTTACTTTGAAGTGTTAATTTGTGCGACAGATAGTTCATAAGTATTCGTCGCAGGCAGATGCAATGTAAGCTTACATTCGCGGTAAGAAACCTTTACTTCCTCACCATCACGGCTAGAAAGATCGGCCCATACATCAGGATAAGCATGCGCTATTTTTATGAACATACGCATTTGCGCATGAGAAACGCGGTTACGCAACCACACATCCAAAGGGCCATCATGATCTTTTATTTCACCATAGTCCTTGTTTACACCTTGTGTTTGATCATGACGCATGTCATGCTCACACAAAACGAGATCCCATAGCCCAGAATGTCCAGGATATGTACTGCGTTTATAAGTGTTCAGAGAAAGTCGGTCCGTCAGAAGCAAAAGCTTCTTTCCTTCGTTTTTCATTTGCATGGCTAAATAGAGCCACGGCCTTACTTCCACCTCAAGCTTTAAGGCTTCCAGGTCGCGCCTAAGCGCATCATGCTGGTCGCCTGGCACAGGAGACAGTTCGTCATAGTGCTTGGCTTTACTGTAAATCGTAAAGGTGTCTTCAAAGGCTGCTTGCGAAAACAAAGTTGTATATACCTTTGTTTTTTTAGTTTCAGTTACCACGGTAACTGCTTCTTCTTTCTGATCTTGTAACAATTGTGAATTCATAAAATTGTCTTTGGTTTTAGAATAATTGATAATAATTTATTTGTATGTTAAGGTTCGATTCCCGCTCTTTTTTTCGCGGGAAGTTCATTTATAGTAAATGTCAAACATCTCTCAATGAAAAAAGATACAAATGTCATTGCTTATTGTGTGTATTTCTGTATACTTTATAAATTACCTGTGTATTTTTTACATTAACCAGAAATTCACACATGATTATCAAGAGGGAAAGGTATGTAAAAAGGCTGAAAGACGCTATTTACGACCCCAAAGTAAAGTGTATTGTGCTTGATGGACCAAGACATGCAGGAAAGACAACACTCCTGAAACACATCTATCACGATGACACAATTGAAGAAAAAAAATACTATTTCGCGTTTGACGATCAGATCAGCACGAAACAATTTAAGGATAGTCAGGAGTTTATGTCATTTATGCAAATTAGATTTGGTATAGATTTTTCTGTTCCTAGCCTCCTCTTTCTCAATGAGATCCAGTATAGTAAAAATATCGGGAGCATCATTCATGATCTTATCAATGTACATAAGATCCGTACAAAAATCGTAGCGACCGGTATCACGCAGTGAGATTATAAGGAGTTTCTGGGATTACGTGAAAAAGATTTTGCGGTGATAAATATCTATACGCTGGATTTTATGGAGTTTTTAGAGTTTAAATGAATCCACACAGAACACCTGGATCCTATGAAACTCAGCCGCATTTTATTCGATGAGATACAGCCTCTCCTCTTGGAATTTTTGAAGCGATGAGGGTATCCGAGCGTCGTTGTTGCGAAGACCGAAGAAGAAAAGAAAGAAGCGTTGAAACATATTATCCAGACGGTGATTGCGAAAGATGTGAACTTTTGGTTTCGTAAAGAAGAGATCCACTACTTTGAAGATATCCTACATATCATCAACGACCAACATGCGCGCATACACAATAAATGGTCAATCAAAAAATCACACGATATCCCCGCAACCATCATCAATAAATATACTCGTTTTCTCGAAAATCATTTTCTTATCGTCACGCTCTCTCATTTTTTTTCAGACAAAACGAAAGAGGTTTCTCATAAGAAAAAATCGATCATCATGGATATGGGCATAAAAAATTATCTCAACAATACTTTTTCAGTATCGGTACACGACCCAAGAATTATGAGTTATGTTGCGCTCCAGGAAATAGAGAAGAATACGAACCCATTGCACCATATATTCACCTATAAAAAGATCAATGGTTCGGAGATTGATTTTCTTATCACAGATACTGCCACAAATATCCCGGTAGTGATCGGAGACAAAAATACCGACAGCGTTCCAAAAGTATTTGCTGGCTTCGAAGAACTCTACGGCAAACATACGCCGGAATACATTAAAACATCTCTTTCGACGAGCAGCGTCAATTACATTGAAGGGAAGCCCGTGTACATCATGCCGTATTTTCTTATCGGGAAATACTTAGCGATGAAATCAAAAAATGGCTTGTAAAGGACATTCACGTCATTATCATTTCGGAACACAAATAAAAAACTCCCTTATGATACAAATAATATTTTTCCTCATCATTATTAAATTACTACTCAAACCTCGATCACATTTCTATCATGCAATAACTATCGATATAGAAGACCGTATTGATAAACTATGCAATAAGTGGCACACTCTATCAGAAGAAAAGAGAATAATAGAGATACGAAAGTTAACGCGCCACGTAGACGCATATATGGGAAAGCTCCCATACTACCATAAAAACATGAAATGGAATGATGTATGTTGTCGTTATGTCTTAGAGTATATCAAAAGGCTTTTGCAGGATAAGCAATTGGTATATCAAGCCGACCTCTCCGACTTCTATCAGGATGTCATCAATAGCATCAACCAACACTATCCTCCATACGCAGAGAAAGTAGTTAGCAAATATGTCTACTTTTCTATGGAAGAGAGCAAAGAAATTTCGACTACTGCAGAATGATGCGGTAGTTTTTTTATAAGAAAAAACGGCCGTGAGGCCGTTTTTCTACAACGATTGTTCATCTTTCATATGTATCTGATACTCTTTCCGCATATGAGCAAATCTTCCGTCGTTCTTAATAAGTTCTTCAAATGTTCCTGACTCAATTATTTTACCCTGATCAAAGACATGTATAGTTTCGAACATAGGAAGAAGATGCAATTTATGAATCGCAGCAACGATAGTCTTGTGGGGATATGCTTCAAAGATATTTTGATAGATCTTCTTTTCATTGATACTATCAACACTACTTGTTGACTCATCCAGAAGCAAGATGTCGCTATCATGAGATACCAGCAATCAACGAGCTAATGCTAAACGCTGCTTCTGCCCTCCTGATAAATTTACGCCTTTCTCTTTGATACTTGTCTCATAGCCATGAGCTAACGAGATCGCAACATCATGAAAACACGCCATGCGTGAAAACTTTTCAACTGTCGCGTCGTCTGTATCCAATCCTACAGTAATATTGTAACGCATCGAGTCTTCAAAGATCTCTGGCTCTTGCGGAATAAGTGATGTATTGTGAGAGAGAATATGCAAATGATCATAGTTCTTCTTATCAATCTGCACCTCTACATGATCAACATCATACAGTCCGCGAAGAAGAGAAAGAAATGTTGATTTACCACTTCCACTTTCTCCAACAACTGCAATCTTCGCTCCATGATGAAGCGTCATATCAATATGTTCAAGCGTGTGCGAGCGTTTATGCGAGTCCTTGTAGGTAAATTTCAATCCGCGAATAGCAATATTTTTTCGATTTTTTAAAGGAGCGAGCGTATTAACTGCTGGAAGTGAAACATACTCCTGTATAATGTCTTCAGCTGCTTGCACATTTGCATGACTTTGTACTACGGCTGAATATTGCCATGCAAAGTTATAAAAAGAATTGGATACTTCCTGCATATACTGAAAGATCATCGTTAAGCTTCCTATAAGGATAACACCTGTAGCTGACCGCTGTATGTAAGCATATCATCCGATCATAAGACCAATAGTAAGGGCAAGAATAATGCTTACAATAAACCGTTTCCACTCATTGATAATAATACGTTTTTTGAACAATAGGTATCTGTCTTCCAGCTTATCTTTCACCACCCTCCATGTACTCTCCACAAATCTCAGCGTAATGATAGTTTTTATATTAGAAAGATAATCATAGATCAAACTACTTACTTTGTGATCTTTTTTGTGCTTCTGCTTTGTGAGATCTACAATACGAATATCAAAGCGTCGAATAATAAGAAAAATAGCAGCGGCCATGACCGGTAAGATAATAGCAGCAAAAGGCCATATCAGTATCAATGCTACAAACGAACCAACAAGTCATATAAATGTACCAAGATACATAAACATGTTTCCTGAGAAATCATAGACTCCAGACACTGCTTTTGCTATCTTATCAATAGTCTCTCCTGAATGATTCTCGGTATGCCATGGTATGCCAAATGAAGTCACAGCCTTGAACAAATATAGCTTATAAGCGGCCTCTGTCTTAAATTGTAGCTTTTGTTCCCAGATACGAGAAGTTCCATGAAAGAGCCATGACACGAAAGGAACGAGCGTATAGAGTCCAAGATACGTGATCATACTTCTTCGCATATCTGCGCCTCCTAACTGGATAGCATTGATCATCTTTCCCACAAAATATGGCGCAAGCAAGTTAACCATTTGTGATATAAATGAGAACGTCCGCATCAGAAGAGCCCATAGTCTGTTCGGCACAAAACGCCGATACAAACGTATCATCTGGATATAAGGATTCTTTTTAAACATGAGAAAAATAATAACTAAATGTATTATATACTACCCACCTACTTGTTGTTTCCAATAGCTGCTTCCATCGATCTTACGATCGATATATTCTTTTATATATAGTTCTCTACGAAGTAATGCCTCATCACCAAAGTGATGTCGTTGGCTCAATAATTCATTAAACTCTTTTTCAGAATATATTTTTTCAGGATCTATTTTCTCCGCAAGATATGCTAATACGACCAATTGTTTACTTTGTTTTGAGGGTCGTTTTATCAGTTTACCATGCTCATCGAGAATTCACTTTATCAGAAAATAAGGATTTTCAGGTGTTAGAAACATTGAGATAAGTGAATAGGTATATAACTACCCCTATATACGAGCGACTTGACATTTTGTGACAAAAAGAAAAAACGGCCGTGAGGCCGTCTTTTAAATACTGAATTAGTCCTTTTTTTCTCGCCTCCTCAATATGTGGTTTTCAAGTTTGAGTTTTAAGTTTTCAGTTAATTTTCTGGATACATAGGAGGCACTCTATCAAGACCTTCTCTTTTTATCCTATCTTCAACAATTCACTCCATATCTATGTTATCATATGCGCGGTCATCCCGCACTCTATCGTTGCATGTAAATTCATTTTGTTGACGATCATATACATAGACCTTTGCATCGCAGTATGATACTCTGACATTGGAAGCATCATTTTGCACTGACATATTTACTCTTCGGTTCTTATGGATGTAGACTTCTTTATCTGCGGGAATTGAGATGATAATATGTCTTTGCGTCATCCCAAGCGGTACTTCTTGTGAGAAAAGTTTTGCATTAGGCTGACGACCAACAGTAATATGATTTGCATCACCCGTCATAAGAAGTGGAACTAATTTTGATGCGCTATCCTGAAGCTGTGCATCGGACATGCCCTTGATAGTTGTTTCTACCTTAACTTCCATATTAGTTCCTGTTGTACGGATCAATATGACATCTGCATTTCCAAATCCGAAATCCCAGAAGTCACCATTGCTATTTATCTTTGTCAGATCTATCGTCACACGATCTCCTGACACTGGAGATACCGGAAGTGTCATGTTTTCTGTCACTATGGTTTGATGTGACATGGCAAGCACCACCGTCTTGTAACCTGTTCCTATGGTCGCTACAACACCAAAAAGGATAACAACCCCTGCAAGCAAACCGAGCGCTTTATGGAGCCACCTCTGTTTGAAGAGAGATCCGATCGCTCAGACAGACAGCAGAAGAAGTGCAACACTCATCAGTACTCCTACCAGATACATATACTGCGGAATCCAGGCAGCGATGGATTGGTTGTCTATCACTGGTGTAAAGAACATAAGCCCTGTTACGACAATAGTAGTAACAGTAGCTGGTACTAGAGCACTCAAGATGAAGAGCCAGAAAATCACACGAATAATTTCAAACACTACATTTCCTATCGCTCATGTTGTTTTCCTTTTATCTTTGTAAGGAACAAACAATGCGAGGATAGCATACACGATCAATCACGTTCCATTGAGCAATACAAGTATGAGGAAAATGATACGCATGATTCTGACTGATACGTTCATCGACTTTGCAAGCCAGTAACAAACTCCCCATATCATAGGTTTCTGTTTATCGATCCAGAGCGTTCTTTTAAATCTTGATGGTTGGTCTGTTAACTCATCGCTCTCGTCGAACATCACCTCAGGTTCACCAAGACTATTAGCGATCTCTATCACCTGTTTTTCAGTGATAGGTGTCTCATGACGATACAGTTTTTCAATGATACTGTATTTGATATCATCAATAACTTCACGCGAAATTTGATGCTCTGTCGCATAGCTTTCGATGCGTTCAATATATCTTGTAAGAAAATGATGAGCAGTATCTTCGAGCTCAAACAGGTGTCATAAAAGTGTATATTTTTTCATGGCTGAACGATAATATATAAAAGGTACTATTTCTGACGATCAATTTTCTTTACAGCACTAGCAAGCGTTCCCCATGTTTCACGCATAGCCCCAAGGATATCTTTTCCCTTACTAGTAAGCGCATAATATTTTCTTGGAGGTCACTGTACTGACTCCACCCACGAATAGGTCACAAGCTTGTCGTCCTTCAAACGCGAGAGTAATGGATAAAGTGTTCCTTCCACGATAAGTAGACTACTCTCTTTGAGCGTCGCAAGAATATCTGATGCATACACTTCTCCCGCAGAGATGATAGCAAGTATCAGATACTCGAGCACTCATTTTTTCATCTGCGTGCTTATTTTTTCGTATTCCATGTTTATACACTTACTTACTAAAATAATGTTAAATTCGAAATGCTGAATTCTAAATATAGTATGGTTTCAATTAATGATACCCTCCTTATTATATTTAAAATTTAAAATCTAGAATTTCGAATTATTATAGTACTATGTAACACAAGGTACTATAAGAACAAATATTATTTTTTCAAGAGAAAATGAAAAAATCACTTTGTAGTAGTACCGTTGCACGATAATATCTGGCTTATTTAAGCCGCTCTTATTGCATCCACTCTTTTTACGATTATAAGCGCGAACGTTATCTCGTTGGTCATTCACAATTCAAAAATAATCACAATTTAAAAACTTGAAACAATGAAACAGACAATTATTGCACTTCTTATTTTCACGCTCAGCGTGACATCATGCACCAAGCGTGACCCTTTTCCTGAAGGCGCGGTTGAGCCTTCGGCTCCCGCAAGCGAGACAAGCACACCCAATACACAGGCTAAAATAAGCGTCTCTGGCAGCAATGTGGAGTATCGTATCAACACAGTATACGAAAACAACTATGTACATTGCTGCCAGCTTGGCGTGAGCAATGGCGGCAACGCATGTGGCCCGGCTTCATATATGCTCGCAGCGCATATGGTTGCCGCCGGCAACGGCTGGAGTTTTATGCCAAGCAATACGACTAAGCTGACGGCTATTGTGAATAACATCGGAGCGATGCCTATCGACATGGGGCAGATTAGCACCTATGTCTCTCGCTACGATGGTACCTACCTGAAAACGACGACACGCATTACCACAGACCGGAATAACTTTAAAAGTTTTCTGGAAAACAGCCTGGCCACAGGCGACCCGGTAATAGTACCGATACGCATCAGCGGAAGTTCTCGTGCAAATGATAGTCGCTATACGACGGAAAATAGTTCAAACAATTATGACTTGGATGGAAGCGATCAGTACGGACGACCAAACTATATAAATACGTCTGGCATCGGACACTTTGTTGTGGTGATAGGTATCAAAGTAATAGGTTCGACAGGCAACGGATACGTCTACTACAAAGATCCACTCGCCTCCGGCGGTGCAACGAAAGTATGTGTCTATGGCCGCTTCCTCAACTCCGCCCTGGCAAATGGTGCCAGTAGTAGTTACTATGATGCCATCACTATTAGTAAAAAATAACCCATCGATCAACGAGATACACAAAACAAAAACAAAAGTCTTCTGTTCCCAGGAGACTCCTTAGCGATTTAGCTTCTTATATATGTTCTATGAAAAAATATATATTTGTACTTATTGCCTGCATCTCTTTCTCTTTAGCGTGATGCAGTATGCAAAGTGACACGGCAGAGGTGGTTGGCAAGAAACGATATAAGCCCACTCACCCTCTCAGTGATGGTATGTGAGGAGATAGTTCATGAAGACTCTATGGAGAGTTTTCACGTTATAGCTCGCAAGAGTTATGAGTTTCTTTTGAGTACATTTCCGATGCATCAGTGAAATCAACTATTGATAGCGAAACAGTTATTGTTCGTAGCGGCAATACGCTCTCGACAAAAGATCAGTTTGGATCTCGTATTCTCATGCTCGTCTTTTCCGGAGCAAATATATGATGAGATACGGGAACTCTTGAAAAGCATTTTCGTCTTGCTGAGTATCCTTTGTGCAGGCTCACTGCTACTTCACCTATCACGAAACAAGAATGAACAAAAGCTAATAATAATTTCACATATTACGAATTACTCTTTTCCTGAACAGATTTTCCTCAAGACGGAAGCTCTTTTTGTCCTTATCAGAATCGCAGTAGCATAGTACCATTACTTATCACAGACAAAAAAATACCTAATAAAATAGTTATGACCTTTCTGTGTGAAGGTTGCGGCCCTGATCCAGACTTATCATGGATAGAAACTTTACAGATAGTAAAATAATTTTTTGTATAAAAAAATCCTAGGAAACCCTAGGGAGTAGTTGCGTAAGGTGGTTGATACTTTTTGCGTTTCTTTACATCGCGCTGAGCAATTGCTGCTTCTCGCTCTACATAATACTTATTTTCCGCATAGTACGGATCGCCTGGTATATCCCCTCCTTCAGCATATTTGCTTTTATGAAGGCAAACAATAATGCTGAATAGCAGCATAGCTGCGAATGCTTGAAATATTTCTTTTTTGTTCATAGCGGACTTATTTATTGTTTTGTTTACGCGTAAATGATACGCACAAAATACTACTTTTCAAGTGTTTTTATCGCACCATAAAAAAGCTCGCGGAGTACCAACGGTCCTACGTGAATGACATACGAAAAAGGACAGGAATAACATTCCTACCGCAGGCAGGTCCTGTCCCCACCAAAATGGATCTAAAATATTACGTCCCTACAACCCAACATATTAAACGGACGCATTATTGATGCGTCCCTACAAACGATTCTACGTGAATTATATACGCAAAAGGACAGGAATAATCCTGTCCCTACCATATCAAATATTTATTATTTCTCATCTCTTATTTCATCTAATACCTTCTGATAAATACATACCATCGCCCATGTATCTTGTTTACAGTACTCTAACAGATCCTGAATATGTTTGTTGCATACATCTGTTTCATACCTACCCTGGACGATCCCGGCCAGCAGCTCTGCTGCGATGGCGCCGTGTAGGACTGCGAGTCCGTCGTATGAGATGTCAGTGAGCACCGGTAAGACTTTTTTGATAGATGATGATCCGTGAAATTTACGATGGAAATATAATTGTTCGCTGAAGATTTCCATGAGGTCGAAAGTTTTTTCATTGATCTTTGCAAACACTTCTGCATATTGCGGATAGTGTTTCGCCATCTCGTCGTTTCTTGCATTTTCAAATCCCTTGAACCAGACAACGTACGTTCCTTCACCCCCTTCCAGATCTTGCACAAGCTGCTCCACGATCGTCTCGTTATCCTTCGCGCCCGCACCCACAATCGCCTCTTTATGCGAGATCGTTCCATCTTCATCCATGCGATGCACAGAGTACTGCACCACGCACTGCTGCCATGGAGATGTTCATTCAAGCAGCGGCACCGGCCATGCGATCGTTTCATAGTCGTAGAAAAATATCGGAAAATGGATGCTCTCCATTTTTTGTTTGATGCCATCGACATTAACAACTTTCTCTCACTGTTGCCATAGCGATACGTAATTACTCGCTCTTGTTTCATCGCCGCTCGCCGCGAAAAGCACCGCCCTCTCATCTTCCGTAAAATGATCAATCAGTTGTTTTCCTATCTCATACAGATCTTTTTTCTTATTTCTAATCTGCGGGATATACCACATCGTTCCCTTTTCAGCCTCCTTCCCAAAAAACGTTAGATGATCTTCGTTATCGTATGGATAAAGCTTGGTGAACTCCTCTCTTTCCAGCTTGATTGTCTTCGTCATCGAGTCGATGATATTGAGCATCGCTTCTTCTTTTTTGAGTTCCGCACTCACGTCTTCACGAAGCAACAGCTCTTCAGGATTTATCTCTCCGTGTCTGACATACTCTTTATTCATATATACCAAAAATATTTTTCCTGAATATTTTTCTTTCAATACTCTCCTCACGATAAAATCCTGAAAACTCACATCCGCTTGTAGATCATCTAATAGCTCCGCTGACTTCGTCTTTTTTCTTACGCCGTTTTTTGCTTTCACCTCCCGGATGTCATACGTTCCTTCTGCATTTTTTACGAGAAAATCACACTTTGCAAAAAGATTATCCAACAGAAATGCTGGTTGATAGATCACATCCGGAGACTGTGCAATGGCTTCGAGCGTGACATTATGAAATCACTGATACCAGTCAGGATGCTTACGCTGGATCTTATCGACATTCACAATATTTTTTCATGCAAAAAGACGACAGACCTGTTCCTCAGCAGCTCTTCCGACCGCCAAACCATCCATCTCTCCATAGAGCTTTTCCATAATTTTCTCATACACGTTTTTATCATGCACATGCCACCACGCAACATGTGGTGCTGTGACGAATTCGACGAAGAGGGATTTGGTAAGTTTCATAGATAGCGATAGTAATTAATAATAAACTCTATTTCTTATAATGCTACTACTCTTAATAAAACCTCTTTCCAATTTGATGACATCCTCATATGTGAGATTTGGACATGAGAATGTTTTTTTAATAACACTTCTAGCTTCTTTATAAAGTTCTTAGGTTTTGAATTAGCATGTTTTAAAAGCACGACAATTACTATAGCGTATGAAAAGAAGGAATCAGCATCCTGAAAAAAACTAGTGTAATTATTATTGCTTACTTTTAATTTTCACGTCATTGTTTTGTTCCAAAGCCTATCATGATGAGCACAAATATTTCTCATATGAGCTAAACATCGCATTCGATTTTCATAGACGAGAAAGTATAATTGCGACACACTACTAATCTGCATCTGATATTGTGGATTGAGGCATTTGTAAATCGACACAGCCTCACCAAATGACGCTATCTGTAGAATAATCCAAATAGGTGGATATGGCGGCGCGTTATAAGTTTTGTAATAATGCCTAACGGTATAATGATCTTTATTTTTTTCTACGATATCTTTTATTTTTTTCTCTAAACGAGGGAAGTCTTTAAAGAGTTGTGAATTAAGGTGATAAAAAGATCCATCTAATTCTCAGATTTCACGTATTAATGCGGATTTAAAAGAATTTTCTATGATTTCAAGATACTCTACACACAAAGATCTTAATTTTTTATCAAACTCATAAAGCTCTACGAGGTGATCAAAAGTAACATCTTTTTGAAAACTATCATCGCTGTTTTGATAAGCTTTTGCATAAATAGAAATACGATAGTATCCCACATTTTTCAAATACCACACTACTTTTTTAGTCTTGGATATTATCAATCACCTACTATGAAATAGGCTTATTTGCTGGTCAACTGTAAGTATTGGCTTTATATAGTCAGTCATATCTTTATATTTTCCTTTTTAAAAACTTGCAATATGAATAATATTCATTAATATAGTTACATCAATATCTGCCAGCCTCTGCTTAACGGCATGCCAACCGGGCAGATTTTTGTTATATAAATTTTTACGTTATCACTTATTCTACCCATTCCCATTAAAATAACAATCTCACACTACAGTTCTTGACATTTATTGGAAGAAGATTATCATATCGGTTCATCAAAAAACATAACTAATTTATGAAAAGAAAATTATTTGTACCCCAAACCATTACGGTTCCTACTGTAGCAGGAGATGGCATTGGCAAAGAAATTATGCCCGCTATTATCGCCATACATATGGCAGCAAGCTCCCCCATCCACTTTGCAACCGGCTATATGCTCGGCCAGCAGTCTCTGGATATGGGCGGTATGCTTATACCAAAGGAACTGACAGATGCCTTTACGAAGCATAAAATTCTGTTCAAAGGCCCTCTGGCAACACCTAAAGGGAAAGGCCATAAAAGCATCAACCTGACTCTCAGGGACATGTTCAACCTGCATACCAACTTCCGGCCAGTTACTTCACTACCCGGTATCACTACCAGGTTCAGCCAACTAACAGGCGCCATTATGGACCTTATCCCCTGGCGTAATCAGAGCGTGGACATCGTAGTATTCCGCGAGAATACGGAAGATCTTTACAAGAACACTGAAGAGTTTTCCGGCGACAATGAAGATGCTACCATCACATTTAAGCTTTCGAAGGCGGCTGCGCGCAAGATACTTACTTCAGCAGCAGAATATGCTATAAAGGCCGGGCGCAAAAAGATAACCTTCATCCACAAGTCAAACATCATAAAGGCATATGGCCTCTATATAGATGTGATGACCAAAGAGATAGCGCCTCAATACCCTGACCTACAGTTCGAGGAATATGTAGTGGATGCTTACTGTGAGAAAGTGGTAATGGATCCTACCAGGTTCGATATTGTTGTTGCCCCGAACCTTTTTGGCGACATCGTGTCTGACCTGCATTTGGGCCTCATCGGCGGTCTTGGCTTTGGCCCTGGCGCCAACCTCGGCGACGAATACGCTATGTTCGAGGCCATACATGGCTCTGCTGACGGCACAGATGGCATAGCCGGCAAAGGCATTGCAAACCCTACCGGCATGCTCCTTTCCAGCGTACTTATGCTGGAACATGTGGGCGACTACATCACAGCAGAACGCATAAAAAGTGCGTTGTTCTATGTGCTGGAGCACAAGAAAGACGCCTGTACTCCGGACTGTCTGGGCGATGTGGACAAAGCCGTAAAAGCCGCTCATCCCGGCACTACTGCCACGATGGAAGCGGCCATCATCGCTGCTCTCGCAGATACCCACCGCACCTTCAACCAGGAGTGGCTGGAAGCAAGCGGCGCTGCAGTGACGGCATAACTTTTTGCCATTGGTACCTATAATATCCTATTATGCCCCCGGAAATCCGGGGGCTTTTTCTTATGTTACAATTACTTTAGTTCTCGGATAGAATACACAGACACAACCAAAAACTATCATTATGCAAGCAGCCCCAATACCTACCTGCTACCTTATATCCAATCTCCTTTGTGAATTAAGGTACCAAGCGACCAACTTATGGGCATAGCCCACCCACAGTAAAGCCTGTATTGTACGTGCCTTTTCTTATGGCTGACATTTCAGCACAAATTTCTTACAATTCTTCTCGTCAAACAAAATGATCACCCATAAAATATGCTATGTATGGAAATGAAAATCAAAATAACGGGGAAACCACTTGTACTTAACACATTAGACAATCTCCAGCCAAACAAAAAGGTATGGTTGTCGCATGAGTCTTTGCTCTTTACCAAAACAAACGATTTCTACATCTATAAGAAAGCCCAATTTGTAGGCCGGGCATCTCCGGATAATGGCTATATTGTTCCTGTCGAGCTTGACGAAGAAGGATATCTGAACGTATGCTTTAAAGAAATACGCTTTGCCTTTAACATGAGCGATGACAAAGAGCTCAAAGATGTTGATATCAATGAATATCTCCATCTTAGCAATGTAGAAATGGAAAAACAAAAAGACGACAGGGATTGGATTAGAAGATCAATGATAGACGACTTGTTCCAGTCTTTCAGTCTTTGCCTTCTCAACGATCTTTGTCCCATGGAGAACTTACTTTGTATCCATGAGACATTGTTGGATCGCATAGTGAGTTGTGAAGATAAGGATTTATTAGAAGACCTTGTCGAATTCTGCTCACGAAATTTCAAGGAAGAAAGCCTTATTGCATCATCAGATGAACAAGCTGAAGCTTTGGAACAAAACCTGGAATTGCTCACTGCCAAATTACACAAAAGAGTCGATGAAGTCCAAAATTTATTAGACTCTTTAAAAGTCGTCGCCACAGAACGTGTCGCCCTTTTGCCTCAGGAAGAGACAGAAGAGAGCATGCAAAAAGATCTCGATACAGCAATAGCACAAGAAGACTACAACAAAGCTGTTGATATAAGAAATAACATGCTGGGAAAGGGGTTTAAGCCTAACAGTTGAAATAGAACAAGTTATTACAAGCCCCGTTATTCGGGGTTTTTCTTTTATTGACATTTCCTAATATAAAAGTTATCATTGCTCAAACAAAAAGACAAACCTATGGAAAAAAATGGTATATTAGCTCGACCTTTTATAAAGGATATTTCTAAGGGAAAGGTATTTTACTGCAATCCCGACATCTCTGTAGTAGTATTCCCTGAGGATAAATTAGTGTATTTGTGCCCTTATGGAGAAGCTTCACAAACATACAATAAGGAACTAAACCTTATTTGTCCTATCCAAAAAATTGATGGTAGCGTTATTCTCATGCCAGATACTGTGTATGTGCATACCGCATATCATAAAAGCCAAAAGAAAATCATGGAAAGCATTATTGATTGGTATCAGCTACCTACTCACATCACTATCACCGGTAATATACCGTCACCAATAGACTTACCTTATGAAGCAATGGACGTACTCTCTCTCGAGAGCTATCTAACAGATTGGCTGACAATTTGTGAAGACAATAAAAGAAAACCTGTAAAAGTAGAAGAAGTTCTTACTATTAAAAAAGTTTTTCTGAAAAAGATCGAGACTGAAACGAACAAACAAACACTCATCGAAACATGGAACAATGTAGAAGTATCTCTAAACGAATTCAATGACGAATCCACGCAAGCGCTACTACATGAGATACACCAATCACTATCAAACAGGCTTTTGACTCTCGGTAGTAGAAAGGCATCTAGAAACGCAAAAGATAAAATTCCTTTAGAAGAATCCTCTCTATCTGATCTAAAGACGAATTTTAATGCCTACACTAAAGAAGAATTTGACGCTTTTCTAAGCGGATTAGATGGAGACGCAAGCGAAACTGCATTAGCAATAGCCCAATACATACGAGACCATCGCCCAAATTAGATCAACAAAATTTTATTATCACAACATCTTAAAACCGGTCATGTACCGGTTTTTCTTATTCTTGACATCTTTTTTTAAAAAATTATCATTTCCGGGTCAAACAAAACCAATCGTATGAGCAAAACACTATTTAACATATTTCCTCTAGGAGGAAATGGCTCTGTGAGCTTTATATGCGCTGATGCAGACGCATCCGCAGACGTGATAGACATTGCCAATAGCAACGGTCAATCACCTTTTACTATATCCATGATAGGATGTCAACCCATGTGGTATGTCATACCGATATGTGCTTGTAACCCTATCATAGCAGTTACACATGAATACGCACTAGAAACCAACCAGGTTGGTTCTCTCTTTGCTCTGGTTGAATCTCTGTTGTCAGCGGGAGAACAACTGTATAACAAAAAACAGCGTTGCTTTGATGATGCTGTTCCCGGACATCGTGTTCTGATAGAAAATGGTAAGAGCAAAATCATCCGGAGCGAGGCGAGATTCACAAAAAATATAGTGGACGAATGTCTGTCTATAAAAAGCGTTCGAACATTCTATGAGAAACTACAGACGCAGGTATTAACTTCTGCAGATATAGATGCATTTGTACATACGTTTGTAGATTGTGGAGAAAAGGTAACAGGTCGTCTCATGGAGCAATCTGGCAATGCTGTAGTTGCGCAGAACTAAGAAAATATATGTCTATCTAAAAGCCCCGACATCTCGGGGCTTTTTTTTATTTATCTATCTCGTCTTTCAACTTATTGAGCAGCAGCAATGCTTGCATCGGAGTCATGTTATTCGCATCGATCGAATCAATGATTCTCTTCATCTTATCGTACTTTGCTTTCGTCTCGATCGCTTCAAAGTCTACTCATCAAAATAATCCTTCGACTTTTAATTTTGCACTCTGATTTTTGGATTCTGAATTTTCGAGCGAAGCAAGATATCTCTTCGCCTGATCAGTGATCACCGTCGGGATTCATGCGATCTTAGCTACATCGAGTCCATAACTCTTACTCGCTCCTCCAGCAACAATTTTTTTCATAAAGACAACTTCTTTGTCTGTTTCATATACAGAGACAGAATAATTTTTCACTCACGGAAGTTGTCACTCTAAAGAAATCAACTCATGATAGTGTGTTGCAAACAAGGTCTTTGCACCTGTCTTTTCTGCGATATACTGGACGATAGCCTGTGCGAGCGCAAGTCCGTCATACGTTGAGGTTCCACGCCCAAGCTCATCTAAAATAATAAATGATTTTGATGTCGCATTGTGCAAGATATTTGCCATCTCGATCATCTCTGTCATAAACGTCGATTGATTTTTCGCGATCACGTCTCCACTTCCCACGCGAGCAAAGAGTCCATCTACGACTGGCACAGATGCTTCGGTCGCAGGGACATAGAGACCGCATTGAGCAAGAAGAATGATAAGAGCGTTTTGCCTCAGATAGGTCGACTTACCTCACATATTCGGTCATGTGATAATATGCAGACTGCCAGTGTCACCCGATCCTATTTGCAGATCATTTGCTATGAACTGCTCATGCACCGGCAGATATTCTTCAATAACTGCATGACGTCCTCCGACAATACGTAGTTCTCCATTTGTCATAAGCTTTGGCCTCGTCCATCTTTTCTCTGCGACAAACAACGCATGTGTGACATACAGATCGAGCCACGCAATCCCATCGGCGAGCTGTGTCAGCACTTTTGCTGCGTCAATAATTTTTTCTTTTGCGATAAGAAGCTGTGCCTGCTCTTTTGTCTTGAGCTGAAATTGTGCAGCGAGGATCTTATGCTGCAGCTCTTCGAGATATGGCGTGATATAACGCTCACCCGTTTTGAGTGTCTGGCGACGGATGAAATCAAACTTCGGATCGCCCTTCACACATCCCGCTTCAAAAGCCGCTATATCCTTCGGAGTCACTTCAAGAAAATATCACTGATTGCTCACGTACTTCACTTTCACGTTGGCAACATTTGTATGAGTCACCACTTCCTGCTGATACGCGATCAACATCTCATCACTATGATACGCTATCTTTCTCAGCTCATCGATCTCCGGATCAAACCCATCTCTAATATAATCTATTTCATCATTCAATCCTTCTTCCTTCAAAAGTTGATACAAATATTCATATAACTCTTCTCCTTTCTTCAATACTTCGTCTTCGACTCAGAGCACTTTCAGTGCTGATTTTATCCCTTGCCCCTTATCCCTTGTCAATGATTCCTCCAACCTTAACTCCGCTCTTTGCTCTCTGCTCTCTCAGTTTGATGGCGAATTAAATATAAGCGACAAAGCATATCTGAGCTTTCCTAGCGTTGTCGGATTGTGTTTCTTGTAGATAATAAGCGACATGATTTTTGGGATATCAAGCATGTGACCGAGCGTCTGTGCGATACTTTGTGCATCATCGCGATGAGAGATATAGTAGTCGACATGCTGTTGACGCTCGGAGATGACAGAAAGATTTTTTGTCGGACGTGTCAGCACTTCGCGAAGAAGCCTTGCGCCAAGTGATGTTTTTGTCTGATCGATAACGCCGAGCAATGAGTATTTTTTTGCACCATCGTAGTGCGAGGCGAAAAGCTCGAGGTTTTTTATCGTCACGTTATCGAGCAGCACCGCGTCGGTTGAGTTATCGTACGAGACAGAGATAATAGTATGGATGCTTCATTTTTGTACGCCGCGAAGATAGTGGACGAGTAAGCTGAATGCATATTTCCTACCGTCCTCAAGCGCCTTTCCAAACGAATTCAATGACTGCACACCAAAGACAGACTGCAGCAATAAGTCTGCATCTGATGGCTGATCGTATGTCGAAACAAGGCAGTGGGAAAAATTGTGCATATGATTTTCGAGTTCTCACTTCTGGGGAAAATCAATATCGACGACGATCTCCGCAGGAGACAGATTCAGTAAAAATTTTAAGAGTTCATCGATAGATGAAAAACTTTGCGTCCAGTACTGCCCGACCGAAAAGTCACCCCACGCGAGGTGATAGTTTTGGAGATCTCCTCCGGAGTATGCAACCGCCGTGATGTATGAAAATTGTTTCTGTGACTCCTGAATATACGTTCCCGGCGTGATAACTGCCGTCACCTCACGCTCAACAATCTGCCCCGGCTTTGGCTCACTCACCTGCTCACCTATAGCAACTTTGTAGCCATGCGCCACCAGTTTCGCGATATACTTCTCTGCACTATGATATGGCAATCCCGCCATAGGAACTGGATTTGCACTATTTTTATCACGAGACGTGAGCGTCAGATCTAAGAGCTTTGAACAGATCTTTGCATCTTCATAAAACGTCTCATAAAAATCTCCCATACGAAAAAAAAGAATGCAGTCTTTATACTGCGTCTTCATGTCCATATACTGCTTTTGTGCCGGCGTCAGCTTCTCCGTATTCATGCCCTGATTGTACGGAAATAGCGGGTAAGCTCAATATTAAAAAATCCAATGAAATTATGCATATAAGCGCATTATAATGCGCCTTCTTTAGAGAGGACGCAAAATATTGCGTCCGTACAATTCTCGCCATTTCATCGGATTTTCCTGGATATATTTTTTTATACGATCATATTCGATTTCATTTCTAATAATATGGTCGTGGTAACGACCATGCCGGGCGAATGAAATATGATTATTTTTCGCGTATTTCATTACACCAATTTTAAACCCACGAATAATTGCTCACAACGATCATGATGCACATTCATATTTATTTTTTTCTCGGTATTGTACGGACGCATTATCATGCGTCCTTTTTATTTTATTTATTTTTTTATCATTGGACGCAAAATATTGCGTCCCCACATCGCACCTATTTACTATCAATATCCCATGGACGTGATTGGGCATACAAATAAATTCATCTATTTCAACATACGGATAATGGGTCGGAATATCCTTTCGACACTTCCAAGCCACGCGACCCAATTCATTCAACCTCATCACCCCATTTTTCACTTTTCAAAAATAATGCTGCATATCCTTGCAGCATATCGTGACGAAATAGATAGCGGACGATGAGTAATCGTGTCGCTGGGCTCTGGGTGATGTACGATGATGCATCATGACTATAAGCAAACAATACCATCGTCCATCGTATGAAATATAGCATAGATGAATAACGAATCTGCCTCTTTCGCACGAATAATATCATTTTCTCAATATCAAAAAAAACGCCTCCGGAACTACCGGAGTGCGTTGGGTTTATAGACATTACGATGGTTTTTTATAGGACACCCGTTGTTGGCGAGGGAAAATGCTATTATACAGTTCTTTTTCGATAAGAAGCACCTGCTTTGACGAAAGAAATGTATATACATAGAGCAATTCTTTCTTCGCACAGTAGTAAATGTTGCCTTCCTGTACCTTGAGTCTAAGCCAGAGAGTATACTCCCCCAGAGCGTTACCCGGAAGGATATGATGCTGAGGAGTATAAATTTCTTTTCTACTCGCGCTATAATCCTGCTGGTCTCGGGTACCAATATAGTAGCCACCCAGCTCAGGAATATGACGCAGCATTTTACAATGCAGCTCAGGAAAACCAGCATCTTGCACCAACTTAATGAACTCGGCAGAAGCAGACACAATAGAGTGTTTAAGGTCAGCCGAATAGTGAGCAATGCGTGCTTTGCGAGCTTCTTTTCTTGCATTTTTTCCCTCGTTCCAATTTTTGGATGAGGTGTTTGCGATTTCAGTATTCATATTGTATCAATTTAGGTGTGTTTTAATTTTATGTTTGCTTCCGTATTTTACTTCTAGAAGACCATTTGTCAATACTTATTTTAGGACAAAAAGAGCCTTTTTGGGGCAATGCTATGCGGAAAAGTGCTTTTGACTATACTTATACTATGGCGCAAGCTCCGATGCATACGGTGAGTCAGTATACTGCCCCGAAAGGCCCTCAGGAAGGGAAAGCGCTTTCGCTATTGAAAGAAAGAACAAAAGCAGAGCTTTTTGATGCAATTTCAGCACAAAATGTCCTCCATGGAGGTTGGCAGAAGAATGTAGAAGAATGGTACAACGAGAAGGTAGAAAAAATGATCGCAAGAGGCAATGATAAAGAGACTGCAGAAAAACTAGCAACGAAGCAAATACAGAAAGTATGGGCAAATGTATGGAGAGGAAAGCTTGCAACACCAGGGACAAAACAAGGCGATGGATATAAAAATGAGTGAGATAGCGATGGAGAAGGCGCAATATTTCTCATGAAGAAATTTATATTTGGAAATAAATCTTCATTTGTGAACTATCTCAGTCACGAAGATATAAAAGCGCATGCGCACTCCACCGACTTCAGTGACAAAAATGTACTGAGAATGTTTCTTGATGGCGGAGAGGTGCCAGGATTTACCGTGGAAAGCAAAGAAGGCAAGGGATTAAAATCTCCATGGAAACAAGCGAAGGTGATCGCCGATCATCATCCACATGGACCAACCTCCACTACCTGAATGGTAGCTAAATTATTGGAACTCACTCACATTATTCCTGCAAAAGAAAAAAAATATGTAGAGAAATTTGTAAAAACTATCGATGTAGTAGACTCCTTTTTGAGTAAGGCAGGAAAGGTTTTCGATGTAAAAAAAGAATATGCAAAGACGCTTATCGCTTTCAGTTATTCTCTTGATAGTGAGACACTCTATGAGCTATGTACGAAGCTTCCCGACAATGTCTGACCATTTTCACCAATCCCTGATGACATCCTCCAAAGCATGGAAGTTATTCCTAAGAAAAAGAAGACAAAAGTAAAACTACAAGAGCTTGTTGAGAAAAAACAAAGCAATATTGATGCGTGAGCTATTATGGTAAAAGAAAAATTAGATGAAAAAAAGTTTGTCACTGTTGAATGAAAAAAATTTATTATATTTTGACCCAACGACAGCATCCCAACTGACGTAAGGGCAATGCTCAGCGCTGAGTATGGTTGTGGGACTATAGCAGTATTTAAAAATGGTGATATGATCATCGTACATGATGAAGGGATTCCACAGTCCATGAGAAACCAAAACCTTTGACTAATAGTGCGCGATGTTATTCTTGTTATGAATGCAAACACAACAAACAATAATCATATCGAAAAAGGGAAGCAGCTCTATAGTTCGATCCCCGATGGCGAATGAAAGAACTATCTTATGGGCCTCCTCGGCGGCGAAGCTAAAGAAAAAGTAGAGGTAGAAGCAGAACAAGCTCCGGAAGAAAAGAAAGCTGAACCGGTGGAACCGAAGAAAGAAATTTCTGCTCCTCTTGTTACACCTCCTCAGGCAACCCAAACTCCAATTGCTCCAAAGAGCGAAGCTCCAGTTCCTCGGCCGTTAGAGAAAAAGAAAATAGCCTCATTTGCTCCGGTCGCAAAAGAGATGAAAGATGAGATGAAAAAACTTGGCAAAGACATGAAAGAAATGTGGTCTGGCTTTCTCGATATTTTCCGCAGAAAAAAGAAATAAAAAAAACCGACAGTGTGATAACACCATCGGGTTCTGGCAAACATTGTCCTATAACTTGCGACATTATATTACGTTGTAGTACCAGCATTATTATTTGTACCGGGAGCATTATTCACAGCAGGAGCTGGAGCAACACTCGCAGTTGGTTGTGGTGGTCTTGTGGCAGGCAGATTCAAGCGAAGATTTCTCTTAAAGATGTCGAGAAGAAGTGCTTTCTCAAGCATATCTTTCACGTCTCCTTGAGGAAGTTTCCTGACAAGCTTGTTTGCTTTGTCTATCTCGTGGCCGACCATATCATAGGTCTTCACAACGAGAGCTTCTGCTTGCGTGATTCTATCAATCTCCATATCATGGAGAATCTTAATATCATCATCTGTTTTAGCCATGAGCATTTTAGCCATGATAGGAGCGATGTCCAACAACATGAGGAAGAGGAATATAATCCACTCTTCAATCCTTATGCCGGGATATTTTTCGCCTGCCCTTTCCAGAGCATTCATACGAGCGCCTAAGCCATCAGCTTGGTTATTAGCCCACTGTGCTTGTTTCTCGTCGTATTCCTTATTCATTTCTTGCTCTTCTTTTTCCAACTTGGCTATTGCCTCATTGTAAAGGTCGGTCTGATATTTCCAGAACTCTTCCTTCTTACGTGCTTCGATACCATGGCCAGCCTTACGACCGCCAATAGAAGTATTTACTTCAGTATTATACTCTTCACGAGCTTTATCTACTGGTATCTTAGCCTCTTCTTTTCTCTTACGCAATTTCTCTGTTTCAGACTTCCTCTCTTCATCTATTGCTTTCAGAGCATCAGCTTTTTGTTCAGCTAATTCCTGCTTTATTTCCTGGTTAAACATCGCCATTTCCAATGGCTTTGCCAGGAATAATGCAATTACCCACGCCATAGCGATACGGATGAGAGCGATACCCCATTGCTTTTTAGGACCCATAGTAGCGATGATCGACCTATCGACTAAGAATACCACAATAGGAAGTATAATGCTTCCAACAACAGTACCAAACTCTGACTTAAAGGTAACACTTATCATATAAGGCACAGACAGCAACGATACGAACAATGGAACAAACAGTGTTGATCCAAGAACCGAATACTTTATGCGATCTACTTTAGAAAGATCATCGTAATTCTTGCCTACAAAACGGCACAGAAGTTTAACGGTCATTTCTCTTTTTGCCACTACCATATGGTAGATAGAACCAGTAATGAACGCCATAGTAATCCCTTTTATCCAGCTTACAGGAAGCTTGGTATTGAGGAATACCATGGTGGTACCAAATGCAATAAGCGTCACTACCCAACCGACAACTTCCAGTCCGACATATTGCTCCTTGCGGGTAAATAGTCTTCTGTTATTCAGTTGTGTGAGAACACGGTAGATTGCACCAGCAAAGGTTGCAGCTACCAGCGCTATCAAGTAATTTTTCCAGTTATACGGATCGCGTAGAACGAGAATACTAAATGTAGTGATCACTTCGACCCAGCCGAAGATCTCAACAACCATAGGTTGCTGAGCATTAGTAAATACCCTTTTATTATCAACGTACATTTTGTTGATCATATGGTATATTACTGCTGTGAAACTCATAACTACTATCGCCGCAAGATAACTTTTCCAGTTGCGATAATTATTTACGAGCACGATACTGACGCCGAAGGTCAGTATGATCAACCAAGCGAGAAACTCCTCTGCTTTGGATTGATGATCTGTTACAATAATTTTTTTCATTGTATAAAGAGATGATTTTTTGTATTGGTGAGTTCAATATTGTTTAGATAATTTTTTATGAAGAAACACATGTAGTCGCAATACACGTGTCAGATCTGTTAATGTTCATCCCTCTTCTAAACACAGTTTAGAGAAGGATAATATATTATATTCACAGATCGAAATAAGTCAAGTTTTGGGGCATTTTCCACAAAATCGTCAAAAGATTGTTAATAAGTCGTTTTTAAGGATTTTTTAAGGTTTGTGGGACCTATATTTTTACCTTTTCTTATGATTTTGTAAACCACCCGAACAAAACACAAAAACAGCTATATATAGCTGTTTTCAGAGCGTTTCAGGATAAAATTATATTGTTTTCATGAGAAATGCCCTACCTTGCATTATAAACAATACACTTGTTTAATCCTTTTACCTACTCGTTTTTTTATGCTTTTAGGCGTTTGTGTGACCTATATTTTATATGATTATAGAGTTTTTGTAAATAACACTTAGTTATCATTTTTGAAAATCACAACCTCCTTGTGAAATTTTTATGTTGATTTTTGATAATATACCTATATGACAGTCCCCAACGAAAACACCATATATAGTATCTTGAAAATATGTTGAAAACTATATGTAGTGTTGAAAACAATTGCTTTTATATAGTAATAATACTCTGGAAATGGTGTTGATTGGAAGAAAATTAGTGACAGATGGTACGAAACTATCTGATAAACATAGTGTGTTTGAAGACCTCTATAAGAAGCAAAAGCAGGCAATATGGTTTCCAGAGGAAATTAACATAGGACTCGATCTCGTAGACTATAAAGGAATGAAGGAAGACGAGAAAACACTCTTTCATGAACTTATCGGATACTTTGTGACATCAGAGCTTCTCGTACAGAACGTCATCGGTGAATCATTCTATCCATACGTGATCGATGCAAGAGCAAAGATGGCGATGACCGTTCAGATGTTCATGGAAGATATTCACTCTGACTTCTTTGAAATGATCCTTCATACGTTTAGCATGAACCGTGATGAGATCTACAGCAAAGCTTCTGAGCATCCAATCATGAAAGCAAAGCAGGAGATGATCGCTGCAGCAGCAAATCGTATCAGCGTTTCAGCATCAGGAGGTGTAAATCCAGACACCCTCGAAGGAAAGAAAGCTATTTTAAATGCGATTCTTATTAACAATATCGTTCAGGAAGGAATCTTCTTCTACTCTGCATTTGCACTCTACTTCGCGATCAGAGAAACAGGAAGAATGAAAAATGTCTGTAATGGTATGGATCTTGTGCTCATCGATGAAAGTTTCCACCTCAAGATGGGAATAGAAATGATCATGACGATGATTGAAGAAACTCCAGAACTTGTACAAGACGCAGCGTTTGTTGAACATATCAGAAAGACAATCATCGAAGGAGCAGAGCTTGAAATGCAATTCCTCCAAAGCCTTCTTACGAACCGCATGATTTTCGGTGTTCACTACAATGAAATGGTTGATTATCTCAAATATATCGTAGACCGCAGACTCGAAGAACTTGGGTTTGGACCTCACTATCTTATCGAAGGAAATCCATTGAAATTCCTACAAAAACAAGACCTTAAAACGCTCCAAAATTTCTTCGAAATCACACCAACACAATATACTAATTTCTAAAACATCTTAAAATTAAAAACCAAAATCTTAAAGCAGCTTTCAGTTTTAAGGTTTTAGTTTTACGCTATGCTCTCTTTATTATGTAACGCGTTATGTATCCAATGGCAAAAGTAGTAATCCACCGCAATGGGCAGGTAGAACCATTTAAAACAGAGAAGGTTATCAACGCTATCAAAGATGTTATTGCAGATATCAAGATAGATGATCCCTTTGTGGCAATGTTCAAGATCATCAAGAACTTTGAAACAAGACTTGCTGATGAAGTAAAAACAGAAGAGATAGATGGACTGATCTTGAAAGCTATTGAACCGCTCATTCCGGAAGATACTATTTACGACCAGATCGCTACAAGACAGCTTGTAAAGCTTATTTCTGAGGATGTAAACAAGAGATTTTCTAGTTTCAGCGAATACATTTCGTTTGGTGTGGAAAACAAACTGCTCGATCCAAGGATGAAAGAATTTGATCTTGGCACGCTCGAACTGAACATCAATTACGACAACGATAAATATCTGAACTATTTCGGAACATCAACGCTTCAGCATAGATATCTCGTCAAGGACCACTCAAAGAACGTGCTTGAGAAGCCACAGTGGATGTGGATGCGTATCGCTATGGGTCTCAGCATCCTGGAACCAAATAAGGAAGATTTTGCGATCAAAATTTACAACAAACTTGCAACTCTGAGATATCTTCATTCGACTCCAACCCTCTTCAACTCAGGAACAAATTTTCCTCAGCTTATCAGCTGTTTCATCGGAGTGATCGGAGACAGTATTGAAGACATTATGGCGAAAGCTACAGATGCAGCTCAGTATGCGAAGTTTGCAGGAGGAACTGCGATGTCCTTTACGAAACTCAGAGCATCTGGATCAAATATCAAATCTATCAACTCTGCATCATGCGGCCCCATTCCATTTATTAAAATCTTTGACACAACTGTTGCATCAGTTGCAATCGGTGGAAAGAGAGCATCAAATCTTGTGGCATATCTTGAGCCATGGCATTATAACATCGAAGAGTTTCTTGACCTCAAAGAGACCAATGGTAATGAAGCTATGAGAGCAAGAAAGCTTAATACAGCACTCTGGATACCGGATGAATTTATGGAAAGAGTGATGAGAGATGAAGACTGGTATATGTTCGATCCAAAAGAAACTCCAGAACTCGTAGAAACATGGGGACCAACATTTTCTCAGCACTATAAGAGCTATGCAGAAAAAGCAGAGAAGGGAGAAATGAAAATGTGGAAAAAGACAAAAGCACAAGAACTCTACAGAGAGATGCTTATCAGGATGGCGAAGACTGGTAACTACTGGATCAACTTTAAAGACAGACACAACGAAAAGAGCCAGGCTCCAAGCTACGCCTTGATCCACTCTACAAACATGTGTACAGAGATTTCTATTCCAAATCGCGAAGACAGTACAGCAACATGTACACTTGCATCTCTCAATCTCAGCAGATTTGTCATGCACGACAAGCTCGCAAACGTGAAAGAGATGACACTTGAACAAAAGCTTGAGTGTATCAACTGGAAAGATCTTGTAGAAACAGCGCAAATAGCAACACAGGCTCTCGACAATGTTATTGAGCTCAATCACTATGTATCAGAAACTTCAAAGAAAGGAAGCTTTGACCTCAGACCTCTCGGACTTGGAGTTATGGGATTTGGTGAAATGCTCCTCTATCTCGACATTGCATATGAACACGCTGACGCTCTCGCACTTTCAGACAGGCTTGGTAGTACTATCTATAATGCAGCACTTGAGACATCGAAAGAGCTCGCAAAGACAAGAGGAACATTTGCTGACTACGACAGTACAAGATACTCATATGAGCCAAGAAGAAACATTCTCCTTCTTGCTATCGCTCCTACAGCGACTATTTCAAACATTGCAGGAACATCGAGTGGTATCGAAACATTCTTTTCTAATGTATATGCAAGAGAGACTATCTCTGGTAAGTTCACTATCGTAGTGAAACATCTTATCGAAAGACTCAAGGCTGCAGGTATGTGGGATGAAGATATCAGACAGAAAATCATGGATGCACAAGGATCTGTGCAGCATATCGGAGAAATAGATAATGCGTTTAACAAGCAGGTATTTAAGACAGTATATGAGTGCTCTCCGGGTTCTCAGATCGACGTTGCGGCTGTATGGCAGAAGTATGTAGATCAGGCTATCTCAAGAAATCTCTACGTGAAAGAGCATGAGAGAAGCAGCCTCTTCGACATCTATATGTATGCGTGGAAGCAAGGTCTTAAATCAACATACTACTGCTTCATCGAAAAGAACATTCAAGGAGAAAAGTATACAGAAAACGTAAATAAGCGTGGTGCTCGTGTAGGATTTTGAGCTGGTTCTCAAGACGCTCCTGCTGCTACAGCTACAACATCTGCAGCGCCAAGAGGTTTTGGAGCTGTGACGACAACACCCGTTGCTGCCGCTGTTGTAGATCTTACCTCTATCGACTTCAAAAATGTTACTAACGAACAAAGAGCCGCTATCGAGGCAAAGATGAGAGCAGAAAAGGGTGATGAATATGTAGAGAAACTCAAAGCAGGAACACTTTACGGTGACTCATGCCCTGTTGATCCATTTGAAAAAGTAATGTGTGAAGGTTGCCAATAAACACACAAAAAAACATCCCGTTTGGGATGTTTTTTAATTCAAAATTCAAAAAGCACAATTCACAATTAAGCATGAAGAGACGTGCCGCGGCACGTCTCTTCATGTATCTATTTCTTAAACACATTAAGCGTCAGAGAGAGATCCTCTGCTCCCGGAGGGAGATTTGTGAAGATAGTAGGATTTGCTTTGATGACGATAGCACCGTCGTTTAGCAATCCATCACTAGCTCTCTTATCAAACCAGTTTTCTACAACCGATCTTCTTCCCTTCACGAGATCACTAAGATCTGCTCCAAGAAGGATACCATGGATAGTCAGCCTTCCACCATTGATCCAAGGTTTATTGAGATCGCTGTTGAACGCTGGCTGTCCGTCACCTTCTGCCTTGATATCTTTGAGTCCGATAAAGATACCATGTACTTCCTGATCCTGATTATTTGTCTTCGCATCTCCTTGCGCAGAGAAGATGATATCACCATCTCTTGCAATAAACATACCATTTGGATTTTGCTGCAGATCACCCTTGATAACGATGTCTCCGTTAATCACGATAAGCGTAAATGCTCATCCCTTGTAACTCATCTTATCAAGAACAGTGATCATACCCTTTGTTCCAGCAGGAGTCTTCGCATCTATGACAAAGATATTCTTACTTGGAACTTTTGATACAACTGCTTTTTGGATAGTCGTATTGTCAGGGAGCTTATCCGTAATGACATCTGCTTTGACTGCGAGCGCAATATACTTATCTACCATCTTGGTGATAAGATTGATATCAATACCTCCGAGCGTAAATGGCTTGAGAGCTTGGATAAGCTCTGATACCGAGAGTACCATTGTTGTATCCTGTCTCTTATATGTATCAAGATCCGGTGTTGACGAGAATGTACCACGCGGAGTTCTTGAAACTGCATACTGCTTTGTTACTCCGAAGTTCATCTGACATACTCTATCATATGGTTGGATAGCAGCGCCATTACAGAGTTTTCCACTCACCACTTTCATAGTGATCATGTACTCACCGAGTCCAAGATAGTAACTTCCTGTGATCTGTTTTGCTCCAGCTCCACCAGGATATATTTCAAGACCATATGCTATCTTCGCTGCGTTAAATGCTGTATCAATAAGCGGCAATTGCGGGTTATCATAACACGGCTGTGTCCATGTGATCACATGACCATTTGGTCCTTGGAGATCAAACTTACACTGAAGAGAAGTAAGATTTACTCTTACATCTTTCGGCTGCGTCGTACACGATGATGTGACAAGAAGACGACCAGAACCAGCAGTTGTATAACCATATTCCATATCCCACCGATAAGGCATATATTCACCTACGTTAATAGCTGGTGGGTCTATATAACTACACTTCACTTCTGCGGTCATACCAGGAGGCTGATCTCTGAACTTACAGTCAGGACCACATACTCTTCCTGCAGGCACACCTGCTGGTTTTATACCAAGCGCAGCATTACCTGGATCACATTGTTCACCTCTACTTGGCTGATAGAGACCATCTCCACAATATGGATATGATCCACCACCACCTCCTCCTCAACCACCACCTCATCAGCAGTTTGTACAAGGAACAATAGGTCATACACTTGCTTGAGATTCATCGTCTTCTACTCATGTATTTCTTCCTCTATTACACGGATTACTATCTCTATCTTTTACTCCATTTGTCGCACTCATACCAATATATGAACACACTTCTGCATAGTTAGTTTCAACTACAGTACTTCTATAAGTACCCTGGAAAGTAATAGTGATAGAATCACCAGGATTGAGTTGTGGAAGATTATAAAATGTAATATCTTTTGCCCCACTCAGGATCACATTCATCCCCGACGGTCACGTCGGATTTCCAAGATAGTCTATACCCGCTGGAAGATAATCCTGTACTGTGTAACCGTTTACTGGCGATGGCACATCAGATTCATTGGTTACTCTGATAGTATAAGTCACTGTTTCACCATTTGCTGCAACCGATTTATCAATCATTTTTTGCAGGTTGATGTCAAAAAAACCTGTAGCAGAAACATCTCCTGTAGTAGTCGTTGTTGCTTCACCACAGTTATTATTGTTGTAGTTATTGTCTCCTTCGATACAGACGACATTACGGTAAATATGCCCGCTAGCAAATTGTGTGACAATCTGTGCCTGGATAGAAACAAGCCCGCTATAACCTGGAGCCATATTAGTAAATCCAGTCCATATGAGAGTCTGGCCCGAAGCAGGCGTTCCGGCAACGATCGGATGACCAATATTGATTCCTGAAAGAATCGTTATTGATCCTGAAACATATGCTGTTCCCACTGGAAGCGAGTCAAGAAGCGACCAATTTGGTGCGGCGATTTGTCCGCTATTTCCATATCTAATCGTATACGTTACAATATCTCCTGAGATAACCAATGGTCTGTCGATCACCTTGCTTGAGTAAAGATCGTAACAGAGCACGAGAAATTGTGCATTATCCTGAGCTGGAGCTGCGTTCGTAGCAGTAATTCTTCCGAGATTATCAACAATCTGATTTACACACACTGGCACAGTCGATCTGATTCTTACAAGGATTCTAATAATACCTTGCTGACCAGGCAGAAGTGTTCCAATATTCCATGTAAGTGTCTGACCAGCTACTACTGAAGGCGAAGGGATCGCTGAAACAAAAGTAAGATCTGCTGGAAGTGTATCAGTCAACACAACACCTGTTGCTGTTCCGCTTCCTGAGTTACCGTATGTGAGTGTATAAATTGCATATCCATTTGGCACATATCCGCCAGTACTTGCTGCCACATCTTTTTGGATGTAGAGCTGTGGATTGAGCGGACACTGAATAGGTGACGTGACAAATGCACTATTATTAAACAGTGTGATTTCTGGAGTCACTGTCGCGATACTTACATCATTTCTCACTGTCACACAATTCGGTGTATTTCCTCTGATCCTTGTTGTCATCTGGATGACACCACCCGCATGCCCCACAATAGTTCCGAGATTATATCTTATGGTTGTTGTTCCATTTGCATTTGGTGTTACTGATGTCGGCGCCGGGATACTACTTATAAAATCAATTCCTGTACCCAAAATATCAGTGATGATCACACCTGTGGCAGCACCTGTTCCTATATTATTATAGAGAATCGTATAGTTAAGAATTCCACTTTGTACGTTACTTCCTGTGACTGATTTTGCGATCGCGAGATCGGGCGGCAGCACTACAGGAGGACACTGGATAGGCGATGTTACCATCGCATCGTTGTTCAGTGAATTTGAATCGTTCGTTGCAGAAACATTTACCCTATTGATAACTGTTGAACAGTTTGGAACTGTCAGTTTAATCTGCGCCTTAAAAACAATGGTACCTACTGCACCCGGCGCTACATTTCCGATATTCCATTTGATGGTTGTTGTTCCATCGACATTGAGCACAACAGAACTTGCTCCTGGAAGACTTGTTCCCGGAAGGAAAGTAAGACCTGTTCCAAGCGTATCAGTAATGACTACTCCGTTTGCAGTTCCTGCACCGAGGTTTCTATAGGTAATAGTATATGTTACTTCATTTCCTTGGATATTTGACCCAGTAACTGATTTTGTCACAGTCATATCTGACGGTGGCGGAGGCGCTACCGGCGTACACATAGCAGAACATGTACTTCCTGGAGCTCCGTTCAAAGAACCAAGGTCACATATTTCTGAAGCTGAACCGATATTGAATGATCCTACGTCAACAATACCATCACCACACCAGTGTACAGTCACGTTCATACATTCGTATGGTACGCGAGACTCTGATCCCCAACTTATCGCAGCCGAAGTCACTGATGATGTGCTCAGCACATAATGCGTTGGCCAGATCGGTGAAGATGTCGTCCATGATGAACTGATATACCATGCATTGAACACGGCTCATCCATCTGTCGGACTAGCTGTAGGATACAACCAATAGTTATTTGTACCTGCAATCTTTGCTGAAAAAGGTCTATAGGCAATTTCGTATCCGATCTGAAATGTTCTCGATGCGATACTGTTGCTATCTGGCGCCGAAACCAAAAGCGGATGACTTTCTACTGCTCTTACCCAGACGTCTTTCGGCGCGATCTTTGATTGTCTGTACCGTGCCATAGTAGTGTTAAGCGGCTGCGTCGTTGTTCCCACAAGCTTGGTGAGCATATTTTGACCTCCGGCAGGAAGAAAGTATCTTACTTTTGTTCCTGGGAAGCCTGACTGTCTTCCTCAAATAAGATAGACTGGCGTTGTTCCTCCATTCATGACAAAATTATCTCTTGCATAGTAGTTTGTACCAAGGTCTTTGATACCATCACCATTCAGATCATGAGCGAGATAGTAGTCTCTTGAGACATTTGCCTTCGTACAGACTGATGCAGGAAGCGCAGAAGTTGCAGTTTCTTGGTCAAACAAGAGATTGTTCGTTGAATCAACGTATCCATTTTGGTACGTGTAACTTGGTCCAGGAATAACTGCATATGCTGAAGAGATAAACCCTAGTCAAAGGGTTATCGCCATTCAGAACACTACTTTCAGCAAGTATTTCATGAAAAGTACAAAAAAAGGGTAAATTATATGCAAAATACTAGTATTTAATTGCTATTTGTCAAGGTTTTATGGGTCTTGGCTGCCATTGTTTCCGGTTCCACCAGAGCCAGTATTTCCACCAGGATCTTGATTTCCATTATTACCCGGATTAGTACTTGGACCATCCGTACCGTCAACAGGATTTGAACCTGGTGTTCCATCAACTCCGTCAACAGGATTTGAACCCGGTGTTCCATTGCCTCCTTGTCAAGCACTTCCCCCACTATTTGATCCTCTTGTTGAGCTTGAACGGGTTGTTTGTCCGCCCGCCATGATACCAAGTCCAATCTTAAAAGTGTTTACTGTAAGGTAGTTATTTGTGTACTCTACACCCACATATACTCCTTCTTTCTTGTAGCTCACAATCATCTCACCAAAGCGGAGCATATATGCTTCATTTGCACATGGACCATTGAGTACTTTTTCAAAGACTGATGGAAGTTCTATCTTCACACCATTAATCTCGATCACCTTATTTTTAATAAGTTCTTTCATCTGCGCATCATCGAGGTGCACATTGACACCATTAGCCTTAAGTGCTTCATTGATCTTCTGATGTTGAACTTTAAACTCGTTAGTTCCTTGAAGAATATCAATAAACTTATCATATACTTTCTTTTCGCTTGAGGCGTCTTTCTTAAATTCTTTTCCATTTCCTGTAGCGATATCGACCTCCCCAAATCCAATCATTCCAGTCGTAGGAACAAGACCTCTTCTGTAGTAACCCACGAGAGCTACGGCGTTTCACACTGGCACATCACCATATTTCTCTTTCTTCCCATCAACATCCTTTGCATCATCATAAATATCATCAAAAGCGTGAGCATCGATAACCACATTACTTGCCTTAAATGCATCTATATGTCCTCTTCTGTTTTTCAAAAGCGTTCCTACTGACTCAGAACCAGCATATCATTTTCATTTTCTAATTGCTTCTACTCTTGCTGAAAGCGAACCAGCCTGAAGGAAGACATTGACGATCTGTCTCTTATGCTCATCACTCTTGTCCCACATATCTTCAAATTCACGCCACTGCTCTTCATTTGCAAAAAGCTTCAAATATCTCGTGATGATTGTACTTATCTTCAATCTAATCTTCTCATATATTTCCGGCGAAGCAGTTTTTCTCGTTAATGCCACGAACTCACCGAAAAGAGCATTATACTTTTCTTTATTTATATTGTCTGATTTTGTGGCATTGAGAAATTTGTCCCTCGCATCTGAACCTCTCAAAATTTCATTAATAAGAACTTTATCAGCCATAGGAATATCTGGGCCAAAGTCGAGCGATATTCTTCTTACTTCTACTTCTGGATGTTGATCACCTTCAGCAAATGTTTCTGGCTTACCATTGATAGATTTGTTGACTGGAATCTTTTTCAAGTCAGCATCTTTCTTCCTATCATAGCCAAGATATATCTTCTCTTTTGTTGTATAGGCATTGATAAGTCTGCCTGCAAAGACACTCATACCCTTAGGAAATACGATACGATCACCTGCCACAATAACTGACGATGGATCTTTCACAAACACATCACACTGATCATAGAGCGGTCTTTCGTCTTTATTACGCTTAGATTTAGCTATCGTAATTGTTCCTTCTGTGCCCGACACCTTGAAGTCTTCTCCAAGCCAGTACTGAAGTTTCTCTACAGCACTCATACCGTTCACATCAGAATTATCAAAATTTCTGAATGCATTCAAGCTATCAAGATTTGCTTCTTTCTTTTGCTTATCGTACATATCCGTCCATGTCGTTGATCTTCCATAGATAGTGATTCCTATAAAGATTTTGATAATTGGTACACTGAGCACAGTTCCAATACCTACTTCTACCGAAAGATCACCATGCCCCTTACTTTCCTTCAATGCATGATTTGTCCAGTTCGATATATATGTTTCTGCGATCTCATCTGTTGTCAGATTAAATGTTTCCATACCATCTACGATATGTTGTGCAAGCTGTCTGATGTATTTTCTATTTTCAGGATCAGCAGAAGGAAGTTGCTCCAAAAGTATTTGTTCAACCTGCGGCGTCTTCATCCCAACCTTCACATCTTTCAGTACATCTTTTATAACGCGCTCCATATTTTGCGACTGACGTTCAATACCAGCCATAAGATTGCTTCCTACATAGAAACCAGCTCCAAAATAAACTGGGCTTGCTTCTACAAACATTCCGCCCTTCCACATTGGTGTCGGAACAAGTGTCGACTTAAGCTTCTGTCCATTGAGTACCTGATCAACACTTAAGCGAGTAAATGGCACGATGTTTGCTATACCAACATCCGCATGCACTGTTACATCTTCACTCATCTGTATATCCATACCAAGATCTATCACAAAGCCTGGTTGTCCTGACGTACTCATACCAAGTCCAATACTCATACGCTCAGAGATATCTCCTGCTCTTCCCATATCGATAGATACTCCCGCTCCAAGACCTACAACATTTACTCCACTATTAGTCACTCTATTTGTCGACGAAACAATATTACCATTTTTATCAACAACGTTTTCTGTATGTACGTCTGTCTTAGAAACCATTAAAGCTCCTCCTGCAATTTGTAATGCAGCATAGCGATCAAGTTTTCTCTGTATCTCTTGTCTATCAGCAGCACTCAAGGTTGAAGAGGTTGCTTTTGCAGCAGCATCAATAGCTGCTGCTGTTTTCTTACGAATCTCTTTACCATATTGTTTTTCTACAATATTTGCAGCGCTTTCCATTTGCTCCTCAGACGTCATTTCTTTTTCATAAGGAAGCTTCTTCATAGGCTCAGTAAGCCAATTTTTCAAAGAGACTACTGTCATATGAGGCAATACTTCATAGAGAAGATCTCTTACCATCTGGAGCGTATCTCCATCATCAAGAAGCTCTGAAAATTCTGCAGCATTATTCCATCTTGGAAGGTCATTTCTGCCTCTTGCACGCATCATTCTTGAAAGTCTCTTATAAAGAGCAGCAGAGAACTCATCTTGTCCCATCATTTTAATGGTCGAATCAATAGTCTGCTTCCACTCATTTTCTGTCATAATGACTTCGTCTCTATTATCTATCGTCTTTCTTTGTTTCTTTTTTTCAATCTTACGATTTTTCTTTTCAAGCTTCGCCATACCTGTTAAAGAGACATAGTCCTGGATGAAATTTTTCGATGTAGAAATATCATCTGGGTGGTTATACTCTTCTGGCATCGCATCCCATCTACCATGTCTTTGCAAGATGTTTTTTATATTTTCTGCCCAGTTACGACCTTCGTTCATTGCATCATCATATGCAGTCTCTGCACTATGAAGTGCTCTAGCTCCCGATTCATTACCTTTTTCTCGTCTTCATTTTCTTGCAGCCGTCATGGCTGCCTGCTTCTCAGGCATGGTTGCATTGACATAACTCTTCGCAAGCGATTCTTTCATGTCATCTGGATCTAATTCTCCTTTTTCTATTGCCCATTTAATAATATCCTTCCCGTTGTCATCAATTTCATCAATCTTGTAGATCGCATCCATAAAATCTTTCTTTATATCTTCTATCTCTCTTTGTTCTTTCTGTCTCTTATTAAATTTTCTTTCCTTTCTTTCATTTTTAAAATCTGTTCCATTATTTCCATTTTCATTAAAGTCAGAGAAATTCTCTGCTTGCTTTTGAAATTTCTTGAGGTTTTTCTTTGTGTCTTCTATGGTAGCGGCTTCTTCTATCATTTGAAAATCATAGAGATCATTAAGATCAGAAATTAAGTTAAGCGCATCTCTAAATTGGTCTTTCTTCTCCTTTGATCGGTTGACCTCTTTGCTGGCAGTTTCTAGCTTAATTTTCATGGCAAGTCTGTCAGCTTTATTATCAATATCAAACTGCTGATCATCTAAAACATCCGCAAATTGCTGAAAAAGCGCATTGTCCAATGCCTCGTTTAGCTTCTTTTGATAATTTTTATATTGCTCTTTGGTGAGCACTATATCTTTCGCCTCTTTTCAGGCTTTTCACTCGATACGAGTACCTCCTTCGCTACCACGAGGATCAAAAAATACCCTAGCTCTATATAACATCGTCATACTGTATGGTATAAAAAATACACATATAGTATAAACGATATATTTTTAAAAAGTACTCTGGGCTGTTTCTTTCTTTCAAACAAGAAAAATCAACAAACCGATAATCTTAGAATATCATCATTAGCGGTGACATATCTTATATACTATATATTGAATGCATTGTGTTTTACGCCCCATGAAACAAAAAATATCATCAAAAAAAACTCAGCATGATTGCAGAGTTTTTCATAGGTAGCAAGTAATTATTGTGCTATTTTCCGCCAAATACGACCCTCAGCGTTGAGATAAGTACTTGTAAGTCCATAGCCAATGACCAATGCTGGATATAGTAGAGTTCGAGTTGTGCTTCCTGTTCAAAAGGAAGTTTATCGCGACCAAAGACCTGTGCATAGCCGGTAATTCATGGTTTTGCAGCAAGCAGTCTTCTCATCCATGGTTCATATTTTGCCACTTCATCGGGAAGATGAGGCCTTGGTCCGACAAGCGACATAGTACCGAGAAATACGTTGATAAGTTGAGGAAGTTCGTCGAGCGATGTTTTGCGTAATATCTTTCATATAGTCGTTACGCGTGGATCGTCTGCTATTTTTGGAAGAATATCATCTCTGGTATTTTTTGTTGCGATAAGGTCTCTATAAATCTTCTGGGCATTTTTTCCTCCATATTTTTCGCCCGTACTGAGATGAGTATACATGCTACGAAATTTGATAAATCGAAAAAGTTTTCCCTTTCTTCATACCCTTTGCTGAAGATAGAAGACAGGACCTGGAGTATCTGCTTTTATAAGAAATGCGATAAGTAAGAATAATGGAGAAAGAAAAATAAGCCCGAAGAACGAAGCAACGACATCACATATTCTCTTTAAGACTCTGAGCCACCCATCGAGAGGCGAGCTCGTATACGCCCATCCTACGACTGGTCCGATGCGTTCGGGCTGCGCAATAAGATCTTCCAGAAAATAACTCTCAGGGATATGATAAAATGTTTTTCCATGATTACGAGCATGATCAGCAATCGTTTGCAATGTATTGGTATCGTACGAACCTACTGCCATAACAATGTCGATACTATCCCAGCGACGAGATGAGTCATACTCTTTTTTCATAATTGACACCAACTCATAGATGCGATATCATTCAATCTTTTCGACAAACTGCTCGTATTGTTCTGGAGTATTGTAAATAACGAGAATTTTGTAGGGATGTTTTTTTTCTAAGAAGCTATTGAGATTATTCCAAAAAATATCAAAGATACTGAGCAATACTAAACCACAGAGCGCTGACCATAAAATTACAAATCTTGAGATACCATCGGTAAAGAGAAATCCATTTCCAAAAAGAGCGAGAAATGTCATACTGACAAGCCACCAGACCCATGCAAGCAAAAATTTCTTATAGTAACCATGAAGAGGTTTTTGTAATTCATACACCCCAAGAAGAAACGCTGCAATTAAAAAAATAATGACAGCAACAAGAGCAAATCTACTTGTTTCTATCAGGTTGAATGCCGGTATTCTTAGCTGGAGCCAAGGGATAAGGTCAGTTGACTGACGGATTGTATATGCTATCCGGAAAGCTACTAAAAGCAGCAAGAAATGAATCAATGGCCTCGCAAGACGAAGAAGCATCTTATATGATGAGGCAAAGCTCTTTTTCATGGGCACACAAAGTTGCTAAATATACTTTTATATTATATACAAATACATATAACTTTTCAATTCACAGTTGCCAACCTAAAAACCGAAGACCAAAACCTTAAAACTTTTCATAGGTAATATCATTGACAAGAAAAAATCATTGGAAGAGCTTTTTGTTTTCAGGTTTGCATTTTAAGTTAATTGAGAATTGTTTTAGCAAATAAGCATATAAACAATGTATATATTATTAACCACATACCCCAATAAATGAAGAGATCTTAAGCGCTTTATCATTTGACTGATAAAGTCAGGGATGGCAGCGTGCATACAAAGAGTAAATTACGTCAAGTCCTACTATATATGGGAGGAACAAATGAAACAAGAAGAAGAAAAGATATTGCTTATAAAATGTATTAAGGGAAACAAATCAAAAATAGAAGCATATTTTGAGAAAAACCATCCCTATGATACACCAGAGATGCTCTGGATCGCACCAGATGAAATAAATAATGCGTATCTTGAATGGATGAAAAAAACAATAAACGCACCTTCTGAGAAAAAACTAAAAAAATAATATATCTTTCTTTTCTCCTACATGAAAAAATATGGAACCTTTCTTTTCTATCTTGTTGCTCTCGCTGCTGTTAGTTATTTTTTGCGACAGTATTTACACGCTCCCCGTGAATTTATTATAAGTCTCATTATAAGCTTAGCGATTATTGCTCGGATCGCACGACAAAAAAAGTCATATCTTCCTATCATTGGAACGATCTTACTGATCGGACATATGATCCGGCTTATATGGCTCTTCATTCCTGTCTATAATCATCAGCCGGATATTCGCCAATGGTATCGTAAAGCACCTACGACGATACGTTCACTTCCTGGCGCCAGTAGCGGTGTAAATCTTCTCTTGGAACACGCAGGAAAAAACACCATGCCTTCATCCATACAACTAAGAGCATGAAAACCTCTCTATCAGGGAGATCGCATAAGCGTAGCATGACCCTCGCTTTCATTTACAGATCGTCTCGTAGTATCACTCCGGGATGGAAGTTATGTGCAGGTACTACCACAATCATCATTTATATTTGATATGCTCAGTCCTGATTATGCGAGACTCACCGGATCGCGCGTAGGCATCATATTAGAATGATGAGTCATAAGTATCGCAACTCGCAGAAAAGAGTTCGCCCCAACACAGCGGTATGTAAAAGCGGGAAACATCTTCTTTTCGTGTAGAACCTGTCTGATTACTCTCTCGGGCACCGCAGGAAATATTGTAAGCGAGACGACTTTTATGTGGCGAACAAACTCAGGAGAAATACTTTCCATCAGCGGAGGCGTCTATAGTTTCTCTCGTAACAGTATAAGCGCTGCTACAAATCCTACACTATTATCACTATTTATCGATAGCACAACCCCTCTCTCCTCTTGGAGAAACGAGTATGATGCTCAACGCAAAAATTTCATCACATCACAGCGAGGACGGCCACTGGAAACAAGTACCATGCTCCAATCTATCAGTAAAATAAAAATGTCTCTTGCTGGGATCGCAAATCGAACATACCTCGATAAGCGCAACCATCTCTTGCTGTACGAGTATCTCCGTGAAAGTACTGAGCTCTTTCCTTCAGCATTTGCTTCTCAACAATATCTCTACGAATTTATTCAATAAAAAAACTCTGCATTGAGCAGAGTTTTTATTAGTTCATAGAGAAAGTGCTAAATGATGCATCTATCTGATCTTTATGACTCTCAAACTCATCTGATGGAGCGAGATAGGTCATAACATAGATAGTATTATCTTTCAATGCATATACCTGCTCCCATGAAAATTGTCTATCAAGATATCTACCATGAAAAAGAATTTTCTTTGCTGGTTGTCCATCTATCGTCGTCGATTCGATGGCATCTTGTGTGAAGTCTATGATCACCTCTTTCAGTTGTGCTATCGTCTTATCCACATATCCATCCAGTGTGAGGTTTTGATCTATCTTTTCTTTTGTCACATTGAAGCTTGGCGTATATTCCTGGATATTTGGTGACGTTACTGTCGCAACCAGATATGGATTCTCTCCTCATGTCATAAGGTTCCAGCCTTCTGGATACGCAAATGAAACTTGACTTACGGGATCAGTGTAGACGTTTTTATAGAACATTTTATTCCCATAGCGAAGCCAAAGTATAGCCCCTACCACAACAAGTGCGGCTAACGAAATCAACAGCCATGAAAGCCATTTTTTCTGCATGTTTTGTTTCATACAACAGATAAATCATTTTACATATAATCAATTATATTCCAATAGCAAGGCTTACTTATAAACTACACTTGATAATTCTCAAAATAGATACAAAGGGTTAAAGATCAGAATCTTGTAAGAAACCTAGGCCTCTGAATATTTTTTATTATTCTCGCCCGCCGATTTTGCCTACTTTTTGAGGCAATGACCAAAAAGTAGGTCCCCCGGAAGGGGGAAAGAAAATAAAAATTACTTAACTAGTGAGTCCCACGCTCCACAAATGAAGGTGATCATCTGCATCTCATTTATAGACCACATCCCCTCTCAAAGAATATCCTATAGCCGCTGCATGTGCGCGTATCTGATGACGTATTCATTTCGAGATCACCGCATACGCAGTGGTCGTATCAGTTTCCTCGTCATAGTAGAGAGGGATAAAATAGGTTTTCACCACATGTTGTTTCCCACGACCATTTTTTATATCACGCGGCTGACGTACAACGATCATCTTCTGATCATCAAACGCATGATGCATGAGCGGATATGACACACATAAAGCATCATCAGAAGAAAACTCATTGGAAATCCACTGGCAGTACGTGTCTGTATTGGTAAATCTCTGCATATTTCCCTTCACGTCACAAAGATATCGCTTCGCAATTTCTCCTTTTTCCTGGAGAGCATAATAATGCTCTGCAGATTCACGAGATTTCGCAAAGTAAATGAGTCCTGCGGTATCATTATCGAGTCTATTGAGCAAACCAAATTCCTCTTCACGCGACCATATTTTTTCTAGTTCCATAAAAAATGTCGGACGACGAGCCTGTAGCGTTTCTAAAAAAGAAAACTGGGAACCGAACGTTGTCGGCATCCCATGAGGTTTTCGTACATAATAAAGGTAATCATCTTCGTATCGCTTCATAGAAGCAATAGTAATCATTACTATTCTGCTTTCAATGGACTTACTGCCGGAGGCGGCACACCGTCTGTTACAGGATATGCGACTGGTTTAGCTGGGAAATTAACCTTTATTCCCTGAAGATTATTTTGAGAGAAGAGATGTGCAAATTGCGTATTGATGAAATAATAATTGCTTCCCATATATCCTACTCTTGGCATAAGAGAGCTCAGAAGCCATGGATCTATAGCACCCGTACTTGTTGTTGTTCCATAATAAGCATATGGATTTGTTAATATGTTTTTATAATCCATAGAGATAGTTTCTTTTGCTCCTTCGGTACTCAATGTTCGTCACTTTATACCTGCAAACTGAGTCAATGATGTTTCCATCGGATAACATTCTTTTCTGATTTCTGCACCATTGGCACCATAAACGATACTACACTGCTGCGTTTTTGCTGTTGTTGCAAGTACAATAGGAAGCAACAGTTCTTTTGTTGTAGAGTTGAACACAAACATCCTTGGATTATGTAATGCATCCGATTGACTACCTTGTTCTCCAAATGTTTTTGTCCATGCTTGTGTTACGGAAATATTTCCCGCTCTGTCTTTCTGAGAGAAGTCTGCCTTGTACAGATCAAGCTTTATACCTCCTTGTCTTTCATTGCCATTTGCGTCTATCGATGTATTATACCCAAGACCTATAAGATATTGTACATTCCCTTGTCTTGGTCAAAACGGATGAAGATATGTGCTGTATCCAGGCATCTTAAGTTGCCCAACGATAGTTGGTTTTGCACTGTTACTCAAGTCGATAACGAACAATGGATCTATCTGACGATATGTTACAAGATAGAGATAGTTATCGATAAATCTTGTTCCGTAGAACTGTTCTCCTGGAGCGATGTTTTCTAGTTTACCTGCGATTTTTCCTTGTGCATCTATCGAATATACATTGGTAGCGATTCTACCGGCAGCATTTGCTGTATCAGAAGTAATAATTCTGAACGTTCCGTTGGTGTCGTCCATGCTATACTGGCTATATGTCGTTCCCTTTACCGCTGTTGAATAATTATATGTGAGTGCTGGCAATGAAAATTGATGTATAGTGGTATAACTACCCTGTGACCACATTGGCATAAGACATCTCGCATTGATCGGACAGCTCATCGGCGTAGAGACGTATGATGGAGCCGTAAGATAGAGTGTGCTTTTTGTAATATGCACCTGTGAAGAGCTTCCAACTATGGTCTTTATCGTAGGAGCTACACGTGGAGTATCGAGAGAAAACGTAATGATACTCGATAGAGAAAGTCCCCATTGAGGATATGAAGATGATTTTTTATCGGGTTTCATATACAATACATTTGTACAGTCCACTTGCGTGGTGTTTTTTACTGTCGTAAATTTCTTTGTTCCGTTTTTATAGGTAATCGTTGTAGGCTGAAGTGAGGTCCAACTTGGTAAAGCATCACGCGCCGTGAAAGTGAAATCTGTTGGCTTGATAGACTGCTGTGCAGGATCTTGCATCATCTTATCGCGCATCATGTAAACTGGTCCTCGCGTAAAAGACTGAGATGTTACCAATACTAGTTTATTATTTACAAGTCTGCTTTCCTGCAAGTACCCATCATACTCATATGCACTTTCGAGCTGCGGAGTTTTTGGATTTGCGACATTATAGATCATGATAGAAGTTTTTTGATCGCGCGCGATGATGCTTGTCTGATACGCCACATATGGAGCACTCTTTGCACCAAGCACGATTAACTTCCCGTTATTGAGGAAAAGCTGAGCATTCCACATGTCCTGTGGAAGTGAGATCGTTGCCTCCTTTTTCCCTGCAGCAGAGACAATATGTATCTCATGATTTTGCTGGGCATCTACATAATAGATATATTTTCCATCATTCTTCAAAATTTCTGGTTCTTCTACTCCTGACTTTTGATTGTTTGTCGCAGAGAAATCGCTTCCTCCGCCGCCTCACATACCATTTGCAGAAACAGCTTCTTTTGTCATAGCATCATTCATCATCACGCCACCTCTCACCGGTCCAAAATATCCTCCGTTCCAATTGATACTAAAATACTCCTGTAACATACTCTCTACTTCCTTACACGACTTTGCCTGCGTCATTGTAGGATCCCACGACGGTGTACTGGTCGCTGCAAATGCGCTTCCAGCGCTTAAAAAAATACAGAAGATGAGCACCAAGGATCAGAGTTTTTTCATGCGTGCAAAAAAAAGAATATAAAAGCGATTCTCTCTTGTAACGTTCTCTTATACAATATGTGACAACTATTTCTCTAAAAACTAAAAACTCAAACCTTAAAACTAAAAACAAGATGTTGATACAAAATTTAATTAGTAATTCGTCATTGATAATTAGTAATTAGCTTACGAAGTCGCGTCCTGACGCAATGCACTCAATATATCGGCAAATACCTCCTCTACTGTCTTCGTCCCATCAATCTTTACGAGTTTACCAAAATGCTCAATATATTCGATAATCGGCATTGTCTGTTTATAGTAAGTATCTATACGATACTCTACGCTTTCTTTTGTGTCATCCGGACGCCCTCTTTGCATCGCACGCTCTACTGCAAGATCTCTTGGAACATCGATCCAGATACCGATAAGATCGCGTTCATTTCTATACATTCTATCAAGAAACGAATGCATCTGTGGGATATCGCGGGGAAACCCATCCACGATCATCCTTTGATCATCACGAAGTGTGACATAAAACGCATCAAAAAGTGCAACAACAAGGGCATCATGAAGAAGTTTCCCCTGATCCATAAGCACTTTAATATATGAGCCGATAGCATTGTCATTTGATTCAAGCGCACGCAGTACAGCTCCTGATTCAAAGTAACGATACTGACCGATAAAATGAGCAACCAACTTCTTTGCCTGAGTTCCTTTCCCTGATCCCTGAGCTCCAAATAAGACAATATCTTTTAGCATACTTTTCCCTTATAAGACGATAAAAATGACTCCATAAGCACATAAAATGCCTGTTTTATCCTCTTTGTTATAGGGAAGCCTTCCCGTTAATCAACAAAAAACAAAACTCTCTTGTATTTTCCACAATATTGGATATACTAATGACTGGACTTAGTTCCACTTTACTTAATACCCAATTATTACTATGGAAGGTACTATCAAGTTTTTCAATGAGACTAAAGGATTTGGTTTCATTACTCAATCAAATGGTGAACAAGACATTTTCGTTCACATCAGTGGTGTAGCTGCTGGTTCAGCTCAGCCTAAAGAAGGAGACAAAGTTACTTACGAAGTTGTTCAAGGAAAGAAAGGACTCCAGGCTGAAAACGTAAACGTTATCGGATAGTCTTAAAATGTAAAAAAGCATATTATATATATCATCATATAAATAATACGTTTCCTCGCTCCGGCGGGGTTTTTTTTATCAATGAAAAATGATTAAAAAAAATCCCTTCCGGTGCATCGGGAGAGATTTTTCATTCACATATATCAGAAAATCAATTATCGTAGAGTGATGTTCGATTATCGATTTTCGATGGCCGAACCTGACAGAAAGGATTAACGCTTTGACCACTTTGGTCTCTTTCTCGCTTTCTTTAGACCTGGCTTCATACGCTCTTTTGATCTAGGATCTCTTTTAAGAAGACCAAATGGCTTAAGCTGAGCTCTGAGTTCTGGATCCCAAATAATAAGCGCTCTTGAAAGAGCAAGCTTGATAGCATCTGCCTGACCAGCGATACCACCTGATGTGATTTTAATCTCAGCATCAAATTTTCCTCCTGTCGAAACGATAGGAAAGATTGCCATCTCGTAGAGATGATGATTTCCACCAAAATACTCCTTCAACGTGATAGTTGTACCACCCTTCTGAATAGTATAGTTACCAGTTCCTGATGGATAAAGTTTTACGACTGCTGTAGCCTCTTTTCTTCTTCCCACAGCATAGTTATACTTAGTCTTTTTAGCCACTGCTGTCATAATTAGTCGATAAGAGTAGGATGTAAAGCGTCGTACTTATTTGTACTAGTCGTGAAAAGTTTCAATCTCTTCATACGGCTATCTCTGAGTTTATTTCTTGGAAGCATGCCTCTTACAGCAAACCACAATGGGTCTGTCGGCTTCTTCTGGAGAAGAGTTTGCAGGTTCTTTGACTTAACATTACCCTTGTATCCGCTGTATGTATAGTACATCTTTTGGAGAAGTTTTTTTCCGGTAACGTTGATCTTGTCTGCATTTTCTACTACCACAAAAGCTCCCGTATCCCAGAAGTCACAGTAATTAGCAGTATTCTTTCCCATAAGGAGATCCGCACATATTACTGCGAGCTTACCGAGGGTCTTACCTTCAGCATTTACCTTATACCACTTTCTGGTTTTCTCCAGCTCTGCTGGCTTCACATAAAGTGTTTTATTGAGATCTTTTTTCGTAAATGTCATCTTCAAAAAGCAAATTAATTAAATAAGTCTTACGAGCACTTTTTCTGCACCATCACCAACTCTATGCCCCATTTTATAGTCAGCAACATAACCACTCTTCTTACCTGCTGCCTTATATTTAGGCATAAGTTCGTCAACAACCTTCTTTCCTTCAGCTTCAGAAAAAATAATAGATTTTACTATTCTGATAGCTTCTCTTCTTACGTCCTTTTCATCAGCGTACATGTCAAACAAACTTACAAGTCTTGAAAAAAACTTGTCTGCTTCTGACTTGATAACTTTTGCACGCTTGCTTGTTGTTGTCATCTCACCTGTTCTGATAAGATTTGTAAGAAGCGTTCTGATAAGGTTTGATCTCGTCTGGTGTTCACCAGTAGTAAGCTCGATCAACTTGTTATGCTTATGTCTCATCTTTGTAACGTATAACGATAAATGATTCTGATCTAGCAGTTAGATGTTGGATTTTAGATGTTAGCATGTTTTTGCCATAATCTAATATCTACAATCTAATTGCTAGTATGTTTGTTATCCTGCGAGTCCTTTTCCGATATTTTGAAGCGATACAACGATCTCATCAATAGCCTTCTTTCCAAGACCCTTCATACTAAGAAGCTCTACCTTTCTCTTTTTCTCAAGATCTTCTACATAGAGTATAGAGTTCTTGATAAGAGCGTTTCTTGTTCTTTCACTAAGTGGAAGAGCGTCGATAGGCATAGTCTTGATGTTCATTTCTTCTGGGAGAACAGCCTTCTCTTCATGAAGATCTTCGTACTCTACGAGCATATTGCTGTCAATGTATGCTTCGTCGAAGACGAATAATTTTGCGTACGATGCAAGCACTTCACCCGCGAAAGACATGAACTCCTTCGGTGAAATAGATGGATATTTTGATTGTACTTCGATGATAAGGTTGTCTTTGAGACCTCCTTGGAAGTCATCAATCACTTCTTCAACTTCATATTTGACGTATTCTACAGCCTTGAAGTCATTGTCCACAAGGAGCAAATGGATATCACTTTCTCCCATCTTTTCTTCTCTTCTTCTGAGCCGATCCACGCTATAGTAGCCGTATCCTTTTTCCACTCTGATATCAAAGATCAACTCTGTTCCTGGATCAGATATTTCACAGAGATACGCTTCATCATCCATAACTTCTATTCCTGAAGGAAGTTTAAGATCTTTTGATGTATATGTCCCAACTCCCTTAAACTTCTGTGATACCCACTGAAGTCCTTCTACCTTATCTGAGATAGAAAAACGAAGGCTCTTAAAGTTTTGCATCATATCAATTACTGCTTCTTTCACTCCATCAATAACGTGATACTCATGAGGTACTCATTTGATTTTCATACCAGTAATTCCACCTCCAACGTTGTATCCAAGCATGATTCTTCTCATAGCATTCCCAAGAGAATGACCAAATCCTCTCGGAAGATAGTTTACCTCAAATCTCATAGTCGTTTCATTGACAGTGTGCGCTTTGATCTTAGGAGCACCAATATATTTTTGTATATCCAACATCCGGCAGACGGGACAAAATATAAAAGACTATATATGACTGTGAATTGTGATACGTTATTAAGCTCTCGCGTAGAATTCAATAACCTTAAGGACGTCAGCTGGAAGTTGCATTTCAGATACGTCTGGAAGGTCAAGAACTTCTATGCTCTTATCTCCCTTGCTGATCTTTAACCATGCAATTTTGCTATCTGCATTGTCAAATGCTCCTTGGTAAAGAGCGCTTGATGCTGCTTTATCTCTTACCTTGATAACATCTCCTGGTTCTACGTAGTATGATGGCACATTATGCTTCTGCCCGTTGAGAGAAAAGTGTCCATGTACAACCATTTGTCTTGCTTGCATGATAGTTTTTGCAAGTCCAGCTCTTACAAGTACGCTGTCCATTCTTCTTTCAAGGAACTGTACAAGTGCCTTATCATGATTTGTACCTTTATTTTTAGCATATCTGAGAGACGTTACAGAAACGAGCTTTCTGAACTGTTTTTCAGCCATAAAGTACATTCTCTTAAGCACCTGCTTATTTCTCAGCATTTTACCGTACTCAGAAAGTCTTGGCATATTCGCGCCATGCTGACCAGGTACTCCTCTTCTTTTCTTCACGTCATATTTTGGCACGCCGAAAAGATTGATTCCTTCTCTTCTTGCTAATTTAAATTTAGGTCCTGTATATTTCATGTGTAAATACGTAGCATTATAAATAATAAAACAGCTATCCTATATTTATTACATTCTCTTTGGTCTGATTCCCTTACATCCCCCGAACTGGATAGATGTTTCTTCCTTGATATACAGGATATCAATAAGTCCAAGGTCATTGATGGCTTTGAAAACCCCATCTCTTCCCATACCAGCACCTCTGAAGATGATACCAACCTGTTTGAGTCCTCTGTCATCTCTTGCTTCTTTCATCACATTTTTTGTGAGCATCTCTGCAGCGTATGGAGTGTTTTCTTTTGCTCCCTTAAACCCCGCACTTCCTGTACCAGCTCCTGAAATCTTATTACCCTTCTCATCAGTCAGCGTAACGATAGTGTTGTTTTCAGTTGTTTTTACGTAAAGCAAACCAGAAGAGATCTTCGTCCCCTTCTTTTTCTTTACTTTTTCTTTTACTGGTGTTGTTGCCATCTACATTAAACAATGGAATTAAAAAACATTTATAGAGCAGTTCGATATTGAATATTAGAGGTTAGCATTGCAATATTGCCAATATCTAATATCTATAATCTAATTGCTGAGTATGTATTATTTCTTGAGAACTGGTCTTACCTTTGCTCTACCAAGAAGTTTCTTTGCTGTACGTCCATTTTTCCTTGTTGCCTGACCTCTTACAGGGAGACCCATATTGTGTCTCATTCCTCTGTAGCACTTAATTTCCTTCAATCTTTTGATGAAAGCATTTACTTCACGCTTCAAATCATTTTCCAAAAGATAATCTTTGAGTGCATCAGTGATCTTCTTCTCTTCCTCCGATGAAATTTCTTTCACCTTCTTAAAAGGATCAATACCAAGCTCTCCAAGAATCTTCTGAGATCTTGATCTTCCGATACCATAGACAGCCGTAAGACCTATCCAAATATTTTTCTGCTCTGGGATGACGTGTCCTTGAATTCTTAACATAATGGAAGTTGTATGAATATAAATAAACATAATTACAAATTACCAATCTCTCATTACTAATTTCATAGTAATTAATAATTAGTAATTAGGTTTGTTACCCCTGTCTTTGCTTATGTTTTACATTTTCACAAATGACGCGGACAGTTCCTTTTCTCTTGATGATTTTGCATTTGTTACAAATGGCTTTGATAGATGCTCTTACTTTCATCGTAGAACGAATATGATTTAGGTAAATAGAGTCTGAAGTATTATGCTGCTTTTCTCAGTCACGGATCTGGAGCAAGAGGAATTGTTTTTCCTTGCACACCAGCATCTGTTTGAGCGGCAGGTCTTGGTTTATCTTTACTATGTCTGTAGATGATACGTCACTTAGTAGGTTCGTAGGGACTGAGCTCTACATCAACACTATCACCTGGAAGGATACCGATTCTATGATTTCTCATCTTTCCTGCAGCCACGGCATTGACGTCGAGTCAAAGCTCATGAATTCTTACAGTGTATCCACCCGGTCAAAGGTTTGCCATAACCTCACCCTGCATTACCATACCTTGGTCTTTAGCCATTCAGCACAACATCTTTAATAACTAAAGTAGTCTGCAGTGGCCTGAAACCCTTATTTCTTTCATATCTATTCTTTCTCTTAAACTTCAATACATTGATCTTTTCTCACTTTCCTGATCCGACCACGTCTGCAGTAATCTTCACGTTTGTAAGCGTAGGTGCCCCTACCTGAACTTGCTGACCCTGCTCATCAAAGAGAGCAAGCACCACAAAATCAGAAAATACCTTTTTATCTGTATCAATAAAATCAACAACAAGTTCTGTTCCTGCCTGTACGATATACTGATGTCACTGTAGTTGTACAACTGCTAACATAGTTTCTAGGGATATGTTAATATGATAAATTAGACAATCTTACCAAGCTGAGCAAGAGTATTGTACTTAGACTTATTTCTCTTGTACGCATGAGAAACCAACGCTCTAAGTCTTTTATATCTTCTTGCACTTGGGAACTTATATTCGATAAATTTTCTATACCACTTTGTTCCATAGTGCTTCTGCTTCTTTGCTTTATCGAGGATGTGAGAAGACCAAAGCTCTTTTTTATAGAAAGCGATAAGTCTTTCATTTGTATTGAGATCTCATGTTCTATATACGGTAAAACCCATGATAATATGATAACTAGATGATTAAAAGCAATGTGGTGCCTGGAACCGGAATCGAACCGGTACGGGGTTAAATCCGGCGGATTTTAAGTCCGCTGCGTCTACCAATTCCGCCATCCAGGCATGGACGTACTCGGTCTATGACCGAGGTTGGAGACCATATCTACTATGCTACAACCGCATCGTAGATTTTATCAAAAACTTGTGGATACGCTACAGCGATATTTGAAAGTACTTTTCTGTTGAGCACGATACCCTTTTTAGTCATCTTACCCATAAACACACTGTACTTTTCTCCTTTAGCCGTAAGAGCAGCATTTATTCTCTCAATCCAAAGTTGTCTCATATCTCTTTTCATCAACTTTCTTGAGTCATATGCATGCTGACCCTGCTTTACGAGCGCGAGTCTTACCTGCTTGTAGAGATTTCCTCTTCCGAGTCTAAATCCAGACGCACGGTCGATATATTTCTTATGTCTTGCGTGTCTTTGTAAACCGTTTGATACTCTTACCATTGTTACCTTACACTATAAGGAAGTAAATTTTTGATTCTGCTTTGCTGTGTGTCAGAAAGCACTCTACCAGTCTTTGACTGTTTTGTTGCTCTTCCTTTGTTTGTCAGCAAGTGACTTTTCTCTGCCTTATCATGAACGTACTTATTGTTTTTCGTTACTCTGATTCTTTTGGCAGTTCATTTGTGTGTCTTAAGCTTTCCAGCCATTCTCGTTATTTACCCTTAGGGAATAAAACCATACTATATCCATTGTTTTCTTCTTTCACTCATTGCGATCTACTCTGATCCTTGAGTGTTTCTTCTATATGATGTAATTTTTCTACCACTTTTGATGCATAGATCTTCTCTCTTCCTTTGAGTCTCACAGCATATCTTACACTGTAGCCATCATCGAGGAATTCAAGTGATTTCTTTATCTTCAACTGCAAATCGTTGTCCCCTATCGTATATCCAAACTTAATCTCTTTCATACCTTTCGACTTCTGCGTTTTCTTCTTATCTTTTTCTTCTTTCTGCTTGTTATACATGTATTTCCCATAATCCACCATCTTCGCCGTACAGACCATTTCAACAGGATTATATGCTATTTGCACAAGATCCAATCACTGCTCTGAAGCCATACGAAGCGCATCATCTCTGGCAAATGTTCCGAGATTCACACCCTCTTCATCGACAATAACGATGCGAGGCGCTTTGATCATCTCATTGGTAAACACTTGTCTTGGTTGATTTCACTGCGGACGAGGTCATGCAGCAGGACGTGGCGCCATTGCTGGACGCACTCCTGTACCACCTGTAGGCGCACTACCTGGACGAGGTCATTGGAACTGTCCCGGGGGTCTTACTCCACCTGGTCTTGGTCACTGTGGTCTATTTTGTCCAAATGAAGGACGAGGAGAAGAAGGTCTTCCGTCTACCATAGAGCTCGAGGAACATTAAAAGGTAATACATTTCGTTTCACACTCCCAGCGGGATTCGAACCCGCGATCTCCACCGTGAGAGGGTGGCATCCTAGGCCGCTAGACGATGAGAGCATAAATTCAGTTTGTAAAGTTATAAAGTTCTTAAAGTTAAAATACCTTATTCGTTTCAACTTTCTACTTTATCAACTTTTAACTGTTTTATGGCGCCCTAGCATGGACTCGAACCATGAACCTACAGCTTAGAAGGCTGTTGCTCTATCCATTGAGCTACTAGAGCATAATAATGCTTGGCACATAATACAAATAACAAAGAAAAATAGACACAAGCTATTTGTGTTATTTTTAAGGCATTGTATTATTATCTTTAAAGATCGGTTCTTCAGTCATCAGCATATACAACTGATGTGCCGCCTATACACATGGATAGTACCGACTAGCTACTGAAGTCATATCGAGCAATAGTTTTTGCTCAGTAGGGAAAATATACGAATGTCCAGTATGATTGCAAGAGCATTTCAATGTAATTGAATTTCACCCCCCTTTCTATAAGGTGTCAAACAGTGCTCACATTGCACAAAAAATTGATCATTAACAATATTATTCACACAAAACAAAAACATATATTGTAATATGGAAACAACAGCCACAGCCGACAATGTCGGCAAAATCACATTTACTCCTCCCCCGAAAGACGGACTGAGTAAAACCCTCAAAAAGAGAGTGGATGAGTACTTTACCCAAAACAACCTCAGCAAAAAAGGAGACTGGAGGCTCTACAGCAAGACTATTATCCTTTTTACACTCCTCATCGCAAGCTTCATTGTAGCTCCCCTCGCTACAGAATGGCGGGCAGTATGCCTCCATTATGTATTCAGAGGGCTCATAGTTGCTGGCATCGGCTTCTGCGTCATGCATGACGCCTCGCATGGATGTTACTGCGCAAACAAGTCTCTGGAAAAACTCGTACTTTTCCTTGGAGGCGACGCCATGGGTCTAAGCACATTCGTATGGGATATCAAGCATGTACAGGTACACCATACCTATACCAACATTGAAGGACATGACGATGATATAGCACAGGGAAGCATATTAAGGATGAACACCCAGCAACCCAAAAAGCCGTGGCACAAGTACCAACACATCTATGCAGTAGGTCTTTACACTCTCCTATCCATCTCCTGGATCATTAAAGACTTCGTAAGAATCTTTAAAACAAAAATGGTGATGCACAAGAAGATAAAGATGGACCGAAAGGAAATTTTATTATTCCTCTCTGGCAAAGCATTGTGCATTTTACTGTTCTTGGTAATACCACTGCTCGTTTCTCATACGTGGCAGCATGCTTTAGTTGGTTTTTTGCTTATGCATGCCGTATTGGGACTGACTCTTTCGTTAGTCTTTCAAGGTGCACATGTCGTTGAGGAAACTGATTTTCCTGAGCCTCCTACCATGGAGGAATGGATGATACATCAATTAGCGACTACGGCTGATTTTGATCAAAAGAACAAAGCGCTATCATGGTATGTTGGAGGTCTGAACTTCCAAATAGAACACCACCTCTTTCCCAACACATCTCACATCCACTATCCTAAGATAGCGAGAATAGTGCAAGATGTCTGCAAAGAGTACAACACGAATTACATCGTATTTCCCAATTCCAGAACGATGCTAAAGTCACACTTTAGCTTACTTCGGAAGGTAGGCAACGCAGAATAATGCATTCATTATGGCGCAACAATTACATCCTGGGATTTTCCCGGGATTTTTTTGTTGCAAAAAAATCACTATCCGAAGATAATGATTTTGAGTACTATGTAGTTTATTATAAAGGCTCTATAGATCTTTCTGAGAAATAGGCTGAACAGAATATTTATCTAATACTCCACTAAACAAGTAGTGAGCGAGCTCTACATCTCATTCACGCTCTGCATTTCGAGTTGAATCAGACTCAGGGTCGTATTTTCAGGGATGAAGTACTATTTCATAGCTTTTGCCTTCCTCTAAAGAACTAAGCCAATCCTCTATTTCTGCATGAGTCTTTTTGTATGAGATATATCTAATTTCATCCGTATGCTTTTGAGAAAGCTCTTTATCTCAACGATTTCTCAAAGCAATGTGTAATTCATCTGCCTTCTCTCTGAGAAGTCTTTTTCATTCTTCATTATGTAGGTCTTTATGAACATCCAAATGTGTTGGCTGTTGTCAAAATATAGAAAGAAATTTATCTAGTTGATCATTAATAATATTCTTGGTATTTTCATCTTCAGAGTCAAAGATAAGATGCAATCACAAGCTTATGTTTTTTCCTTTACACGCCTCTTTTAATGCTTTTACATCTTCTGCCTGGTTTTCAATTCCTCTTTTTACCATGATCGAAATTCCTGTTAATTTATTTTGTTCACACAACAAAACTATTTCATGATTGAATATTTTACTTGTTCCGAAATCATCAGCATCAATAACTAATTTCTTCATCTATGATCTAGAGTGATAAATACAACCAGTATAAAAGATTTCTTTTCTCAAACAATAAAAAAAATGCCTACCCGTAAGCAGACAAATTTTTGGACCTTAGGGGAGTCGAACCCCTCACCTCCTCGGTGCAAACGAGGCGCTCTAGCCAAATGAGCTAAAGGCCCATAGATGAGTTGAAAGTTTCTAAAGTAGAAAGTTGAAACAAATGAAGTTTTAACTTTACGAACTTTATAAACTAATTTGATTTGGGAAGGGAAGGATTTGAACCTTCGTAGGGTTGCCCCGAGGGATTTACAGTCCCTTGCAATTGACCGCTCTGCCACCTGCCCATTAAAATGAGTTGAAAGTTTCTAAAGTAGAAAGTCTAACAAAATGAAGTTTTAACTTTACGAACTTTATAACTTTATGAACTGTGTTTAGTTGATCCTAAGACCTGTTGGATCTGGTTTGACAAACTGAGCGCCAAACATGATCATCACGCCAAGGACGATGAAGATAAACCCAAGACCCATGCATGCTTGTCTTGTTCCTCCGATATGACTTTCTGCTCGTTCCCATCTTCCCATTATTTTGGCAAGAGGCGCAGAAAAACCTATAAGAGCAACTCCTATACCTGCTATAAATAAACCTGCGAGAACACCCATATTGAAGAGATAAACGCAAAGTAAAACAAGGTACAGTCAATTAGCGAGCAACGGGACTTGAACCCGTACAGGCAGAGCTGAATTCTGCCATGCTACACCAATTACATCATGCCCGCATGTCACATGCACTGTGGGTGTGACTATATCAATATGGTGTATAATTGCAAGCTAAATTCTTTATTATTTTCTTATAGATAAAAAAAGATAAAGGATGTTGGATTATCGATAGTGACTCATATGAGTTCGCCCTTAGCGATTATCCTTGATCCAATATCCAATCAGATTAGTCAATGGCTCCGCCTGTTCTACTATCCAACTCATCTCTGATCTGGATAAGTCTCTCGAGGTAGCTATCTTCAAAGAGATCTACATTTGCGATGATGATGTCTTCATTTGTTGTAAGAAGATTTTCAAGTTCTCTGAGGGCAAGCGTATAATTTCTCAGTCTTCATGTCACAGCCTGATACACATTGCTAGAGATCCTTGCCGTAGTTTCACACGTACCAAATCTCAGTGAATCACTATATCATTGCTGCATAAGATCAGCATCGGGCGCACCAAGTCACTGAAAAAACTGATTGTCCGCCGCTGCCTTATCTGAAGCACATTGTTGATACTCAGTTAAGGCGCTATCGTATTCACTCTGAAGCGATACAAGCACCTGTTCTCCTTGCGCCACCGTCTTGCTTATACTTTTGGTATATGTGTCGAGCGCAAGCTTTTTATTGTTAGCATTTTGTAGATATGAGATAACATTGTTTGCGAGGATTGTATTAGCTTTTTTGAGGACATCTGCTGCCTGTGAAAAAGAAACATTTGCGGCAACGCTTTTATGCATAAGTTCAAGATGAAGCATAGTCACACCCAGAACAGAATCATCAACAAGAGATTTTTTCTGGTAAATCGTAGGAGTAACTTGTTTCTGCGACGTCCAGACTCCGAGCCACGATGCTCATGTTGCAGAGCGTACGGAAATAAAGAGCGCTGCACACGCTCCCAGAAGGACGATATAAAACAGTGGATGACTCACTACTCTACGGAACATAAGAGTTTATAAAGTTTATAAAGTTCTTAAAGTTTATAAAGTGAAAGAAGATTTATGAACTTTCTACTTTACAAACTTTTAACTGATTAGCCTGCCGCACCAATGGTGTTTACCATGTCAGCCATCGGCAAGAAGATAGAAGCAACTATCACACCGATCACGATTGCGACACCCGCGAGAAGAATAGGCTCAAGCAAGCTCATGAGCGTTTTGATTCTTGTATCCAGAAGATCGTTGTAAAATGATGCCATCTTTTCAAGTACGGTATCAATATTACCCGTACGTTCACCTACCAGTACGATCTGTACGAGGATCGGATCAAAGAGAGAAGAACCTTCCATAGAGTCTGAGAACCCAAAACCCGCTTCCAAGTCTCTTCTAATATCGAGAACCTTCTTTTTATAATGGTAATTTGCCATAATCGCAGAGATCTGTTCGAGCGCAACTGTCGGACTTACTCATGCTTTGTAGAAGTCACCAAGAAGCTTCGAAAACCTATATAGATAAAATGTTTTTACTGTTTCCCCCACTACGGGTGTTTTCAGCATCACATCATCGATGAATATCTTGAAGAGAAGGATGTGCTTATACGAAAACTTGTACACAATGATAGTACCTACGATAACAAGTCCAATAATCCATCGCCATATTTTGAGAAAGTCTGACATACCGATCACAAATTTTGTGATAGATGGAAGAAGATTTGGATCCGGGAAAAGTGTCACGATTGTTGGGATAACCTTAATAAGAAGAACCGCCACAGCAAGGATCGCAAAAACCAAAAGCACGACAGGATACGTCATCGCACTTTTTACTTTGTTCTTTGTTCTCTGGAAATTTTCAAGCTCCTCTGCAATATTCAAAAGAATATCCGGCATATTACCAATAGATTCTGACGCCCTTACCAGCTCTATTTCATCATTTCCAAAGAAGTTTTTATATCTTTCCATCGCCTTCGCAAGGCTCACACCTTCATTAATCTGATCTTCAATTCCCTGGATGATCACTTTCATTGCATAGTTTCTTTCTCCATAGATGAGTGAATTGAGAGCTTCTTTCAGACCAAGTCCCGCCTTCTGAGATACCGACAGCAATCTGAAAAACACCGTCTTATTTTTGACAGTTGCGCGGTTGAAGATACTCATCACCCGCTCGACGACGTTGATCTGAGATGATTTAGTTGCAGCCATTGCAATAGCATAGAAGAGTAAAGAATTTATTTATGTTTCACCAATCTGTATAATTCGTCCAATGTGATATTTCACTTTATCACTTTATAGATACCATCTCTTTCAAGATTTGACATACCTCTATCGAGCGCGTACTTTTCAATCTCGAAGGCTGTTTTACCCTGAAGAAGAAGGTCTTTAATCGAATCATTATACTCCATCACTTCAAAGATACCCATACGTCACTTATATCACGATCCTGAACATACAGGACACACCTCTCACGTCTTAGGATCTTTTCCAGATCCAAGGAGCACCTTTCCTCACACGAATCTCTGCCACATTACATCATCGATTCCTCTTTTCTTCATCTCCGTCACTAGCGTTTCCTTTGGTATACGTCCAAGCTCTTCTCTTGCCCACAGATATTGTTTGTCTTCTTTCATATCTACTTCCTGCTTACAGTTTGTACATACTTTTCTCGAAAGACGCTGAGCCATAACGAAGTTAAATGTACCTGCAAGCATGTATGGTTTTGCACCTAGATTGAGTACACGCGTAATAGTTTCTGCTGCTGAGTTGGTATGGATCGTAGAGAAGACAAGATGTCATGTCATCGCTGCTTCCATCGCCATATCAATGGTTTCCTTATCACGAATTTCTCACACCATGATAATATCCGGATCCTGACGTAACGCAGCACGAAGTCCTTGCGCAAACGTATAGCCAATATCAGATCTAATTTGAGACTGAGAAAGACCATCCATCTTGTTTTCCACCGGATCTTCATAGGTAATGATATTCACATCTACCTTATTGATATAGTCCAGCGCGGCATACAACGTTGCGGTTTTACCCGAACCTGTCGGTCCGGTATTGAGGATAATTCCATTTGGGAATTCGAGCTGACGCAAAATGAGTTCTTCATTTGTTCCTTCGATACCAAGTTCATTGAGTTTTTGCGTCTTCTTTGACTTATCCACAATACGCATCACAAGTTTCTCTCACCAGACCGTAGGCAGTGTTGATGCACGTAAGTCTATTTCCTTGTTGGTGAGTGTTATCGTAGATACACGCGCATCCTGGGGAACACGCTTTTCGTCCGGACGCATCTGTCCCGATTCAATTTTAAATTTAGCGATAATACTTTCGTGAATATTTTTTGGATATTGAATAAGTTCAAATAATAGCCCATCAACTCTGAGTCTAATTCTTCCAAAATTTTCAAATGGCTCAATATGGATATCGGATGCACCCTCTTCTACAGCGATCGTCAAAAGATTGTCGAACAACTTGATCGTGTCCGCCTGTATGATCGAATCCTGAAGACTTTTTCTAAATTGAGATGTATCTGTCATTGGTATCGAATTAATAAAGAATGATTGGTTTGTATTCTCTATAGTGTTTTTAGTTATGTAAGATTATTGTTTCGCACTACACAATCCTGCATCGTCGAGCATTCTATATAGTTCAAAGAGCTTCACCACCTGCTGATATTTTGGAAGCGATGGGTATTCTCTCTGGACATTTGCAAACAACACAGAGAGTTCTGTAAGATCTCTACTCTTTTCGTTGCTGAGTCTTGCGATACTTCCAAACTGTTTTGTATTCTCCTGAAGATATTGGATAGCACTCTGTGGTGTCATTGGATTTTTATTAACAAAACACTGCTTACCAATAGCGGCCGAGATCTCTTCAAGTTCTGTTTGTGAGATAGCCCTTCCAAATACATCGATCTGGATGTTTCCGATGTACTGGTCAGCAGTTCCAAGAGATCCAGCCTTTTTCTGGAATGAGAACTGCTTCACATTTATCACCGGAGGAAGATACTGTAGAAATGCTTTGAGCTGACCAACAGTATTATTTCCTGGGAAGCCAAGCGTATACGCAAGAAGTGGGATAGATCTAAATTTCTCTCTGAACTTAAAGTAACAGAAGTCCTGATTTGTATCTGTACATCCAACTGTTTGCATCACCGCCTTATCAATAATAGCTTCTGTTACGAACGTACTTCCGCCTGTACCATAGAGCCACTCATAGATACCTTCACCAATGTATTGCTCTACGTTAGCATTTCCAGAAAGTTCTGATTCGCGATCCTGCTTGATCTGCTCCCGGATGTTGTACATAAGCTCATTGATGAGTGAAATATTTCCTCTGTTTGATGTAATAGAGAGCTTATCAACAAGCATAAGAAATGAACGCTTATTTGTTGATGAGAACGACACACTAATAGGAAGCGTAAACGATCCGTTTTCATTTTCTTTTAGCTTACCAATATTGATATCATTGATCTCATTATACTGTGTATTTTTTCCAATATCTCTGAAGAAGTCTGTCCAGTGAGAGATAAGGTTGTTATCCATGTATGGATTCTTCTGGAGATATGACTGCCCCACGATAGTAGTGTCTATCAGATCAGAATATCTGTCCTTCCAGATGTTCATCGATGGAAAAAGGATATACTGAAGAAAATACTGATAAGGAGTCTGGAGTTTCCCAAAATACTCTACTGATGTGTCTTTTTCTGTAAGAGTATCCTGTTGCATCATGATGATATCTTTGATATCAGCAGCATTTTGCACAGCATCTTTTGTCAGCGGACTCGCCTTCAGTGTCTGGATGTTGTAACGAGAAAGCTCTGTAAGCGTATTGCTCTTCTTATTGAGAAGGACAAAGTCTCTTACACACAAAGCGATCAGCACAATAGCAAGCACTCACAAAAGCCCAGCTATACCCTTAACGATCTTAAGGGCCTTTCTTTTGTCTATCACAAAAGATCGTTTCTTGTGCCCTGCAGATTTATTTTCCATAGTGTCCATTGGTGACATGATAATAGAGGTAATAGAGTATAAAGAATGTTATTGTTTCTGATCGTAATCGTAGATTTCTCTTTGCGCTCCCTTCTGTAGCGGAAGGATAAAGTCGAACATTGAGTTATTGACAACATACTCCTGACTACCTACTCTTAGTTTTTTCTTGTTTACTCTCAGCGTATTGAGGTTAATTGGAGCCGCTACGACGAACTTACTTTCTCTCAGGAGATTGATGATCTTCGTTGCAAGATAGATATGTGGATTGAGTATTCCTTTGTTCAAAAGCTGTACTTCATCTTCCTGGAAGGTATTGAGCTCGATACTAAATGAGATGTTATTCTGAAGAGGATCGAAGCTCTTGATGTTAATCTCCAAGCTTGGGAAATCTGTATTTTCAAGTTTTGCATCAAGGTAGCTCATGAGTATAGGGAACGCTCTCTTATCGATGACAGCCTTATCATCTACATACGTATAGTAGTTGATGAAGTCATTTCACTGTGGCATATTACAACTGTCTGCATTCACATATGGATTGAAGTAACATGTTGTCAGATAGTTCTGTATGTCTTTTTCTCCTCTCTCTTTATACTCTTGCAAGATAGCAGCTATCTGTGAAGGACTCATAGAGATGAAGTTACTAAACTGCTGTATAAATGTATCGAGATTACTAAAGAAGGTCAGCGCTGTAGAAAATCTAATAGCTTCTACTGCGAGGAGCGAACTCTGCAGCGAGTTATCTACAAATGTTGACTGAGCAAAAAGCTGCACGTTCTTCGGGAAAAATCCATAACTACCAATATCCTGCTTCACTTCATCGAGCTTCGTGTATTGTACAAGTGTATTTTTCGCAAGCTGAGCCACAGCCTTGGTCAATACTTCTTTCTTCGTAATATAGTTCATAGATCTATCTGTAATGATCGTGTTGAGCGTTTGTTGCGCTCTTGGCGTTGTGAGACTATCTGCACCGTACGAGTCAGCATCTTGTCCTACGAGAGAAGCAAGACTAAGATATCCCTTATGGATCATAGGCATATAGTATGAAAAGATGGTTGGGATGCTTTTTCACTCTACATAACCCAAATATTGCTTGAAAATATATCCAAGAAGGGAAAGCACGAGGAAAATGACAGCGATAACACCTGCTCTTGTCATGTTTCTAAAAAAGTTTTTTTCAAAAGCAGCATCTCTCATGACCTTTTCTTTTGCGGCCGCACCCTCATCTACCGTGAAGTCGATCTTCTTGCGCTCTTCCGTTGATTTAGGTTTACTGAAAGATGCGCCAAGACCTGACAAGTCCACCGCTGCAGGAGCATTTGCACTACTCGCCGCCGGCTGTGAAGTAAGATCAGATCCAGGAAGGGTACTTGGATTTGTGTTTTGGAGATTATCAACCATCTGATTGCATTCAGAAATATAAATAATACACAAATAATGATAATGAGCCGTAGATATTTATCCAAATTTTACCTCCCCCACCCTCTACGCACGTCTCTTTCTACTAGACAGTTTTCATAAAATATTTTTAATACTAAAAAACGCCGTTTCCGGCGAGAGCAATAATTTCTCATATGAAACTAGTTTATCCTTTGAGTGCTCTTTTAATATCTCCCACTCTGTAGCCTTTTTGAGAGATTTTTGTAACGATATCGAAACCGTCAAGTCCCTTCTTTTTGAGTTTTTCGACTTCTTTTTTAATGCGCTCGATAATTCCTTCGTCTATTTCGTTCTCCAATTGGCGATAAATCTTCTCAACGATCTGCTTATCTACGCCTTTTTGCAGAAGTTTTTGTTTCACGAGATAGGGTGGTTTTCCCTTTTTTACTGACTCTGACTGAAAGTACAGACGTGCAAATTGCGTGTCATCTACCCATGACATCTTCTTCAACCACGCAATAGTTTTATCAATATCCTCTTCATCATAACGCTTCGTCAAAAGCTTAACTCTGAGCTCCTGCTCGGTCTTTGGATAGGTATGGATATATTTGAGTGCATAATCTTGGCAACTTGGCATCAATATTATCTTAAAACATAAAGCTAAAATCTTAAAACTGCTTTTGGGTTTTAGATTTAAGTTTTCAGTTAATAAGTTTATAACTATTTTCTCCCTTTTTTCCACGAGGAAAACACAATTGTTGTTTTCTCTAACGGTTTTTCTATACTTATGAGGTATGATACACGATAATTTTAAAGAACTCATAGAAAAACTGCTACCTGACGTGAAAGAGCGTGAGGATTTTTTTGCATGCTATCATGAGCTCTTACCCAGAAGTATTAAGATCATCGAGCACAAAATTACTTCTGATGCCTTTACAGAACATGCACATGGACTCGGACGAAAACTGACTCCTCCTCCCTTTGTCGGTAACAATGATAGCTGGTATATTGAAAGAGGTGAAAACGATATTGCGCTTGGGAAGCACTTTTTGCATACTGCAGGATTTTTCTATATTCAGGAAGTAGCGGCTTCGCTTGCAGTACATGCTTTGAACATTGCACCTTGAGATATCGTCCTCGATATGTGCGCCGCCCCAGGCGGCAAGTCGACGCAGATCGCAGATAAACTATTAGTACTAGACCCTAGCAATCCTGGCTGCGTCGTCAGCAATGAAGTAAGTGGTTCAAGAATTATCGCGCTGCAAAGCAATTTAAATAGAACATGAGTATATAATACGGCTGTCACGAAATTGGACGGTGCTCAATTTGGAAATATGGTTCCAGAGTTTTTTGACAAAATATTGGTAGATGCTCCATGTTCAGGAGAGGGAACTGGATTTAAGTCAGACGCTTCGACAAAGCGATGGCGCGAAGAAAACGTGCAACAGATAGCAAGATTGCAATACTCTCTTTTAGTGTCGGCCATAAAAGCATGTAAGACATGAGGTGAGATCGTCTATGCAACGTGTACGTTAAATCCTTGGGAAAATGAATGAGTCATTGCGAAAGTGCTAACGGAATATGCCGACATCATTGAGCTCGAAAATGTAGACATTGCAAATAAGTCTCCAGGAAGCAATTCTGCTTTACTGGATTATTCGCTGAGTGACGAACAACTCCATAAGCTAGCCCGCTTCTGGCCGCATCGCCAACATACCGGAGGATTTTTTATTACCAAGCTTATTAAAAATAAATCCACAGATCACAAATCACAGGTCACAATGAAAAAAAGTAAAACACAAAACAGATCCCAGTACGACATATCAAATAAACTACAAATAGAGATAGCAAAACAATTAGCAAACGACTATGGCATAGTAGTTGATCCGGCGAAGCATTTTTTTATAGGCACAAACAAACAAGTATATCTCACCACACCAGCCTACAAAAAACTACACGATCTGCTCTACGTAGAAAAAACATGAATCCCTATTTTCAAATGGCACAGCGATACTGAGCTTCATCCACTGCATGGACTGGGAAATTGCCTTGGTCATCTCGCAATAAAAAATAGTGTGTCGCTTTCGGATAATGAGTGTCAAAAGTACAGTGACGGCGCTGATCTAGCAGATAGCAATTGGCAATTAGCAGTTAGCACCAAGCATAAATATGTCATACTCCAGCGACAAGGAAAATGATTTTCTGTAGGAAAAGTGGTAAATGAGACGATAAAAAATAAGTTTGCTAAATAAGCCTTCAATCAAAACTAGCCATAAAATACTTTTTAAATTTTCTTCCTTCTTCTGTAAACTTATATGTTGCTTCCTCTAGGATGCCCTTTTTTAATAGTTCTATAATTCAATAATCCAACAATAAACTTAGCACATTAGTATTATGTACATACTCCTGCCTGTCTATAGCTCTAAATATCATTAATACTTCTCCCGATTTTTCTTCTCTTTTAATGCGATCCATTAAGGAACTATAATTATAATTATTAACACCTTCCTCTTCCTTTAGTCTTTGCTTTAATATTTCATCTCTTTCCTGTTCTGCACTTATTCTAAGCTTACGCTCATCATTATGTTTTGTTCTCAATATTTCAGATTGTTCTGCTAAGGTTTCATAGTCTCTCTTTAATACAACAGATCATATATCCGTAATTTTATAGACAGCTGGCGTTATAGTTTTCTCAAAAAAGTTAGAAATAAGCCTTGCCACATTTATAAGTATATATGCTATCGTCATAGCTATAAATGCCTGCCAAGAGGCATGGAAAATTGACCAAAAAAAATCATTTTGTAGATAAGCGGTTATATATTCGACTCTCGCATTATAATCCTGCTTTCATGCAAATTCAAAATTAAATATTGTGTAGATGAATTGCCAATTATGAACAAGCCATATTGCTATAAGCGTACCAAAAAAAGGATTTGTAGTCTTTTGCAAAACATTATCTTTTATACCATCCCAAATTTTATCTAACATATCAACCATGAGTTATAAATAAGAATTAGTGAGATTTTTTCTCTGCTCTGACAGAACTCCACAGCGAAAACCCAATAAGCACGGCTCCGATAAGTCCAGTGATGACTTCAGGAATATGATAGATAGTACCGATGAACATCATAAGCGCTAAAGCAATAATAGCATAGAACGCGCCATGTTCAAGATAGCGATACTGCGCAATCGTTCATTTCTCATAGAGATAAATGGTAATGCTACGCACGAAGTACGCTCCAATACCAAGACCAAGAGCGATAACAAAGATGTTTTGCGAGAGGGCAAATGCACCTATCACTCCATCGAGAGAAAATGATGCATCGAGAAGCTCGAGATAGAGAAACGACATGAGACCGTTTTTCGCAACAGCCATAGTGGTGTTTTCTCATGAAGCGCCGACCAACGAGCTCAGTCCATTGACGATGATGTATGTAATGACTCATCGCACTCCACTGATGAAGAATTGGTGCGATGCAGCCTCAGGAAGAAGATAACTAAAGAGTTCTAGAAAAATCAACACACACGCTCACTCCACCGCCTCCATCTTTCCAAGCTTTGTGAGTCATCTTTCTATGCGACGAAACCAGTGATGTTCTTTTTCTTTATTGAGAAAAAATGCGAGCCCAACCATCATGAGGAATGCTCCACCAAATCATGCGATTGCAATATGCGATGATGTAAGGATCTCCCCATAACGAGCATGATCATTGACAACTAAAGAGATAGCTTCCCAAGGAGAAATATTTCCAAAGATTGCGACGATCAATACAGGAAATACTATTCTCATACCCACGACTGCGATGAGTATTCCCCATGTCAGAAATCTTTTTCTCCAGAGAGGACTCATTGTCTTCAGCGTAGAGACATTTACCACAGCATTGTCAAACGACAACGAGATCTCAAGTATTCATAGAACAAATACAATGAAGAGCGTTGACCATCATACTACCCATCCATCCTGTACAAATCCTAGAAAAAATGCAGCAACTAAACATATCACCGAAAAAATAATACTACCACGAAAGTATTTCATACTTCTATCTTAAAATTAAAATCTTAAAACTTAAATCATGTAGATTTTAGTTTTTTGTTTTTAGATTTAAGTTTATTAGTAATTAGTTTTTATATTAAACGTAGTTTGTAGATTGTAGAAAATCTTATCAAATACTTTGGTATCCATCTTTGTATATCGCGCTGGCGCGTAGAGATGGGTTGTGATAAACAGCTTTATGTAGGGATTTATCTGCATATCGGTTTCTCCCCACGCATAAAGAGGATCTCTTGATGGATAAATCTGCATGTTCCGCTCACCTACTGTGATGTCACTACCGAAAAGATTTACCCAACCGTCTTCTGCATCAAGGGGCAAACTATATCAACTATAGACTGCCTGATTTACTCCGCTACCATGACAAATAAATCACTTCGCGTAGTCGCACGCCCATGTATCTGTTTGTCCATCATACATGTATTGATTTTCCGGATCTGATGCGTCAAAAGTATGTTTTGTCCCAGCATCAAATCATCTGAGCTGGAGCATCTGTATGACATATAAGTTCTCATAAGGTGAATAGACGAGGTCGCCATTTATGTCATTTTGTTCAATAAGCTTTCTTCTCAAAAGCAGTCTAGACTTTTTATCTTTTGAAATAAGATAGAGTTCAGGAATATTTTCGTTGTCAGCAATAGCAATCGGTCCAATACCAAGATCTGTATCATCATCATCACCAATCGGAGAAGGAGATGCATCGGCATTGTCTTTTACATCCAGAAACTGCTGCCTATATTCTCCAAACGCCTGCGGTTCTCCTGTAACGACACATCATGCTCCGGTCAACACATCAACATTTTGTGTCACATATGAAAGCACACTATCATCAAGATAGTTTACCGTACTAGAACAGCGATAAAGAATATGCCAGTTAGGATCCACAAGAGCAGATCACCATGTACTCATCGCGGACAAAGGAGCTTTGTTTCCATAACCTGCGTCTGTAGTACAATATCCTGTCATACCAACATCCCACCCACTCATAAGTCCGACACTCGTACATCCATACATTCTTCTATTGAAGTACTGTTCATAGTCTATGGTGTAGTCTTTGAGAATGATATTTAACTTTTCCAGTATCGTGTAGGTCGTTGTCATGAGATGATTTCTTGCATCAAATTCTCTTTTGACATTGAGCATCCTGGTATAGATAGTCATGATAGCGCCAAAAATTATTCAGAAAATCATAAGTGCAAGCACCATCTCAACTATCGTAAATGACTTTTTTTGCATAGAAAAACAGCTAAGAACAAATGTCTACTATATGGCTGATTAGCGGGTTAATTGCAAGTTGATTTTACGCACAGGACAGATATAAGTAAGAAAATATTTACTCCGTTAATAAAAAAAATGACCCTTATACCTACCGTAATAGACAAAACTCCACAGGGAGAAAGAGCTTATGATATATACTCTCGTCTTTTAGAAGACAGAATTATTTTTGTTGGTGAGGCTATCAGCGATGGCCTTTCAAATACTGTTATCGCACAACTTCTCTATCTTGAAAAGAAAGATCCGGACAAGGATATCATCATGTATATCAACTCTCCTGGAGGAAGCATCAGCGCTGGCATGGCTATCTATGATACTATGCAGTTCGTAAGCTGTGATATTCAGACTATTTGTATCGGCATGGCTGCAAGTATGGGAAGTATCCTGCTTATGGCTGGAACAAAAGGGAAAAGATTCGCTTTACCAAACAGCGAAGTGCTTATTCATCAGCCACTTATCCAGTGAGGAATAGGAGGTCAAGCAACGGAAATAGAAATATTTGCGAAGCAAATGCTAAAGACGAAAGATAAAATGAATGGTGTAATCGTGAAACATACAGGTCAGCCTCTCGAAAGAGTCATCAAAGATACAGATAGAGATTACCGAATGGATGCGCAGGAATCTCTCACCTATGGTATCGTCGACAAAATTATTACAGAGAGAAATAACGCGAAGAAAAGTAAATAATAACTATCCGCTTACTACAGACATAATACCCACGATACTCAGTACAAAAAGCGATCCATAGATCATAAATGCTGCTCTCATGTGATGACAATAGAATATAAATCTTCTTAATATTATAGATATAAAATATATATTGTCAATTTTCGTTCTACTTTTTCTCACGAATTATAAAAACCCACCGTTTGGTGGGTTTTTGTTATATCAAATATATGTGAATGATGTATTGAAATGGATGTAAAATATTACGTCGCTACAAACAAAACGACGTGAATTACATTAGTCTGTAGCCTCTTCTTTGCTTTTCTTTACGAGCATTGGATAATGAATTAAGAACAGTATCAATGCGAGCGTCCCCCACGTAATACCTCCTATCACTGTTTGCTTTGTATCATAACTTCTTTGTGCAAGAAGGTTCGCTGTTGTCTTTTCTTCACATGCTGTGATCTCCTCTGCGGTTGGCGCTACGGGAGTTTCATCTGCCTTCGCTACAGCAGAATACTGAGGCTGTTTGCATTGATCAAGTGAGTACATTCTTCCCTGCCCTGCCATATACTCTTCATTTGAGATAAGCGCAGACTGGATACCATTATACAAAGCGACACCGTATCCTACTGCAAGCCCAATCACTCCAACGAGTGAAACCATAGTAAGGTAGAACTTCAGAAGCGAGAATCTATTTTTCATGGCGAGTACAATAAGAAATATAAAAACGATACCTAATAGTAATACTAACATGGGAATAATTGGTGAACTATCAAACATGATTACATAGTAGTTATTAAAACAAGATCTACAAGGCGATATTAAATGGCAAATGTTGCATGAAAAATACAATACTGCATTTAACATTTCACATTACTATTATTTAGTCAAATAATCCACGAATTATTTCTTCCACATGCTTCTCCCTGACCGGCATATGGACAATGGGCTGCTTTGCAGCCGCGCTGCGCGCGAGTTTATCAACTTTATTATTTATTTCATTGTTTGCGTGACCTTTCACCCACTGCCAGCGGATAGTGAAATGAGGCAGAAGGACATGAAGCTGTTGTCGAAGATCTTTGTTTGCAACGGGCTTTTTATTAGCAAGCTTTCGTCATTTATGAATCCATGCTGGCAACCACTCTACTCCTTGCTGCACATATTTACTATCGAGATAAATAATAATATTGTCTGCCGGAGCATTTTTCTCTTGAAGGTATTTCAGTGCTTCTATGACGGCAAGAAGCTCCATTCTATTGTTTGTCGTCATGGGTTCTCCTCCGGAAATAGCTTTCTTCTTGCCCTCTGCTATGATGATCGCTCATCGTCCACCTTGTCATGGATTGCCAAGACTGCTTCCGTCTGTGTATATTTCTATCTTCACGATTACACTGTTAGCTTGTAAACTATGAACTAATATATACAAAGTATCTTAATAAAGCAACTAGCAGTTGGCATCTAGCATACTACGATCACCTTATTAAGTGCTATCTGCTACCTGCTATAATCTATCTGCTAAAAGTATGTATGAATTACGTATTAGCTTTCTTAGTAAATCTCCTCGCACTCAATGTGCGAATTTGGCTCTTTCAGAGCACTTTTCGTCGAAAACAAAAAAAACGACTGATCGTTCTTCTCGTTATTAGCATGGGTTTAATAAGTACTGCAGCTATGGTTGCTTATCCTCTTGCGTTGAGACATATAAGTTCCATGACATTTAATGTGCAAACGCTTTCACTACAGGCGATTGTCTTTCTTATCATATACATTGGAATCATTGGTCTTCTCATCTCGCTCTTTGGAAAAAAGATTTCTCTGCACCAGAAAATACGAGTGCGATCAGTCTCATTTATTGCACTCGCAATAGGCATTTCATTGTGATATATTACGTTGCCACTATGAATTGTTCTTTATTTCCTCTGTACAGCGGGTGCAGAAGAGTTTCTTAAACTCAGTGTCGGACAAGGCTTTTTCGCACAGTATCGCATAAGCAAAAAAGATCTTCTGCTCTTCTCACTGCTATCTGCAGTCGGCTTTGCGCTCATAGAAAATATTATCTATCTGTTTCAAAATCCAAGCCTTGGATTAACGATCTCCAGAAATTTCACCACAGTGATCATGCATATGATCTTCACCGGCATAATAGCATATATCATCATGACCCGCGGTCACAAAAACAGATGACGATACGTCATCGCATTCCTCGTCGGTATGGGTCTTCACCGAGGGTATAATACCTTTGTGAGCTATAACAACCCTCTCGTAACTGCTCTTATGGTTATCGTATGATACTTTGTGATTAGTTATTTTCTGTATAAGTCGGATAGACTATATTTGAGAAAGTAGTTATTGGGCAGATCAATCTGTATATATCTTTTTCGCATCTTCAAAAGACATATTTGAATATGCTTCTACAAACGACCAATCAAAATGTTCATACAACTGAATAATAAATCTATTATTTTTCTCGTTGTCATTTTTATCGTGTAATGCCACGTTATAGAGGGCCTCTAGTTTGTGCTTGTCTCTTTGTAAAAATGCTATAGTAGCCTGTATATACGCCTCTCAAAGAGTTCTATGCCCTTCGTTATACAAAGATTCTATGTGTTCCAATGCATGAGTGTAATCTCCAGCCATTGCATATAGCTGTCAGATATGCCATCTCAAAAGAGACTTAAAACGAGTAGCTTCTGGAGATTGGGTGAAATCATAATGTTCAAGATAATAGATCATGACCTTCAAGGCGTTGTCTATGTTCTGAGCATCCTTACCAGCAGACAATACAAATCTTTTGCTACTTTCTGGTTCTGCCTGAATACTCCTCCGTCCCTTTTGAGGATCTTGATCAAAGGTACGAGGGTCCAACTGCAGAAATGACTCTAAGTAAGGTTCATCTGTAAGCGCTTCCATCAGCGAATTTGCAATATATTTTTTCTGCATCGACAAATTATTCGCTTCCTGTTGGGCATTATAAGCGTCGATTATTTCATTTCAACCGCTATCTCAATCTGGTTTATTCATATATATAGTATAGCGTTCACCATTCCACATGTCAAAAAAATAATATACAGAAAAAACCTGCCAGTTGATAGCAGGTCTTATCCATTCTATTTCATAGAAATGAACATTCAGCAATAGTATAGCAAAGAGGTAAGCCAGAATAGGTTTTACGAAGTAGAAATGATTCTACTCGTGGTTGGTTATATATTTTTTCAATATTTATATCAATCTACTACGATTGATTACTCTTGTTAGGATAGTGGTCCATCCCCACGTTCCCGTAGGGATACCTTGTTACGACTTCACCCCAGTCATCGATTCCCTTTTCAACCCGCAAAGCGGATCTTCAAAGAGCCTCAACTCCCATGGTGTGACGGGCGGTGAGTGCAAGGAACAGGGACATATTCACGGCAGCATGGCTGATCTGCCATTACTAGCAATTCCAACTTCATGTAGTCGAGTTGCAGACTACAATCCGAACTGAGGGGTGATTTGGAGTTTTGCTCTACCTCGCGGCTTCGCTTCTCATTGTGCACCCCATTGTATGATCTATGACGCCCTAAGCATAAGGGGCATGAGGATCTGACGTCATCCTCTCCTTCCTCCTGGTTGCCCAGGCAGTTTCTCTAGACACTGTAACTAGAGATGAGGGTTGCGCTCGTTTCTAGACTTAACTAGATACCTTGCGGCACGAGCTGACGACGACCATGCACCACCTGTGTACCCCGCGTATTGCTACGCTAACCATGTTTCCATGATGACAAAGTACATGTCAAACTTAGGTAAGGTTCTTGGCTTATTATCCAATTAATCTAGATCATCCACTGCTTGTGTGTTCCCCCGCCTATTCCTTTGAGTTTCGGTCTTGCGACTATACTACCCAGGCGACTCGCTTAACCCGTTAGGTTACAGTACCCAGCCCGAAGGCTCAGACACTTAGCGAGCATAGTTTACAGTTTGGACTACCGGGGTATCTAATCCCGTTTGCTACCCAAACTTTCGTCTCTCACTGTCAAGATATTCATAGTAAGCTGCTTTCGCTTTTGGCATTCCTTCCGATATCAACGAATTTCACCTCTCCACCGGAAATTCTACTTACCCCTGAAAACTTCCAGACTCGTAGTATCCACTCCCTTTCCTCGGTTAAGCCGAGGTATTTGAAAGTAGACTTTCGAGACCAGCTACAGACTCTTTACGCCCAGTAATTCCGGATAACGCTTGGGACCTACGTATTACCGCGGCTGCTGGCACGTAGTTAGCCGTCCCTTATTCGTGGGGTACCGTCATTCGTCTTCCCCCAAAAAAGAAGTTTACACACCGTAATGCTTCATCCTTCACGCAGAATCGCTGGTTCAGACTTTCGTCCATTGACCAATATTCCCCACTGCTGCCCCCCGTAGGGGTATGGACCGTGTCTCAGTTCCATTGCGGCCGGACATCCTCTCAGACCGGCTACCCGTCATAGGCTTGGTGGGCTATTACCCCGCCAACTACCTGGTAGGCCGCACCCCCCTCCTAGAGCGAAAAAACGTTTCTCCTACATATTTTCATTTTGTAGGACGTATCGAGATTTAGCTACGTCTCCGTAGTTGTTCTCGTCTCCAGGGCAGGTTAAGTACGTGTTACTCGCCCGTTTGCCACTAATTTCATCGAGTATTGCTACCCAAAGAAATCCGTTCGACTTGCATGTGTTAGGCGTTCTGCTAGCGTTCATCCTGAGCCAGGATCAAACTCTTCATAAAAAAATCCTGGCTTAACCTCTTTGCTATGCTATCAACTGTGAATGTTCATGTGGTAGAACCATATCTACCAAAGGTGGCATCAATCTACTTTCCCAGGACCATTGATCCCAGTATCATTGACCACTAGAGGCTTAACTACTGTGTTCGGAATGGGAACAGGTGTTTCCCTCTGATGCATCGATACCACCATTGGTAGATAGAGCGTTTCCATCTCGAGACAAATATATCATATTTTTAAAAGAACAACAAGCCCCTCGATCTATTAGTACACCTTTGCTCAAAACATTGCTGTCCTTACACATAGTGCCTATCAACCCCATAGTCTCTGGGGGATCTTACCTCCGTATTGCTACGGAGTGGGTAATCTAATCTTATGGCTAGTTTCCCACTTAGATGCTTTCAGCGGTTACCTTTACCGAGCGTAGCTACCCAGCTGTGCCGATGGTTCGACAACTGGTTCACCAGGGGCTCGTTCATTCCGGTCCTCTCGTACTAGGAACGACGCCATTCAAATTACCTACGGTTACAGTAGATAGGGGCCGAACTGTCTCACGACGTTCTGAACCCAACTCGCGTCCCGCTTTAATGGGCGAACAGCCCAACCCTTGGGACCTTCTACAGCCCCAGGATGCGACGAGTCGACATCGAGGTGCCAAACGGAGTCGTCGATATGGACTCTTGGACTCCATTAGCCTGTTATCCCCGGAGTAGCTTTTATCCGTTGAGCGGATTCCCTTCCACGTGGAAAATCCGGATCACTTTCGCCTAGTTTCCTATCTGTTCGACCTGTTAGTCTGACAGTTAAGCTTGCTTGTGTGAATATACTTTCTATACGGTTTCCATCCGTACTAAGCAAACCTTTGCACGCCTCCGTTACTTTTTAGGAGGCACCCGCCCCAGGTAAACTGTCCACCTGGCATTGTCCCCCATTTCATGGGGTTAGTAACGCTACATAAACTGAGTGGTATCTCATTGTTGACTCCACTTACCCAAAGGCAAGCTTCAAAGTCTCCCACTTATGCTGAGCAGTTTATGCCACGTTACAGTACCAAGCTACAGTAAAGCTTCACAGGGTCTTTCCGTCTAGCTGTAACTACCTGGCATTTTTACCAGGATTGTAATTTCACCGAGTCCGAGATTAAGACAGTGTGGAGATGGTTATGCCATTCATGCGGGTCGGAACTTACCCGACAAGGAATTTCGCTACCTTAGGACCGTCATAGTTACGGCCGTCGTTAACTAGTGCTTAAATCACGAGCTTGCACAAGCGATCTTAACATTCTAGCACTGGACAGGCATCACCTCATATACATCCACTTACGTGTTAGCATGAAGCTGTGTTTTTGGTAAACAGTCCCCCCCACGACTTTAACTGCGGCCCCATATTGCTATGGGGCAGGGTTTATCCCGAAGTTACACCCGTTAATTTGCCAAGTTCCTTAATCACCGGTTTTCTCGATTGCCTTGGTATTCTCTACCAACCTACTTGTGTCAGTTCTCAGTACGGGCTGCGTTCAGATTAGCGCTAGTAGGTTTTCTTGACACCAGAATGTTACAAATTCTGCCTTGCGGCAGTTTCTCTATAGCTCGACGTTTTATCTCATGACGGATTTACCTACCACGAGCATACTGACTTACGCCAGATTTGCCTTACTACTGAGACTCGAATCCTTATCAAGCTTGTACTTATCCCGATGCGTCACTACATCACTCTGAAGCAGGGGCCGGAATATTAACCGGCTATCCATCGACTTCCCCTTTCAGGTTTGCCTTAGGTCCCGCCTAACCCTACGTTGATGAACATTGCGTAGGAATCCTTAGGTTTTCGGCATATAAAATTTTCATTTATAGTCGTTACTTATGTCAGCATTTTTACTTCTATACAGTCCACCACACGCTTACGCGGCAGCTTCAGCCCATATAGAACACTCTCCTACCGCACTCTAGATAAATCTAGAGGCTTCCGACGTCGGCAAATAGCTTGAGCCCCGTTACATCTTCGGCGCACTCCCGCTTGTCTAGTGAGCTGTTACGCTTTCTTTAAAGGATTGCTGCTTCTGAGCAAACCTCCTAGATGTCTTAGCAGGAATACATCCTTTTCCACTTAGCTATTATTTGGGGGCCTTAGTCGGGAATCTGGGCTGTTACCCTTTTGGCCACGAAACTTAGCTCCCGTAGCCTAACTCCATCATTTTCCTTACAGCATTCGAAGTTTAACAGGGTTTGGTAAGACCTCTCGATCCCCCTAGCCCTACAAGAGCTCTACCTCTGTAAGATCATTATGACAGGCTAACCCTAAAGTTATTTCGGAGAGAACCAGCTATCACGTTATTCGATGAGCTTTTCACTCCTAGGCACAAGTCATCCAAAGGACTTGCAGCTCCAACTGGTTCGGACCTCCAGGCCAGTTTCCTGACCCTTCATCCTGCTCATGCCTAGCTCATAACGCTTCGGGTCTAATGGCAGCAACTGAACGCCCTATTCAGACTCGCTTTCGCTCCGGCTCCGGCTATAACTACCTTAACCTTGCTACTACCATTAACTCGCTGACCCATTCGTCAATAGGTACGTGGTCACCCGGCCGAAACCGAGCTCCCACTCAATTGTGAGCAATACATTTCAGGTTCTATTTCACTCCCCTTCCTGGGGTTCTTTTCACCGTTCCCTCACGGTACTATGCACTATCGGTGTAGAAAAGTATTTAGCCTTACCCAGTGGTCTGGGTGGATTCACACAAGATTTCACGTGTCTCATGCTACTCGGGAGTATACGACAGAGACAATATGTTTTCGTTTACGGGACTATAACCCTCTATGGCGACGCTTTTCAACGTCTTCTTCTAACATACTGTTTTGTAACTCTGCACACCACTTCTAGATGATGTATGCATATCCCAACAACCCTCTCTCTAGCAACGACTAGAATCTTGACACTAGAGGAGTTTAGGCTCATTCCCGTTCGATCGTCTCTACTGAGGAAATCTCTTACGATTTCTTTTCCTCGTGGTACTGAGATATTTCACTTCCCACGCTTGCCGTTCTTTGACACTCCGTTGTACGGAGTAGGTTTCCCCATTCGGACATCCACGACTATAACGGTTACTGGCACCTCATCGTGGCTTTTCGCAGCCAATCACGTCCTTCTTCGGCTTTTCTACCCAAGGCATCCATGTATTGCTCTTAATAGACTTGTCGTCTTTTAAAAATATGATATATCTGTCTGTTAATGGTCCACTTTCTGCTCGAGGCAGTGGTGAAAAAGATATAGAAGTTAGAAGCTATTGCAAGTGATTTTTTGACTTTTTACATACCACGTAAACTGAATTGGTAACTAGGCGTTCGCATTCTGACCATACATTTGTCAAAAGAATGTTGATAAAAAGTGCTCAAGAACTGTCTTTTTCGTAGCAAAATTTTTCATTTTTCTTTATTACTCATTTCCTTCGTATACTATTCGCAATAAAACCTTGCTTCGCTCCTCTATTTTCGTACAACACATGCATCTCGTCTCATTATTTATTATCTTGTATTATGTCAAATACATGACTTATAAAGCCGCTTTCATTCACGACCGAATATCACACGAGTGATGAGCAGAATCTGTACTGAAGTATCTAATCAGAACCACTTATCATGACGAATGAGTCATTTTCACCTATTATAGTAAGCAGACTTGGTGGCGTGTGGATGACAAAGCATATCGCATTGTTACCGCACTTCCTTACTGGTTAAATAAACGATTTATTATCTGCAATACCAGAAACCTTTTTTTACTCTCTACATTATTTGATTATAGGAATCTTATGTTTCGATTTCCTCTTCTTACGAAAATGTTGAGACGTAAAATCAATAACTATTCTCCTGATGCAATAATAATTTCTTCTTTTGCAGCAGTAAAAAACGTCATATCTACCAATAATAATTCTCAATTCTGAATTCTAAATTCTAAATTAAATACCGAGAATTGAAAATTGAAAATTGAAAATAGACCTACGGTGAGTCTATACCTCCATAGCCCTATGCAATACATATGGGAGAACTATGAAGAGAATATTGCAAAGCTTCGTTTTCCTATTAAACAACTCTATCAACTTGCGACACTCTATCTTCGTCCATGGGATAAAAAGAAAAGGTATTATGATACGGTTTGTTTTAATAGTGAGTACACACAATCATTGGCGCATAAACTCTATAAGATGGAAGGAGAAGTAAAATACCCTCCTATCAATTCAGAATTCAGAACTCAAAATCCAAAATTATTATGAGATGTGAGTTATGAGATATGAGTTTACTATGTATTTATGTGAAGAATAGTTCGTTATGTGAGAGAGATAGATACAATTATTCATTTGTTTAATACCCTACAACTACCACTCATTATGGCAGGCGACGGACCCGACATGGCATATGCACAAAGCATAGCGTGACCGACCATCATCTTTACTGGTTATATAGATAGTGTAGAAGAAAAGAAAAAACTACTACAACAATCACGCTGATACATCAACCTTGCGAAGGAATCGTTTGGTATAGGAACAGCAGAGGCACTCTGCTCCGGTGTGCCGGTATTTGGATATAATGCATGAGCAACCTCCTATCTTGTGGATGAAAGCAATGGCGTTCTCGTGGATAAAAAAGATGAAAAGAATTTGATACAGTGATTTTCGGAATTTAGTAGCAAGACTTTTGATAGAAGAAAAATCGCAGAAGATGCGCAGAAAAAGTTTTTTACGTAACCCTTTCGACAAACATTTGCATTGAGAGGTGGATGTGGCTATATAGTAAGTATTATCTCTTTTTGTATGACATGAAAAAAATCATCCTTTCCCTTTTTGTTCTTTCTGCCTTCTGCTCGCTCATGATGACGCGAGTAAGCGCAGGAACGACTACAAGCAATAGTCGATGAGACAAATGAAGCTCACCGATAGAAATTCTTGACCGCGTTGCGGAAGAGTCGAACAAAGAGTATAATGTACAGGATACAAGCCTGGATGGAGTAAGCGCCGATGACGGCGAGTATTCCTCTGAGTATAAAATCGCTAACACGCTTGATAGCATAAGACAGAATATCGCACCATATCTCCAATGGATGTTTTATATCTGACTATGAGCAGCAACATTGCTTATCGTCTACAATGGTTTTCTGCTTGTTACCGGTGCTGTGAGTGGAGAAGATTTCAAGAAAGTACAGTGAAGGATAAAAAATATCGCTATTGGCATCCTGATCATGACATGATTTGCTATGATAGTCAGACTATTCCTCGCGATCATCGCTTCTATCGTTTAAACATTATGTGTTATTTATTGATTTACGCTTCTTGAAATAGATGGTCAAAAAGATTCTCCTTGGATTAGTATTGTTGTGAATCATGAGTTTTGAAGTTTCGATGACCTTTGCCGCCCCATCATTTAACCAGGATATTGCTAATCCTCTTACACTTGGGATTGTGGCTAATGAAAATATGATATCGCCCATGACTCTTGGGATAAATCCCAACATGCCACTAAGATGGAATATCTACAATCTCTTCTCTCCTTCCAATGACAACGCAATCCTCTGGCGCATGCTGAGGACTGTTATGGTTGGCGTTCTCATCCTGTATCTTGCCTGGACAGGCATAGAGATGATGCAAAAAGCCTGAGACGAAAAAGGTCTCGCAAAGGCAAGAAAAAGTTTTCTGTACATCCTCTTTGGATGTTTTCTTGTCTGGGGAGTTACGTGGATTCTTGGAACAGCATTACAAATCGATACCGTTCAATGATCGCAGTGACTACTCAACAATCTGCAAAACAATGCACTGTTTCAGATATTAGCCTTCCTGAAGGGTCTCGCATTCTTCTATGCAATCATCATGTTCATCTACTATGGCTTCCAATTTATGAGGGCACTCGAAGAAGAATCAAAGATCAAAGCAGCAAGAACGGGTATCGTCAATGTGATCGTTGCTCTTATCCTCATCAAGATCATCGACTTCATCTACTATCTCGCACAGCAACAAAACTTCGCTTCTCAGTTCCAAAACTTCCTCATCAACGCAGCAAGAATATCGGCGTATGTACTTGGATCTATCATGGTCATCATGCTGATCCGAGGGGGTGTCAAATATCTTACAGCACAAGGAGATGAGGCAAAAGTGAAAGACGCACAGAAAATCATTACCACGAGTTTCTTTGTTATCCTTATTATCTTCTTATTCCTCCTTATAGCATATCAAATTATTGCAGAATTTACCTAATTAGCTAAAACCTTAAAACTAAAGACTGCTCTCAGTTTTGAGATTTAAGTTTTACCCTATCTGTATTTAATAGCTCGAATTTCTCGATGAAAGATAAAATACTGAAATTATTCTATAAGCTACTGTGAGCGCTTGCTCGCCGTTATGTGAAAAAACGAAAACCTATCATCATCGGGATTAATGGAAGCGTAGGAAAAACGTCATGCAGGATGATCATCTCCGATATCTTGAAGAAATATGCACCAGACGATGTGATCTACACTTCTCCGAAAAATTTCAATGGAGAACTATGAATGTCTCTTGCTATATTTAAAATTGAACACCGAGGCGCAAGTATAGGAGCTATGATTTCGGTTCTTTGTAAAACTATATGACTTGTTTATCTTTCATCTCGCAAGCCATATGACGTCACCATACTTGAATACGGTATAGACACCCCTGGTGAAATGTCCTTTCTAGTTTCTATCGTCAAACCACACATCAGCGTTCTGACAAAAATAGACGCAGTACATTCTTTGCAATTTGGCGATCCTCAAGCGATCGCCAAAGAAGAAACAAAGTTACAGAAAGCGACACTTGAGACATGTATCATCAATCACGACGACGTCTATGGACGTCAATTACAATGAAAGACTGATGTCGACCTTCTTCGATATGACACAAACGAAACTGACAATACAAACCTTACTATTCGCTATAATAATTACGAATTGGAGATGAACAAAAAGACACTTCAATCAGCATCTCACATGCATGTCGGCAAAAAGTCTCTTCGTGTCTCGACAAATATACTTGGGAAAAACAATCATGGCTATATTGCAGTGGGATTGGCTATAGCTGACATCGTCTCATATAAACTGCATGGCAAGGAGGCCATTCCGCAGACAGGAGATCTCTTCCTCGATCTCCATCTACAGTCGTGAAGAATGACAGTCTTTGAAGGGATACACAACAGCATCATCCTCGACAGTTCATATAATGCCTCTCCTCTGAGCATGGAAGCGGCGATCAATGACACTTATCGCATCCAGCGTACTACTCTACCTGACTATAAAGTTATCCTCGTACTAGGAGACATGCGTGAACTTGGTGAGCGAGAAGAAAAACATCATCGCGAACTTGCCGCATATCTTTCACAGTATGGCGACAGCATATTTCTTCTAGGAGCATCTACAGGAAAATATACAGTAGATGAACTACGCAAAATCTGACACGACATGAAAAACATTCACCACTTTATGCACTATGACACCCTGGGACAAGCAGTCAAAGATACGATTGAAAAGCATCCTGATGATAATTTCCTTCTTCTGTTTAAATGAAGTCAAAATACTATCTTCCTTGAAGAGGCGGTAAAACATGTTCTTAAAAACAAGGAAGACGAAAAGAGACTGACCAGACAAGGAGCGTGGCGAGCAAGCAAGAAGCATATCGCCTAAAATGGTGGTTACAATAAAGCATTAATATTGCATTAGAACCAGCAGATCGCTATAGTTTCTTTTATATTTAATTTATATATCATTCTTTCCATGAGAAAAATCGCTTTTTGGTTTATGATAGCTATCGTTATCTTTTTAGCTGTCGTACTTGTTGTGGCTGCACAAAAAAATACTTCTCCGAAGGCTCTCGTTCAAAGTTGGTTTACCAGTTCTCCTACTCAACCTATGGAGACCGAAGCACAGAGAGCTAAACGCGAAGCAATCGAAGAAAAGCTGAAGAATATGCCTTCTCGCGAAGAGACAAGCGCTGCCGTTACTGTCAGCTCAACAGGAGAACTTTCCGCAAGCGATAAAGTACAAACTGAAGACTTTTTGAATAGCGTTATACAAACTCCTTAATACTTATAAAGTGTAACATAGTGTAAAGCTTCGCGTATAATAGTGGTGTAATTTTGGGAAGCAACTATGGATACTACCTTACACTATATTACACTACTGTTACTCAATTTTACACAACCCAAGGATATATGAGCCTCACGCTAAGACAATACATAGACTGAGTAGAAAACGGATCGCTACAGCCGCAGAGTGTAATTTCTGCATACTTGGAAAAAGCAAAGGAGCACTGCGGAAAGTGAACAAACGCACTTATTTCTGTTACCGATGAATATGCAGCACAGCACCAAAAGGATGTTGTCACATGACCATTGCATGGGGCCCCTCTCATCATTAAAGACATTATTCTTGTTGAAGGCACTCGTACTACATGTGCGTCAAAAATGCTAGAAGATTTTGTTGCGCCCTATACAGCCACATGTCGAAAAAGACTCGAGGAAAAAGGCGCAACGCTTATCGGCAAAGCGAATATGGACGAATTTGCGATGGGAAGTGGTAACGAAAATTCGTACTTCGGACCCGTGAAGAATATCTATGGAAACAATAAGATCCCTGGTGGAACCTCAGGAGGGTCAGCTATCGCAGTAGCTGCAGATCTCTGCCTTGCTGCGCTCGGAACAGATACTGGTGGATCTGTCAGACAACCAGCAGCCATGTGTAATATCGTTGGACTCAAACCAACATATGGAAGAATCAGCAGATATGGTGTCCAGTCTATGTCGTCGTCATTTGATCAGGTTGGCGTACTCACAAAAACCGTAGAAGATGCTGCAATCCTCTTGGATATCGTTGCATGAGCAGATGAGAATGATGCGACCAATGTTGCACAAGATGACCATGGTACATGGTTTGAAGCACTCAAAAAAGATTCGCTGAAGTGAGTAAAAATCGCTGTATTAAATGAGTTTTTCGCCGAAGGCGTCGATCCCCTGATCGAAAAAAAGACTCGTGAAATGATAGCAAAGGCGGAAAAACTTGGAGCGACTATCGAATATATGAATTTTCCACTTTTACAATATGTTGTTCCTACCTACTATATCATCACTCCTGCAGAAGCATCGACCAATCTTGCAAGATTTGATGGTATAAGGTATGGGCTACAGGATGATCCTAGTAATTTTGGATCTATCCATGATTATTATTCACATATCAGAGATCAAGGATTTGGCGATGAGGTGAAAAGAAGAATCTTAGTAGGAACCTATGTACTTTCTGCTGGTTACTATGATGCATATTACCGCAAAGCGCAGCAGGTCAGAAAAAAGATCAAAGATGCTTTCGATGTGCTCTTTCAAACATATGATGTAGTATTAGGCCCAACTTCTCCTGAGCTTGCATGGACTATCGGCGAAAGACTCGACGATCCTATCAAGAACTATCTTGCAGACATCTATACAGTACCCGCAAGTCTCTGTGGTTATCCTGCCATCAACATTCCTGGTGGTATGGTTGAAAAAGACGGGGAACCATTTTCTGTGGGTATCCAACTCATGGCTCAGCAATGGCGCGAAGATGTCTTGTTTCATGTGGGAAATCTATTATATACTAACTAATTAGCGGTTAGATTATAGATATTAGATTGCAGTACCTTGCTAACATCTAATATCCAACTCTAAGTGCCAAAACTTTCTGCTTTAGTAATATTAATACATATGAGATGGCTAGCGTTATCGTTCACAACGGAGAACATTTCGAAAGAGGGAAACTCTGGTACGTTATATTTTCCCTGACGCTCGTAGCGCTCATCATCGCTTCAGTGCTTTTCGAGAACTTCTTCGGAGCCATCATCCTCTTCCTCCTCGTCGGAGGATATATCCTTTTCGCTCTTATGAGAAACAAGAAGATCGTACTAACAACTTCTGACCAAGGATTGATCATAGGTGAAAAGATTATTTCCCGAATGCAGCTTGTAGGACGAACTATAGAGGCAGATGCTGCCACAGCAGAATGGAAAAATCTCGTTATTATAGCAAAAGCAGATAAATTCATCTTCACACTTGACGATACGAAAAACAACATAGACTATTTCTTGGCATCCATCAGCCAAAATGTGCCCATGGTAGAAAATGTTGCTTATTCATTTACCGAGAAACTTATCAGAAAACTAAAGTTGTAGAATCTTGTCACAAAAGCATATATCGATCGTATCCTATAGTAAGTGGTTAACATCCCCACTTAAATCAATCCCAAGAAACAACACTCAGGAAAATGATAGAGAAAACCTATAGGTCTCTATCATTTTTTTATATACGAAAAAGGGGCTCCCCCTTTCCTCTCTACTTTTCGCCACCAAATGGCTTGTCTCAGCGCATAAGTCTGACCGCAACCACTACCACTGCAATAACCAGTAATATGTGGATAAGTGCTCCACCAACACTAAATAAGAGACATAAAATCCAGATAATAAACAATATAACCGCAACTGTATAGAGCATACAGGAAAATAAGGAAATAAATACTTCCCTATGCCTACTCCTCTAGACAGATAAATCAAGACTAAACAGTCTACCCATCCCAGTTAGAATGATTTTTCTCAATGGATTACTCTTAAAAGCACAAGAATAACTGAGATAGTGCAGAACCTAGAATATTAGTTAATATCTACATATCCTTTGACGATCGGAATGCACCTCAAAAAATCATAAAATAAAGAGAAAAATGAAAAAATTAGAATATTCCAGCTTCTATAAGTTCAGGAATTATTATATTTTTAGTGACTGCGAGAATCGGATATTTATTATCCTCAAATTCTTCCCTAGTTATCCAAACGAATGATTCAATTTCAGCAGCAGGGATTATTTGTCCTGAAATAGTTGCTATATAAACTCTTTGTATAGTCATGACTGATTCAGGATTGAATGGAGATGGATTTACATACTCTTTAAAGAATATTGCACTTCCCATTTTTACTCCCAGTTCTTCCTTTAGCTCTCTTTCAAGACATTGTTCGTCTGACTCTCCCTCATCAATCTTCCCTCATGGAGTCCGTAATTCCTCATATCCTCTTCATTTAAGGAGTAAGAGTCTACCATCTTGAATAATCATTCCCGCTATCCTTGTTCTGTATATAAACACCATATTTTATTCTCAATAATAAATTAATAAACTCTTTTTATCTATCTAACAACGTTTAACAAATAAAAAAATAACAACATTGCTGCTGTTATTTTTTTGGGTCGGGAGGGGATCGAACCCTCGACCAGTGGCTTAAAAGGCCATTGCTCTACCACTGAGCTACCGACCCACAAAGTATAAAGTCAAAAGTCCATAAAGTTAAAACTATTTATGAACTTTCTACTTTACAAACTTTATGAACTTCTTTTAGAGTTCAGCTTTATACTTCTTGTACATATTTGCAGCCATCTTGATCTTTACTTTTACTCCATCACCAAGATCTACCATCTTTGTAATGAGATTTGGCTTGAAGGTTCTTGAAGTGGCTCTCATAGAATGAGATCTGCTGTTTCCAAAAACTGTTTTCTTACCTGATATTTGACATACTCTTGCCATCTTTCGGTTGTATACTACGCAAAACTGCAAATAAAATTATTTCTTTTCTTTATCTTGTTTGTTCTTTTCAGCTTCCGCAGCTCTTGCAGCAGCTTCTTCAGGAGTGAGTCCTGCTGTACCAGCAGCATTTTGTTCAGCGCCTGGTACTTCTTCCGGCTCATCTTCAAGAGCAACAACTGAAACGATAGGAAGATCTGCATCATCGATGATCTCAACCTTATCAGACACCTGAAGATCTCTCACGAAGATACCATCCTGAAGTGTTGCAAGCCCTGAAATATCAACTTTGATATCATGAGGAAGATCTCTTGGGAGAGCTTCTACCGTCACATGATCTTTCACAAGCTGTACTCTACCGAGTCCATCTTTTTCAGCTGGAGATGTTCCAATCATCATAATAGCAACAGATGCTTGTACTTTTTCATCGGCTTTTACCGCGAGAAAGTCAACATGCGTTACCATATCAGTAACAGGATCTACATCTATCTGATGAATAAGTACCAAATGAGTTTCATCACCAGTAAGATCTACTGGAGTTGATTCACCCGCATGCTTATATGCTCTCAAAAAACTATTTTTATCAAACTGTACTACTGCTGGAGCAGAAAGATGCTTTCCATATACCACACCAGGTATGATGCTCTCTTTTCTCAGAGTGTGCACCTTCTTTCACGTCAATGTACGCTTTGCTACTATAAGTTCCATAGTATAATGACTGTAACCAAAGATAAAATTATTTTGCTAGGAGGTTCGTATCTTTACGATCAGACGTGATCTTGCTTTTGAATTTTGCATCCTTACCTACCTTATCTCTAATGTAGTAGAGCTTCGTTCTTCTTGTTTTGTACTCATCGAGAAGAATCACTTTTTCAAATTTTGGAAATGACAAAGGATATATTTTTTCGATAGTATGACCAGCAACAGATCCTCTAATAGTAAAGGTTCCATCTGGATGTGCAGGTTTTCGCACCTTCACCACAAGTCCCTTAAATTTCCATATTCTATCACCCATTTTTTCATGTATTTCAAGATGCTGTCCTGTCTTTATAGCAGGAATAGCATATCATTTTGCTTCATATATTGTCTGTAATCTTTGAAAATCCATGGTAGTCACCAAGTGTTAATAAAGGTAAATAATACTAGAGAGCCGTAGACGTCTGTGATCTTGCTTTTGAATTAATCACCTTCGCTTTCCATTTCTTCTGTTGCTCAAGGTTTTTTCTTGTGTCCATGATCACAACCTTCTCTACTCTTACCAAGGCTTTGTTAAGCTTTTTCTTGGCGTTTGTTTTTAATCTTGACATAATAGAATCGCCCGATTAGTGAGATAAAACTCCTTTTCTTTCTATAGCTTTTTGCACCATTGCATCAGAGATACCCATACTTTTGAGTCTCGCATCAATTTTCTGCATCGCATTGATAATCCACTTTGTTTCCCCTTCTTTCTCTTTTCTTTTCAACAAAGCGATCTTCTGTTCAACAGCTTTTTTACTCTTCTCGCCAGATTTTACTCTTGCTCTGTTGAAGTTATATAAGACGTGATTGTAATCTGATCTATTACACTTACCCATTTTTACTTATAAGCTAATAAAACTTATCAGCAGTTAGATGTTGTGTTTTAGATATTGGCATCTTGCGAACATCTAAAATCTATAATCTAATTGCTATTTCGTTAGGGAGTTATTTAACGTACTTTGCAAGATATGAGAATGCTTTATTAGCTTCTGCCATCTTGTGTACTTCTTCTTTTCTCTTGATAGCAGGACCCTGATTTGAATATGCAGCCATAAGTTCTTCTGCAAGCTTCTTATACATAGGTTTTCCTTTTTTACTTCTTGCAGCGTCAAGGAGCCACTTTGAAGCGAAGAAAAGCTTCTTATATGCTTTTACTTCGAGTGGTACCTGATAAACAGCACCTCCAATTCTCTTTGACTTTACCATGATATCTGGAGCAGCATTTTCAAGTGCCGCCTCAAGTACAGCCGAAGGATTAAGATGTCCATTTGCCTTGATCTCGTTCATTGTGTCATTGTAGATCTTAAGAGCAACTGTTCTCTTTCCTTCTTTCATGATATAATTGATGAACTTTTGAGCTTTTTGATCGCTCGTTGGAAGTCCAAGATATGCTGGCTTTTCGTACTTTTTACCCATTCTTCGTAAGAAATGCTATATAATAAAAGCGTGTTGCGGACAGCCATATCCACTTGCTGCCTTCACTGGCAGGTTCTGAACCTTCATATGTTATTGTATTCTCCAAATCTAACGAATGTCTAGATTATTTTTGCTTAGGTCTCTTGTTTCCATAAAGTGATCTACTCTGTCTTCTTGCTTCTACTGGATTTGAGTCGTATACACCACGAACGATATGGTACTTCACACCCGGGAGGTCTTTTACTCTTCCTCCACGAACAAGAACCACACTATGTTCCTGAAGCGTGTGCTTTTCACCTGGGATGTAAGCGATCACTTCCATACCATTTGAAAGTCTTACCTTCGCGATTTTACGCTGCGCAGAGTTCGGTTTCTTAGGTTTCTGTACAGTTACCTTAAGACATACTCCTCTCTTGAAAGGCGCAGAAATAGCGACCTTCTTGTTTGATTGCAACTTGTTTACACCAAACTGAAGCGCAGGCGCTTTAGACTTATATTTTTTCTTCTCTCTTCCGTTCTTAATAAGCTGATTGATAGTAGGCATTTGAAAGCCAAAAATAGAATAAAAAACGTGCTCTCGACGAGCGTCTTTGATCAACTATATGATTTCGCCTGGTGATTTCAAGACAAAATGAGCTCTGATGAGGACAATCTCAGAAGTATGCAAAAATATGTCGTCACTTTTCTTTATAAAGTCAAACAAAAAAGGGCCTTATGGCCTCTTTTGTATTTTTATGACTCTTGTGTGTTAGCTTTATTTTCTATAGAAATGTTATTGTGTTGTATCATATTCAATTGAATTTCTTGTATCTCCATAAGCGTTTGCCATTTCTTCATAAGGAGATGATCTAGTTTTTCGTGAAGCGTGCGTATTTCAATTTCCGCTTTCAGGTTTACCTTATAATCATTTTCTGCGCGAAGACGATCTCTTGCTGCTTGTCTATTTTGACTCATCATAATGATAGGAGCCTGAAGCGCTGCTATACATGAGAGACACAGATTGAGCAGGATAAATGGATACGTATCCCACGCCCTTTTACCGAGCATAACATTGAGGGTCATCCACAGAACTAGCACAGAAAGAAAAATAATAATGAATGTTCGACTACCCCCAAATGTAGCTACCTTATCCGCAATGCGCTGGCCAAATGTAAGCTCTTCGTCGTAATTGTCATTTATATTTTCAGAAAGCAGTTCTTTTTCCTTAATACTACGAAGTACCTCATCAAGATCTTCCTTGTCGGCAGTGAGGATGCTTTTGATATATTCCGACTGATTGTGTGAAAACTCTTCGAGATTCATTGGGATTACTGATGTATAAAATATCTATAGACTAAGTATATGAAGATCGTCAAAAAATGCAAAAAATGAATAGAAAAAATGACCTAAAACAAGTCGCTTTGTAATGTCAATGTTGTGTGCTATAGTTTTTTGTATAAAAAAATCCTGGCATTACAACCAGGATTATTAATGCGAGCTAGAAGCCCCAAATATGCACACCCCACGCTCTGACAAGATCAAGCAAAAGAATATACACTCCAAGCCCCATAAGGAGGATAAAGAATGTGAGATTGATCCGACTTTCGACTGCGAAGTATTTCGCCGGGCGAAGCCCAAACACCTTCTGGATGATAACACCGAGCAGCCTTCACCCATCGAGCGCAGGTATCGGTAAAAGATTGAAAAATGCCAATGCAAGGGAGATAAGTCCCCCGAACATAAGGAACTGGATCCATCCACCACTCTGGATGATGAATTCGCCTACGCGAGCCGCGCCAACTGGTCATGAGAGGTTTTGGAGCGCTTGTTGTCTGTCTGCTTTCTTCGATGATACCGCATTGGTAATAATGCCGCCAAGAGCTGGAAAGGTAAGTTTTGCTTGAGCAACGATCTCATGAGCTGCTTTACCCATAGCGATGTGCGGTGGATATTTGATAGGAAGTATTTGTTCTGTCGAATTGTTTTCCATAAAGATGCCAAGTACACATGTTTGTGTAGGACACGGAAGTGAGATAGTCTGCTCTGCGTCTGCTCTGCGATACGTCAGCGGTACTGTTTGCCCTATCTGATCTTTCAACACCTGAGAGATATTTTGATTGTTCACTGGCCTTCCGTTAATAGAAAGGATAGCATCTCCAGAAACAAGACCAATTGTCGCACCAAGCTGTCCAGGAACCACCTCTATGATTTGTGCCGTACCCGTCACCACAGTTCATGAGATAAGTCACTGACTGTGAAGATATGAATATGTTGGCATGAGAAGACTTTCTGATTTGCCAACAATGAAGTTATCCGGTATAACTTGAATTGGCTGCACGCCATGCCGGAAGCCTATCGTAAAAATAAGCCATGCTGCGATAAAGTTCATGATCACTCCTCCAAGCAGAATAATCACTTTATTCCAAAATTTTGCTTTCAGAAAACTATCTTTCTCGCTAAATGCTCCATCATCATGTGGGCTTTCACCCTTAATGCGAACAAAACCTCCGAGAGGCAAAAGACGAAGATTGAAAGTTGTACCCTTCTTATCTTTTCACAATGTTAATACTTTAGGTCACATCCCGACCGCAAACTCGTGCACAGTTACTCCTGACTTACGTGCCGCGATAAAATGTCCAAATTCGTGGATAACGACAAGCACCACGAGTAATATGATGAACGCTATAATTGCTACTGCCATATACTATCTGATCTAATAAAGCAAATGAAATATCAATATATTGAAACACAGCCTACAATCAATAACTTATTAACACAGAACCTAAGCCTAATAGAGAAAAATCAGTTTTTAGTTTTAGGATTTTAATTTTCAGTTTATGCGCTAAATGAGATATTATGACAGCCACACACATTTGAATAGCGATGCACTCTATCTAAACTGGAAAGAACATCTGCAAAAGTTTATTGATATATGATGAAAAGGATTGGTGAATATTTGAGTAGATGAAGAATATAATACGAAGGCGATCGAGATAGCTCGCGAAGCGAAAGATGCGAGGATGGACTGTCGAGTGAAAGCAACCATGGGATATCATCCGAGTGAAGTGTGTTTCGGAAATATTACTGAAGAAAATATTATTCAAAAAATATCTGACCTTCGTTCTCAATTCAAAAGCCTCAATTCTCAATATCTCATTGCAGTGGGAGAATGCGGCATAGATACGCACTATGAGTGAGATCCACAGATCGAACTGCAGAAGAAATTATTTCGTATGCAATGTGAACTGGCGAAAGAATTTCAATTGCCAATCGTCATACACTCACGCGATGATTTTGAAAGTACGTTTGATGTGATAAAAGATTTTAAAGAAGAAAAAATATATTTTCACTGCTTTGGATATAGTGCAGAGGAAATAAGAAAGCTTCAGGAATATTTTCCACATATTCGATTTGGGTTTTGTGGAAATATAAGTTATCCGAAAGCACAGTCCCTGCGCGATGCGCTGCTCGCTTGTGATGTGAATAATATCGTCTTGGAAACAGATGCCCCTTGGCTTTCGCCACAAGCAGTGAGATGAGAAATGAATGAGCCGGCGAACGTGAAATATATTTATGAGTATATCGCACAGCTATTAGCAATGCCTTTAGAGGAGCTCTGTAACGCCGTTGAAAATAATATAAACAATTTATATAACATACAAGATAATTCGTAATTTTTAATTCGTAATTCGTAATTGAATGAATAGGCCTGTACACTTTGAAATACACGCGGACGACATGGATCGCTGCGAGAAATTTTATACAGAACTCTTTGGATGGAAGTTTACCAAGCGGGAAGGCGGTGATGCCGAGTATAGAATGATCGTCACAGGAGAAGGAATTGGCATCAATGGAGGTATGGTAAAACGCATTGGTCGTACTCCAACACAAGACGATCCCGTAAAGGGAAATGTCTGTACTATGGAAGTAGAATCTGTTGACTCTATGACGGAGAAAGCAGTTGCTCTTGGAGCCATCGTTGCAGTTCCCAAGATGCCTATCCCGGGGATGGGATGGTTAGCATATCTTATTGATACAGAGAAAAACATCTTCGGCATCATGCATAATGATACAAGTGCGAAGTAACAGCCATCCATACTACAATAAAATAGAAGATCAAAAAATGATTTTCTATTTTTTATTTTTTACAAAATTTTCGATAAAAAAAACGCCCAAGGGCGCTTAATTCTTATGACCATAGAACATTTTTACTTTATCTATCTCTACTGACTCTCTGTCATCGGTATATACATCTTTATTATTATCTCATGTATAAGAGATCGCATCGCTAAATGGTCTTGAAGTAACAAGAAAATTAGTAAGATATGCTGGGCTATTTGAAACATCCTTATACCACACAGAACCCCATGCATTATGGATCGTTTGCAAAGCATGCTGCGCAAAGTCACTTTTTAGCTCTGTATCCATGATCATATTAAGGATAACACTATCCGAGATTTTCTTCAGATCAGTGAAAAACTCCCTTGTCATAAGCTCTTCCGGAACCGACGTTCCTATATATGCATCGACTAGTATCGTATCGTAATGCTTTTTCTGAGCTATTGCATCTTTCAAAAAACCCCTTGCTGACTGAGGGAAAAATGCAATCTCCTCGTGAAGCGGCTTCTGAAGAAAATATTTTTCTGCAATAGGTTTCACAGATGGATCCACATCCACCGTATCTACCTTTACTATTTCGTCCCTGCGAGCCATCTCTTCAGGATAGGTAAATCCAGCTGCTCCTATGACTAATATCTTTTTTTCTCATGACACTGCAGATAGCTTATTTCGAGAGTCAGTGACCTCGACCGCAGAACGGACATATCCAAACCAGCTACTGTTGGTTTTGGTGTCTATAGAACTCGCATACCCACCATCCAAAAGCATGATACGAAACGTACGGTCACCACGCCACTGCTCCTGAATCTCAATATGCTGATATGGACTATCATGCGTATAGAGCGCCTCGACCTTCGGCCTTCCTATGAACAAGATTAGAGCTAAGATGAGTCCGGCAATTCCTATTCGTGGGATGCGTTTCTGGTAGATTATCATGGCAATATGACACACCAGCAACAAACCAGCGGTTAGATAGCCTACCTGCGTCACCCCAAGTGACGGAAATAAGACAGTCGTCGTCAGCACACTTCACAGAAATGAACCAAGCGTCGAGACAAAAAGGATTTTCCCGGCTGCAAGTCACTTATTTCCGCTGGTAAGCTGGGTTATCATAGGCATCGTATGCGATGCGGCAGCAACTGGCAGAAAGAAAAACAGCAGAGCAAAGACAAAAAGCGCTGGTATATAGCTCATTTTCTGCATAAGACCGAGCAAAAGTTCATGCTGAAGCGGGAAAACCAAGCATATATAATAGATTGCTGCTGCAAAAAGAAGCCATGAAAGCACCTTTGCAATCTTATGCTCAGACAAGCGAGCCGTCAGTTTTCCCCCATACCAATAGCCCACGGCCAAAGCAAGGAGTATAACCCCAATCACTACTGATGTCAGTACAATGCTTGATCCCACTAAAGGCACGGCGCTTCTTAGCGCTACCAACTGCATAGCTAGCGTCGTAAAACCCTCGACAAGAACAACAAAAAGTAACAAATATGCCATAGAAATCATGCTTACAAAACAAAAGACTCCTCTTCTATACAAAATCGCTGCAGAAAAACAATATCTCGCGCGCAAAAATTTGCAAAAAAAACCGCTTGCCGGTATAATAAATACATATTAATTTAGTGTTTTCTCCTCACTCTCCGATGGAACCACAAGTGCAAACAGCCGAACAAGAAACAAAGAAAATTATCGCGACATATCAGAAGGTTTATGATCTTATCTTTACCTATAGTATTTTCGTGGTGATGATCGTGCTGAGTTTCATCGCAGCCCTACTCCTGAAACCAAGTTCTTTTGCAAGTACTACAAATGAAATTTCAATCCTTTCTATCCAAAAACCGTTTACTCCAACCCTTCTGCAGTCAGGAGACGCATATATTGCAAAAGGGATCATGCTCAATCCACAGATTGACAATATTCCTTTTTCCCTTTCGATCCTTCAAGGGTTCATCAGCGTTTCTCCGGAAGCACAAATGGGATATGGCGCACTAGGTTATCATAGCGGCATCATGCTTCCCCTTTCTATCAATCTTATCAACCACGAAAACAGCAACTACACAAGAGAGTTCTTTGCGACAGAGAGTTATCCTGCAGAGGAACTTGATAATTTCATCAAGGATACCATCCTCACTTATCCAGTAAAAAACATCCAGACAAGCCTCTACCAATATAAACCAGGAGATATAGGACTGACTGACGCATCTATACCTAAGAACGTCAACATGAGCACAGAAAATTCACTGAGCGATCTTTTTGGTCTCAAGTGTCTGACAAGCTGGCACCTTACCAACTATTTTTGTTATAAAAATACTGAGCACTTCGTTTCGCGCATCCCCTATATGGCGTTTGACAAAAATCTGAGTGAACTCTCATCACTCGTAGGCGACATACTGAAAACTCCTTACAAGAAAAGCTTCTGTGATAATCTTCTGTATACATTCAGCAGAAGCGCAACCAGCGCAAGAGAATGGGAACTAATGTTTTCAGAATGTGGAGACACATATACACAAGCGTATCATAGAATAACTGATTTTGCTACCGCGACATATGAACTGCAGGGAATCTCAAATACCAAGCTCTATGCGGATGACGATATCAATATTTTCAAACTTCTTTCGCTTCAGCAGAAGATCTACCAAAACACACTACAGAAAAACTATGATATCAGCACTATCGATGTCTATCTTTCATTCGTACAAGATCTTCTTACCAAAAGACCAAATATAGAACAAATCTATAAAGACATCGTCTATGTGTACAACAATAAATATCTCCAGTCTATATTGACTCAAATCGCCATACGCAACAACAATACCAAAGCAATGCTCAGACTGACAGACGTCATAAAGTCTATCAACGATGGAAGCATCCATCTCAAAAGAATGATCAATAATACAGGACTGATAGCGTATATCGAATCTGCCAAAGGAGAGACAGTCTCACAGCCTAATCTTGTCACCTTCCAGGATCTTTTTGCAAGCAAGTTCACGACATTTGAAAACTTTATTGTGACCAACCAGAAGGTAGACAACGCTTCGTTGGAAGCGGAAATAGAAGGATATTTTGTAGTGAATACCGATGGAAGAGAAAGAAAAGTGCTCTTTATAGGAAACTATATTTTCAGCAACGATAGCTTTATCCTTACTTCTGCATCGTTCCCTCAAAACACCTATCTTGAGGTAGCACTCAATAAGCTTATTCGCGAACAACAAGCTAGATCGATCGACATACCATTTGTATATGAGTATATCAGAAACAACAGTAGCGACTCTCAGGTTGTGCAAACAGTAAGTATCTGTGATCTTATCAGCGCAAGGATAGCATGGACAGAGTGTAATACAACAAGCGCCCTCTTTGAAGAAGACACCTACCGCGTGGTATTTATGTTTGAGGGATATAAGATCGCGTCTATCTCAGCACAAGAAGACAAGCTCACAGACACACTTACTTCTACCCTCAATGGAAAGATCACTACGCAAGAAAACATAGGGACTGTTATTAGAGATCTGATCAAGCTCGCATCAAATTATAATAGTGGACAACAGCCCACTGACGTAGCAACAGGTGTTGATACCAATCAATTTACTATCATTAGTAAGTTTAGACAATTCTTTGGTATCGCTCCAGAAAGCATCACACTCAATAGCGGCAAGTATCTGACAGAGTTTAAGCTCGGCGACATGCATATTATCACAGCCATCGACGTGCAAAGCAACTATAAGATGTTTCCTATAGGTATAAAAAGAGGTGGTCAGGTCATAAGAATCAATAACTTTTCTTTGAACCTTACCAATGCCTCCCTGACCGACATTAATCAATTCAAGGCAAGTCCTTGGGAGTATGTCAAGAAGCTTGATCCCGCAGCGTACGAACTTGCCTATCCAAAAGCTGCCGGACAGCAATAATCGGTGTTGTTTTTCAGCAAGGTTTCCTTATTACAGCCTCATGGTATCCGGTAACTAAGGAAACATGTACAAGAAACTGTCACTCAGCGAACTTAGCAAATTACATACAGGATTTTTTGAGCACCTACAATCACTCTACAAGAAAGAAAGATGTCAGCTTTTAAAAGAATACCTGAAGATAGCATTTAAAGATGGGGACGATCTCTACTATTTCAGAGAGTGAAGCCCTTATTTTAGGTTAAGCAAAAAGGCAGATAGTTCTATCATCTTTGCCGACGAAGTAGAAAAGATCGAGCTACATGCATCGGCTGACGATATTATGCAATTGCACAACCTTCTGAAAGCAGAAAAAGCTCTGACAAAAAACATGAAAGCAAACCTGAGCATCAGAGAAATCCTCGAGGAAGAATTTTCAAACAACGAATGGAGAACCATTAACGGCAAGCCATATATCGTCTACGATATCGAAACAGAAAATGTTACCAGTACGAACCTTGCGACACATCAATTTACTATAGCATATGTCATGTTCTCGGAAACAGGAGAATACAAGCTTATTACCCAAGAAAACATGAAGAAATTTATGGATTTTCTCCTCAACTTTGATGGATATATCATTGGATTTAATCATATATGATACGACAATATCGTTATGGCCTACAATGCGTGATATAGTCACGAAGAAATAGAAACACTCAATCATAAAAGTATCGATCTCTTTCTCTTTGTCTACCGCCTTATCCAAAGAAGAATGAGTCTTAATAAGCTTGGCGCTGCGTTGGTAGGAGCAAAAAAAACATTAGAGTCAGGCATGGAAGGAATAGCCCTCTGGAAGAAATATAAGGAAGAGGGAGACGAAAAAGCATATGCAGCGTTTAAAAAATATTGTAAGAACGATGTCACTCTTACCCACCTCATCCTCCTGTACTTCCTTAAGTACCAAAAACTTTCAGGAGAGTGACAAGACATCACCTTTGATGAAAGCATGCTTCTTTCTCTGAGCAAAGCATCGAAAGAAGAAGCGACAAAGGTAACAGCACAACAATCTATGTTCTCGTAATAGCAATTGGATTCTAGATTTTAGATGTTGGCAGGATGCTATAATCTAAAATCTAATATCTAACTGCCTCTTTATTACTATATAAGTTAATGAGCTTTCTCGACGACCTTGCCTCGTATTACGATCATGAAGCTGATAAATTTCACCACACACGCCAACGCCACTGGCCAGAATTTGACGTGCTTGTTGACGAAATAAAGACTCATTTTGCAAAAAAGAAAACACTTCGTGTGCTGGAAATATGATGCTGAAGTGGCAGGCTGTATGCTCATCTATGTAAGGCTCTACCAACAAAAACCTTCTCTTATACATGAATAGATATTTCTAAAAACCTTATCCAGAAAGCAAAAGCAGAATATCCAGACACAACATGGAAAGTGGGGAACATGACAGAATTTCTACAGGGTGTAAAACAAGAAGAATATGATCTGGTAATAGGTATAGCTAGTTTTCATCACCTTCCCTCATCGCGCATGAGAATCACCACAGCAAACCATATCTACAGAGCACTTTCTTACGAAGGCATTTGTTTTTTAACCAATCGGTCGGACAGCGAGCGATTTCGCAAAAGATTTCGCAAAAGCATTGTGCTAGCGCGACTTAAGAGCGTAGTTTCTCTGGGCATTTACAGACCAAACGATCTTTTTCTCCCATGGAAAAACGACACACACAAAAAGGTCTTTCATAGATATTATCATATATTTTCGCCTCAAGAGCTTCTGAATATCGCAAAGATAAGCTGATTTTGAGCCATGGAACAGTTCTATATTACCAGTGAATGAGAAAGGACTCCGGACAAGAAACATAGCAGAAACCTCTGCAGCATCCGAAAAAAGTCTGTCTTTCTCAATCAATCATAACCGTCTTTTTTCTTTTCCCCCTCTCCGGAGGGCTTTTTTATACAAAAAAAGCCCTCGACACGAGGGCTTATAGTCCTATTAATACGATATTTATTCTTTCCACACGGGATCCTTACCAAAATTCTTCCACATCCTGCTTTCTACGGGCTTTCTATTTCTATTCGCATATGAATTCGCGTTATATTTCTGCCCAGGTTTTTGGCCATACAAGTTATTTATTTCTCCTTCAACAACCTGATAAATAAGTTGGCCGATAGGCATTCCCTTATAGACGCGAACCGGCTCTGTAACAGTAATTTCAAGGGTCCATGTATTGCAAAAACCCACATCACCCTTTCCGGCCGTATCGTGAATTTTAAGACTGAGCCGCCCCGTTGACGACTTGCCCTCCAAAAAAGGAACATATGGCGCATGTGTTTCTGTATATTCATGCGTAATTCCAAGGTAGAACCTGTTTGGCATAAAGACAAATCCCTCTTTTTTAATTTTCGTATAGCGGATCTCCAATGGCTTCTTAGCATCTAAGATGCCATCTGCCGGTCGCACATATTCAGCTATCCATTCCCCCAGATGAACATCATAGGAGTTAGAGCCGAGACATTGTTTATGAAAAGGTTTGATCACTATCGCCCCTTTCTTTATTTCCTCTAAAATTCTGCTGTCTGAGAGTATCATTTCATTGTATTTTTGGTTACATAGATATTGTATAAATCTTCCTTCTGTTTTCAATGTATAACAAAAAGAAAAGCCGCAGACAATGCGGCCTTTCAATATGTTTAATAGTTTTATACTCTGTCATATTTGTGCATGAGAAGCTCTGACTGAGCTTTGTTGACGATCTCCTGTACAACACCTACGATGATGATGATACCCGAACCAGTTACGATAACTGGAAGCGTACCAAGCGTTTGTGTGAGTTGCTGGATAAATGGAATGTAAGTAAGTACATATGAGTAGATACCTACGAGACCAAGACCAATCCCTCCCCAAAGGCAGAGATGAGAAAGTACTTTGTTCAAGTATTTCGCTGTTTCTGCTCCTGGTCTAATACCTGGTGTAAATCCGCCTCTCTTTTGGATATTGTCTGCGATCTTCTCAGGATTGAACACGATCATCGTATAGAAGAACGTGAATGCGATGATAAGAAGGAAATAGACAACAATAGCGAGAATAGAAGGCTGTTGATTGTAGATATTAAAGTTTCTTTCTATCCACTGAGCAACCTGCATAACAGTCTGGTTTTGTGTACCAAACTTAATCACAAGCTGAGAAAGAAGGTATGGGAATGTCGCAAATGCAATAGCGAAGATGATAGGGATCATTCCTACTGGATTGAGGGGGATAGGAAGCGATGAGCTTTCCTGAACCTTTCCTTGTTTCGCGTAGATGATAGGTATCTCCTTGATCGTTTTGAGAAGGAAGATCGAAAGGATGATAAGACCCAATACGATAATAAGCATGAAAAGAACTACGCTTATCCAGTCACTTCCTGCAGCAGATATGTCATTGTATACCTTAGAGACGATACCTGAAACGATAGAAGCAAAGATGATAAGAGAAATACCATTGCTGAGACCTTTTTCCGTAATACGCTCACCGATGTACATAAGCATGATGGCTCCGATAGCAAGCACACCAGCAGCCATACATACAAGACCAAAATTAGTTGTATCTAAGAGCTGACCTCCAAGAAGGTAGTTCATGAAGTATGTCATACCAATACCCTGAAGGAATGCGAGAGGGAAAGCAATCCATCTTGTATACTGCTGGATCTTCATCGTTCCCTGCTCACCTTGTTCCTGAAGCTCTTCAAGCGAAGGAATAATAGCAGTAAGAAGCTGCATGATGATCGAAGCATTGATGTATGCCCCAAGACCCACCGCAATGATAGAAAATTGATCAAGCGATCCTCCAAGAAGCATGGCAAAGTACTGGAGACCTCCGGCATTTCCCAGAGATGTTTGGCTTAGCAGGTTTGTAATATTAACAAATGGAACCGGCATAAACACAAGCAATCTGTAAAGCGCCAAAAACACTAACGTCCACAATATCTTTGTTCTGATAGTCTTACTACGAAATGCATCACCGATACTCGTTAATATATTGCTCATGACAAAGTGTCTAAGATCTTAAAAAGCAATCAGATTATAGATTGTAGATGTCGGCTTGCTGCTAAAATCTAACATCTATCATCTAATTGCTATATGTAACATATATCTATTTAACGGTTCCTCCTGCTTTTTCAATCTTTTCCTGTGCTGACTGAGAAATAGCGTCCATACCTGTAAGTGAAATCTTCTTTGTGAGTTCACCATTACCAAGTACTTTTACCTTCTCTCCCTTCTTGATAAGTCCAGCTTCAATAAGAAGTTCTTTTGTTACTTCTCCTTTGATCTCTGGATGGTTCTCGAGCGATGAAAGGTTGATAGCAACGAACTTATTAACAAGCTTGAATGGTTTCTTGAAACCCCTCATCTTAGGAAGTCTTTGCACGAGAGGCGTTTGTCCACCCTCAAACCATGCAGGCATACCAGCTCCAGCTCTTTGTCCTTCACCTTTATTTCCTCTTCCTGAGGTATTTCCTCTTCCAGAGCTGTCTCCTCTTCCTCTTTGGATTCTAGGATCTTTAAGGCCTTTACTTCTTTTAAGTGTATATCCAAACATTGTGATATCTCTGTAAGATTAAAATAGATTATTTCTTAGGAGCAGGCTTCTTTGCTGGAGCACCCTTCTTGTCACCAGTTGGAGCAGTTCTTCTTGGTGCTCTCTTTGCCTTTTCTTCTTCAGCCTTTTCCGCCTTTTGATTTTGCATAGTCTGCATAGCATCGTGCTTTGGAAGCGTTGATCTGTCTACCTTGTATGAACTAAGAGCCTGGATAGTAGCAAGCGCATTATTGAGTTTATTATTAGTACCCATGATCTTTGAAAGCACGTTTGTATAACCAGCAAGCTCCATAACAGAACGGAGAGCAGATCCTGCCTTCAAACCCGTACCAGGCGCAGCAGGGATAAGCTTAATCATTGCTGACTTATACTTATGTGACACTGTATATGGAACAGAACCTGAAGCTGTGATAGGAGCAACCTTGATATTTTTGTATGCTTCATGTGTCGCTTTTCTTACAGCAATAGACACGTCCGCACCCTTTGAGATACCAAGACCAATCTTACCTTTCTTATTACCAACTAAGATGATTGCTCTGAAAGAAAGCTGACGTCCACCAGTATTTACTCTGGTAACCCTTCTTACCTCCAAAAGAATCTCGTCGAACTCTTTCTTTGGCTTATCTTTCTTGTCTCCTCTCTCAGATCTGTCTCCTCTTGGGTGTCTTGGAGCTCCGTGAGTCGCTACAGCTTCAGCAGGCGCTGCAGAAGATGTGATGTTTTCATCTCCTCCAGTTTCTAATTGCTTTTCTTCTGTCATAGACATGTTACTTATATACTATAAAACATAAAATGCATGTAGATATTGATTGCTATAATGAATTAGTTTTTGAGTCCTCCTTCATTTGCTCCTACGGAAAGGTTTTTTACTCTTCCATGGAATCTGTATCCATTTCTGTCAAAAACAACCTCAGAGACACCTTTGTCTGTAGCCTTCTTCGCGATAGCTTTTCCTACCTCCATAGCTCTCTCTGTCTTTGTTCCTTTCTTCATATCTCTATCATCTGCAGCGGCAATTACCTTTCCTGAAAGATCAATCACTTGCGCGTAGATGTACAGATTTGACTTATTAATAACAAGTCTTGGAAGAGAAGCTCCAGCTTTGATAGCCGTATTTACTCTTCTTTTTCTTTGTGCGTATCTTCCAGCTTTTGCTTGTAGTGCACGAGTTAGATTTTTCATGACAGTACCACTAATAAAAATGATTAAAAAGATATATTATTATTTCTTCGCAGCCTTACCAGCCTTGAGTTTTACTACTTCGTCTATGTATCTAATACCCTTTCCTTTGTATGGTTCAGGAGCCTTAAGAGCTCTGATTTTTGCTGCGGTTTCGCCGATCACTTCTTTATCTATACTTACCAATGTAATAATATCATTACCCTTTGCATCTTTTTCTATCGACGCAGTAACAACCTTTGGTACGTTAAACATAACTGGATGAGAGAAACCAAGCGCAAACTGGATGTTTGTTCCCTGCATCTTTGCAGTATAACCCACTCCGAGCACCTGAAGCTTCTTTTGATATCCGTTGCTTACTCCTTCTACCATATTTGCGATAAGAGTTCTTGAGAGCCCCCAGAGATTCTTCTTACTATCGTCCTCTATAGTTACCACAACTTCACCCTCCTGCACAGTAGCAAATACACCATCAAGCAATGTATATGAAAGCGATCCTTTCGGTCCCTTTACCGCAACAGTCTTTCCTGTGATAGTCACTTCAACTCCACTAGGAAGCGCGATACTTTTTTTACCTATTTTTGACATTGTATAGCCGAGTAGATAATAATAAAAACGATTAGTAGATTTCTGCTATAAGCTCACCTCCTATTTTCTTCTGTTTTGCCACATGAGTAGGCATAAGACCTTGTGAAGTCGACATGATACCTATACCGCGCCCGGCTGCAACAGGTTTAATTTCCTTATAAGAAACATACCAGCGTCTTGATGGTCTTGAGTAAAACTTGATCACCGGTATATCGTTGATCTCGTCTTCTACCTCCTTCAAGGTGATGCTGATAGTTTTTTTTGCGCCTTCAGTCACGACATCATACGAAAGTATGAAACCGTACTGCTTCAATAGCTCAAGCACGTTTACCTTAAAATTAGAATAAACAACACCGTCCACCTGCGTTCTTCTCGCCATGTACGCGTTTTTTATTCTAATCAGGAGATCATGTATAGGAGCGTTCACAAAACTCATGGAATAGTTAACAGAAAAATATAAAGAAAGGTATACTACCAACTTGCTTTTTTCAGACCAACAATCAGTCCTTCTCTTGCGTACTTTCTTAGGCACACTCTGCAGATACCAAAATCTCTGAAGTAGCTGTTTGCTCTACCACAGAGTTTACATCTGTTGTAGTACTTTGTAGCATCTTTCATAGGCTTTCCGTCTGCGATAGCTTTTACTCTGCGCGCATCAAGCTTGGCTTGCTTTACCTTAAGTGCATTTCTTGCCATGGATATGGTATGATATAGAGTATTAAAAGATTATTTTTCAATGAAGATGAATCCGAGTGCTTTCATCATAGCGACAGCATCTTCTCTTGTGAGCGCATTAGTTACAATATTTACTTGTATACCCATAACCGCATTTGCGTCGTCACCAAGAATTTCAGGGAAGATTGCTTGTGATGGAAGACCGATATTATAGTTGTTATTCGGGTCAAAGCTTTTTGGACTCAATCCAACGAAGTCTCTTACACGAGGCATAACCATCTTTGTCAGTTTATCAAGAAACTCGTATGCTTTTTCTCTTCTGAGCGTCACTTTAAGCATAACAGGCATATCTTCTCTTAACTTGAAGTTCGAGATAGCCTTCTTAGATCTCACCATAACAGGCTTCTGTCCTGTAATAGCAGCAAGGTTTTTTTCGATGTCAGTGAAATCCTTCACACCTTTCCTTGTTGCAAGAGAACCGATACCAACACTTACTATGACCTTATCAAGGGTCGGAACTTCATGAATATTTTTTTTCTGAAGATCTTTCTTTAGTGTCAATCTTGTCTCTGATTTATATTGTTGATAGATACTCATCTGAGTAATAAACTATAAACTAAATATGTTGCTTCTTTTTCTTATTACTTAACCGCTTTTCCTGTCGATTTAAGCGTTCTTGTTTTCTTTCCGCTCTTGTCAACACTGATACCCACTCTTGAAGGCTTCTTTGATTGTTCATCATAAAGCATCACGTTTGATATATGAATAGGCTTGATCTTGTCAACAAATCCTTGTCCTTTCACAGCCTTTTTCATTACGTTGATTCCTTTGACAACAACCTTGTCTCCGCTTACAGATTCTACTGTAGAGTTTTTTCCTTTAAACTTTCCAGCAATGACCATAACAGCATCTCCGGTCTTAATTTTTTTCATGGTAGGCTTCTATAAAAGTAAAGTAGTGTAAAATATGGTAGATAATTAGATGACTTCTTCAGCAAGCGAAGCAACGTCTTTAAACCCAACTTCTCTGAGTTCTCTTGCTACAGGTCCAAAAATTCTTTTTCCTAGTGGCTCACTATCTTTATTGATAAGAGCAACTGCGTTATCATCAAATCTTACATAAGTTCCATCTTTTCTTCTTATCTCTTTTCTTGTTCTTACGACAACAGCCCATGAAGTTTCACCCTTCTTGAAGTTAGAGCTTGGAGCAACATCTTTGAACGCCACAACAACCTTATCTCCAATAGTAGCCTTACTCGCAGAAGAACCTTTCAAGATACGAAAAATCTGTGCTCTTTTAACTCCTGTGTTATCAGCAACGATAACTTCCGATTCATTTTGCAACATAGTAATTCAGGATTATGATGTATAAAAGAAATGTTATGCAGCGTGAGCAACTACCTCAACAAGTGCCCGTCTTTTAGTCTTGCTGACAGGATTGTTTTGTCTTATTCTTACTGTATCACCAGTCTTGGCACTATTATTCTCATCATGAGCATAGTACTTAGTTCTTACAGTAAATCTTTTTCTATACAAAGGATGCTGTTTAACGGTTTTCGTCACTACGACAATAGTCTTGTCCATCTTGTCACTCACAACAGTACCCACCAACTCCTTGATACTTTTTCCTCCGATGATAGTCATTATTGAGCGAGAGATTTAGAAGATAAAACCGTATTTACTCTTGCAATGTTTCTTCTCACATTGCGGAGCTGATGCGTCTCCTTGAGAGCCTTCACATGATTCTTCATCTTCAGCTCAAAAAGCTGCTTTCTAAGATCATTGCGCATAGCAACAAGGTCTTTGTATGATTTTCCTGTCAGTTCACTCGTAACGAGTATTGCTGATTTTGCCATGGTTATATTCTATACTAATAGACAATAAAAAATGTAGTTGATTATCTCACCTCTCCTTTTTCTACCATTCTGGTTGTCAAAGGAAGCTTGTATGATGCCATCTTAAGCGCCTCTTCTGCAGTTGCTCTATCGAGACCACTTACTTCAAAGAGAATTCCGCCTTTCTTGATTCTTGCCTGGTAGAAATCTACATCACCCTTACCAGAACCCATCGGCATTTCTAGACCCTTTTTTGTGTATGGAACATCCGGAAACACTCTAAACCAGAGCTTACCAACTTTTCTCGTATATCTTACGATTACTTTTCTGGCAGCTTCTAGTTGTCTGTTAGTCACATAAGCGCTCGTAGTAGCTTTGAGTCCAAAGTCTCCGAAAGAAACCTTGTTTGCTCTTGTAGCAACCCCGCTTATACGACCTCTCATTTGTTTCCTATATTTCCATCTCTTTGGCGTTAAGATAGACATCGTTGCTTATTGTTGGATATAAATTAAATGATTTAGTTAGCGATCTTATTCATAGCTTGTTGCTTCTTTACCTCTTGAGTTTCCACTGGCGCAGACTTTGCCTTTACCAATATATCTCCTTTTGAAATCCATACTTTTACACCTATGATTCCATATTTTGTAAGAGCTGTTGTATAATGATAATCAATATCTGATCTTAATGTCTGGAGCGATACTCTTCCTTCTGAGAATTTTTCACTTCTTGAGAGATCAACACCACCAAGACGACCTGAAACCTGAACCTTTATACCCGTTGCTCCCTTTTCCATTACTTTCTGGAGAAGAGTTTTTGCAACGCGTCTAAATGGCATACGAGCTTCTATCTGACTTGCAGCAAACTCAGCCATGATCTTAGCTGAAAGCTCAGGGAGTCTTACATCTTTCAATGCAACTTTAAACTCACGACCGAACTTTTTCTGCAGGAGTTTTGTGAAAGCATCAAGCTTTGCTCCGTCTTTTCCGAGAATAACAGCTGGCTTTGCAGTAAAGATGATCACTTCACCTTCTTTATCGGTTTTTCTGATCACCGTCTTTGCAATACCCGCTCTCACGAAAGTAGACTCAACAAGAGCTCTTATCTTGATATCCTCAACAAAGAACTGAGCGCCTTGAGACTTAGTTTTTGCAAACCACTCTGAAGACCACGCTTTCGTGATACCCGCTCTAAATCCTCCTGGATGTACTTTTTGTCCCATAAGAATGAAAGTTTATTTAGTATCTAAAACAACTCTAACAAATGCTCTATGTTTCACATATGCGTGTATTCTTGATCTACCAACAAATCTATTTCTTTTGATCTCCTGGCCGCGACCCACATTGATATGTGAGATATAGAGCGCCTGTGCTTGCTTCCCGGCATTGGTGATAGCATTAGATTGTGCTGATCTTACGACCTTCCAGAGCATCTTTGCTGCTGCTTTTGGCGTATGTTCAAGAACATTGAGAGCTTCATCAACTTGTTTTCATTGGACGAGTCTCGCTAAAAGCTGCATCTTCTTGTAAGATGTTAGTGCGTATTTAAGCGTTGCTGTAAGACTTTTATTCATGATATCACTACAATAACAATCGGATAAAAACAAACGAATACTTTAGAATGGATGCCCTTTAAACGTTCTTGTGAGGACAAACTCACCGAGTCTATGACCTATCATTTCTTCATTGATATAGAGACTCACAAACTGCTTTCCATTATGGACAGCAAAAGTGAAACCAACCATCTCTGGAAGAATTTGAGATGCCCTACTCCACACTTTTATCACCTTTTTATCTCCGCTCTCATTCATCTTCTGTACTTTTTTTAGAAGAGATTCAGCGACGAAAAAGCCTTTTTTGAGTGATCTTGTCATTACTTATAGACTATAAAGCTAAATATATTACATAATTCATAATTCAGAGATCAAGTTCAGAATGAAATACGGAGTAGATCCTTATTTAATTTTGCTCTCTAATTTCTGCTTTTTGAATTAATTTTTAGTTCTTTTAGATACAATAAACTTGTTAGACCACTTCTTACTATTTCTTGTTTTCTTACCTGCAGGTACTGGACGCCCACTAAATGTCTTAGGGAACCTCAAACCAATCTCTGCATGTCCTTCTCCACCTCCGTGCGGATGGTCAACCGGGTTCATTGATTTACCGAGTACGTGAGGTTTTCTACCCATCCATCTCTGTCTTCCCGCTTTTCCGATAACAACGTTCTTGTGATCTTCGTTACCAAGCTGACCGATAGTTGCAAAACACTTCTCATCAAACTTTCTTACTTCACCAGAAGGAAGTTTTACGAATACAACACGAAGCGCCTCATCTTTACCAACGATCTCTCCATATGAACCAGCAGACTTAATGATCTTTCCTTTCGTGAAAGGAGTAAACTCAAGATTGAATACCTGAAATCCTTCTGGAATATCCTTAAGCTGTTTTCTGTTTCCAGCACTAAGAGTAGCCTGGTCTCCTGTCATGAAGGTATCTCCTACCGAAACCCCTTTCCACGCCAACACATATCTTTTTTCTCCGTCAGCATAGTTTACGAGAGCAATTCTTACTGTTCTATATGGATCATACTCGATCTCCGAGACTTTTGCAGGGATATTCAACTTATCATATCCTCTGAAATCTACGATACGATAGAGTCTTTTATGACCTCCTCCCATAAACCTTGACGTAACTCTACCGTATTGATTTCTTCCGGCAGTTGCTCCAAGAGTTTTCACAAGAGACTTTTCTGGTCTCTTTTTCGTAATATCGGAAAAGTCATATCATACCATAGAACGTCTAGATGGAGTATATGCTTTATACGTTTTCACAGCCATTGTTACGAGAATGCGTTGATGAAAAATAAAGAATAATTATTCAGCAATAGAGAGAGTTTCTCCCTTCTTAAGAGCTACGACAGCTTTCTTGTACGCGCGTCTTACGAGGGTTCTATTTGCTCTTCCCTTTTCCTTTACCCATGCCACATTTACTGAGACTGGAGTAACATTGTATACGATCTGTATAGCGTTTTTCACATCTATCTTGTTAGCACCTGCATGTACTTTAAATGAGTACTTCTGAGCATCATCCGACCCCTTATACGCCTTTTCTGTAACAATAGGCGCCAAGATAATCTGATAAGGACTAAGCTTAAGCAGAGCTTTTGGAGAAGACGACTTCTTTGCTCTCTGTCTGAGTATTTGCTTAAAGGTCATGGTAACACATAATACGAGTAATAAATATATTCAGATGTTTCACAATCAAATGCTCTATTAAGAAACCAGTGCTTCAATTTTTTCAAGAGATCCATCAAGAAGAAGAACCTTATCATACTGAAGAAGATCTACTGGGTTGATATAATCAGCGAGGATATACTTTGTGCGAGGAATGTTATTCAACGATTTCTCGATTACCTCATTCTTTTCAGACATAACGATGAGTGTTTTCTTCTCAGCCAATCCAATCTTACCAAGCATAGTTATAGCAGACTTCGTCTTGATAGCTGCAAGAGGATTTGCCTCGAGCCCAAGAAGTTGATCGTTCTTTGCCTTAAGAGTGATGATACCACACAATGCAAGCTTCTTCATTTTCTTATTCATAGCTTTACCGTGATTGACATCGTTTCTTGGTCCAAACGCCACACCTCCGTGCTTTCTTATAGGAGAACGGCTTGATCCAGCTCTCGCACTACCAGTACCTTTTTGTCTGAATAGCTTCTTTCCAGAACCAGCAACCTCTGCTCTCGTTTTTGTATGAGCAATAGGATTGCGGGCATTAGCCTGCTGAAGAAGGAAGAACTCATGGATAAGGTCGTCGTTGATTCTTTCATCATTGAAAAGAGTTTCATTGAGCGAAAGCTTTCCTGTTGCCTTTCCGTCTTTATTGTAGACTTGTATCGTATATGTCATACTTACACACAAAAGTAATTTAAATAGAAAAGTGTTCAAACCATGATATCGACTATGCTACATACACAGCCACGAGACTATTATATGCACCAGGAACAGACCCTCTTATAGCAATGAACTTATCATCACCCACGGTAATAATATCTGCTATAGGTCTATGCTGCAAGGTAACAGTCTCGGTACCCATATGTCCAGCATGAGGATGTCCTTTCTGTACTCTTCTTGGCTTTCTATTACCAAGAGATCCCACGTGTCTATGAAACTTTGAACCGTGTGTTTTTGGACCTCCAGCAAGATGAAACCTCTTTACAGCACCTTGAAATCCTTTACCCTTTGAGATTCCCGTTAGAGAGACCTCCTCAACCCCTTCGAGAAGAGAAATATCAACAAAAGAACCCTCAGAAAACTTCCCCTTGAACATATCGCTCGTAGGAAACTCCTTCATCCAAGCATAGCTTACCTTCTGCCCCTTTTCCTTTGAGAGTTCTTTTTTCCCTCCGGCAAGTACGACAGCTTCGTAGCCATCCTTTTCTTCTGTCTTATATCTAACGACCTCCTGTGGAACAAGCTGCAAAAGCGTCACCGCTACATGCGCATCGCCGATCCAGAGCTTAGTCATTTCTTTTTTTCTGACCATAAGTCACCCTTTTTTCCCCATTATAGTTAACGAGATTATTAGCGAGAATAAAATATTTCGTTCGTATTGCACACAAAAGCTAGAATACTTTCACCTCTACTGAAACACCAACAGGTATTGAGAGATTTTGAAGATACTCTATCGTTTTTGCTCCAGTTTCCACAACATCAATAAGTCTTGCGTATGTTGTTCTCTCAAATTGTTCTCTTGCGTTTTTATACACAAAATTTGACCTGAGCACCGTATAAAGCTTTCTTTGCTTAGGAAGTGGTATAGGTCCCTTCATCGTTGCTCACGATTTCACAAGGAGCCCTATAATCTTGCTCGCAGAACTTTCGAGCATCTTTACATCATAGCTTTTAAGCTTTATCCTAAGCTTTGGAGATTTTACTTCTGCCATACCAGTTCGTTGTTGTGAGGAAAACTAAATATATTTAATATGCAGCACTTAGATGCTAGATGTTAGATTATGACATACTGTCAACCTCTAACATCTCCGATCTAAATGCTATTATTAATGAATTATCCGATAATCTTAGTAATAACTCCGGCACCTACAGTTCTACCACCTTCACGGATAGCAAATCTGAGACCTTCTTCCATAGCGATCTTGTAGATAAGTTCTACTGAGATCTTAGCATTGTCACCAGGCATAATCATTTCTCTTCCCTCCATACTTACAGTTCCAGTTACGTCAGTTGTTCTTACGAAGAACTGAGGCTTGTAACCAGCCATAAATGGAGTATGTCTTCCACCTTCTTCCTTCTTCAATACGTATACCTCAGCTTCAAATTTGCTGAAAGGCTTAACAGATCCTGGCTTAGCAAGAACTTGTCCTCTTTCTACCTGGTCTTTTTCAATACCTCTGATAAGAAGACCAACGTTCATACCTGCATCAGCAGACTGATGTTGCTTGTGAAACATTTCAACTCCTGTTACTACTGTTGGAGTTGGCTCGTCCTTAAGACCAACGATTTCGATAGGATCATTCATATTGATAACACCTCTTTCAATTCTACCCGTAACCACAGTACCTCTACCCTTAATAGAGAATACGTCTTCAACTGGCATAAGGAAAGGCTTAGCTGTATCACGAACTGGATCAGGAATGTAGCTATCAAGAGCAGCGAGAAGATCCCACACACACTTAGCAGCACCAGCTTCGTCAGTTGAGTTTTCAACCGCCTTAAGAGCCGAACCTCTGATGATAGGAGCGTTAGCACCATCAAATCCGTTCTTAGTAAGGAGATCTCTGATTTCCTCTTCTACGAGGTCAACCATATCTGCATCCTCCACCATATCACACTTATTGAGGAACACAACGATGTATGGAACATTTACCTGCTTAGCAAGAAGTACGTGCTCTCTTGTTTGAGGCATTGGTCCGTCTGTAGCAGCAACCACGAGGATAGCTCCGTCCATCTGAGCAGCACCAACGATCATGTTCTTGATATAGTCGGCATGTCCTGGACAGTCGATGTGAGCGTAGTGTCTTGTGTCTGTTTCATACTCTACGTGTCTTGTGTTGATAGTAATACCTCTTGCTTTTTCTTCTGGAGCATTATCGATATCACCATAGTTTTGCGCCTTTGCAAAACCTTTTGTAGCAGCTACTGTTGTGATAGCAGCAGTCAAAGTTGTTTTACCATGATCTACGTGACCGATGGTACCTACATTAACGTGTACTTTAGACATGTCGGATGTATAAGTATAAAAGATAAATATAAGATCCATCGCTGAAGCGACATAACGATCAAGATTCTTCCTTATCGTCATGTCGCCCCTTCGATATCGAGTGCTGTATAGAATTTCGGGGATGCGGGACTCGAACTCGCGGCCTCTTGGTCCCAAACCAAGCGCTCTAGCCATCTGAGCTAATCCCCGGTAGTAGTGGTGGGCATAGGTGGACTCGAACCACCGACCTCGTCCTTATCAGAGACGCGCTCTAACCAACTGAGCTATATGCCCATATAAATTTCGTGGTGCCGGGGGGCAGAATTGAACTGCCGACACAGGGCTTTTCAGGCCCCTGCTCTACCACTGAGCTACCCCGGCTCAATATAATAAGTGTTCAATTGCCAATTAACCATGTACTCTTTTTTCTGTCCATCTATTTAATAGACAAAAAAAAACAGTGTAAATGACACGTAGAGGCAGTGAGTTGTCCAATGACAGCTTTTACCCTACACATTTACTTTAGTAAGTTTCCACCTATGGTTTTTCAAGACCTTAGGCTTGCGATAACCAACCCTTAGCGGGTAGCTCGAATTGAATTTATATCGTTTTCCTAGCCAATTGCAAGAGAAAAAGAGAGCAAAATAAGACACAAACTATCCATGGATTTTTCACCCGACATCCGTACATAGTTAATACAATATTTTTGATTCTCTTTTTTGTGTTACTTACCCGCAGCCATGTTACACAAACTACGCTTACATGACGCACCCTTTCGCAATATAAAAAAAGGCATCAAGAACGTTGAAGCCAGACTCTTCGATGAGAAAAGACAACAGATACAGCCTTGAGATACCATTATATTTATCAATAGAAAGCATCCTGAACAGAAAATACACACAACTGTAATAGAACTTTTTCACTACCCAAGCTTCAATGCAATGTTCAAGGAGCTTCATGAAAAATATCGACCTCGGTCCTCACGAGAAGAGTTGGAAGATTCTATGCTACAATACTACTCTACTGAAGAAGAAAAGAAATATGGGGTGATTGGCATCAAAATACAACCATTCTCTCCACAAGAAGAGACGCTCGCTACATACAATGAAAACATTGACGCATATATGGCAAACACCATATCTACCCCCTCAGAAATCTTAAAATATTGGATTAAACGCTCCTTACAATGAGTTCCTCACACAGGCACTATCCTAGAAGTTGGCACATGAGGCGGAAGAGATGCTGATTATATCGAATCATTATGATTTAATATATTAAGGAGCGACGGAGCAACAGGCTTTGTGGAATACCATCGCAATATGGGAAAAAATGTTTTATTATACAATGTGCTCACCGACGAATTACACGATGAGTATGATCTTATTTTCGCTAATGCGGTACTACTCCACTTCCCTCACTCTGAAGTCGAACACATTCTCAAAAAATGGAAACAACATCTTACACCAACAGGAAAAATATCTCGATGTGTACAAGAGTGAGTTGGAGAACAATTGAAAGAAAATAAAAATATGAAGAGATATTTTTATTTCCGAAGCGAAGCTGAGGTAAAAGAAGTAATGAAAAATTTGTGATATAAAAATCTGGATGTATGGGTAGATGAACCTGAACCCGGAAAAAGATGGATACGCTGTATAGCAACTTTATAAATTATCAACTATTATGATTAAAACACAAGCGACAATATCTCATATAGAATACTCTCCGTCTGGTGACGTCACTTTCGTAAGATTCGTTCCTGATGAGAAATTCTCATTTCAGGAAGGACAGTTTGTCATGATCGAATCGACATTTAACCACGTCGAGCTTGGGAAGCCTCTCAAGAAACCCTATAGTATTGCAACGACAAATGACGAACTCCAGACAAAAGGAACGCTTGGCGTGATTGTCAAAAAAACAGTGGAGTGATATATGTCTGACTACCTGACAAAGGGAATACAAATAGGAACTCGCATTGTTCTGACATGACCACTCGGTCATATGGTTGACACAAAAGAACAAAACAAATACTTACTTGTCTCTACTGGTAGCGGTGTGTCACCTATGGTCGGACTTCTTACAGAGCTGGCAAAAAATGACAATAATACGATCGTCAATATTTTCGGCGAAAGATATCACACACACCTCCTTCCGTCAGTAGAAGAACTTTTTTGGGTGAATAATGACAAGGTAAGAAATATTCTCTTTCTCTCACAAGACGACAAGGACGGCTATAGACGCTGACACGTCCAGCTTGCTCTCGACGAGGCGATAACATTTTTAGGCGACAAGAACATAACCGTCTTCATCTGCGGTAGTCCTGTCATGGTTGATGATGTCAGGCAGATGTTAACAGAAAGATGATTTTCAAAAGAGCAGATGAAATTTGAAAAATACTAACAAACTCAAAATTCAGAGAGCAAAGAGCAGAATTACATATTTTGGGAACTTATGACAATAAAGCTCCGATAGATAATCAGAGCTGATTCATTTGTACTTCCAGGGACGAGCTTTTTTGGGTCGAACCTCCTTGTTATTTTGCTGCAGCCGCTCTATTAGCGGTCTAATAACCCGTTTCTCTACAGGTATAGTACCATAGCATGCTCCGCATAAAGAAGGGCTATTTGTTCGGGGGCTTGGGTGGTTGCATTCGCATACCTTGTTTCTGTTTGAGTCCATGATACATGTGATTTATTATAACTCCTCTATAGTCGTTCGTGGCTCTTTGTCAATAAAATAAAAAGCTCGTACGAATACGAGATTTTTATAATATATTTTTCGTCTGTTCTTTTCTCCATTTTTCAATCTCAGCATGATGGCCGCTGAGCAACACTTCTGGCACCTTATATCAAAAAATTTCCTCCGGTCTTGTATATTGTGGATATTCTAAATTACGCATGCTCTGCTCAGGACTATAACTCTCTTGGATATGGCTTTCTTCCTCCTTGATAACTCATGGTATCAGCCTTGCTATCGATTCTATAGCAACCATGGAAGGCAGCTCTCCACCTAGGGTTACAAACCTTCCCATCGACAATTTTACAAATTGTGCCGGATACTTCTCCTGCATGTATTGTTCAAATCTAAAATCTATCCCCTCATAACGCCCACACACAAAAATAATATTTTTTAGACCATCGGCGTACTCATAGGCAATCTCCTGGTTGAATATTTTTTCCGACGGACTCATATAAATCACCTTCCAGGTGGAATTCGAAATTCAAAATTCTAAATTCTTAATTATTGATTCGACAGACTCAATGATCGGTTTTGCTTTCATGAGCATCCCCGCTCCTCCACCATAAATCTCGTCATCGACCTGTTGTTGTTTATCCAGACAAAACTGACGCGGATTGACGAAAGAAAACGACAGCACACCTTTGTCGATCGCTTTCTTTAAAAGCGATGTTTGAAGAAAAGAATCGTATATTTCAGGGAAAAGAGAGACGATATGAAAGTGCATGAACAATGGGTGCAATATTGTGTAAAATAGTATGGTGTAGTATAAAGCAGCAGCTAGCAAATAGCAATTAGATTTTAGCAATATCCTGAAATCTCCTTGCTATAGCGGGGCGTTTTCCGTATTTCTAAGGGTATATTTACGATTAATTACTCAGAATGTCAGGAATAGTAAAGAGAACCAATAGTGAGATGTCCTTACGTGACGAACTTAATGAGCGTGGGTTTCTCTACCAGTATACGAGTGAAAAGTTATTTGACCTCTATGACAAATGATGAGAATCATTGTATCTTGGATGCGATCCTACTGCAGACAGTCTGCACTTGGGTAATTTTGTCGCAATCATGAATACGGTGAATTTTATGAAACGCGGGAATCATCTTATCCTGATAGTCGGCGGCGAAACGGGTATGATCGGTGATCCAGGAGGAAAAGACAGCGAAAGACAAATGCTTTCTCAGGAGACGCTCGAATACAATGTCATAAAGATTACCGAGCAGGTATGAGCAATTTTGAATAACCTCAAAGAGTTGTCAGGATATGACTTTACGTTCGAAGTAATAAACAATCAGGAATTTTACAAGGATATGAGTTTTTCTGGATTTCTGAGAGAAGTGGGGAAATACATTACCGTCAACCAGATGATGAACAAAGAGACGGTGAAAAAGAGAATCGAAGATCCTGATAAGTCAATTTCCTTTACTGAGTTTAGTTACATGCTCCTCCAGTGATATGACTTCTTTTGGCTACATACCAACAAACGCGTCAACCTCCAAATAGCAAGTTCTGACCAATGGTGAAACATCGTGACAGGAGTAGAACTGACGGCGAAAAAATGTGGCGACGAGGTCTATGGCATGACATGACCACTGATTCTTGACTCGACAGGAAAGAAGTTTGGCAAGTCAGAGGGCAATGCAATTTGGCTCAGTCCAGACAAGAACTCGCCATATTACGTCTACCAGTATTTCATGAACACCTCTGACGAGGATGTCGAAAGATTTCTGAAGCTGTTCACACTACTCAGCATAGACGAGATAGCAGAAATTGTTACAAAGCACTCTGAAGACACTGCTGCGAGATATGGTCAGCGCACACTCGCCCACTATGTCGTCCAGACAATATTTGGCAAAAAAGCTGTCGAGGCGGCAGAGAAAATTACCGAGGTGCTTTTTGGCGCTGAAGACAAATTGACATTAATCAACGGAATGAATGAAGATGAGATAAATGCCCTAAAGCATGAGACATGAGGAATTATTCTGGAAACCCTCCCTATGAATGTTTGTGATGCTATTATCGCGACATGACTAGAAACTTCGAAAGGAAACGCAAAAAAGGCTGTCGAGGCAGGATCAATCTATCTCAATGAAATAAAAGTAGAAAAGACCGACCATTCTATCACGAAGGCAGATATCTTAAACGGGAAAGCTGCTCTGCTCAGAAAGTGAAAAAAGAATTTTAAACTAATTATAAAGGGATAAGGGTTGAGGGCCAAGGGATAAATTCAAATATAAAAAAATCTTTATGTTATAACAAAAACAAAAATGCTGCACTATAAGGAACTTTTGGTATGGCAAAAAAGCGTTGCCATAGCTATTCATGCATATAAAATAACACAGCCTTTCCCAAAGTCCGAACTATTTTGACTTACAGATCAAATAAGAAGGTCTTCCGTTTCTATTGCTGCTAATATTGCAGAATGATCACAAAGAGGGACAAAAGAATATAAACACTTTCTTAAAATAGCAAGAGGTTCAATTGCAGAACTAGATACTCATTTGATTATCAGCAAAGAGGTATGATTTCTTACAGAAGATACCTATAATTTTGTTTACAATCAATTAATGGAAGTATGAAGAATGAGCGCATCCTTGTTAAAAAAGCTTTGAGTATAGAATTCATACTTATCCCTTATCCCTTTTTTATACCTTGTCCCTAGATTATTTGCAAATAAGATCCATATCATCTCGGCTTAACTCCTCTATTCTTTTGCCGGCAAGATTTTCCGGTAACTGATACGCATAGCCGTCTAACCTCAAAATATTTGCATTTTTTTCGTTGTCATCAACATCATTTTGGCTTTTATAAGCCATTTTCCGACTCTTACCAAGGGTTTTTCTCTTATACATCGAAATTCTCTCTAAAATCATCTTCATCTGAGGGTAGGCGCACCCTGGGGTGTCTTTTTTGCGTCTGAGAGAAATTATTGACGATTGCACCTTAGGTTTTGGTGAAAATGCCTTTGCGGGGACCGTTTTTAGGTATAGAACATCATAATGATAGTTCAGCAACCACCACAGGAACGATTTTTTTTCTGCATCATGTTTAATTTTGTCAGCAACTTCTTTTTGGATCATAAAAATTCAAACGTCGAACACGGGAGCCTCTCCTCCAAAAAACTTTGTAAGAATCGGTGAGGTAATATAGTAGGGAAGATTTCCAGCAACCATAGTCTTTCCTGGTTTGAGTCATTTATTTTCTAATAGCGTGAGAGGATCCTGTTCAAGAACATCTCCTCGAATAATTTGAGTTTCTGATCCATCGACGACGGATTCAATAAATTCACAGAGATCCATATCTTTCTCAAAAAGGATGACCTGCTTACCAAGATGGATAAGCTTTCTTGTCAGCGCACACTTCCCTGGTCATATCTCGATAATGGTATCAAGTCCGAGCTCCTGACAATACTGCTCTATTTTTTGAACGATAAAATTGATATACGTTCCGTCTTTCAAAAAGTTTTGTCCTAAGTAACTCGGCATGACACATATATTCGATAAATGTACCAAGTATACGACTATAGGTTTGTTTTTCTATGGTTTATAGACTTTTTAGAAAATAAAAAAAGACCCCTACCGAGGTAGAGAGTCTTTTTCGCTAATAAGCTAGGAATAGCTGATTACTGTGACCATGTGAATGGGAAAGCACCAGTATTCTTGTAAGATGAAGTGTCATTGATAACAACGTCACCATTGTCAAGCTTATCAAGGTATGATACGTTTGTAAGGTTGAGACCCATAGGGTTAGAAGTTGTACCATTCAATGTCGCGATTGGATTAACAACCTTGATAGAGAATGTTATCGTAGCCCCATTAGAGATTTCAACTGGCATACTAGCACCTGCTCCGCTGAAGTTAATAGTACCAGCTGATCCAGAGTAGATAAGATCACCTCCAAGACCATTCTTGTACACATTAACAACTGGTGCAGCAGCACCGTAACCTGTTGTATTTACTAGATCAAATGTGAATCCAGTAACTTGAACTCTATTACCCTTAGCAGTTACATCAAATCTTGCAAACTCAGAAGTCGAAGGAGTTACGTTTACCTTAGAAACAGATACCGCACCTCTTGCGATCTTAGTAGACTGAGAAATAGCAACTGTAGGATTAGATACAGCAGTAACAAGCTGTCCATTAGATTTAGAGATAGCTCTTACACCACTGTAAGTACCAGCAGTCTGATCAGCAATATCGTTAGCTGTATCGAATGCAAATGTGAATCCTGTAGTTACGTCACCTGTATTAAGAACTGAACTGATGTCAGCCTTGATAGAGTAAGTCTTAGTCTGTGAAACAGCAAGACTGTTGTTTGACATACTTTCGAATGCAATTACACCGTTTCTGATTGTACCGAACCAAGAGTTAGTACCATCAGTAAGCTGTACATTGTTGATCTTGTTAGCAAGGTTTGTTCCGAGACCACCATTTGCCTTAACGTAGAGATCAGTGAGATCAACTGCATCGTTCTTACCTTCAAGGTTGAACTGAGCGATTGTCACGTTTTGCTGACCACCGTAAAGGAGTTGTGACTGGAGTGATGAGTTAGCTGCAACTTCTACTGTAGCAGAACCATTGATAGTGAGTGTACCACCCGCTACGTCAGTTACTGTAACAGAATTAGAAGTTACTGTATCTAGAGCATCAACGTCAGTAAGCGTAAGCTTCAATGTATCAGTTGTACCAGCAGTGAAGTTACCTCTTACAGTCCATGATACTGGAGCGTTCTTCGCTACAGTAATATTGAGGCTAGAGAATGTGATCTTACCGTTTTGGTATGTAGCAGTCTTAACAGCATTACCTTGCGCGTCGTAAAGAGTTGCAGTAAGCTTGTTGTTGAATGCGCTTTGTGGAACTACACCAGCTGATGTTGCACCAGAAAGAGTAATCTGATTGATTCTAATAGAGTTAGCCTGAGATGTTGAGAATGTAGCACCGTAAAGGAGCTGATCCTGAGCACCGTCAACAACTGTCTTAGAAGAGATACCGTCAGTTCTTGAAACAGCAAGTTTAGAAGCTACGATAGTGATTGTTGCACCTTCGATAGAACCAACTGAAGCTGATCCAGAAACTGCGTTTTGGTTATTCTGATACTCTGCAGTGTCAAAACTGTCGAGTGTGAGAGGACCAAATTTGATAGTAGCAGCACCAGCGTTTGACTTAATGTCAGCTGTAAGCTCTACGTCAACTGTACCATTGATAGCTACTGAACCATCAAATGATGCAGCTGTAAGACCTGTTCCGCTATCTGCAGACCAAGTGAACGTAGAACCACCGATTCTAAGTTTGTATGAGTTAGCGATGTTACTTGCTCCTGTAGAAGCAGTGAACGCTAAAGCAATATCCTCGAGGTATACTGGACTCTTAGCAGAGATAGTACCCTTAAGAAGAACTGAACCGTTAGTACCTGGAGAAATACTGTTAGAGAGTGAGAAAGCTGAATCTCTCTTGAACATTACATCAGCACCATTTACTGTGTAAGTCTTAAGTGTTGGAGTTCCAGATACTCTTACTCTAAATGCAGTTGTTTCTTCGATAACATTGAGATCAGAAGTGTTTCTGAGTCTGAAGATATATGTATCACCATCAACACCGTCAACATAGTTAACAGTACCTCTGATGTAGTAGTTAGCAGTCTGTCCGTCCTTGATTTCGTCACCGTTACCAAGACCGAATGTAAGATCCTTACCATTCATAACTGTTACAGTTGATACCTTAGTACCGTTTCTGTAAAGAGCTACATTTGAAAGGCTAGTAAGATCTCCATCACCATCCTGTCTAAATGTTACTGACTTGAAGCTAAGATCTCTTTCGTCAGCACCAGTAGAAGAATCGATAACTCTGAACTGACCAATTTCAAGATCAGTAGCATCAGTAGCAGTTGCAGTAAGTCCTGCACCAGCTTCCTGGATAGTTACCAATGAAACAAGGTAGTTAGCAGTTCTAAGTGTTGGAGTAGTAATCATACCAACTACATTAGCAGCAGTACTGTCGATAGATGTAGACTGGAACATATGTTCACCTCCTACATTAGCAGCAGCCATGTCAGCGTAAAGGTCGATAGATTCAGTTGTTCCTGCCTTGATCACCCATGCTGGTGCGAAGCTAAGAGTAACTGTCTGATCAGAACTTACCGAAGCTCTAGAAGACACTCTGATACCGTCTTTTTCGAAGTATACTCTAGAAATGTCAGACGCGTTACCGAGTCCTGATCTCTTAAGAGTTACTGAATTAACAGTAATGTCCTTAGAACCTGCAGCAAAGTCTACAGTAGCGAACTTCACTGAACCTGCTTGAGGAACAGAAGAAAGGTTTGCTGGAGACGCAGAGTTCATTGAGATATTGAGGTTACCTTCTCTTACAACGATAGGACCAGTAGAACCAGTACCATTGTTATTACAAAGAGTTGGATCAATATCACAAAGACCATTGTTGTCTATTGCCAATCTGTAGAGCATGAGCATCATGTCACCTCTAAGGATTGATTGACTAAGCATAGCGTACTTCATGATCCCCTTAGAGTTAAGGAGTTCGAAGTGAGCTTGTTCAGAAGACATAGGATCAATTTCACCGAGCATACGAGATACTACAGTTGCAACCTGACCTCTTGTTACTTCTTGCTTAGGCATGAACTTACCATCGTGTCCCATCATGAGACCGAGGTTACAAGCAGCTGTGATGCTGTCAGTAAGAGTGTCGTCAGCCATAGCGGTATCTGTGAAATCGCAGCTTCCTGCAACTTCTTCGAGACCGAGTACTGACATACCAAACTGGCTAGCAAATTTAGCAAATTGCTCTCTAGTAAGATTTGCGTAAGGCATAAATGTGTCTGTTCCGCTGTACTTTGTCAAACCTGCATCGTAACCCCAAGAGATCGCGTCGATCATTTCAGGATCAGTTACTACTGGAGCTCCGTAAGCGAGACCAGTAACGAGTTGACTAGCAACAACGGCAGCAGCAGCTGATGTAGCAATAAGCTTTTTCAACATGTGTCGTTGTAAAAAAGGAAATAAATAGAATGGATAAAACATCCATAAATTAAAACATCCCAATCCGTGTCTCCACACGGTTACATTAGTAATACTCATCTACCCTGTCAATGCAAGTCTTTTTTGACACAACACGACAGACATATTTTGCTAGGTAGATACTGACTTATATGTAACACATCAGTACCCTAGATACGAGCAAATTCGGTTTTTGTGACACACATATATACATTAATATAGACATAGAATAGATTTATTTAAGACACATTAAGCCTTGACCGGTTTCATAAAATAAAAAATAATAAATAAAAGATAAGAAAAAAATCATCTCTTATTTATTATTTATCATCTGTAGATTTATAAGTTGTACTCAAGAGAACCAGGGATTGAACCTGGACTATCAGCTTCGGAGGCTGATGTGCTACCACTACACCATTCTCTTACGGTAATAACAATTGGATTATAAATGTTAGATTTAGCATTTCGATTGTCGAAGATCGACCATCCAGCTGCTAACATCTAAAATCTAACATCTAATTGCTTATGTGTTTTATCCAGACCTGCGCGACAATAACACAATTGCTGTTATAAGTCCAAAAGTAACAATAAGTATGACAATTCTGGCTCGTCATGTTTCTGCATGTATAATAATACTATGATCAATACTTCGTTTATTGACAGCATAGATTCGCCGTACGGACCATAGCTGCGGATAAGCAAGTCGGCGGTACGCAGTAACACTATAGAGAAGTGCCGAGAAAAATCCATAGATCATCACGAGCGGCACAAGCGGAACGATAAGCACATTCGACAAGATAGACACAAGATTGACGCGACTGGTAAAGAACAAAAGAGGCGTAAAAATACCGAGAGCAGCAGCAATGCTAGGCAACAAATAGAGATTCCGGAAACGACTTATCAGATCCTTCAACAATGCTTTATATTCACGAAATTTTATTTTCTTTGTAGTGTCTGCTCTTCGGCGCTGCGAAAAGAAAGCAAGTCATGCTAGCGCAGTAAAGCTAAAAATAAATCACAAATCATAAAGAAGATAGTAAGGGTTTCGTAGAAGCATGGCTACATAGACATACGCCATATTGCACCATACATGCAGCGCACGACCCAAAAAAACCGCACTGATGCTCAATAACGCCATAAGTGATGCGCGCACCACTGAACTATCCCAACCACACAATGATGCATACATAATAACAGACAGAGCAAGAATCGCAGACCTAAGATAATAGGGCAAAAAGAACAACAATGCAGACAAAAAAGAAACAAGGAGCACTATATTTCATCCGCTGACCGCAATAATGTGGACAAGTCCTGACTCTACAAAAGAGCTATACTCCTCTTTCGAAAGATGCGAACGATCACCCATAAACATCCCGAGAGACAATCCTAATACTCTTCCATCATAGAGCCCCTGATAGAGTCATATGAGCTGCTGACGTCGTGCGAGTAATCGAGATGACGAACCTTCGCCCACCACAATACCCTGCTCCTCATATAAAAATCACACTCTCTCTTTCATTATCATCCAACGATCCATGTCAAACTCTCGCTCTACAGCGCCTACTAACGCGGCTTTTTGGCGCAAAGACAACCAGACAGGAGCCGCCCACCAATCTCCACTGAGAGAGATTATCTTCGGTTGCGCCACAGCAAAAACAATGCTTCCGAGGGGATAATAAGCATCGCTATAATAGAGAAAATCTCTTCCCTCTCTATCGCGAAAAACATATCTCTCACTCCCCTGATTTTCTATGATCTCTCCAGTTCCTGAATATGTGGATCACACCACTCCCACCCTCTCCTGATATGAGGAGATAAAAAAAGACACGCTGGCGACAGTCAAAAAATATGTCAATACGACAGATCAAATTTTTATAAAAGACAACTTAACGGATCTTTTTTGTAAAAACGACTGAACCAAAATTCCTACAATGAGAAAAAATCACACTCCCGCCGCTGGCCGAAAATTTCCGAAAAAAGTATGAAGCGCCACAAAAATACTTATCGACAATATGAACAACATTTTTTGTTTTGGTTTGCACAATTAAATATGACATTTTAGACAGAAGATTGACAAACAACCTTGCACAATTTTATTTACTTTTTTGATCCTCATTAGTTTACTTCAATTTTTGTTTTTAATCTTTTATTTTTCATTTACCCGAGATTGTACTCCTCTAAAAATTTTTGTACTTTTTCCTGATAAGCGATCGATTTTGCTTTTATGCCCAACAAATGAAGGATAAAAAGGAAATGAAGACGAGAGCCGACAGCAGTAGACGACCTAGACATAAATGTCAACGTCGTGTCAATATCGTTAAACCATCGTTCGTAACTTATTATTTCAGGAATGATAACTTTTAGTTGTCATAGCATGTCGACATCTTCTTGTCAACATGGAAAGAACACACATTGACAATGTCACCAGAGATCGACAGACAGCTTAATCGTTTCTAAGTCTGTCAAAGAGTGGCGATATGGTGTCAAGTTTATTAATCCATATTTATGGCTTTTAGACTGATCTTTTATGTCATTTTGACAATGTTGCCACCTATTGACAACTTCTGTCGCAAAATCAGGGTGGTGGACAAGGTTGTCGTGATTATTTCAAAGGTATTTAGCCAATATTTCGTATGATAACCTTTCCCTAGCAACCAGTTTTTGACACCTTTTGACTGTCAACTTGTAAAGGAGCTTCATCCGTCGACGAGTAGGAGTCCCAAATCCACCCAACATGACAACATTTTTTCTTATAAAATCTGTAGCAAAAAGGATATAATAATTTCGTCATCCATAAAACCATCCGCGAGCTTGAGTAAAAACTTCTCATCATCCGAAGAATTTTAATGCTTTAGGATTGCACAATCATTTCGTGATGATTTTCTTGTAATTGTTCTTTTGAATGCTTTCTAGTTTGCACAAATCTATATCTAAATAATGGCGATTTTTGTCTATTCGGCCGTCAAATCGCTTCTTATCGCCCACCTCTATATAGAGTTTTTCTATCGTAGGGTAGTGAGCAAAAATTCGATTTATGACACCGAAAACCAGTATCTCGTCTCCAAAATTTTTATACCCATAATAGCATTTAAGATATCCTTCTTTGGGGTCACGCATCTTCTATTTCATCAACTAAAACATATATAATATGTGTACTGAGTTGCGCCCAGAATACAATCTATTGTTCATCCTTGGCATACCACTGATCAACCCATTTGTTTCGCTTATTTGATAATTCTCAGCTAAACAAAGCCAATCCTTTGCCGACGAAATAGTCTATAAAGACTGATGGGTCGGTCTTAAATGCAAATTGCTTTTTCAAATCTCCTATAGCAAAGGAATATCCTTCTAATGACAAGTTCTTACCTCAAGATAGAGAGTTCATGGCCTTTATATTGGCGTCTAAAAGCTCTTGCAGAGCAACAATATCGGGATTTTGCCGTACCATAGCCCAGTTTTCCCTAAGATAGTTCTGGACAATCTTATCATAGCTTTTCCAGATCTTCGTCTCAAGTTGTGAAGCTGAAAGCTTGGTTTTATAGTCGGTGCGGACCGACTTTACCTGCTGATAGTACTTCCTCCATTTAGCCTCCAATGTTTCCTTTGTCTTCTTGTATCTTTCCTGCAGAGTCTTGTATTGAGAGGTCTTTTTATCAAATTTCTTCTGCAGAGAATCTATTTTCTTCTGATATGACGCTTGTTTTTTTGCATCAAGAGCAGGGGAGAGATCTTGACATGAAAAAGGCGTCTCGCCAAAAAATGCACATACCTGTCCAGTCTGGACAGCGAGGCGTAGCTGCTTCATTCGTGAGAAGTCGGTTATACCTGAGAGAGTATTGTCGGAAGCAATATTGCCAGTAAGACCTATCCAGACACCTGCTTCAGGTTGTCCATAACAGAAAGTGTCCTGGACTATAGCATTGTGTTCAAGGGTAATACATGTGGGCTTGTTGGTAAAGCCAAATGTGCCTTTTACTGTCTGCTTGTCTCAGGGCATCTGGAGAAGTCATCCTAGCATCGTTTTCTTTGAGCCAACGCGAATAAGAAACGAAGAGATATCTATAGGACCGCCCGATACAAGCTCCACCGTAACCTGCTCATTATGCTCGTCCTTCCCGTCTCCATCTGCCATGACAGCGACAATCCTTACCTGATTGGACAATCACGACACAACTTCGCCATTGAACTCTTCGGCTCAGTCGACAAGCTCTATCTCGCCTGCATTTGTCTTTTTATATGCTATTCATCCCTTGTTCACCGCAAGGCCAAAGGCTGAGATTTGGTCTTTCAGATCGTAGTAACGATCTTTCCGCTTTTTATATAACCCCTGATAATAGGAGTTGTCGACACTTGTTTTCGTTGCCAAGGAGGAGGAAGAATATGCTGAGAAATATGCCAACGCTTTCTCAGAAAATCATGGGGTTGGAAAATCTTTCTGTATTGGTTCACTCCCGCTCATATACCATGAACGACCAGAGGCTGAGCCTGTATAATGAACGTTCGCATAGACAGAACCGAAAGCATCTGTCACAACGAGACTCTCTCCTCCGTCTGTAAGAGACACTGAATCCGTGAGTAAAACCATAGAGGGGTCTACAAAACCAGATAGGGAGTCGGCAAAAACAACATATTGACCTGCGTGGACATTGAGGTGGACTGTCTTAGCTGTCGAGCTAGAACCGATTCATTGAATGATCAAACTACCGGAAAAAGACGACACAAAAAACAATTCCATGTATTCAGGCAATGTGTCATTAGTCGGGTGTATTTCACTTATTATAATACCACTATTAAAAGAAGCCTCGCCGGTGGAAATATTGTCTCAAGTGAGAATATTGCCAGTAAGGGGAGGAGTGGTTTCACTCGCGGACGGAAGTGGAGGCATTGGTTGATATGTCATGATCTGTCCGGGATTGGCAATCCAGGTACCGGAAATATTTGTTACTCTCCCGGTGTTGGTGGAAGAAACAGCAACAACTCATCCAGACCAAATCTTTTCGAAACCATAGTTATTGGGCAGGACAGAAAGGATAGATGCCTCTACAGAGAATGTGTCCAGAAGTTGTCATGAGCTATACAAACCGACAGCAAGAGCATTTGTATCAGAAATACTGAGTCCCAATGATGATCCCTGAACGACCCCTCTGTCTATAAACTGCGCCATTGTGTCTCACCAGACAAATGTCGAACCAACAGGAATATGTATCAATCAGAGAGAAAGATCTGATGACTTCACGCCTTTTACTACGAGTGGTCATATGAACTCTCATGATCAGATATTCGAGATCTCGAACCACTCGTCGCTCCCATCAAAAAATATTTCTGACACGATAAGCGCCGCCTCGCCAGTGAAAAGAGTCTGCCCAGTCTCTACAAGTAACGCTGACACTATGTCGTCAGCAAGAGCTGTCTCAACAAAGACACCCGACGTAGTGAATAAATCACTAGCAACTCATGACAGCTCGACAGAAGTGGGGAGAGGTGCTTCGGAAACAAGCAACTCCGGAACTTGTTCCATAATCAGTCAGTCTGAAAGAGCCTGCAAAGAGAGAGTAGGAATCTCTATCGACTCCGCAAACAATAAGAAATAGCTATGAAGCGTCATCAACAAAATAAGGCCAAAGCATAATCATTTTTTCATTTTTGTTTTTGTTCAAAGAGTAAATTTTGCATTGCCACCATAGAAAAAATGTGTCATCTTACAAGTAATTGTGTCCACCAGAATGACAAAAAAGTTGTATAATATCAATTTCCGCTACTCTACGCCAGAAATCAAATAAAAAACCCTCTAAAAATTTGACAGGTTTCGATCGTTACTGTATAATCATACCATAAACCTTTTATCTGGTTTTCATACCAATGGCTGATCAACAAACTCCTATCCAAGGGGACACTCAAACTACTCCTGTGCAAGCCGACCCACAGGACCTACTTGGAAACATTTCTATCGACCTTCCTCAGGCTCCTGGAGAAGAAACTGTGGTATCTCCAACGCCAGCTAACGACATGGCGAATGTTACTCCTACGAGCGATACGCTTTCTGCTGATCTTGGAAGCATTACACTTCCGGAAGATTCGGTTGCACAGGAGGCGGTGCCAACAGAGCAGGGCTCTTTGGATCTTTCTAGCATTTCTGCTGAGCCAGTAGCCTCAACTCCTGAAATAGTTGATTCTCTTCCTACAATTGCTCCGCAAGAATCAGTGGCTGCGCCAGCTGAAGTAAATACGCTTGAGACTATCATGGCTGCGCCGTTAGAAGCTAGCGTTACTGAAACTCCTACTGTCACAGAGACGGCGCCACTTATCATGGAAACCGCTCCTACAGTTTCTCCTATAGAAGAACAAATTCCTGTTGCTCCGGCCCCAGAAGTAGTACAACCTCTACCGACAGAAGAGCCGATAGCAGAGCTTTCTCCCATCGCCACGAGCGAAACATCTGTTCCTGCGGTAACTGATGTTATGAGCGTCAATCTTGATTCGCTTACGAATGACGTTGCTCCTGCAGCCGCCGAACCGCCTGCAGAAGTTGCGCCCGTTACAGCCTCAGTAACACTCCCTGAAATGACTGTAGTGTCATGACAACACGCCACAACATCGTCAAAGAAAAAAACCCTCGCTATGGCTGGGGCACTCATCCTGCTTCTTGCTGTAGGAGCATTCGTCTTCAAGACGATGATGCCTGATGAGTCAAGCAAGCTCTATGCAAGCGTACTGAGCATATTTGGAGCTGCGCCTGCTACGCAGGAAAGCATCCTCAAACAACCTGAAAGCGTTATGACAACAAGCGGAGCGATAGACACCCTGATTGATAGACAAACAACAGGAAGCGTAGATACATGACTCGCTACTACAGTTGCTGCTATCGAAAGCACAAGTGGAACTGATACTCTTTCTGGAATGAGTGCTACTGGTACAAGCGATATGATTACCAGCAATACGAATAGCTGAATGAATAACTCTTCTGCAATCGCGACACTAAGTTGATCTATGAGCGCGGAAGATGCAGAGTCGGCACTTACTACCATCAACGAGAAGAGCAAGAAATCTCTCGCTCTTGCCAAAAAGAATGATGTCAAAGACGCCGCAGATCGTCTCTATAAAATATTTAAAGAGAGTACAAATCTTCTTGAAACGCTTGCAAACGGAGCAGACATCTCTACGATACCTGATATAGAGCAGCAGATCAACACGCTGCAACAAAATTTAAATCAGGCTATCATCATCCTCAATGTCACCTCAAGCAGCAGCGCTCAGTCTTAGCAGCATGATTAAAAAATTTCAAACGTATCTTGAATACGAAAAAAATGTCAGTCCTAAAACATATGAAAATTATACGCTCTGGTTAGAGCGTTTTTTAAAGCACACCGGAGATATCAGCGTAAAAGATATCACGTCATTAGACGTGTTAGATTTTAGAATGAAGCTGACAGAAAGAAAATTATCGAAGAAAACCATAAACTATCATATCGTTGCTATCAGATCATTTTTGAAGTTTTGTTTAAAGCATGATATTGATGTAATCTCTCCGGACAAGCTGGAACTTGGGAAAACACCACCAAGAGTTGTTAACTTTCTGACGGAAGCAGAGGTGGAAAGCGTACTATGAATGCCCGCACAGCGAGAGCAGAAAAATGCCGTCAAGCGCTTAAGAGACGAAGCAATATTGCTTGTGCTCTATGGAACGGGACTGCGCGTAACGGAGCTTATTTGATTGAAAAAAACAGACATTAAACTAGATAGCAATCAGTTTTGGGTCGTAGGAAAGTGATCGAAACTAAGGGCGGTTTTCTTTACAAAGCGCGCAAGAGAAAAACTTGAAGAGTATCTCAAAGCAAGAACCGATGAAAGTCCTTTCTTGTTTATAAATCTCAGTAACTTTAAAAGCGGTAAGTGACTCACGAGAAATTCTGTGGAAGAGCTGGTAAGACAATACGCACGCTATGCAGGCATCGAAAAGAAAGTGACGCCACATACACTTCGTCATAGCTTTGCAACATCACTTATCAAAAAAGGAGCAGACATAAGATCGGTACAAACGCTTCTCGGACATGCTTCTATTACCACAACACAAATCTATACACACGTTGATGACAAATTTCTGCAGGAAGTACATCAGCTTATGGATAACTAATAAACATAAAAAGCCTCCTTTCTCAAGGAGGCGTCCACCCTAAAATATGGACGGAGGATTTGAAAGAGCAGAGAGCGGAATTTAATAAGATACAAAAAATCGCAGCCCAGATCGGGTTGCGATTTCATTATATGTGCTTACTGTAGAATTATTTGCTAGCATAGCCAGCCATATTGGGCTCTAATTCTTTATAGAACAGAGCTATTTCATCTTCAGTTGCTTCGCGCACCGACTGAGTAACTTTTTCATACATTACCGCAACAGAAGACGACCCATCTGAAGTGGTAATCATATAAAAGAGATTACCTTCTGGTTGTTGCCAAAGCATCTCTGTGCCTCCCGGGAACACGCCTACGAGCATTTTGTTGCATACTCTATAAACGGGGCAGAAAAGCGCATAATTTTGCACTGTCGGAATAAGAGAGTCTAACTTCTTACGAAGAGGAATTTCTTCTTCCATCTTGTACCACCACGACTCCTTGTTAGCCGAAGCATTTAAAGAGCTGAGCATTGGACTCTTTTCTTTATACGTCTTCTGGTGATAGGTCTTCTTTATGTTTACCTTATATTTGGCAAACATTTCCGGCAGGTCAAATTGAGAATAGTTAAAGAGCGGCTGCGCATTGGTTGGCAACGCATAGCAAATGAGAATGAGGACGAGTATTTTAAACTGTTTCATAGGCTTTATTTTTTATTTTGTTGTGAGGCTACATTATATTCCGACAAAAAGGAAAGTCAAGAACACTCAGAAAACAAAAAAAACGCCGCCGTGAGGACACGGAGACGTTATTTTTTGTGTTATAGCAGCTTTCAATTGAAAGCCACAAAACCTTCTTCTGCCCACTCAGAAGCAATAGCCTCTAAGTACATACTCAGCGTCTCAGCGACAGGATCTGTACTTGCGGCAGCACCAATGCCACACCACAGAACAGCGGGGCTGTTCAATTGAATGTAGCGATAATATGCTACCATACACTTTCCATACATTGACAGTTGTGGCGCCTGGGTAATTTTTGCTTGCTTATAGAAAGCAATCCAGCCCATTTGCTCATCCGCTGGTGGAGGGTTAGCTACCATGGAATCAATATCGGCTTGGGTAATGCTAGCCGCAACATTTTGGAGTAGAGAGTCCTCTGACAACGCATACGCAGTATGTACACATAAGAGAGCAATCAGTAAAAATATTTTTCTCAGCTGTTTCATAGGCTATAAGTTTTGTTTTGAAGCTATATAATATTCCGTGGAAAGAAGAAATCAAGAGAACAAAAAACGTCCGCTGAAGTACAGCAGACGCTTTGAAAATGAATGAATTTGATTAGGAATAGAGTTTTTTGATGGCTTTTTCCACCTTTTGACCATTGACTCGGAGCCAATATTGCAACCTTTTCCCAGTCATATTGGGAGGAACGGTTACGATAAAAGCGCCCTTGGTGCGTGTGCATTTAATTGCACCGACATTACATTCGGCAATCGGTTTTTCATGCGTGTTCATATCAACGATATTGTGGTACGTGAACAATGTGTATTCGAACGAAGATGAGATCATAGCCTTATAGAGAAAAATTGCAAGAACTTCTACGAACTACTTCTTCCTATGACGACACCCCAAATCACTATGCGAGGATAGAGCTTTTTCAACGCTTTTGCCGCAGCATTAATCGTCGATCATGTTGTCGTTACATCGTCAACAATAAGGACAAATTCATCTCATTTTAATGAGATATTGCTACGTAATGAAAAAACGTCTTCCAGATTTTTCATCCTCTTTATACGAGAGAGGAATGCCTGTATGCGAGTATGTCTGTTTTTCATGAGCAATGGTTCATACGTCATTCATAATTTCTGTGCGACGCCAGAGGCAAGGAGGTCTGACTGGTTGTACCCTTTGATAAAATATTTTCTGTATCGATGAGAAGGGATCGATGTGATGACGACACGCTTTGTGCGGAATCATTTTTGTAATGTCTGATTTGTTTGGATAACAAGCGAAAGACGATCAACAAGAAACGAAGCGACATCGTAGCGATGATAATATTTGAGCTGCAAGATAAGTTTTTTTAATAAATCGTGATATGCAAACCCGATAGCGATGCCCTGATAAGCGACCTCATGTCTATAGTCTAGATGTACCGCAAAATCCTGAGAGAAGCGATGGCTCACCGGACAAAGCTCCTGATGTGGTTGAAGCGTCTTTTTGCATTGCGAACACAAATAATCACCAGCACTCTGACACCCTATACACAGCTTTGGAAATAGAAGATCGATGAGTTTCATTTTATCTTTGTAATAAAAAAATATCTGCAGTGAAGCAGACATTTCATGTTCAGTAAGATAATATAAATCTATGATAGTTTTCCTTTAATTGTTCATTCGTAATTATTAATTTGTAATTGAATTACATGGTGGTCGATACGGGACTCGAACCTGTGACCCCTTGCATGTCGAGCAAGTGCTCTAGCCAACTGAGCTAATCGACCTTATAAACTATAGATTGGATTTAACGTGCTTTTGCTTATCATTTATTATATATTTTATATTTTGAATTTTATATTACTTTTATGCGCATAGCTTTCGCCGGAGGAGGAACATGATGACATGTTTTTCCGATTAGAGCGCTGATACAACATATTTATTCGCATGGTGAATACAAGCGCAAAGCTGAAGCGCTCGTACGATTTGGCGAAAAGTGAAGCCTCGAAGAGCATGTCGCAAAGGAGTTTTCTGATGTGAAATTTGTGCCTATTGTTTCCGGAAAGCTCAGAAGATCTCCATCATGGAAAGAACTTGCAAAGAATATGTATGACCTGGGATCTATGACATACGGAATCATACAATGTCTCAGGTTATTGAAGAAGCATAAAATCGATGTGATCTTCTGCAAGGGAGGATATGTCTCATTGCCAGTAGTTATAGCCGGACGAATACTTCGCAAAAAAATCATCCTTCATGAATCAGACACCAAAGCGGGACTTTCTAACAAGATCTGCGCAAAATTTGCGAACCACATCTTTACCGGCTTCGCCGGAGTTTTTCCCCATAGAGAAGTCGTTGTCTGACAAATCTTAAGCAATGATTTGCTCAATAATTCTAAATCAAACTTGGAACCTGAAACTATAGATAGAAATTGAGCTCCGAGAATTGAGAATTGAGAATCAACGAAGACAAGCATTTTAGTCACTTGAGGCTCTCAGGGGGCAGAATCGGTTTATAGACCTCTTGCGGCGCTTATTAAAAAAAACGGCTACAAGGGAAGCCACTTTCACATCGTTTTAGGAACGAAAAACACTGGATTGAAATCTCTTTTTGAAGGGCTGAGCAACACCACCTGCTATGATTTTGTCAGTCAGAAGGAAATGGGTGGATTACTATCGCTGTGCGATGCGGCAATAACGCGCGCGGGAACAACATCGCTCGCCGAGGAAAAACTTTTTTGATTGAAGCTTGTTATTGTTCCTATCCCATGGACACATGATCAGCTAAGAAACGCGGAGTACTATATGAAACGTCATGGAGATCTTTTGGTAAAACAGGATGATAGTTTCTTATTGAATCTTCCTATTGCGCTTGATGTGATAACAAAGCATAAAAAAAACCGGACTCAAGACAATATTGAGACCGATATTAATAATGCTAAGGATGTTGTTTGTCAGCAGCTATTTGACTCTCTCAGCTAAAGATAATTTATTATAGCGTGCAGGATCGTGTTTTCACTGTTTGTTTGATTTCTTAAGTACAATGGGTAGTATGTGCTCAGACCAAACAAAAATATTTTATGGAACAACATAACAAACTCCTGCATCAGGCACGGAAAGATAGTGCGTGGATGCCAATGGTTGTTGTGGGCGTCCTTTATATAGCATTGAGCTTCTTTTACGACGTTCACTGCATCACACCAAATAGCATTTCTACGCCTTTCACGAAAGACATCTCGTGGAGTTACACATCATCAACCTGGTTCGACGCCTGCTTCTTCTTTGTGTGTGTATTTACCTTTTACTACTTCAGGACTATCCTGAAAAAGTATAAAGCAAACGTCCTTCGCATAAAAAACACGGCAATCATCATAGTAACAACCCTCTGTTTTTTCTCTATCATCTGTGGCGAAACTGAAGGAGGAAAACAATTCATCATCAAGATTCTCGATGAAACCATGTTCGCCGACATGCTACTACCAGACTACTATGGAGTAGTGTTTGCTTTCTGGTTCGGAACACTTGGCGGAATAACTATTGGCATCGTGTTTGGCATCTTAGGTGTGTTTAATATAGCCATAGAAGGCGTTATTATCTGCACACTTATGGGCGCCATGAGTGGCATAGTTGCTTTTATAGAACTATCTCTCCACAAGGGATTCTTCTATGGACTCATCTATGGAATAGTTCTTGTTGCTACAAACATTGTTATCAATGCGTGTGGCATAGCCGCAATCGGGGCTCCACTTGCGCTACTTCAGAAAACACGATCTATGGCTATGGACCGGAAGGAGAAGAGCGACGAAGCCTATCAAAAAAGACTAAAAAAATAACGACACTCCTGGTTCTCCAGCGGGTGTTCTTTTATTATACATTTTCTACAAACATCGTTTTGCTTCTATATTGCATAGCTTCTGCAATGTGGGGTACACCGACAATTTCTACTCATTCGACATCTGCTATAGTACGGGCAAGCTTGAGCATACGATGGATGACGCGTCAAGACAAATGGAGTTTTTTTGCAGCTTGTTTCAGGAAATTTTCTGCTTGTTCATCGAGAACTATGTACTTTTGAATTTCCTTAGACGTTACTCATGCATTAGAAAAAATACCGGTTCCTACATATCTTTTTTGTTGTATCTCCCAGGCATGCATTACTTTTTCACGTAATAATTCAGAGCTTACTCACTGGATCTTTTCAAAGAGCGTATCGACATTTTCACGTGGTATCTCTAGAATCATATCAATCCTATCCAGCAGTGGTCATGAGATCTTCGACTGATAACGTTTAATATCAAGCAATCAACAAACACATGATTTTTCAGGATCTTTATAGTAGCCACACTTACATGGATTCATCGCAGAGATAAACATAAAATGCGCAGGATACCAGACTGATCACGCTGCACGAGAGATCGTTATCTGTTTGTCTTCTATGGGCTGACGAAGCACCTCCAAGACTTCACGTGGAAACTCAGGAAGCTCGTCGAAAAAGAGTATTCACTTATGGGCAAGCGACACTTCTCATGGTTGCAGGCTGGCTCATCATCATATGATAGACACTTTACTCGCTGTATGATGCACCGGACGAAAAGGGCGCTGCGTCACTAAGGGTTGCTCCTTGCTTAACTTTCCGACGATAGAATAAATCTGTGAGACTTCTATCATTTCATCGAAATGAAGCGGCGGTAAGATAGACTGAAGGGCATGTGAGAGCAGCGTCTTTCATGAGCCTGGAGCGCCGACCATGAGCACATTGTGTCATCCAGCGGCAGCGATAGCAAGCGCGCGCTTTGCAACAAGATGTCACTTGATGCTACTAAAATCTACTGGGAATGTTGTAGCGCTTGTAGCAAGATCACTGAGAGATTTTGTAGTAACGAACGGCTCTCTTTTCTTTCCTGCAATAAAAAATTCTATGAGTTCAGCAAAGGTAGAGAGCGGATAGATCGTAATTCATTGGATATATTCTAACTCATATATATTGTCGCTGGGGATGAAGAAGATCGTATATCCTCTTTTCATGGCTGCGATAACTGCAGGCAAAAGACCCGTAATTCTTCTGACGGATCCGTCGAGTCAAAGTTCACCAAAGAAAAGAGTTTCTGCAAGAGTTGCTTCATGATGGATATGTTCACTAATAAGAAAAAGTATCGCTGCAGCCATGGGCAGATCAAACTGGGTTCATACTTTTTTGATATCAGACGGTGCTAAGTTGAGAATGATTTTCCTGGGCGGAAGCTCGACGCCGGCATTACGAAACGTAGCACGCAAACGTTCTTTCGACTCCTTAATAGCCGCATCGGGCAGTCATATAATTTCTATAGTTGGAATCGCCTTATTACTATCTGCCTCTATGGTGATCTCGTGACCCTCAAGTCCAAAAGTAGCAAATGTTTTGACATATGACTGTGGCATCTGTTTTTGTTTTGGAAAAATAAATTGTCTCTCATCGTAGAAATTGAACCATGCGTTACAAGAGAGGAGACGAGAATAGTCTGGAGAATATTATTTTATAAAAATATGATTTTTTTCTTAACAAAAAAGAGCCCGGAGAACCCGGGCCCTACTGAGGCTTTCAAACATGGTTCGCGTGTTGCGGACCTTTAGGGTAGCCGGAAAGGCCCCCATGAAGTCTGCGTAGCACGCCTAGAAAGTAATGCATAAACAAATGCCCCTCGCACATGATCGAATTAGGCGCATTACTTATCTACTACTGAACCCCTCAGTAAAAACAGAAAGCTATCTGAAGTCAGCTGTTACGCACTGATTATAGGAATGGCTGCTTCCAAGCCAACCTCCTCCAGGTCATTGCTTTCGCACTTATGCAATAAACATTAGTTCACCGTTTTACCGCGACATGCTGGCACGATGAAAAGGGTGGGTTCCCATTTTAAATGCAAAGTTGTAAGCCAACTACATCCCTTTTTTGCCCCTAATGTTTAGCCAAAAACTTATCGGGCTTGTCCGCGTGGTGTCGGATCAGTATTTTCATACCAATTTCGGCCTCTCTTTTTTCGCTCGCCACTACTTAAAGAGCAATGATAGTTATTCAGCTGTAGGAAATAATAGGATTGTTTATAGTATTTGCAATATCTTGTTTTCGGCCAATAAATCAGTATGTTTTCGTACGATTTTAATTTGTGAAAATGAGTGAAATGGCTGATATTATAGTATTGGGACATAAGTCTCCAGACACTGATGCAATTTGTTCTGCGCTCGTATGGGCACAATACCTAAAGGACCAAGGAGTAGATGCACAGGCAATCAGACTTGGAGAACCAAACAATGAGACAACATATGTACTGGAAAAAGCTGGGGTAGCGCTTCCTGAGTTTCTTACTGAGCTTCCGGAAGGACAAAAAATTGTGCTTACTGACCACAATGAAGCGGGACAGAGTATCAACAACAGAGGAAGCTACAAGATCGTTGGTATTGTCGATCATCATAAGATTGCTGATCTTGAGACAAGCGAACCTATTGCTATGAGAATCGAACCCGTAGGATGTGCGTGTACTGTTATCTATGCCATCTTCAAAGAAAAAGGATACACACCAAATGCGAATATCGCTCGTCTTATGGTCTCTGCTATTATTTCTGATACGCTCTATTTCAGATCTCCAACCACAACAGCATTTGATCGCCAAGCAATAGAAGAGCTCAATAAGATTGCAGCCATAACGAATCTTGAAGCATATTCTATGGAGATGTTTAACGCAAAGTCAGACCTCGGAGATATCACTATCAGAGATCTTGTCATGATGGACTACAAAACATTTGAATCGGGAGGAAAGAAGTTTGGAGCTGGAACTGTTGAGACAACAAACCCAGCGTTTGCTCTTGGTAAGAAAGCGGAGATCGTAGCAAAACTCAATGAACTTAAAACAGAGCAATCTCTCGACTTTATCATGCTCTCTGTAGTAGATATCTTACAGGAGAAAAATATTTCTATCATCGCCAATGAGCATGATGCGCACATCGTACAGGAGGTGTTTAGTGCTGAAACTCACGATGGACTTGCAGATCTCGGCAACAGACTCTCAAGAAAGAAACAAATTGCAGCCCCACTCTCAGAGTACTTTATGAATCACTAATTTCTCTATGACATATTTTATCATGTATATGCTTCTTATCAACATTGCAACATTTGCTGTGCGATGAATAGATAAGCGAAAGGCTTCTAAGGAAAAACGAAGAGTTCCAGAAAAGCATTTACTTATCCTTGCTGCGGCAGGAGGGCGGATTTGAGCAGCAATCGGCGTCCAATACTTCAGACACAAAACAGTAAAAACAAGTTTTGCATGGAGGCTATGGTGAATCGTGATTGCATGGGTTGTGCTTTCTTTCGTGCTCTTATATCAATTACAGTAATTAAGAAACCTCTCCGCCGGGAGGTTTTTATATTATTCTTTTTTCTTGGAAAATATTTATTTTTTCACGTTTCACTGGGAGTTGCTTTTTGGCATATCCCCAAAAAGTAACCAAAAAGGTCTAGCCGATTTTAGTGCATACGGACTGACTTGTTATTCAT